>JAHEDG010000002.1:58790-117915 GCA_024641335.1 Candidatus Zixiibacteriota bacterium
ATCAAAGGGCGTCGCATGGTCGGAGAATTGATTCCCAGCATAATCGACGAATTGCCGATAATGTCTATCGTGGCGGCGGCCGCCCAGGGGACATCGGTTATACGCGACGCTTATGAACTGCGTAATCAGAAAGTAGATCGAATTAAATCTATTGCCGCCAATCTTAGAAAAATGGGAATCAAAGTCGGGGAACTCGACGACGGTATGGCTATTAGCGGAGGAGGCGGACTCGAAGGCGCCGAGATCGAGAGTTTCGGAGACCACCGGATAGCCATGTCATTCGCAGTTGCCGGCCTTGTCGCCAACGGTACGACTGTCATCAAGGATGCCGAGTGCGTGAATTCCAGCTACCCCGGTTTCTGGGATGATTTTGATCGTTTCACCTCCGATTCAGCCGGTTAGAACGTCGATCTCCATTGAGGCAGCTTATTTTCAATAACAGGCTGGCGGGTTCGGCCCGGCTCGGCTTTCAGCGGGGAGTTCATGTCTTCTCGCAGTTAGCCTCCATAATGATCCCGGTATACATCGTTACAGCTCTTCTCAAGCTGACTCCCGCTCTTGACTATATCAGCGGGCTCTTTCAGCCGTTCATGAAGTATCTGGGATTGCCGGGAGAGGCGGCTATCGCCCTGGTGACCGGTACATTTGTCAATCTCTATGCCGCCGCGGCTATTATCGCCGGATTGGATATGACTGGCAGACAATTGACCATCATAGCGGTTATTCTCGGAATCTCGCATTCTCAAATAATGGAAACGGCCATAGTTGGAAAAATGAAGGCCCGGCCCTGGCTGGTTACCCCGATGAGAGTTGTTTTCGGTCTGAGTACCGGGATGGCAGTTCATTATTTTATGCCGGTTTAGAATATGGGATTTGTTTGGGAGACATCGGCAGGGCTTTTTTCACTCCTTCTAAAAGTGTTTCTGATAGTTGTTCCGCTCATGGTTCTCCTGGAGATCTTCAGAGAATATAAGATTATTGATAAACTGATCATACCGTTTCGACGTCCCGCCGGAGCGATAGGATTCAAACAGGATTCTATCTATCCGCTGTTGGCCGGGATAATATTCGGAATTTCATACGGCGGCGGGGTGCTCATCGGGGAATCCGCTTCCGGCCGGATAAAAGGCAATCAGAAGTTTCTGGTGGCTCTTTACCTCGGGCTCTGCCACGCGGTTTTTGAGGACACCCTGATTTTCATGTCGCTGGGGGCGAATGGCGCGGTTGTTTTACCGGTCAGATTGGTTTTGGCCACTGGAGTAGTTTTTATGGCCGCGATAATTCTCAAGGAGAAATAAGATCAATAAAAAAAAACTCGGCGATCAAGGGGAAAAGTTGGCCGCCGCATATCTCGAGGGGCTAGGATATGAAATAGTGGCTCTGAAATGGCGGGAAAGCCGATTCGAACTGGATCTGGTTGTCAGGAAGAACGATCTGCTTGTTTTCGTGGAAGTCAAGTCGTCCACCGGAACATTTTTAGGTCCTCCCGAATTCAGAGTTACTCCTACGAAACAAAAGAGAATCGCCCAGGCCGCTTCCGAGTATCTTTCGAACCTCGATGAGCTTCCGGACGAAATCAGGTTCGACGTGATAACCGTTTTATGGAATAAAACCGGGAAGCCCAGAGTAACCCATATAGAATCGGCTTTTACTGCCGACGAAAATCAGTAATTATAAATGGTATCGGGAGCGGGATTGCTTTTCAGAGAGTCCAGTTTTTCGACTATTATTCCCCAGATTATTTTGTTCTTTTCTCCGGCCTTTGAAAGGTCCTTGACATATTCTCTTATCCAGGTCGAATCAACTCCGTTTTCCCGGTAGATTCGATCGAACGCGGCCGTCAGCGAATCCGGGTAATGACCGACCATCTCTTTTGTTAAAGCCAGATCGATATAAGCGGCAATGAATTTTTCGTCGTTCGGCGACGGAAACTTTGAAGTTCGGGACCGGACGAAACTAATCGCCGCGATCCCTGAGATGATGATTATTAATCCGGCTATCGCGAAATAAACAAAGCGTTTACCCGCCATAATAAAACGACCGATAGTCCTTTATCTCGGCTTTGTTTCTCGCTCCGCTGACCCATTTATTCCAGACATCCCGACGTTTCTGGCTAATCATATCATTTGTCAGTGAATCGGAGGCGGCATCGAATTTGGGAATGTCAGCCGATTGAAATCCGGCGAATTGCAGAATATAAGCTCCATTTATCGATTTCACGGGACTGGAAACAGGGTTTTCGGATGACAGCCTGAAAGCCGCGCCAATGAATTCAGGGTCCGATCCCACACGAGGCACAAACTCGTGTCTGGCGAAGAAGTCCGGTTCCTGGATAGTTTTACCGGCGGTTTTGGCTATATTATCAAGGGACTTGCCTTTTCGAATCTCCTCGACATATTTCAAGGCCAATTTATAGGCTTCTTCGGCTTGCATTTCTCTACGAATAGATTCGTAAATTCTGTCCTTTACTTCCTCGAACGGCGTGTATCCGGCGGGAAGACGTTTATCCAGTACATAGATAGACAAAGCGTTACGAGTGGCCTCGACTTCAGTGAATTCGCCCGGTTTGGCGGTGAAAGCGAATTCATTGGCCTGATCGTTTTTACCTACGCCCGGGATAGGCGCGCCGCGGCCGAACGGTTTGGTGTCGGAGACAGTCAGGCCGAATTCATCGGCCGCCGCTCTGAATCCGAGCTTTTCGGCCTGCAGGGCGAACAGATTCATTTTATCTTCGAGTTCGCTTATTGTCCGGGGCGACGCTTCCACTTTCAGAAGAATATGACTGGCCCTGTATTCGATATTTTCGCCTTCCTTTGGTGAGAAAGACAACCCGTCTCCTTGAGCGTTTCTTCTGCCGGTCAGCTTAATTACATGCCATCCGAATTGAGTTTTGACCGGCTCGGAAATATCGCCGATTTTTTTCAATGCCTTGGTGGCGTCGGAAAACGGCTTGACCATTCTATCCTCGGTAAACCAATCCAGGTCACCGCCCTTGGCCGCTGATCCATCCTGCGAAACAGCTTTGGCCATCTCGGCGAAATCAGCGCCTTTTTTCAATTCCTTATATAGAGAATCTATGGCTGTCTTGACTTCATTAAAATCCTCGTCGCTGGGAGCCTTGTTTAGCTTGATATAGCTTAAGATCGCTTGTTCGGGACGTTTATATTGCTCTTTTTCGGATTCATATCTGGCCATGGCTTCTTGATCCGACGGCTCCAGGTTCATGTCTTTGAAATCGTCCCTGGGAACAAACAGGTACCGTACTTTTACCTTTTCATTCTTTTCGATGAACTGGGCTCTGGCGTCCTCCGGTGTAATATGGGTCATGGAAAGCACCAAATCCTGCAATCTCGAAAACATCAGCTGTTGTCTGATCTGGCTTTCAAAATTGAGAAGAAAACCGGCCGCCTGCGGATTATTGGCCGAGGCCATCTGCTGAAGCCAGGCCTGATATTTAAAAATATCGAACTGATCATTGGTCATGAAATCGGGGGATGTCAAAATATCCTGGGGAGGCGCCTGACGCATATATTCGGCTACTTCCGAATCCGTGATCTTGATCCCGTGGCGTTCGGCTTCGTTTTCCAGGCTGGCGATGGTAGTCAGATTATTCCAGACTTCATTTCTGATCCTATCCAATTCCTCGTCGGATGGTTCATTCTCGTTTTCCTTATAGAGGGCCTGGACCTTAGGTCTGTATGTTCCCTCGAAAGCGGCCACGGAGATCTCTCTGCCATCGACTTCGCCTATAATGCCCTGTGGCGCGGCCTTTCCGCCTCTGGATGGATCGCTGAATATTGAGACCAAGCCCTGTAAGATCATAAAGCCGGCAAATGCCACCAGAACCACGAAGAATATTATTTTTGCGGAATTCCGCATCGACTGCATCATGATTTTAACTCTCCGTTTCCAAACGTCAATCCTTCAATTAAGCGAAAACATACAGAACATAAGAATATAAATCGCCAGAGCGGATTGGCAAGCATAAAAATCCGATTCTTAGGAAAAGACGGTCTAAACAGGATTGGAATATAGCGATTTTCCAGGGATTTGGTTTCTATCGGCCGGCCGGCGCGGTACGATGCCTGACTATTTTTTCGATATTAAAACTGGCGATTTCGTCGATTATTTCAGTATTTCTGAACGGTTTGGTAATGAATCCGGCGGCCCCGGCGGCGATCATAGCGCTTTTGCTGTACTTGGCAGTATGCCCCGAAATCAGCATTACAGGCATATTCGGGTATCTAGCCTTGATTCTCTTTAATAACTCGATCCCATCGATTTCGGGCATCGATATATCTGAAATCACGACTCCGACATTAAACGACTCCAGAAGCGAAAGGGCTTTCAATGGAGATTGAGTGCTGATAACCTGATACCCCTCACGCTCCAGAACCCTGACCAAAATATCCAAAATGAACTCCTCGTCATCCACAACCAGGATTTTCGTGGTTTCCTCTCTGGCCGCGAGTTTCGCTATCTTGGCGGTTATGACCTGTTCGTTTATCGGTTTGGCAATATAGTCCTTGGCACCCAATTCGAAACTCTTCAATACCGATTCCTGGTCTGTAGACGACGAGCACATTATTACCGGAATATAACCATAAACGGGGTTGGCTTTGATGCTCTTGAGCAGATCAAATCCATCCATCCCCGGCAATGTGACGTCGCAAATAATAAGTTTTATGTCGGTATTTGCCTGCAAACTCCGCAGGGCATCATTGGCATTGGATGCCAACGTAGTTTGATGACCTGAATTCTGTAATACGGTGTTTATGGATACCATGGCAGATGAATCATGTTCCACTATCAGAATTTTCATCAGATCCTGCTTTTATTATTGTCAGTCTTGCCAAATCTCCCTGCCTTATTAGTATCGACCGATCTTCCAGAAATTTCAGCGGTTTTGTGTTTGATGTACAATGATTTTCTCGAAAATTTACCAATAATAATAGGTGTTGAATATCAGCAATCTCACTTTGTTTAATGGTTGCCGGCGAAGGAGAAATGGTATTCTAAAATCTTAAAAAGATAATAGCCTTCAGAGTTTCTGCTATTCAAGTCGGATTTCTACTGTTGACGAATTATTCTAATCAAGAACGAGCTGAAAAACTGGCGCCGGCGGGTAAGCGTAACTTATTTGTTTGCAAGCAATTATGTCTATCCGAGAAATCCTTAACGCAAATTGTCTCCAATTGAATCCAAATGATCCAAGCTGGCGATTAGATCTATGACATCTATAGCATTCTGCCTTGCTCGATAATGGACTACAGATTCTGCTTTTCAAAGATTTTGATGCTCAAGAACAGGGGGAGTATGATCCAGATTAAAATTATGCCGATGGACATGGCTACCAGAGTACCCATGCTTCCCAAAAGCTTGACAGCCAGGGCCCCGGCTGCCCCGAAAATCGATTCGCCGCCGACTACAATTAACCCGGTAACCCTGACCATATCAACTGGATTCAATAATAATCCGGCCATAAGCCCGATTTTGAGAGTTTGATATGATAATAAGGCGGTGCCCGCCAGAACAAGCAGATCATAGAAGATAACGAAGAAAAACCAGACCAGTATGGAAAGTCCCACCGATGCCTGTCGACGGTGCAGAATGATCGAGAGCAGAAAAGACAGGCTCAGGAAAACCGCGCCCAAGAGAAAAGCCAGCAAAACCACGAGGATGAACCGCGACGATCCTTCGGCCCCGATTTGAAGCGCGATGATGATCCCTGCCAGGCCGAATCCGATTCCGGTGGAGATCATAAGCGAAGTTAATGCTCCCAGGTATTTCCCGGCTATGATCTTCCAACGGGCGACTGGCTGGGTGACTATAAGATCGAGATACTCTCTTGACGAGACAAAAGTATGCGTGCCCATCATCAGAGCCAGTATCGGTACGAGGTAAAGAACCAGGCTGACAATTGACGCCCCTGTGCGTCGGAAATCCTGGAACCCCACGTAACCGGCCGTAACCATTCCTGAATAAGCGATTGACAGAGTCAGTATACCGAACAATACCGAAACCCCCAGTATCCATCGGTTCCGCAGGTTGAGCTTAAGATCCTGTCTGGCGATCTCCAGAATTTTCGTCATTATTCCCTCATGCCCCGGAGCTATTTATACAGTGTTTCTTCGGCGGTATGCTCGCCTCCGACTCTCAACATGGCCAGGAGGTTGCCTGCATCGTCGGTAAACGTGAATCCTTCGCCGGGCTTGTCGGTTACCAGGGATCTTGAACCTCTGCCTCTGGCCGGGATATTCATACTAAAATCATGCGCGGATAGAGTAATATTAATATCTGAATCAGTATTATTATTCATAATCACGGCTATTATTTCTCCCCGCATAGCCTCGAAAATTCCCGGTTCGGCCGGCCGGGTCATGATCTCGAAAGTCCTGTCGGGAGTTTCATAACGCGAACGAAGCTCATTCCAGCTGATAACCTGCCCATAATATTCGCGCGCGAACTCTCCGGCCGATTTTTCAGAAGCGAAGGCCAGGAGTCCGTATCCCATGGCCGTTCTAAAATCACCCTGGACGATAAACGCTTTATCCGCTTCCATGGCTATATTGTCTCCATGGTTGAACAGGTAACTTGACCATACACCGGCTTCCGGTGTTTTCTTGAGTTTATTCCATTCCGATATCAGACATACCGGATTGCAGAAGGTATGAAGCTCTTCGTTCTGATCAATGGCCACCGCGCCCTGGTCGATATCCTGGATAATCATGGAGCAGTTTTCACATTCGTCAATCCCGATTTCGATAGCGGGTTTTACCTTCATCTGGCATGAGACTATAGCCAGCCCGAGCGCGATTACAGCGATTGCCCTATTCATAATGGTCCTCCACCAGTTGATCCAGTCCCGGTTTCTCTGTGGCGATACTCAGTATTTCCGCGCCGCTCTCCTGAATGGCCTCCAATACCCTGATCTGCCGCGATTGATCGGCATGATATCGGAAGAAACCATTTTCGAACTCCGCCCGCGAGGCGCCGTTTTTCAACGCTATCTCCACCAGGTCGGGTTTTTTATCGGCCAGAATCAAAACCATACGGCTCTGATTCTTGACTCTTTCCTTAAATTCCGATACCGATTGATCAAGCGCCAGCCGACCGTTAACCAGGACACCGACTCGGTCCGATAAGCCCTCGGCGTCGAGAAGAGTATGCGATGAGAACAGAATGGTTTTGCCCCGGCTTTTCAAAAGCTTCAGATACGCTCTGAAGTGTCTCATGCCGGCCAGATCCAGGTTCAACGTCGGCTCGTCCATAACAATCACCTGGGTATCGCCGATAAACGAAATGACCAGCCCCAGCCTCTGCAGCATGCCTCCGGATAGTTTGCCGACCTGTTGTTTCATATCCGCTTTTATGGCTATAACATCGAGTATTTCATCGAGACGATTCCGGGATTCTCCTTTCATTCTTAGAAAGAAATTCAATACTTCCTCGACCGTCAGATTGTCTGGAATGGTCAGACGCTGTGGAAGGTATGAGATTTTGGCCTTAACTTCTTCCGGATTGCTCCACAGGTCGCCGCCGTCGACCAGGATATTCCCGGTAGTCGGTCTGGCCAGCCCCACCAGCGATTTGATAATTGTGGATTTACCGCTGCCGTTGGGACCTAACAGAGCGAATGTTTCGCCGCGCGGTATATGCAGATCGATAGGAAATACTGCTTGGAAATCGCCGTATTTTTTTGAGAATCCCGAGAGTTTTATCATCGACGCAACCCCAGCATAAGACCGACTGGCAGAATAATCAGAAAGGTCCAGAGCATAGCGTGAATATACGAAGATTCCCCGGCCAGCGCAGTCATTTTCGGCCAGGGGATTCGGCTGTTCTCTATCGGTTTGAATAGGGGATAGCGATCCTCTGTTCGGGTTCTTCTCAAAATAGGGAGTCTCTTTTCAGCGGCTGTCAGAAGTTGAGACGCCGGGCTGTAAAGATAGAATCTGACCGCCGGATCATCGCTCTCCAGATATTCGAACACGTTTTGCAGACTATGAGGTACGTCGCCAACGCCGTCGGAATCGAGATCGTACCCGGCATAATCGGACCAGTAATTTCCTCTTCCGTTGTTTTCGAAATGGGTGTCTGTGATTATCGACGCGTCCATAATGACGGCCGAAAGATTCGATATGAAGTTGTTGCCTATAAAGCTGTTTCCCTCGCAGGAAGCGTTGATCTGGGCGGCCAGATCGTTTTGTACGATATCGTTGGATTTAAACAGATTGTTGTTCGAGTCATCTACGAATATGGCCTTGGAATTATCCAGTATCAGGTTATCGGCCGCCTGGCAATTGTTCACCGATTGAAGAAGTATTCCATAGGCCCTGAAACCCCGGCAGTGGGCGAATATGTTTCTTCGAAATATGATATTCTCGGAATACATCAGCGCGCTTCCCGCCACGTTGTGATCGAAAAGATTATCCTCGAAAAGGTTATCGTCGGAATACATATAATGAAGCCCGTAGCGGAGATCATGGATATGGTTGCCTGTTACTGTTGTTTCATTGGCGAATGAAAAATAGATACCGTCCCTGGCGAAGCCGATATCGTTGTTTTCGATGATATTCAATTTGGTATTCCAAAGATGAATACCGTTGCCCCGATCGGATTCCTGCTTGTCCCGGCGCCCCTCGATAATATTACCTCTTATTCTGATTCGATTGCCGCCTTTAACATATATTCCGTGCAGACTGTCTTTGACTAGGCAGCTGTCGATAACAGCATCGTTGCCGGTGATTTTTATTCCGGCCATATCTTTCAGGAGTCTGTCTCCTGAATTTCTGATAGTAACACCATGAATTTCAACTGAATCGCCGGAGATTAGCAAGGCATCGCCATCGTGATTCCCGTCGAGTACGGCCCCGCGATGGCCGATTATGATTATATGTCCGGGTATTTCGAAAGGCCCGATATAAATGCCGTTGTTTAGAAATATAGTATCACCGGGAGACGGATTCGCGAGCATGGCGCGCAGATCGTCCGTACTGCTGACCGTCGCCTTGTTGGCCAGGGCGACGGTATGGCAGGTTACTAATATCAGAATCAGGAGCCGAGACAATTATTTTAAGTCCCCCCGGTGAAACCGGCAATCCGGTATCATCCCAGTTTCGACAATTCATCGTCAACCATGGTTTTGGTTCGAACGCCGGCGACGCCGACTTTCACCAGTGTCTGCCATGATTCTTCGAGTTTCAAGAATAGTTTCTTATCGTATTTTTTTTGTTCCATCTGTTTATTGCATTCGCCGTACATTGTCGTAGCTTTGGTCAGCTGAGCGACCGTGTCGTCCCATTCCTCGTGAGTCCGTTCGGTCAGCTTATCGCCGTACTGTTCGAAAGCGGCAGTCAGGTAAGCGGCTACGGGATTGAGGATATTCAGCACCTCGATAACTTCGGCGTTTTTATTATTAACTCTGGCCTCCCAGTCGTTCTCATTTTTGGGTGTTACGCGCTCCGGAACGGCAATCGCGTCGGGCGCCTTAAAACTGACTTTGGCCGTCGACGCAGAGGCAGTTTCCTGTTTTGTTTCGGGCGTGGAAGTGTCTCCTGAGCATCCGGCTAGCAGAATTATCGCGCCCAGGGCCGGAATGATATTTTTGGTCAAACTCATATTTGATTCTCCCAACAGGGTTAAGATTGGCTTTTTTTTCGTTTCAAATCCAGCGAAAAGATTATCGCTAAAACCAGCAACAGGGAAAACAGCGCGAGGAAATACGAGGCTATTCCGGGATAACTCCAGACTTTAAACTGGCCCACCTGTTCGAAACCGAATACTGGAGGCATAAACGGATCGACCTTCACGGAGGCCCTCGGATCCAGATTATGACCGTAGTAATGCAGTTTGTACCAGAACGACCAAAGGCTGAAAGCCCCGAAGTAGGAAAACATCATCAAAACATCGATTGCCGCCTTTATTCGCCCCATAATCATAGCTCTCAATGTCAAAGTAATGAAGATCCCCATAGCCAGCGGTATCCATTTCAACTCGAGAAAATCCTCCTCCTCCAAGGCGGCCATACCGATATAATGATTGAGGATATTTATTTCTTTTAGATCATTGCCGTCATTCCCGCCGACAAGCTTATGGCTGTAGATATAAAGATTCAGGCCTTCGGGATACTGATATGACCAGAATTCCAGGCTCCAGAGAGGGGTGAAAAATGACGGCACCAGGCAAATCGCGGCTAATAGCAGCATCAACCTCGACTTTAAATTCAGCTGTTTTTCCAGTTTTTCGGTTATCCAGAAAAATATCGACCGCATCCTCGCCTCAATCCTCCGGGGGACGATCAAATATCATCCCCCGGTCTTGATCTTGTTTAACCCTTTTTGGGTTTGACCAGCAGGTATCCCTGCATTTCCTGATGCAGCGCTGAACAGAAGTTAGTGCAGTAATAAGCGTAAACTCCCGGTTTGTCGGCCTTGAAGGTAATGCTCTTGGTTTCTCCCGGATCCGCCACGATATTGATATTGTAATTATCGATGGCCAGTCCGTGAAGCTCGTCACGGGTCTGCTCTATATTGGTCAGATGAATAGTTACCACGTCGCCTTCGTTAACTCTGATAACATCAGGCGAGAAGAAGCTTCGAACGGCGGTCATTTTCACATCGACCTTGTTGCCGCCCTTGCGTTCGATCGATGTTTCTTCGGGAGTCCAGACAGCGTTTTTGTCGGCCCATTCGCCCTGCTTGTATACCTCGAAGGGCTTGATCTTATCGGCCTTTATGATGACAGCGTAATGAGGTTCCGGTTCGGTGAAAGCGTCATACAAAAGCTTCATCTTGTCGCCGGAAATATCGATCAGCTGGGCTGATTCGGGTATTGACGGTCCCACCGAGAGGTGACGGCCCTTGGAGAGCTTATTTAGCGCCACGAGGTAATTGCCATCAGGAGAACGGGAATCTCCTTCGGCGGTCACCAGGTGTCCGATATTATAGGCCACGGGGATTTTCTCCAGAACATATTTTTCCATCTTCTTGGAGTCGTTGACATCGCCCGGATCATAGGGTGGAAGTTTCCATTTGGCCACCGCGCTTTCGACAAACAGCGACGTGTAGGCATTGCCCCGGTCATCGAATTGGGTATGCAACGGACCCAGGCCGACCGGAATCTCGGCTTCTCTAACCGATTCATATTTGAGCACCGGGATACCGTCGACGGTATCTTCGAAATCCTTATTTTTAATAGCGGTCAGGACTTTCTCGAAATTATAAACGGTAGTTGTCGGCGATAGTTTTCCGCTTCCGACTATCCATTGCCCGCTGGGGCTGACATCGACCCCATGAGGGCTCTTGGCCAGGCCGACCAGAAAGACCACGCCAGGAGCCTTGGCCGGATCGATGACTTTGATTCCCTTAATGGTCGTGTAGTTGTTGGCCGCGATCGCTTTCTCGGCTTCGCGCCAGTTGAGCATAACGACGAAGTCCTTGTCTTTCTGTGACGCGGTCACTTCCAGTTTGGCGCCTTCGATAAACTCCCTCTCGGAATTATAACAGGTCCAGAAAAGCCATCCGTCGCTGACTCCCTTTCCCGCATCCCCGAGGTCGTAGTTAAACGGAGGCATTACTACCTCCCAGCCCACGCTCATAGTTCCATCTTTGGGGTCGATTTTTATACCGGCAACCACGCCTTTGTATTTCTCTCCGTATTGAGTAACATCGGCGTATGTCCCTTCGGGAAACGGCACCGACATACGGGTAGCCATTGTCACGTATTCGCTGTTGGGCGTGACGAAAGATGATCCGTGATTTGCGGAGATATGAGGGATCTTCAGAATCTGTTTGGTTTTGAAATCTTTCAGATCGATACGGGCGATTCTTCCCTGGGCGTTGTCATTGATAAACAGCCAGCGGCCGTCATACTCACCGTCGGTTTCCGAGAATCCCGGATGATGGCTGTCGCCCCAGGTATAGCCGCCGAGCATCGCTTTGGATTCATCGTCGAATCCGTAACCGGTGCCGGGATAAGGGGTGAATACCGGTATGGTGCAAATATGCCTCATTGACGGTATACCGGAAACGAAAATCTGACCGCTGTGTCCTCCCGAATAAAAGAGATAATATTCGTCCATGTCGCCTGGCGGCACATATGTTTTCAACGCCGCGTCGGTAATATCCGACCTGCCCGTTTCTGATCCCGCTCTACCCCGTCCGCTTTTAGATCCACCACATCCGGGCAGGAGTAAAGCCAGAATGGCGATTATGAGGCCGAAAAGAAACAGCCTCGCCAATAGTTTGTTCTCAGACACCAGCACCTCCTTTAATGGTTTTTAAGAATACTATACATATTATCTTCATTGGTTGTTATTCTGATTTTTCTTGTATTCATGATTAGCCTTGGTCAGGATATTGATCAGTTCCCACTTCTCCTCGTCGGTGAGTATTATCTTGGTGGAGAAGATTATAGACATAGTTCCGCTCTGAGTCGGATCGAATACGAATTCCTGCAGAGTCTGACGGAATCTCACTCTGGTATCATCGAGAGCGAATGTCAGATCGGGGCCTTTCTCGGTAGGTGATTTTATACCAAAAGCTTTTATAGAATGACAGACGAAGCATCCCTTTTCGATAAAAAAGGCGCCGTCGCCGGCCAGCAGTTCCTGACGTTTGGATGATTCCTCGGGTCTTAACTGCTCTTTCTGCCGGAAGCCGGGGATATATTTGGTGGGAAGATTCTCGTCTTTCCAGCTCATCATCAAAAGAGCCAGAGCCTGTCTGTCCCGGGTCTGCAATCCCATCTTGGGCATGACCGTTCCCGGTACGATCTGGGCCGGTTCGTCGAAATGCTGCAGATGCCAGTTGAAGGCGGATCTGAAGCCGCTGAAGTTGGTCCAGTCGAAATTCTCCGGATGTTTCTCCCCGATATGATTGAGCTCCGGACCAATCGTGCCACCCTCGCCGTTGATCACATGACATCCCCAGCAGGCTTTTTCCTGTATAAGATCTTTGGCGTGATTGATAAAAGGCATCCCCTTCGTTTCCCTCTCGTAACGGTGGCAGACGTTGCAGTTGGTTTCCAGCAAAGCCGCTTTCTCGCTGATATTATAATCAGACGCTACCGCTCCGGCCAGCAAAGGCTCTTCCCAGAATTTGACGAAACCGTGCGCGGATATATAATCCACCGCGTACCCCTGGCCGCCGTGACAAATCGTACAGCCATATTTCTCCGGGGGATGGTCATTGAAGAGAGACATCTGCGGATGAGTCGCGTATGGTTGTTCTTTGTTCTCCAGGCCCGGCCAGAAGATTCCCTGGTGGCAGGTAACGCAGCGGTCAACCCGGTCAAGATCTTCCACCCATATCTGCTGTATCCCCGAAGGAATCTTGCTGACGGCTTCCTCGGCAGCCACCTCGGCGGCGATATATTTGAATTCGGATTGGTAATATTTCCATTCCGGGACATTATCTTTGACAATAGTCGCGAAGGTTATCGCGGCGAACAACAGACCGGCCACGGCGAAAATGATTTTGTCGGTTTTGATGATTTTATCTTTTTTCATGCTGTCATTCTCCTAAAATCTCACCGGCATCTCCGGCCAGATTTCCCATGGCCAGAAGAAACCCCAGTTTGGTCCGCGCAGCCAGGTGCCCACAACAGTCAGGATTATAAACGCCGCCACAAAACAGGAGAAAAGAGCTATCGATGCCGTCCGAGCGGAACCGCTTATCTTCCTGGCCGCGAAAAACAGTATTATCATGGTCAGAAGCAGACCGGTGGCGGGATTTAAAATATCGAACCAGATCTGGCTGGAGAAAATACCTCCGAGCAGTTCTCTCGATGGAAACTGAATTCCGACGAAGATGGTCAGGCAGGTTAAGGCCGTTCCGACCATCGCGCCGATATACATCCACTTTTTATCTGCCGGTTGAATCAACCATCTTCCGACAAGCTTATTCTCGCGGTCGACCCATGGTATCAGCATCAGACCGAGTACCGCCAAACCCGGTATCAGCACGCCTCCCATAAAGGCGCTGTAACTGACCAGCTCCTGCAAACCGAGAAAATACCACGGAGCTTTCGCGGGATTGGGCGTTATGGAAGGATTGGCCGCCTCCTCCAAAGGCGCCGAAAATAACAATGCCAGAACCGAGGAGATCAAAAGAGTTAATATTATCACGATGGTGATCCTGCGGGTCAGGTGGGGCGAGCTGGAAAGCGAGTTTTCGGATGTCAGGATCTGGCGGTCGTAGATATGGACCGATGTACCTTTGGCGATACCCATCAGAGCATATGATTTCGAGCTTTTTTCATCTATATCGGAAGTCTCGGTTGTACTGCTTTCTTCCTTGACCATTTCCATAGCGGCCAGACCGCCGTCCTTTCGCACTCTCCACATATGCCAGGCGGCTATGGCAAATAAGATAACCGGCAGGAAAAAGACATGCAGGACATAGAACCTGATAAGAGTATTTTGTCCGATCAGCGATCCGCCCAGTATAAACTCCCTGATCATCTGCCCGAATACCGGCACGGCGGAAGCAATAGATGTTCCCACGGTTATAGCCCAGAAAGCCAATTGATCCCAGGGGAGCAGGTATCCGGTAAAGGATAAAAGGAGAGTCAAAACCAGGAGGATAACTCCGAGCACCCAGTTAAGCGACCGGGCCGAGCGTTTGAACGACCCCTTCTTATAGGCTCCTGTATAAAACACCCTGAACATATGCAGGAATACCACTCCCACCATCAGGTGAGCCGTTATTCTATGCAGGGACCGGAGGAAATAACCAAAACTGACCGCGAATTGCAGGTCTTTGATCGACCAATAGGCTCTTTCCACCGACGGCACATATAGAAACATCAGAGCTACCCCGGTAACGCACAATATCAGGAAGAGCGTAAAGGAGATTGTCCCCAGCCAGAGTGAATAACCCCATGATAGTCCCTTGATGCTGACTCTGTTCGGAAACCAGTGAAGCAGAAAGTTCTTCACTATAGCATCTCCGGCTTCCCTGTTGCTTTCCGGACGCCACGACCAGATAAGCTTGTTTAAAAAGGCCATTATCGCAGTCATACGCTCCTCTAAATAGTTATCCTGAAATCGCTGTCTACGGAGGTGGAAATATCCACTACCAACTGGCCGTCCTCAGGGGCGATCTCCAGCTTGTGCCAGGGCAATGACGACGGAGCCGGCCCGGAATAGGGCATTCCGTTCTGCCTGAACTTGGACCCGTGGCAGGGACAATGAAATTCATATTTTTCGGTTATCTCTCTGCCGCCGACCTTTACAGTCTGTGCATGTTGAAGCGGCGCGTATTTGACAGTGCATCCGAGATGCGTGCATTTGGCTGAAATCGATGAGTATTGACTGCCTTCCCTGATTATAAATAATCCCTTCGATTCGATAAAGTTGATACCCTCGGCGAACTCCACGGGGGAACCGACCTTGAATTTTTTCGGAGGCTCATATTTTATATTGGGGACAAGAGCTCTCAGATATGTCCATCCCTGGCCCAGAAAGGCCGCGGCAAACGCCCCGAGCGTAATCTTGCCAAGAAAAGAACGGCGCCCGTTGGCCGCGCCCTCGGATCCGGTTTGCATTATCACTCTCCTCCGATAATATCGTGAAAATTAAATCTCTCCATCGTCCAGGCGTCGGTAGGGCAGATCTCGGCGCAAAGTCCGCATCGGATACATCGATCATGATCCTTTAGCATTACGCTGTAATCATTCCCCTCGACGGCCGCTTGCTCGAACCGGGCGACATCCAGACCCTCTATATTGACTTTTTCAAAAGGTACCAGGGCCAGACATTCCTCCGGGCAGACGTCGACACAGGCCCCGCAAAGAACGCAAAGTTCCGAATCGTATACCGTTTCCACATGGCACTGCAGACACCTCTGAGCCTGTCGGACAGCCTCCTTCTCGCCGTAAACCTGCTCTACCTCGGTGATCCCGGTTCGCCTGTCCAGCGGAATAGTATCCGGCCGGCATCGCCGCGTTTTCTCGTAGGCCGGTGGCATAACATATTCGTCAATGGGTATTTTTTCGATACTGACTCTCGTTCGGAACGATCTTGCGCTCGAACGCAGGTAGCGATCTATAGAACGGGCAGCCCTTTTGCCGTTTTCCACCGCCTCGATCAGAATTCTAGGTCCAAAAGCGACATCGCCTCCGGCGAATATGCCCGGAGCCGAACTGGCCATGGTTTCCGGATTTATCCTGATCAGACCGTTGGGAGTAAGATCTATGCCGTCGACTGGTTTGATAAAGCCTGTATCGGCCTGCTGTCCTATGGCCAGGATGACACTGTCGCAGGGGAAATAATGTTCGCTTCCCTCTATAAATTGAGGATTAAATCGCCCGTTATCGTCAAAAACCCTGGCGACCTCGATCAGTTTTATCCCTTTGACCCTGCCGTTCTCGCCGATTATCTCGGCGGGTCCTCTTGATGGCTGAAAATTTATTCCTTCCAGTTTGGCGTCTTCCATCTCTTCGAAGCCTTGAGAGGTTTTGGCCGCGGGCATCTCATCGAATGATTCCAGAGAGGCAACTACAATATCGCGGGATCCCTCGCGCATGGCGCTTCTGGCGACATCGATAGCGGTATGCAGATCGCCGGCTTTGGCCGCGGTATCGATCGCGTCTTTCGGTGAATAGTAACCTCTGAGCGCCGTCCGGGCGGCATCCAGAGCGACGCTTCCGCCTCCGATCACCACGACCTTCTCGCCGAGTTCGACTTTATAGCCTAAATTGACATTTATCAGGTAATCGACCGCCTTCAGGACTCCATCCAGGTCAGATCCCGGTACTTTCAGACTACGGCCGGCCTGCGTTCCCACCGCTACGAATACGGCGTCGAATCCATCGGCCTTCAATTCGGCGATCCCGTAAGCGGGGGTCAGTGGCGAGTTGGTTTTGATCTTTACGCCGAGGCTCTGAATATTACTGATTTCCTTGGCGATTACCGATCTCGGAAGCCTGTATTCCGGAATTCCCAGACGAAGCATACCGCCGGCCTCTTCCGCCGCCTCAAAAACGGTTACATCATGCCCCATTAGGGCCAGGTCATGAGCGGCTCCCAATCCAGCCGGACCGGAGCCGATAACCGCCACTTTTTTCCCGCTCGGAGCGGGGTTAAGCGGAAAAGCTCCCAGATGTCCCGGAGATTGAGCTCCGGCCGATTTCTCTCCCATAAGCAAAGATCTGAAACTGTTCGGCTGCTGAGATTCGCTGCCGTAGCGTTCCGTTAGAAATCGCTTCAGCGCCCGAATAGAAACCGGATCGTCGATCGCTCCCCGCCGACAGGCGTCCTCGCATGGAGCGGCGCAGACCCGTCCGCAAATCGAAGCCAGTGGATTGGGCGAACGAACTACCTGAAAAGCTTCGGCGAAGCGCTCATCGGCTATGAGCTGAACATACTGTCCGGAATCGGTATCCACCGGGCAGGCAAGGCGGCAGGGAACGTTATTTCTATACCATTCCAAACCGTAGGCCCGAGTATTAATACGATTTTCATTCATGTTCTGATTCTAATATCCCGAGTCTCCCAAACGCTTTGACTTTAGTCAATTGACCGATTGTAAAACCAGAATGTAATCAGTCGCTGCCGGGGCCCGATGCGTATCGCGCAATAATACTATGAAGCCGCCTGCCTTAACGCAAGGATTTATTGCGATAACCGGCGATTTAGGTTGTCGATCTCCGATGATTAACGAAAAATTACTATTATCATTATATAGATTCCCAAGCCGATATTAGGGATATTAAAACTGCAAAATGAATGTGCCGATTTGTATTGATTATCGTTTCGGGCCGGGTAATGTTCGATCCGGGATAAAAAATCCTCCCGAACCGCCGGTCCGGGAGGATTGTGATTTTGGTAGCGCTACGGGGAATCGAACCCCGGTTTGATGGCTGAGAACCACCCGTCCTAACCCCTAGACGATAGCGCCACGGAATAATCAAGATAATCTAATTCGTTTTCCAGTCAATACAAAAAAGATCGGGAAGGCTTGTCATCAAATATTTCGCCGCCGGAAGTGGAAATTCCCCATTATTAAGGTATCCGGCAGGTTCATAACTTTGCTATTATAATCAGGTCCTTTGACTTCAGGCCGAATCTTTCTCTATTATAGCCGCCCAATGATGTTATTCTTCGAAATCCGGCGCCGCCAAGCTCTCCTGCCAGGTCTTTCTTAAGCCAGGGGTGAATCTTATTCCTGGTCGTTTTGACAGCCGGCGGGATTTTCGATGTATCCACCAGGGTAACGGCGAAATCGATCGATTTTTTTCCGTATCCGTACTGTTTGATTCTGATCATATCCGGGGCGGTATCCACCGCGAATGTTAGCGGCCTGTCTCGCATGATCCGATCATAATTCAGAATTTGAAACAACACCGATCCGCCCGGCTTGAGATGATTGGCGCAGTTTCTAAAAAGTTTCCTGCTGTCTGCAAGATTTCCGAGCAAAGGCAGCGTATTACCCAGACAAAGCAATAGATCGAATTTCTCCCTCAACCTGATCTTGGTTATATCCCCGTAAAGGAACCGGGTATCGGCCCTGTGGAGCCTGGCTTTAGCTCTGGCCTTCCTCAACATATCCTCTGAATAATCGACACCGGTTACCCTATAACCCTCAGCAGTCAGTCCGACCCCAACCGTGCCGGTACCGCATCCGAATTCCAGGATATCCTTTGCCTCCAGGGATCGGACCAGGTTCAACAGGCCCGGGGGTAAAAGTGATTCCCGTTTGACGAATCTATCGTAACTGCCGGCGAACTTCCCTTTGATTTTTGACAAATTACCTCCCGAAAGAGAATATCGGTGATCTTCAATCGAACAGGCATTTTAGCAAATAAGCTTCCGGAGTCAAGAGGAATCGTATTGGTGAAGCTACTGTAAAATTACGAATTTGCGGAAATATTCGATTTTTTGTTGCGGAATTCCATTTTTATTGTATCTTAATTGGTGAGAATATTAATTAAAGCGAATTTTCTCGATTGTTAAGCAGCTTAATGAAAAAAGCCCATTAAAACGGAGGAGAGAATGAAAAAAACGTTAATGGTGTTTTTGCTACTGTTGCTTTTCGCCGTCCTGGCGCTGGCGGAAAAGCCCGCAAAGCTGAATCGCGCGCCGGTGCCTTTTGACGGCCGCAACGCCTATGAGGGGAACATCGCGGTTCCCCCATCGAATCCGGTTATTTCAAGCTCGCCGGGAGACAGTATCGGAGTCTCCTACTATGCCTACCAGACCAATGGTTCCACCGGAAACAGGATTTCTGTTGATTCCGATGGTAATATCCATGTCGCCTGGACCAAGGGTATGGCCGCCGCAGGCAGGCCGCGGTATGTGAACTATAATTACCGGGATTCTGATAATAACTGGCTGGGAGATACCAGAGTGAGCACGGATAACGGAACAGGTTTTGTCGTTATGGATATCCTGCCGGACGGTCGTGCTATACCCGTATACCACACGGCCGATGTCACTCCATCGCATTCTATCCTGGCGCGAGATGCTTTTGCCGGATTTGGTATTTTCGAGGAATTCGATATTCCGTCAAATGGAATCGAATATATCTGGCCTTACGCGTCGCGAGATTTCAATGGTAAAATCCATGTGATTAACGCCGATTACAATTCGACCAACCTGGCTTATACCTATTCTACTAATGATGGTGAAACCTGGGCCGCATATACGATTTTCGGAACTTATGATGTTCTCAGTTACACAATCTGCAGCTCGCCAGTCTCACCCAAAACCGCGATTTTGTATACTTTCGATACCGGATCAGGTTTCAGCGACGTGTTTTATTTCGAAACGACAGATGGTACTAACTGGAACTGGGGTGACCCATACAATATCACCGAGTTTGTTTCCAGCGACTCGATGTCGGCCTATGCCGACATAGACGGCATTTACGACTACAACGATAATCTTCATATCGCCTACCAGGGACAGCTGGCCGATGCCGACGGAGTCTATATCGTCGGCGACCTGATGCATTGGAGTGTCTCCACCGGACATAATTTCGTCGCGTCATCGCCGGATAATTGTTCGCCCATTAACTATTGTACATGCATATGCAAAATGAGCCTCGGTGTGAATCCGGTTAATAATAACCTCTATGCCCTCTGGTCGGAGCTTTCCGAGGATGATGTCTCCGCCGCCGGTTTTTCCAATGGCGAGCTCTATGCCGCCGCTTCGGCTGATGGCGGCGCCAACTGGTTCGAAAAGGTCAATCTGACCAATTCGCCTTCCCCTGGGTGCAGCCCGCCTAACTGCGACAGCGATGTCTGGTCATCCTTGGCTGAGAAGGTAGACGGCGATCTGCACATCATGTATATTGATGACAATGACGCCGGAGCCGAATGGCGCCCTGAAGGAGCCTGGACCAACAACAGAGTCCTGTACCTGGAAATCGACGAACTGGATCTTCTGCCGACAGCGGTACATGACGATATCGATCTGCCCTTCGAATTCAATCTTGGAGAGAACTACCCGAACCCATTCAACGCCGAAACCATAATCCCGCTCGAGGGGGAACTCAGGGACGGACGAGTAGCCATTTATGATATCGCCGGACGCCTCATCAGAGACTTTAATATAACTTCAGAGACCCACTCAATCACCTGGGACGGTACCAACAGCGCCGGAACGGTTGTCTCCAGCGGTACCTATTTTTACTCGGTCAGCTTCGACGGCTTCGGAACAGCCGCCGTCAGGAAGATGACGATGCTGAAGTAAAATTCAGGGAATTTACTTAAATCAGCGTGTCATAAATTTTATGACCGCTATGGGGCCGCCCCAACCGGGCGGCCTTTTTTTATCGCGGGAACCGAATTACGAAAATGATTGTTATTTTTAAAAAACAGGACGGGAGGTCTATGAAAAAACTGCTAACAACCTTGATTCTGACAGCGGCGGTCTTATTGACGACAGCCGCCATATCTTCGGGTTTACCGCGATTCGCCGCCAAAGCTGAGCAAAAATGCAACCTTTGCCATGTCGGTCCGACGGGGGGAGGTATGAGAAATTCGTTTGGCTCGCAGTTTTTCGGTATGACCGAACTGGCCGCGCACTCGACTCCATTCGAGGAGATATCCGAATTCAATCCCAGAATTTCGGAGATCCTGTCCCTGGGTATGGATATGAGATCGCAATATGTTTATGACGAATCGAGCGAGATTTCCACGTTCTTTCAGATGGAAGGGAATTTCTATGTCAGCGCTGATCTGAATGAACGTTTTTCCTTGAATTTGAATAAGGGTCTTTATCAGGGTTTCGAAATTTACGGTATGGGGTATATTCTGCCCTATAAAGGATATTTCCGTATAGGTAAATTCCAGCCGGCTTACGGATGGCGTTTCGCGGATCATACTTCCTTTGTCAGAGAGAAAATGCTCTGGCCTCCCAACTCTACCGATACAGGTTTCGAATTGGGGGTTTATCCTCACGGAATATCTGCTAATGTCGGTTTCTTCAACGGTTCCGGCGGTATGTTCGACGACGGCAAGGGGAAAGCGATATCGACAAGGGTAGAGGCTAGAAAAAATATCGGGGGTCTCGGCCTCGGCCTCGGCGGATCATATTATCTCAACGACGGACCGGCCGGGGATAAAACCATGTACGGGTCGTTCTATTACGCCAACCTGCTCCACGGAAAGATCATATACCTGGGAGAATTCGATTGGCTGGAGAATAAGGAGTCGGTTCCTTCCGGGTTGATCTCGCTGGCTTCCACGCAGAAATTGAGCCTGTTATTGCGACAGGGGATCTGGCTGGAAGGGTCTTATGATTTTTATGATCCCGATATTGATATACAATCCGGTACAGTCGTCAGATACGGATTGGGCCTCGATTATTTCCCCTACGGTTTTCTGGAAATCGAACCCAATATACGTTACTATGACGATTCCTACGGGCTTAATGAAAAATATATTTTGTTTAACGCGCAGTTTCACTTCTTCTTTTAGGGGGAGTTATGAATATGGATAGATTGTCGCCTCTGGAATATATGTTAGCTCTCGCCGCAGTTATATCGGTCGGGTTATCCTGCGCCGACAACGGGATCGCCCCGGAAAACCGTCCGCCCGCAATCACATCGAGCGTCGCGGTGGAAGCGTTGACCGATTCTCTGTTCAGTTACACCGTTCATGCTTCCGATCCAGATGGGGACGCTCTTACTATAGAGATCGTTGATATTCCGAGTTGGACTTCGGTAAGTGGTACGGTCATCAGCGGTACCCCGACGGCTCAAACCCCGGATACTTCCTTCATGGCGATAGCCTCGGACGGATTCTTATCAGATACCGCGATGGTCTCTGTATCGATAGTCACCCAGATCAGCCCGGTATCATATTCGGGTGATATTCAGCCTATTTTCAACTCCAACTGTTCCGGCTGCCATGTAGGGGGAAATCAGGGCGGATTGACCTTGAACAGCTATACTTCGCTGATGCAGGGGGGCAATTCCGGCGCGGTGGTCGTTGCCGGCGATCCGGATAACAGCAGAATTATCCAGAGGCTCGAAGGGACGGTAACCCCGCGGATGCCTTTCCAGCAGCCGCCGCTTTTACCGGGAGATATCCAGCTTATCCGCGATTGGATCTCCCAGGGCGCGCACGATAATTAGGATATCCGCGGATATTCGATTATTTCGTTTATCTATGTCGTAGGGGTTTGATTAATCAAACCCCTACGGTTATGTTTTTAGACGTTGTGGTCGGCGGACGCCCTCGTCGGCCGGCATGCCCTGACCCCATTTGCCCCGCTCCAGGCAAAAGGCCGTTTTTTCAAACGCCCCCACGAATAGAGATTAATAATTGTCGGTTGGGGCCGGGTTCCCCGACCACTTTTATTTCCCCTTTGACATCCCACCCGAAATCCGTATTTTGGCATCTGTTTATAAGATAGGCGACTGAAAAAGGATGATTCAAACTAATGACCAACAACGATAAATACCGGCAATTAGGCTTCAAATGCGGCCTGGAGATCCATCAGCAGCTGCTCACCGAAAAAAAGCTTTTCTGCCGCTGCCCCGCTTACTATCGCAACGACCGACCGGACGGTCAGATTGTCCGGCATATGCGGCCAACCCTTTCGGAGTTAGGCGAGTACGACGGTACCGCGCTCATGGAATTCAAGACCAAAAAAAATATAACCTACCAGCTCTACCGGGAAAACAGCTGTACATACGAACTCGACGATACCCCGCCGTTCCCGATCAACAGGCAGGCGTTGGAGATCGCCTTGAAGTTAGCCATGCTGCTCAATTGCGCGGTTGTCGACGAGCTTCATGTCTCTCGCAAGCAGTATCTCGACGGTTCCATCCCGACCGGCTTTCAGCGTACCGCCATTGTGGGAGTTGACGGCTGGGTGCCGTATAAAGGACGGAAAATCCATATCACTCATCTTTGCCTGGAGGAGGATGCCTGCCGGGAGGTTTCCGATATCGGGCACGAAATAATCTTCCGCACCGACCGTCTTTCTATGCCGCTTTTAGAGGTTATCACGGCTCCTGATATGCTCGATCCAACCGAAGCGATGGAGGTCAATGCCTTGATCGGTATGATACTCAAAGCCAGCGGGCTGGTCAGACGGGGCATTGGCTCGGTTCGTCAGGATGTCAACGTTTCCATAGCCGGAGGCGACAGAGTGGAGATTAAAGGGACTCCGCACTCCTGGATGTCCGGGGAGCTGACCGCTATCGAGGCCGAAAGACAGGCGGCTTTGCTCGGTATAAAAGAGACTCTGCGTTTAAGAGGGATCAACGATAAGACATTGCATGGCGAGAAATTCGATCTGACCGATTCGTTCGCTGATCTGAAGAACCCGATAATAGAGGAGAGCCGGGTTAACGGCTGGAAGATCAAGGGTATCAAGCTCGATGGTTTCGCGGGTATCATGAGCCGGCCGGTTCAGCCCGGTAAATTCTTCGCCGACGAGTTGGCCGGTCGAGTCAGGGTGATCGCCTGCCTGGATCGGATGCCCAATATAGCAGTTTCCGATATCCCCCAATCCGCCGGATTCACCGTGGAAAGCTGGCTGCGAATTCGCAAGCAGTGCGGTTGCAAGCATACCGACGCGGTCGTGCTGACGTGGGGGGCAGAGGACGATGTCAACACGGCGCTGTCGGAGATTAAGATCAGGGCTATAGAGGCCACCAGGGGAGTACCCCAGGAGACTCGGCAATCAATTGGCTCCGGGGTAACAGATTTCGAGCGAATTCTCCCCGGCGCCGATCGAATGTACCCCGATACCGACAGCCCGCCGGTTAAGATCACCGCCGAATGGCTCGACAGGCTGCGCGCGGAACTGCCCGAACCGGCCTATAAGCTAATTGATAAATGGGAGAAAAAAGGGGCATCAACCGATATAGCCGAAAAAGCGGTGGTCTCGCCGCAGGCGGCGCTGTTCGACAGGCTGGTAAATGATACCGAAACCAATCCAGGCCTAATCTGGAGCGGCCTGAAAAAACTCTCCGGCTCGGATCATCTGTTCCTGAACGGGAATGCCCAGCATTTTATTACGCTGTTCAAAACCTACGAGGCCAAGAAGATCACCCGCGATTCGCTGTTTGATATCCTCGAACAGGCCGGACGCGGCGGCAACGGATCGATCCCCGATATGATCGAAAATCACGCTCTTGTCGATATCGATTCGCCGGAGGTAACCGCCCTGATCGCCGAATTCAAATCCGAGACCGCCGACATGATCTTCCGCAGCGACGACGACCGTATCAATTACATCTGCGGCCGTATCAAAGCCAGTTTCGGCGGCCGTGTGGATGGAGCCGGGGTGCGGGGGAGAGTAGTGGATGGGGTATAGCTAACAATTTTTAAAATAGTTATTTGTAAAATTCGTCAATAATTCGTTTTAGTGCCTTTAGATCATCTTCGTTTTTATCCTTGAGCTTCGAAAGTATAGGACATTTTCTTAGATTCATTTTCCATTCATCATAAATAAGGCCAATTTCATAACCATCGAGGTTCCGATGACGGAATTTGAAGCCGATGTAATTTGCAATGTTTTCAAGAGCATATGATTTTATTGGAAGCGCGATCGCATTCCTTAATTCTATCAAAACATCGAAGAATGAGACATTATCTGGCAAAGCTAGGCGATAATGTTTCAATCTATTTATTAGTACTCTTTCGTCAAATTTAGAGCCTGAAAATATAATTATTTCGCTTGGCTTTATTTTCACTAATATTTTCTGAAATTTTGATATGACAGTTGATTCTTGCCGTGGAGTGTAAGCTACCAATTGTTCAAATACATTTAATTTGTATGAGTAAATGCCAATCATCCAAATACGGTTTCCTCCCAGATCCGTTTCAATATCTAAGCACAGAGGATTTTCGCCAATATTTCTTAGGGATTTGATATTAACGGTTACGTTATGGTAATGAGAGAAGGCTCGCATTTTAAGTAATCCGGCTTGTTGGATTCCACATTTCAAGATCCTGTTAATATCAATTTCTTTTAACATAATAAATGATTTTATAGTCTTAATGCCAGCTTCATGAAGTTGCATCATCCGCCTGTGTGCGATACCTTGGATTGTTTCAACACGAAGCCACCCGCGCCGCTTAATTTGCTGGAACCGTTTCTTTTCTGGACTAATATATCTCGAAACCCTTCCTTTACCGAATGCGCTATATTTCCCTGCAAGGCTATCTTCATCTGTTTTATAATATAAGCTTTGGTAAATCCCTAGTTTTCTAATCTCCTCTTCTACTCTAAAAACGTCCTTTACAGCTTCCCAATTTCTTGTGTAAACGACTATAACACCCTCATCCTGTTTAATGCCACGCGGTTGGCCCATTGCGGTAGAACATTTACTTTTTGGTCCTAATAGTCCCTTCTCCGTAGCTGTTTTTATTTTTTTCCAAAGCCCGTCAATTTTCTTAAAAGAGGCGAATGTTAGCCACTTTCCGGTTTTAGAGTGAATACTTGAAGCACGCTTTACGGATGTATTTTTATTTTCAGCAAAAACCCAAGGATAGTCATTTATGCGGGATGGTGTTTCTTTCTTATCCTCGTATAGATTTGTTGATCTTTTCACTTTTGAATCCTCATTCTTATAAACATGATCAAAAATATTACCAGATATCCCTTAGAGCCATCAAAAATATTCGATTGTCGAATGGTATAACAAGTATCCCATAATCCGATTTAGGATCATTAATATCTCGATCTACCATATAATTTAATAAACATAAGCACCCTTATCAAGTAAAGTTATTGGTAGAGCATTAGTCGATCGTTCTGTGCTTGCCCATACCTCCCGCCGCGCCAACCTGCCCGGCGATCGCGGCGCACGGGGACTTACGCTACGCACAAGTATTCATGTGGCGACAACTCTCAGCACCTGCCGCAAAGTGGCAGTAGGTCAAAATCCCCGCGGTTTTGACAAGATATGACTGATGACGGCCGAGGCAGCGGTCAGGTTCGGAGACCTGACCGCACAAGACTGCCGGTTTCGGCTTTTGTATGAAAAAAAGATGTCGCCCTGAAGTAATCAACCCCACTTGCCTTTTTTCATATGGCCGGCTAACTCGGCGTTGACCGAACCCAAAAGCATCTCGGAGCAGTTTTTCGCCTTGGTAAAGATCTTCACACAGGCCGGATCGAGGTTGTCCTCGATACCTTCCTCGGCGATATCCATCATGTCGGCCAGTAGTCCGGCCAGTGTCATATGCAGCGAATTGGTATACCTGGAACGGTTGATAAGCTCGACCGCGTCATCCGGCAGCTTCTCGAATTTTTCCCCGGGCGCGCCACACTTGGGGCATTTATCGGGAGCGTCGTCCCCCTCGTGAATGTACCCGCAGGAAGAACATCTCCACATAAAATCTCCTTTCAATTATAATTATTCCTGCCTTGAGAATAATGCATCGGCTGTCCATATTCAAGAAGAAAAAAGGGAGGAACTGAAAGTTCCTCCCGAAATACTCTTTGCAATATCCTTAACCGATCATCTGCGTGCGGAAATATATTCCTCCAGGCTTTCGATTTTGCCATTAATGCACATATCGATTATCTCGTCGATTCTCGATGATTCGTCCGGGATAATAATTTTCGGAGTGGCCATCAACCTGCGGGCTCGTTGGGTCAGATCGATCTCTTCGGGGCTTTTATTCTGCCAATCGCGCAGGTAAAGATCCTGAATACGAATGAAGGCCGAAACCACCAGGTAAGCGTCGTCCATATACCCGAATAACCCGTTGCCATCCTCGGAGATGAAATCGTTGGGCTGCAGGATATAATCTATAATCAGGCCGCTGAGGTTCTTGATTTCATGCGGAGTAGCCTTGTCGCTCCAGTAGCCGGTCAGCACTTTTAAAGTGGGAGGGAGAAGAAAAATAAACTCCTTAACAGCGCCGATCTGTTCATCGGTGGTTATACCGTTCAGCCGCTTTTTAATGGCCTCCCTGAACACAGCGTCATTATTCTCGGCAAGATTCTTCAACTGATTGGCCAGCCTGTTAATCATCTCCGCCTCCTTTAAAACCTCTCCATGTTAGATTATTCGCGGGCCTTTTGTATATCCCTCTTATTCGGCCGATTCGCGGCGAATTGTTTTCCTTATTTATATACTCCTCCCAAAAACAGATTGTGCCATAAAAAAAGAGCTATTTCAAGAATAATCTGGCGGCAGAGAGCGGCAACCAATATAGAAGACAACGGAAAAATCGCTAAACAATTGACAAATCGGCGATTGGGCTGTAATTTGCCCCGATTGCCAAGGAGGCTGTTTTTCGATGTCCGAAATCCGTGTTAGAATTGCCCCGTCACCGTCGGGCTATCTTCATATCGGCACCGCCCGCGCCGCCCTGTTCAATTGGCTCTTCGCCCGTCATCATGGCGGGAAGTTCCTGCTCCGTATCGAGGATACCGATACCCAAAGGTCATCGGATGAGATGATCGAGGTTATCCTCGAATCTCTCAAATGGCTCGGCCTGGATTGGGATGAGGAGCCGGTCTTTCAATCGCGGCGGCTCGAGCTTTACAGCCGGTATGTCGGCGGTCTGCTGGAATCGGGCAAGGCTTACAGATGCTGGTGCGCGCCTGATGTTCTCAAGGAAAAGCAGGACGAGGCCAGACAGCAAAAGAAAAACCCGAAGTACGACCGGCATTGCTTCGACCTGCCTGAAAGCGAGAAAAACAGGTTCCTGGATTCCGGCCAACCGGCGGCTATCAGGATTATTATGCCGGAGGGTGTCACGGCCTTTCATGATATCGTGGTCGGGGAGGTTTCCCGTGACAACAGTGAGCTTGACGATTTCATAATCGCTCGCTCCGACGGCCGGGCGGTCTACAATCTGGCCGTGGTGGTTGACGATCACGAGATGGGGATTTCTCATGTCATTCGGGGCAACGATCATATCTCCAATACGTTCAAACAGATAATTATCTATCGAGCTCTGGGTTTGGAACCGCCTCGCTTTGCCCATATTCCTCTGATACTCGGAAAAGACCGTTCCAAGATGTCCAAGCGTGACGGCGCGGCAGCTGTTACCGACTACGGCAAGTTAGGTTACCTGAAAGAAGCGGTAGTCAATTTCATCGCCCTTATGGGCTGGTCGCCCGGAGATAATAATGAAATAATGACGGCCGATCAGATGATCGAGGCCTTCTCACTGGAGCGGATCAACCCATCCAACGCGGTCTTCGATCCGGAAAAGCTGACCTGGATGAATGGCGAGTATATCCGTGCCAGCGACGATAACAAGCTGGTCGATCTGGTCCGTCCATATCTGGTGGAAGCAGGCTTGACCACACATCTCTGGATCAATTCCCGATGGGATTGGATGCTCAAGTTCGTACGTATACTTAAGGAAAGATGTCATCTTTTAACCGATTTTGCCGAAAAAGGCCGGTTTTTCTTCGTCGATGAGTTTGAATATGATCCTAAAGGATCGGCTAAGTATTTTAGGGCTGATGTCTTGCCGTTGATTGCGGCCTGGATCGAAACATTATCGTCGACCGGCGAATATACCGCCTCTGCCATAGAAACAGGTTTGCGAGAGTTGGCCGGGAAACTGGAAATCAAGCCGGCCACGATAATTCATCCGACCAGGCTGGCTCTTTCCGGGGAGACTGCCGGTCCGCCTCTTTTCGATATGATGGAGTTATTGGGGCGGGAAAAATGTTTGAAAAGACTGGAAGAAGCTGTTTGTGTTATCGAAAAAGAGTGAAAAAATGTTTGACTTTATTTGCCGTATCGCGTATATATTATAGTGATTGTCTTTTGAAGGCCTGATGCAATGAATATCCCCCCCTTTAAGTTGCGCAGCCTATCAGAAGACATTCGCATTTATGGGGGATCGTCCAACGGCAGGACATGCGGCTCTGGACCGTAGTATCGGGGTTCGAATCCCTGTCCCCCAGTATAGTTTTTTATGAACCGAGATTGCTATCGACCTGAAAATCATCCAAAAAACGATGTATACCCTATATCTGGCTGTATTGCGATTATCACGGCCGCTCGAAAATAGTCAACATCTATATCCAAGACTCGGATTGGAAGTTTTGCTCTGTAGGAATTTCCAATCCGGCTGAAGCAGCCGATCTGGAACTCATATCATCAGCTCGTATGATTTTGCTATTAACTAATTAGCGATTATACCGAAATAACGGACAGGTGTTTATCCATTTATGCAGGTGGTGTGTGTCTAAGAGCAATCGACAGGATATCAATCCCATGATGGGGATAGCATACGCGGTACTCGTATTGTCGTCTTTGAGCGGATACGCGGTTTCGGCTCAAACTGTGACCTCTACCAATGATTTGGCATTCGGAAACATATTTCCCGGAGTTCCCAAGGCTATCGTTAAAAGCTCGGTCGGCGATGCCGCTGAATTCACAGTAACCGGCACCACCGGGGCCGAGGTAACCCTGGATTTTACGCTTCCTGCTTACATGTATACCACCGGCGCAAATATGCCCTTGTTTTTCTCCAGCAGCGATTGTGCAGTCGATTCCACCAATCCGCAGGACCAGTCAAACCCCAGCGCGAATAATTTAAATCCAAATGGAACTATAACTTATAGGATCGGCTCCAACGGTATGAGTGTCTGGCTGGGGGGGCGTGTCGTTCCGGGACTGGTGCAAAAATCAGGTTCTTACACCGCTACTATAAGGCTGACAGTGGCTTACACCGGTTTTTAGGCCGTTTTTAGGATCTTAAAAACTATTCTATTATGAAACATATACTGTTTCAGTTCTTAGTTTGCCATCCAATAAAACTAAAGGACAGTTGATTAACTGGCGATTCTATAAACGCGGCCAGATAAATCAAGGTAGGTGCCGTAAAACAGATGCTGCGGGAAAGTGTACTAAGGATGAATAGAAATAAATTCAAGGAGGACAACATGAAAAGCCTAAGAGCATTACGTCTATCAAGGAAGATTATGATGCTAACAGGCACAATCCTGATCTTATCGTTTGGATTCAGTTTAGCTCAGGATGCGGCCACAGGTTCGGCCACGGCCACAGTACAAACTATTATCACGGTTACAGCTACCCAGGCATTGGCGTTCGGTAACGTCTTCCAGGGTGTAAGCAAGACCGTCGGGGATAACGTCGATGCGTCGTCCGGTATCTTTACCATTACCGGTCAGGCTGGAGCAGGCGTCAATCTTCAAATGATCCTGCCGGATTATATGGCTCTGGCGGATGGTTCTGACCGTATGACCATTACTTTCAGCACAACCGACGCGGCAGTCGATACCAACGGCGCCACTCCTTCGACTGTAGTCGCTGGTGACGGTTGGGTCGATCAGAATCCCAGAGTTCTGCCCGCGGCGGCAGTAGTTGGCGCTGCCAATACAGCCATCTATTTGGGTGGAAAAGTAACTCCCACATCCGACCAGGCCGCCGGCGCGTATTCGGCGGATATCGTTCTTCTGGTAGCTTACGACGGCACCTAAGCCATATAAAGAAAGCCGTAGATTTCAAGGCGTTTATGGGGAGCCGATCAGGCTCCTCTTTTTTTTATCCATAATACAGCCTATATCCCTGAACCCCTGCTAAATAAGGCGATATATAGAATCAATGAATTATAGTTATTTTCTGTTAAAAATATGCGCGTTCTGTCGATAAAAATACTGGAGCTGACTGTTTCAAAGGGAAACAGTTTGTCTGAACGATATGTGTGAATCTGGAAGAATTTTAAAACTTGTCTGGAAACCGGCGCTGGTCGTGCTTCCCGTTCTCCTATGGGCATATCCGGCTGCCGGTCAGGATGTAGCTGTAGGATCGGCTACCGCAACGGTGGTAACCACGATTTCAGTTACGGCCTCAAGCCCCCTGGCCTTCGGTGACGTTATGCAGGGGGTGCCGGCGTCGATTGCGAATAACAACGCCTCGGCGGCGATCTTCGAAATAACCGGACAGGCCGGTTCGGGAGCCGATCTTTACCTGCAGCTGCCGGAATATCTGGCCTTATCCGACGGCAGCGACAGAATGACCATAACGTTCGGCTCTACCGATGCTTCGGTTGACACTACGGGAGCAGCGGATCCGGCAGCCATGAATGCCGGTAAAGGGTGGCAGAATACGAATCCTTACAACTTGCCGGCGGCGGCGGTTATCGGGGCGGCGGGGACAGATGTTTATTTGGGGGGAAAAGTGATCCCGTCCCCAAGTCAAAAAGCGGGAAATTATTCCGGCGATATCATCTTAACGGTAGCATATAATGGCAGCTAAAGTGAGCAAAAACAGCAATAGTCGGCAGATGAGATTCTCTATGGGCAATTGGTCGATATTTAACATTCGGCTGCTTAAACTGGCGATCGTAACTGTTGCGCTATGGGCGATTTTATCGCCTTTGAGCGCGCTTGATTTCAGCGACGGTACGGCTTCTGGAACAGTGCTAACGATAATAACGGCTGCCGCGACGCAGGATCTGGCCTTCGGAAATATTCTCCAGGCGGTTCCTAAATCCATAGGTTACAATAATGACGCGTCGTCGGCGATCTTTACCATAACAGGAGAGGCCAGCGCCGGAATCAACCTGCAGTTGATATTGCCTGAATATGTTTCGTTGTCGGATGGCTCCGATCGAATGACCATCATATTCTCATCGACCGACGCCGCTGTAGATACTACAACTGTGACCCCGTCAACGATCAGCGCTTCCGACGGCTGGATCAATCAGAATCCATATTATCTTCCGGCATCAGCGGTAATTGGATCCGCGGGCACAACTAAAATATATCTGGGAGGCAAAATAGTGCCATCGGTTGACCAGACACCGGGAACGTATTCGGGAGATATTGTACTGAGCGTTTCATATAACGGTTCATAGTAAATGAAAATTGTAACAGGAAGACAGGAGTGCTTAGGATGCCTGAACTTAGTATAAACAAGATAAAAATGGGCGGGGCAATACGCAATTGGTACATGGCGGCTCTGTTTGTTCTGCTCTTCGCGGCCAATATATCGGCTGGGGTTCTTGTCGCCCCGACCGTGGTTTTTCTTTCCGAAACCAACCGGACCGGACGGATCACTCTGCAAAATCCGACAGATGTTCCTCAAGAAGTTAATATCTTCTTCAGTTTCGGTCTTCCAGTCTCCGACAGCCTTGGTAATGTTTCTGTGATATTACAGGATTCAGTCACCGGCGATCCCAAATCGGCGATGGATTGGGTAAAAGCGTTTCCGAGAACGGTTGTTTTACCCCCGGGAGGGAACCAGACAGTAAGACTTGTGATCAAGCCGCCGGACGATCTTCCTGACGGAGAATACTGGGCCAGAATCGTGGTTCGCTCTCAGGATGCCCGCGGCACGGTTCCCCGGGCCGATGACAATACCGGCATTTCCACACAGCTTAATATGGTAATTCAGACGGCTATCATGCTCAAATACCGAACAGGTGAACTGATCTCCAACCTTGAGCTGACATCAGCCGGGGCTCGACTTGACGGGAATATAGTACAGGTAATGCTGGACATGGTATGTAGAGGAAATGTCTCGTATATGGGTATTCTCCACTCACGGGTACTCGATAAAAACAATAACGAAATAGGCCGGGGCAAAATCAACCTGGCGGTATACAGGAATTTAAGACGGCGGATCGATCTGCCCATAACAATTGAGAATAGTAATCCTCCTTACAGAGTAGAGGTGAGGATAACGAGCGAAGGACGAACCGATGTGCCTCCTCCGGATATGATATCCGGAAACGAGATCGTTCGCACTTTGAATCTGGAATAAGTGCGATTGCGGCCGGGAGTACATTAAACAGAATATGAAATGATTGAAATGAAACCGATAAATAAGCTCAAGCTGCCGATTATCGCGGCTCTCATTTTTCAGGTCATGATCAGTAGCCTCGCCGAAGCCGTGGAAACCGAAGAGATAGTTGTCGGCTTTAAAGTCCATCGCTTAATCGAACGGGATATCATGGCTCTTTATGGCGGCGGAGATGTATATCTTCCGGTGATGGAGATATTCGGCTTGCTGGATCTGAATATAAAAACGGATAATTCCCGACGGCGGTTCAGCGGTTTTATAATCTCCAAAAAAGAGATGTTCGAGATAGATCTGATCGGAAGCGTGGGCAGGTTCGAAGACCGCTCCATCAGCCTTTCCGCGTCCGACTACGTAATAACTCCAGGTGAATTGTATCTCAGGCTCGAGCTATTCGAGCAGCTGTTCGGTCTGGATATGGAGTTTGACTATTCCGAATTGCAGGTCAATCTCAAGCTCAACGAAGAATTTCCGTCATTTTTGAAAATGAAGCGGCGGAAGAAGCATGAAATGCTCCTGACCAGAAAAACGGCGCTCAAAGATATAAAACGTCTTGAAAGAAAATGGGAGTATCTCGGAGGAGGGGTAGTTGACTGGTCGCTCTCTGCCAGTCCTTACGGCGGCGGAGGGCAATATTATAATCTCGCTTTCGGCGGAATGCTATTGGGCGGTGATTTGAGTGTTGTCGGCGGAGGGAATTCTATCAGCGGATTCGATTATAACCAGTTGGGATATAAGTGGCATTACTACCTGGGAGACAATCATTATCTGTCTCAAGCCGAATTGGGTGACGTTTACACAAACGGCCTGCTTGCCCGGCAGCTAAGGGGCGGGTTGTTCACGAACAGGCCACAGACTCAAAGGAAGTTTTTTCAGACCATCGATCTTTCCGGGCAGCTTGAAGAAGGCTGGGAAGTGGAATTGTATATAAACAATCAATTGACTGATTTTACTTATACCGATTATTCGGGGGAATATAATTTTAATATCGATATCAACTACGGAACCACCGATATTACTTTGAAAATGTACGGGCCGAACGGGGAGATCCTGACCGAGAGAAGACATGTCGGTATCCCCTATAATCTGATTCCCGGAAAGCAATTCGAATATTATGTGGCGTCAGGGATATCCGACGCGAATAGCAAAGATAATAACTACATTCAAGCCGGCGGTTTATATGGAATAAACAACAGCCTGACTATCGGGATCGGCTCTGATTTTCCCGTGGGCTCTGAAGATGGAGAGAAGCCTATAATATCCGGCGAATTGACCGGGCAGGTCGCCGGCAACATGACGGCCAACGCCTCACTCGCTCCAGGATACGCCGGCAGTATCGGCATGAATTACATACAGCCGTCAATGATAAATATCGATTTCGGTTATACCCGGTATTTTAAAAACCGATTCAGAAACAGACCGGGTCAGCTCCATCGGCTGGCGATTTCGATCTCTTCTCCTCTTAAAATCGGTCAACGCTACTATAGTCTCCGTTATTCGGCGTACTGGAACCGCTTTCCTCTCTATAACTCGATAAACATGAACTACGGGTTCAATACATCCCTTTTGGGATTCTACTATAACTATATGGGGCAATCGAAAATTTCAATTTATCCCGATCGAACCGATAATAAGATATCGAGCGACCTTTTTATCTCTCCGACGTTTATCCGATGGCTGAAGCCGCAGCTTAGAGTTTCGTATGATCACGATTCAAAAAGCTTCGAACGTTACGGGATTCAAATTAACAGACGGTTGTTCAAATCGGGGCAGCTTTCTATCTCTTATGAACGGAATGAAATCTCTGGTTCATCGACATTCATGCTGACATTCAAAATACTAAGCTCATTCGCCGATTTTTCATCACGGGTTATCCATTCCGGCGATATATCGTCGATAACCCAGATGCAGAGAGGCTCGGCCCAATATGATAAAGAGGCCCGCAGACTGAGATTTACCCGTAGAAACGGGGTTGGTTACGGTTCGGCTGTTGTTCGTCCGTTTGTCGACTTGAACTACAACGGGGTACTCGATCGAGACGAAAAGCTTAGCCCGGGGTTAAAAGCCAGGATTCAAGGCGGGCGGGAAAGCCAGAAGGGAAAAGGAAAACGTTATTACTATGATGGCCTTCGGGCGTACGATCAATATCTGGTCGAAATCGATCCGAACAGTCTTGATAATCCTCTGCTGGTACCGGCTCACGATAATTATGAAATAAACTGCAATCCCAATATCGTAACCGCTATTGATGTACCGTTGGTGACCGCCAGCCAGATTAGCGGAAAGATCCTAAGAAGAATCGGCGATATTGAGACCGGACAGGGCGGAATTACCTTGAATTTGATCAATCTTTCCAAGGAAAGCGTAACGGCAATTACCACTTTCTCCAACGGCGAATTTTATTATCTGGGGCTGGTACCAGGGCTTTATCGGGCCTATATAGACCTGGAGCAGCTGGAAAGATACGGATATGTATCCGAGCCCAACGAAATCGAGTTTCTGGTCGAGCCTGTCGAAGGCGGAATGTCTATTGAAGATATCAATTTTGTTATGGTCCCCGGAAAATAGTTGTTATAGATAGATCGCTATTAAATTACAGGATATGCCCGCGAGGGTGCCGTGTGCGAATATCCTGAATATAATAACTAAAGATCCCAACACAACGAGCGAACAGACTTCTCATTTCAGAACCAGGAAAACTAATCTATAGTTTTGTCTTTGCCGGCCCGCTAGTTACCAGTCAAAGTTACTGTCAGCTCTACCGAGCCGCTGTACGCCCCGCTGCCTTGACCTATGGTCGGATTAACGGTGCCGCCGATCCATACCATCAAACCTCCACCCGAACCCAGGATAGTGGTGGTAACTACCGCCGGGTCGATAGCCGCCGTAGGATTTGACTGGTCATTTAACGGATCATTGGCATATGACGCGTCGGTGCTGGAAAAGCTGATCGCCAGATTGCTGGCCCCCGAAGTCAGATTTACCGGCACTGTGAAATCAAGCGTGATCTCCGCCCCGGCCTGGCCTGATACGGTCCATTCGCCCGCCAGGCCGACATCCGTTTTGTCGACCAACTTATTGACACCGAGACTCACAGTTTGGAATTGCAGATCGTTGGTGCCGTTGACTGAAAGGGTTGAAACTACAGTCGCCAGGGCTTGAATTGAAGCGCTTTCCTGCGCGAAAAGACTATCGCCGAAAGCTATCAAACATAGTCCGACCCCGAGGATAACAGAGAATAATTTTCTGAACATTACCCCTCCTCGTTATATAAATGATTTTCTAAAACCACAATAAAGCAACAATGCTGCCGATATGCCGGATCGACATAACTCATATCATAACAGTTCGTTATGGGCTTTTGGGTATGCCTGAAAAAGCCGGTTTTTTGCTTGTTTATGGGATTCGACCTATACTGAGCCGCCCAACCGGTTATCGTTCAATGGATTCCTTTTGGCAAGCGTGATTCTGAACAGTTGCGGCCCCTATAGAAGCTGCCAATAATTATCTCAATCCCTGCGTTTAAGTCTCTGTTTATATGGACGACGCAACGGTGGTTTCACATTGAAACTGTGCGATATATCGCAATACATATAGGAGAGTTCCAATAGAATCAACTCCAATTTACAAATAACCCCGGCATTCTCACCGTTTTGGATTTCAAAACGATTGTTTCGTGAGCGCCGGGCCCGGTAAAGATAAAGATTCTTGACTTTCACCATAGCTGAGCTAATTTAGAGCGGAATATAGATCCGCGGAGAAGCGATTGGGAATTAACGAGGAAATTCATTCGAAAAAACCGGCGGTCGCCGGGGGCGGTAAACGATCTGGCGAGATTCGAGAACTGGATCGCCGTTTGCTGCTTTTGGCGTACGGTGGAGATCCCGGAATAGAGTTTCATCGGGAAGTTTGCAGGTTGATCCTGGAAGATTCCGGATGCGAGTCTCTCGAACTATGGTTCAGGGAAAAGCAGAAATTCTATAAATGCGAAATGTCCACAGCAATTTCCGGCGATTTCAAATACGAAATTACCCCGAGCGTCGAGGATGAGCGGGGGATTCCAATCCCGGTTATCCGGGAGGATTCGATATTCGCCGAATTGCGTCGGATGCTTATCAAGGGGAATCTCCCCGATAGCTTGAGAGAATATTCGCGCGGTAATTCGCTTTGCGTAAACAATATCGATCAGTTCATATCGTCTCAATGGCCGACAATCTCCAGGACAACAGCGTCATCATATCGTGAATCAGGACTCAAAGGTTCGGTTACTGTCATCCCGGTAGAATTTTGCTATGAGACTATCGGCGTACTGCAATTATCATCCGAGCGAAAACGATATTTCGAACCGGCTGAGATAAAGCTATATGAAAATATCGCCCGCACGCTGGGAATCGTTCTGATGACTCAGCAGGCTCAATCTGCCCTGCGAGAGCGGGTTAAGGAGCTTACCTGTCTATATAGCATTTCCCAGGTCGCGGAGCGCGAGGGGATCACTCTCGACGGTATTCTGCAGGGGATCGCCGAATTGCTTCCCCCGGCCTGGCAATACCCTAAGGCGACCGTGGGAAGAATTGTTTTGGACGGCAGTATTTATTCATCGCCCGGTTTCCAGGAACTCGAACAAAGTCAGAAATCCAATATTGCGGTTAGTGGAATCAAACGGGGATTTGTCGAGGTGGTTTACACAAGCTCGAAACCCGAGCTCGATGAAGGCCCCTTTTTGAGAGAGGAACGAAGCCTCATTAACGCTATCGCCCGTGAAGTAGCCATGATTGTAGAGCGTAAAGAGGCGGCGGACGAAAAAACCAGGCTTCAGGAACAGCTGCGTCATGCGGATCGGCTGGCAACGATCGGGCAGTTGGCCGCGGGTGTCGCCCATGAGATAAACGAGCCTTTGGGAAGTATGCTCGGATTCGCCCAGTTAGCCGGAAAGCATCCGGGATTGCCGGAACAGGTGGAAAAGGATATCTCCAAAATAGAAGCCGCCTCGCTGCACGCCAGAGAGATTGTTAAAAAACTCATGCTCTTCAGCCGTCAGATGCCCCCGCAAAAAAAGCCTGTCGACCTAAACAGGATGATCGATGAAGGTCTATATTTCATCAAGTCCAGATGCAGGAAAAGCAATATCGAGATCATCCTTGATCTGGGAGTCGATTTGCCGGTTATTATCGCCGACCAATCTCAAATTTATCAGGTTCTGGTCAACCTTGTTGTTAACGCCGTTCAAGCTATGCCTGACGGAGGAAAATTGAAAATCGCAACGGGATTTAACGAGGACTATGTAATCATGGCAATCGAAGATACCGGAATCGGAATGGATGAGGAAATTCAGAAAAAAATATTTCTGCCGTTTTTTACTACCAAAGAGATAAACGAAGGGACCGGAATCGGCCTTTCGGTGGTTCACGGTATTGTTACCCTGCATGGCGGGCAGATCGATGTTTCCAGCCGGCCGGGTGAAGGCACCCGGTTCGAAATCTTTCTTCCAGTCAAGAGCCGCGGGGGAAATCAAGAAGAGGCGGATAATGACAGACGGGATTAGCGGCGAAAAGATACTTGTCGTCGATGATTCTCCCGACACGCTAGAAGTTATACGGCGCAATTTGGTTTCACAGGGCTATAAGGTCTTTACGGCGCCCGGGGTTGAGGAGGCGTTGGGAATATTGAGTTCGACATCTGTCGACCTGGTGATTACCGATTTGAAGATGCCCAGGGCCAGCGGCCTGGACCTGGTTCGGCATGTCAGGGAAAATCTGAAGAATACGGAAATAATAATGATAACCGGCTTCGCCTCGATCGAGGGGGCGGTCATGGCGGTGAAAATGGGGGCCGAGGAATATCTGGCCAAACCGTTTACCGACGATGAGCTGTTTACCGCCGTAAAAAAGTCGCTCGAAAAGCTAAAGATGCGCAGGACAGCTAATGGGAAACTTCCGACACAGGTATCCGATGATTCTTTCGGGTTGATTGGAGTATCCAGATCAATCCGGAATGTTTTTGATTCTATCCGCAAAGTAACATCGACCAGCGCCAACGTGCTGATAATCGGGCAGAGCGGCACTGGCAAAGAATTGGTCGCCCGCGCGATTCACTATAGCGGGAAAAAAACCTCGACCCCGTTCGTACCGGTCAATTGCGGAGGTATTCCCGAAGGTTTGCTCGAAAGCGAGCTGTTCGGGTATGTCAAAGGAGCGTTTACCGGAGCGACAGAGACCCGTGCCGGATTTTTCCAGACCGCCGACGGCGGGACGATATTCCTCGATGAGGTCAGCGAAACAAGCCTATCCATGCAGGTTAAGCTACTGCGAGTACTTCAGGATAAAGAAGTCTTTATGGTCGGAGCCACCAAACCGCACAAAGTCAACGTGAGGATTTTGGCCGCTACCAATAAAGATCTTATAGGCCTGGTCAAGAAGGGCTTGTTCAGAGAAGACCTTTATTTTCGTTTGAATGTCATTACTATCTCGATTCCTCCCTTGAGGGAGAGGGGTGATGATATACTCATACTCGCCAACCATTTCGCCGAGAGGTTCGCCGCCGAGATGCCGCGGGCAGCTCCGCGGTTCTCCGACAGGGCGTTGGAGGTCTTGAAAAACTATTACTGGCCCGGCAATGTCCGGGAGCTCGAAAACGTAATCCAGCGCCTGGTAGTCATGACCGACGGCGATATAATCGACGCCCCGGATTTGCCGTCGTTGATGAGATTTTCCCCGTTACGGCAAACCGGATTTGACAGGCCTTTGGCTGAAGTCGAAGCCGAGTATATCAAAAATGTCCTGACCAGCGTTGGCGGCAATAAAACCAAAGCGGCCGAGATTCTGGGCATAGATCGCAAAACCCTTCGTGAGAAGTTGAAGAGCGCCGATTCAGAAACATCATGATCTTTCCGCCGGGGAATTTTCACCCGGCGGTTCATTATTCCCCGATTGTCTCTCCATAACTGAGTATCGTAAAGCACCAATGTTAAGACTATATAGATCTATAATAACTAATTAAGTCTGTTGTTGTTCAATAAGATACGACTTCAAAAATATAATTAGTGAAAATGTTCACTATCGGCGTACGGATGGCACATCTGTTGCCTCTGGTAAATGTCAGGTAGGGTGGTTAAATACGGGACTGTTTTGACAATAAATAAATTTCGGGGAAATAAGGTTAGGAAGGAGATGGGTATGACCGGTACAATGGAACATAAAGATCTTTGCAGCACATGTAATGAAGGCCCCACCTGCGTCCGGCGCCGGCTTCACGACAAACCGGTCTGGCAGTGCGAGGAATTTGACGATTTTCAGCCCGCCCCGAAGAGAACCATCGTACGAATAGCGGCGGCGGAAAGAAAGGTCGAATCCCGGAAGCTCCTTAAGGGACTGTGCGCCAACTGTGAAAATATAGGAATATGCGTTATTCCAAAATCCGACAGCGGGATCTGGCACTGCGAGGAATACGTCTGATCATGAAAATAATAACCGGAATTATCCAGTATGAGGATTTGATATGAGCGCTCCGGCAGTTTTAAAAATTCTGGAAAAAAACGTTAAGGAGGACGCGGGTCTTATCGCGATACTCGAGGATATTCAGGCCAATTACGGTTATTTGCCGAAGGAGGCCCTTGAGATTGTAGCCGAGAAAACCGGTTATCCTCTTCTGGATATATTTGGTGTGGCTACTTTTTATAAATCGTTCAGCCTCAAACCCAGGGGCGAGCATTTAATATCGGTTTGTTTGGGTACCGCCTGCCACGTTCGCAGCGCTCCGGTAGTTGTCGAAGAATTCGAACGTCAACTGGGCATAAAAGTAGGCGAAACGACTCCTGATAACGAATTTTCGTTAGAGACCGCTGCTTGTCTCGGGGCCTGCGCCCTCGGCCCTATAGTAGTAGTCGACGGCCGCTATTTTTCAAATGTCGATACCAGCGAGGTCAAGCGGATCATTAAAAAAGCCCGGACCGGGTTGGATAAGGTGACTGTAAAAGCCGATCAGCGGATTTTCCCGGTGGAGGTCAGCTGTTCGAAATGCAATCACAGTTTGATGGATTCGAGCCACCTGATCGACGGCTATCCATCCATCAAAGTAACCATGTCGTTTTCCGATCTGCACGGCTGGCTGGCGTTATCAAGCTTGTATGGCAGTTATAACGTTTCATCGGAATATGAGATACCCGGTGAGATGATAGTTAACATTTTTTGTCCTCATTGTCATGCCGAACTGTTGGGGGCGGCAGACTGCGCCGATTGCAGCGCTCCGATGATTCCGATGATCGTAAGGGGAGGCGGTGTCGTTCAGATCTGCTCCCGCAAGGGATGCAAAGGACATATGCTGGATCTAAATGGAGTTAATTTATAGACTGACAGGGACGTTAAAGGCAACGTTTTCCAGATAGGTAGAACAATGCAAAAATTAGAAACGATAAAAGATCTCGCGGAATTACGAAAGAGGATAAAAATCGGGCAGGACCCTAAAATACCTACAGTCGTCATTTCCGCCGGAACCTGCGGCCAGGCCAGCGGAGCCAACGATCTGATACGGGCGGTCAAACGTGAACTGCTTTTTAAAAATTTAACGGAACGAATTCGTCTTCGGATAACCGGCTGTCACGGTTATTGCGAAATAGAGCCGTCGGTGCTGATAGAACCTCGTGGTATAGTTTACCCTAAAGTCGGTTTGAAGGAGATGGCTCGGATAATAGAGGCTGTCGACCAGGGGCGAGTCCTCGAAGACTTGCTGTTTGAGGATCCGATAAGTAAAAACAGAATCGAAAAGCTATCCGATTTACCATTCTACAAAAATCAGACCAGGACGATTCTCTCTCAAAATGAGAAGATCGATCCGATAAGAATATTCAATTATATCGAAAATGATGGTTATAGCGCTTTTTTAAAAACGCTGGAGAACGGCGGTCGGGAATGGGTGATTGATGAGATTAAGACATCGGGCCTACGAGGACGAGGCGGCGCGGGATTCCCGACTGGGCTGAAATGGGAGATGCTGGCCAATCAACGCAATGGATCCGGGAAGTATCTGGTCTGCAACGCCGACGAGGGAGATCCGGGCGCATACATGGATCGTAGCGTTCTTGAGGGTAATCCCCACAGTATTATCGAAGGGATGCTGATAGGAGCCTATGCTACCGGGGCAACCGATGGAGTTATATACGTCCGAAATGAATATCCTCTGGCGATCAAGCATCTGGTTATCGCCCTTCGTCAGGCAAGCGATCTCGGCGTGCTTGGCAAAAACATACTCGGTACTGATTTTTCCTTCGATATCAGGATGGTCAGGGGAGCGGGAGCGTTCGTCTGCGGCGAGGAAACAGCGCTGATGAAATCGATAGAAGGGAAAATGGGAGAACCCCGCCAAAGGCCGCCGTTCCCAGTGCAAAAGGGTATTAGGGGAAAACCGACCGCAATCAATAATGTTGAATCATGGGCTAATATCCCGGTAATCATCAGGGATGGAGCGAAGAAGTACTCGAAAATAGGAACAAGCGGGAATTCGGGTACCAAAATTTTCAGCCTTGTTGGGAAGGTGAAGAATACGGGTTTGGTGGAGGTCCCTATGGGCATATCCATACAGGAAATCGTCAGCAATATTGGAGGGGGGCCGTCAGGCAAAACGAAAATAAAAGCCGTTCAAACAGGCGGACCGTCGGGAGGTTGTATTCCCGCGCGCATGTTCGATCTGCCTATCGACTACGATAGTCTCGCCAGGGCAGGGTCTATTATGGGTTCCGGCGGAATGATAGTTATGGACGAAAATACCTGTATGGTCGATTTGGCCAGATATTTCATGAATTTCCTAAAAGACGAGTCGTGCGGCAAGTGTTTCACCTGTAGGAAGGGCACACAGAGAATGTATGAGATAATCGACGATATCTCCAAAGGGATCGGTCCGGTTAATTGCCTGGATCTGCTCGAGGAACTGGCCGAGACTGTCAGGAATACGACTATGTGCGGCCTCGGGCAGACAGCATCGAATCCCGTGCTTTCGACTTTAAAATATTTCAAAGACGAGTATATACAACATATTGAAAATCAGCGATGCCCCGCCGGCGTTTGCAAGGAACTCATTAGATATTCCATAAACGACAACTGCAACGGCTGTATGCTTTGCCTTAGATCCTGCCCGGAGGACGCTATCACCGGGGCGAAAAAGGAGATGCACTTAATCGACAATGATAAATGCATAAAGTGCGGAGCTTGCAAGAGTGTTTGCAGGTTCGACGCCATCGATGTCAGATGACTTACGCGAGGAAAGGATAGAATGATAAATCTCATAATTAACGGCGCCAGGGTTTCCGTCGAGGAAGGAACGACAATTCTGGAAGCTGCGAAATTCCTCGGCTTCCCTATCCCGACCCTCTGCCACATGGACGGGCTGTCCCCCTATGGAGCCTGCCGTCTGTGCGTAGTGGAGATCGGCGAGGGCGAAAAAGCTAAGATGGTATCTTCATGCACCTACCCGGTAGAGGAAGGGTTGAAAGTCAGAACCGCCTCGTCGAGAGTTGTCAAGGCCAGGAAGATGGTAATCGAGCTATTGCTGGCGACATGCCCGCAATCGAAAATCATCCAGGATCTGGCCTCAGCGCACCATGTTTTCCAGCAGAGGTTCAAACAGGAGCATGATGATTGTATCCTCTGCGGATTATGTACGCGCATGTGCGAGGAGCAGATGATGGCCAGAGCTATCGGGTTCCGAGGTCGCGGTGAGAACCGATCTTTGGGAACGCCGTTTGACGTCAAATCAGAAAAATGCAGATTGTGCGGAGGTTGTATGTATGTCTGCCCCGCCTGCCAATTGAGATGCACATTCAACCAGCCGGAAAAAGCTGTCTGCGGCGGATGCGCCAACCTGGCGCCGCCCTGTGTGGAACAAGAAAAATTCGATGATATGATGTGCTACATGGATCCTTGTGTAGCCTGCGAAATTAAAAAAGACTGATAACGGAGGAATCATGGCGATAACATATTCGAGAATAAACGCCTCGGCGGCGACCCTGACTAAGAACAGAACTGAAGATTCGATAACTCCTTCGTCCGGGATGTGCGTTACCTGTGTCGACGGCTGTATCGGGATGTGCGAAATAGGTAAATCATCCTATCGCGGGCATGAAGTCATTTATCCACAGCCATTCGGCGTAATCACTACAGCGTCTGAAAAAACCTATCCGGTCGATTATTCTCATTTCAATATCATGGGTACGGCGGTGGGAGCGCTGGGTATCGAAGCCGACAGCGATAAGGCAATATTCCCGGCGGTTGATCTTGAGGTCAGGTTTGGTTATGATAACGGCCTGAAATTCCGTTTACCGTTTATTATCCCCGGTATCGGCTCCACAGATATAGCCAAGAACAACTGGGAAGGACTGGCTATCGGAACAGCGTTGGCCGGAACCGGTCTGACTATCGGGGAAAATGTCGTGGGCATGGACGTGCAATCTGTAATAACCGGAGGTAAGGTTATCGACACGGTCGATCTTAAAAGACGAGTCAAGCTCTTTACAGATAATCAGCGCGATGGTTACGGGGCGATTATAGTGCAGGCCAATGTCGAGGATACCCGTCTGGGTGTTCAGGAATATGCCATTAAGGAACTGGGAGTTGAAGTAGTCGAACTAAAGTGGGGTCAGGGAGCCAAGAATATCGGGGGAGAGGTAAAAATCAAAGATCTGAAAAAGGCCCAGCTGCTTTTTAAGCGCGGCTATGTGGTTCTTCCCAATCCTACAGATCCGGCCGTGATAAAGGCCTTCGAGCGCGGGGCGTTCAAGGAGTTTGAGCGTCATTCCCGAGTAGGTATGGTTACAGAAGAATCATTTGCCGCCAGGGTGGAAGAACTTCGTAAAGCCGGGGCAAAATATATTTTCCTGAAAACAGGAGCCTATCGGCCGGCGGATCTGGCCCGAGCTGTTAAATTCGCGTCGAAATATAAGCTGGATCTGCTCACCGTGGATGGCGCCGGCGGTGGAACAGGTATGAGCCCCTGGAGAATGATGAACGAGTGGGGAGTTCCTCCGGTCGAGCTTCACTCGATGCTCTATCAATACGCCAAACAGCTTTCTGATAAGGGCGAGCATATCCCCGCTCTGGCTCTGGCCGGCGGTTTTACTTTCGAGGATCAGATTTTCAAAGGACTGGCTCTGGGGGCTCCTTTCGTCAAACTCATAGGAATGGCTCGCGCTCCTATCGCCGCGGCCATGGTTGGCAAGACTATCGGAATGACCATCGAAAACAATCAGCTGCCGGTTTATGTCGAACGTTTCGGCAACACCAGGGACGAGATCTTTGTGACCTCCGGCGATCTGCGCCACGAATTGGGCAATGCCGAATTCGAAAGTCTGCCCACAGGGGCGATAGGCCTTTACACCTACTATGAACGTCTGGCACAAGGGTTGAAACAGCTCATGTGCGGAAGCCGTAAATTCTCGCTGGAACATATGACCCGCGACGATCTGGCCTGCCTGACCAAACAATGTTCCGAGGTCAGCGGGATACCGTACATGATGGATTTGGATAAAAAGGAAGCGGCGAAGATACTAGGCTGAGCATCATGCCGGGAGACTATCTCCCGACTAAGATAATGAATCTTCTCGTTCTGTCAGGTCGTAGCGCAACCTGGCCTGACGGCCGATATCATGCGTGCGCAAAAAGGCAGGTCACATCCTGATGGACTTCGACCTGCCTTAACTATTTCATTATAATTCCGGATTACCCCTTAGTATAGCAGGCCTGCGCGACCTTTAAGCGGCCGTCGGATAAACACGCGAGCACATTTTTCGCTTTCGCAGGCACGTCGCTTCCGACTATTACTCCCAGGCCCAACGGCGGCGGACCGTCCTTTTTCATCTTCTCCATCATGCCCCGAAACCAGTTGGCCGCCCGCTCGGTAACGTCTTCCCAACGCGATTCTTTAAAACCGCCTTCATCGAGAAGCCCCCTGATTTCGTCCTGGTTGGATATATAGTTGATTTCAGGTACGTTGGCCCAGAATACCGGATAATCTATCTGCTGGCCGTTCCCTTTCAGGATCTCGTGAAATATGAATTTCCCGCCCGGCTTTAAGACTCGCGAGATTTCGGAATAGAGCATTTTCTTATCCTCGATATTCATCCCCACATGCTGCATCCAGGCTATATCGAAACTGGCATCATCGAATGACAGATCAAAAGCGTTCCCGACCTGGAATTCAGCTTGATGATTCAATCCGACTTTCTCTGACAACTTGGCGGCAACCGAGCAGTATTCTTCGGTAAGGTCGATCCCGGTTACCCGGCATCCGAATTCATGGGCCAGGGTCCTGGCCGGGCCGCCGATCCCGCATCCGATATCCAGAACGTGTTTGCCTTCCTGAAGCTCGCCCAATTTGGCGAGGTTTCTTGTTTCATCACGTCCACCGATATGAAATTCCTCGAAAGCGGCGATATCCTCACGGGTCAGATTATTCAAATCTTTTCCGGCCTTCTCAAGCGAACCATAAATACGGTTGATCAGGTCGCCCCGTCCATACTGGGTGTTGATAGAATCGATGTACTCTTTCATGATGCCGGCTCCTGTTTTGTATTAGTGAATTTTCCAAATCAGCAACAACCAATCGCCGTTCGCGCTTGTCCAAGGCCCATTTAACTCGTGAGCGAGGACTTTATGAATCCACGAATACTATTTTAGCCTTGTAATCCGTCGATGTCAACATATTTACTGATGTACGCAGGGGGATTCGACTCCATGGCGGTAAATCCACACCCTCGAATTATCCAGGGTTGTTAAAAACAACTCGACCGATTATATTTACTCTCATGAAAACGCCCCGGATCAATAGAAGGCACCTGATTTTGCTGGCCGGGATTACCTGGACAACTGTAGGTATCGCCTTAATAATTGTCGCTCTGGGCTGGCTGGTCTCGATTCATCATCATATAGCTGTCGCCGCCGGATCCGGGATAATTGCCGGTTTGGTAGTCTATCGATTCGGATTCTCCAGAATCGCAGCCGCTAACCTGGTCCGGATAAAAGCGTTGGCCACGGAAAAAGACAATCTAAGCCTGTTCGCGTTTCAGAAGAGGAGCAGTTATTATATTGTGGCCATCATGATGTCCTTGGGATACGGATTACGCCACTCGCCGCTTCCCAGAATTTATCTTGTTCCGGTTTACGGCGCGATCGGCCTGGCTTTGCTGTTCTCCAGTTTTCAATACTATCAAAATTCACGCTGATAAAAAATCCGTCGCGAGAGTTATTTTCGCGTGGAACGGAGGGATATTATGGGACTGATAATACTCGATGATCTGCCGGAACTGGTGATAGCCGAGGGCATCCACATGCGGGCGGTTACAGCGGAATCCCTGACTGTCGCGCATGTGAAGATAGCCGCCGGATCATTACTGCCCGAACATTCACATCCCAACGAGCAGGTGGTCAATGTCATGGAAGGGGAGTTGGAAATGGTGGTCGACGGTCAGACCCACAACCTGACTCGCGGCAAAGTCCTGGTGCTACCTTCCAATGTGATCCACTCCGGACGGGCATCAACCGATTGTCTGGTAGTCGACGTCTTTCACCCGGCGCGCGAGGATTTCAAGGGATCGAGTTTCGATGGGTATCCGGGGGAATGAAAGAAAATCGAATTACATTTTCATTTGCTACCCAAAAAGTAGCCAGGCAGCGCCTGGTTACCAGAAGAAGGTAAGCAGCGCTTGATTGCCAGAGAGTGTTTTATAGTTGCCAAGCGCCTGCCTGGCAACTAATAGCAGGTTCAATTAACCTTGCTTGGCAATCTTCGCCCAGCTGTCCCGCAAGCCCACCGTACGGTTGAAAACCAGGTGGCCGGGAGCCGTATCGGGATCGATACAGAAATACCCCTGACGTTCGAACTGGAATCGGTCGCCCGGTTTGGAATCAGCCGCATACGGTTCGATACGACAATCATCGAGGATCTCCAGGGAGCCGTGATTCAGATTGTCCAACCAGGTCTTGCCTTCTTCAACATCATCAGGATCTTCTTTGCGGAACAAATGATCATAAAGACGAACCTCCGCACGCAAAGAATGCTCGGCCGATACCCAGTGCATGGTGGCCCTGACCTTGCGCCCGTCGGGAGCATCGCCCCCGCGGGTTGCCGGATCGTAGGTACAGCGAAGTTCCGTGATTTGGCCGTTCTCGTCCTTGATAACGTCGGTGCAGGTGATGAAATAGGCGTAACGCAATCTCACTTCCCGTCCGGGAGCGAGACGGAAGAATTTCTTAGGCGGATCTTCCATGAAATCATCGCGCTCGATATATATGACCTTCGAGAACGGAACTTTGCGGGAGCCGGCATCCGGATTTTCCGGGTTGTTCACGCAGTCGAGCTGTTCGGTTTGGCCTTCCGGATAATTTTCTATTACCACTTTTAACGGTTTCAGCACAGCCATAACACGCTGGGCATGCTTATTCAGATCTTCCCTGACGGCATGTTCGAGCAAAGCGTAATCGACCGTGCTGTCACGCTTGGCTATACCGACCCGCTCGGCAAAATTACGGATAGACACCGGCGTAAATCCTCGTCGACGAAGACCAGAGAGAGTCGGCATCCGGGGATCATCCCATCCTTTGACATAGCTCTCTTTCACCAGTTGGAGAAGCCGCCGCTTGCTCATGACGGTATAGGTGAGATTCAGCCGGGCGAACTCGATCTGTCTGGGGACGTATATTCCGAGGTTTTGAACAAACCATTCGTAGAGCGGTCTGTGATCCTCGAATTCCAGGGTGCAAAGGGAATGAGTTATTCGCTCTATCGAATCCGATTGACCGTGAGCCCAATCGTACATCGGATAGATACACCACTTATCGCCTGTGCGGTGATGGGGCGCCTTGAGTATTCGGTACAGCACCGGATCGCGCATATTGAGATTGCCGTGAGACATATCTATTCTGGCCCGCAGCACTTTGGCTCCATTCTCGAACTCCCCGGACTTCATCCGTTGGAACAAATCGAGGTTTTCGCCGGCGGAGCGATTTCTGAAAGGACTTTCCTGTCCCGGCTCCGTCAGGGTCCCGCGATACTGCCGGATCTGGTCCGCGCTAAGATCATCGACATATGCTTTGCCGTCATTGATAAGCTTCACGGCGTACTTATATAGCGTATCGAAATAATCCGAGGCGTAAAAAAGGCGATCCCCCCAGTCGAAACCGAGCCAGCGAATATCCTCGATAATCGATTCCACATACTCGGACTCTTCTTTGATCGGATTGGTATCGTCAAAGCGAAGATTGCAAAGACCGTTGTATTCAGAGGCCAGACCGAAATTAAGACAAATCGATTTGGCGTGGCCTATATGAAGATAGCCGTTGGGTTCCGGTGGAAACCTGGTGTGAACCCTGCTGTCGTTTCTGCCGAGCTTCAAATCCTCTTCGATTATGACCTTGATGAAATTGGAAGGAGCCTCCCGGGCCTTTTCGTTTTTTTCGTTATCCAATGAATCCATATCCTCTCGCCTCGCTAATTAGTTGCAGCCCGATAAAATACCCTCTATATCGGGCTGATAATTTAGCATATAATGGACAGTCATGCCAGCGAAATATATTTCGCTGAATGGCGCTATTCCCGACACGATTCAGGCCTGAATAAATATGGCGCTCCTAAATGGACATTCTGATCTGGAAACAGAACGGTTTCCTTCTGAGAAAATTTCGCGCCGGATATTCTAATAATAAGAACAAATGAGCTGGAATCGGCGTTATAGATCTTAGCGGAATAACGATAAAACCAATCTGACAGGAATCGAGGATAAATTTTGATCAGGAAATTACCGACAACTCTTGGAGCACTAAATAAATCAGGCTGGCAAAGCCGAACAGTAAAAGACGAACTTCGCGAAAATCTGCTTGAAAAAATCCGAACCGGGCAACCGGTGTTCGAGGGAATAGTCGGATTTAATAAAACCGTAATTCCCCAGATAGAAAACGCTATCCTCTCCAGGCATAATTTTATTCTGCTGGGGCTTCGAGGACAGGCCAAGAGCCGTATTATCAGACGGCTTTACGCGCTGCTGGATGAATTTATCCCCTCGATTCCCGGTACGCTGCTTAACGAGGATCCTCTCAATCCGATTTCTCCGAAGGGGAAGAAGATGGTCGAAGAGATGGGGGATAATATGCCTGTCGAGTGGATTCCCCGGGAGAACAGGTACCATGAAAAGCTGGCCACTCCCGATGTCTCCATCGCGGATCTGATCGGTGATATCGATCCGATAAAGGCCGCTCGAGAAAAACTGGATATTTCCAATGAAGAGGTCATACACTGGGGAATAATCCCCCGGACCAACCGGGGTATTTTCGCCATCAATGAGCTTCCCGATTTGCAGCCCCGCATACAGGTCGGCCTTTTGAATATTCTCGAGGAGAATGATATACAGGTCAGAGGATTTCCGCTTCGGGTCCCTCTCGATATGCTGCTGGTATTCACCGCCAATCCGGAAGATTATACCAACAGAGGAAATATTATAACGCCGCTCAAAGACCGGATAGATTCGCAGATCATAACTCATTATCCCCGCTCGATAGAGGAGGCCAGGGAAATCACCCGGAACGAATCGTCCCATATCTCCGACAAAATCACGGTTCCGGAGTTTGTAAAAGATATAATCGAGGAGGTCTCGTTCCAGGCCAGGGAAAGCGAGTATGTCGATCAGTCATCGGGAGTTTCCGCCCGGGTATCGATTTCGGCCTATGAAAATTTTCTTTCCAATATCGAACGTCGGGCGATAAGAAATAAAGACGGCGATTTCTTTCCCAGAATGAGCGATCTTTATTCGATAATACCGGCTGTTTCCGGGAAAATAGAACTGGTTTACGAGGGTGAACAGGAAGGATCTGCGAGAGTGGCTCTCAATCTCATAGGGGCGGCTGTCAACTCGATATTCCTGACTCATTTCCCCAAACCGACCAAAGATAAAGGCAGTCCCGATGAACCGGCCAGGAGCAACCCTTATGAAGCCGTAATCGACTACTTCTCCACCGGCCGAAAATTGGAGCTGGCCGATGATCTGTCCTTCCCGGAATACAAAAAAAGACTTTCCGAGATTTCCGGTCTGAAAGAGATCGTCTCCCGACATTTCGACACTGAGGATCCGCGGGAGCTTCTTTTACGTATGGAATTTCTGCTCGAAGCCCTCTATCAGAATAATATGATCGCCAGGGAGGTGCGTGATTCGGCCGTTCTCTACGGTGATATTTTCTCCGATATGCTCAAGGGCCTGGGAGGGGTCAATTGAAGTTTATCTATTCGCGTTGGGATGACCAGTTCTATGAGAGTCTTAGGAATCTCTCCGATCTGATGTCCATATTTCAGTACCTGCTTAACCGTCTCGGCGGAGATGTTCAAGAAGTTCTCAAGCTGATGGAACGTTTGCAAAAGCGAGGAGCATTGGATTCCAAGTATGACCTGGAGAAATTCAAAAAACAATTGGAAGATTCCAGGATGGTTAAAATGACCGAATCGGGATTGAAACTGGCCGCCAAAGGCGAACGGGCTCTTCGGCAGGAGGCTTTCGACCTGATTTTCCGCGGAATGAAATCGTCCGGCAAGGGAAATCATCCACTACCCTACGAAGGGGGAATGTCCGAGGAGCTTCTCCCGGAAAAAAGACCTTACAATTTCGGGGATAATTACCGATCGGTCGATTATAGCTCGTCTTTGTTCAATTCGGTCAAACGATCGGGCGACCTCGGACTGAATCTCAACGAGAACGATCTCGAGGTATTCGCCTCGGAACAGACAACCTCATGCGCCACCACGCTCATGATCGATGTTTCACACTCCATGGTGCTTTATGGCGAGGACAGAATCACTCCGGCTAAGCAGGTGGCTATGGCTTTTACCGAACTGATTATGACCAGGTATCCGAAAGATCATCTCTCTATCGTCCTGTTCGGCGATACCGCCTGGGAAGTCAAAATCAGCGATCTGCCGTATATTGACGCCGGTCCGTATCACACCAATACCCAGGCGGGGCTGCGCATGGCCCGACAGATCCTGCTCTCTAAAAAGCATGTCAATAAACAGATATTCATGATTACCGACGGCAAACCATCCATGATCACCCGCTCCAACGGGCAAATTTATAAGAATCCCGCGGGATTGGACGCCATGATCGTAAACCGCACCCTGGATGAAGCCGTGGTTTGCCGCAAGAAGAAGATTCCGATTACCACCTTTATGGTCACGAACGATCCATATTTGCAGTCGTTTGTCCGCCAGTTGACAGAACTGAATAAAGGACGAGCCTATTTCTCTTCGGTGGATAACCTCGGCAGTTATGTGATCTGGGATTTTGTCTCTAATCGCAGGAAAAAAGAAAAATAAACCGCTAACAAGACAACACCCGACCGGTCAGTCGAGTGTTGTCCGTTGATTTGTATGGGGTTACAGGAAACAGTTTAATCTCTGTAGATTCCTGTTACCCAGTAGTCCCTGGGGTAAATTTCGTACAGTTTGGCGTTCCCTTCGACATCGTCGAGGTATTCCTGGTACGATTGAAACTGTTTTTCAGGGCCGATGATAAAGTATATCGCCCCGTCTACAAGATCGCCGCGAGGGCCGTATCCCGGCAATACTTCGCCATAGACCGATTCCATAATATTATGGAGTTTATCGTAGAGTCCCTTATCAGCGCGGTGATCGAGTATCCCTTGTCTGAAAGCGCCGACAACTTCGGGAGTGAGTCCGTCTGATAGGTCAGCGGCCATGGCTTCCCCTCTTTGTTCATATCGTCCGCCGGCGCGATTGGCCAGGAACGCCTGGGCAACCGCGTAATCAGAAAGGGTCGGATCGTATGGAGCGTTTTTTAGTTCATTGACCACAAACTGCATGGTTTGAGCCAGATCGGGGCATCGTTCGGCGTAATATATCAGCATGCCGTCCGCTTCGCTGCTGCGCAGACCGTTGGAATATGCCAGTCCGGCACCCCATGTTTTCATAAACATGCTATGCGCTCCTCCTCCTCCATAGAGTCTGGCGGCTAAAAATCTCAAGAGTTTTTCCGGATCGTTGTCGGCAAAGCTGGCGCATTTCGCCCTGTTTATAAACACTCCCAGACGGGTGTTCTCATTGACCAATCCCACATAAACCGGCTGAACCGGCCGCGGATTCCTCTGGTTCATCCTGTTGATTATCAGCGGAACGCCCCGGTAAGTATAGTATTTCGACGTCTTACCGCCGAGTTTCTCTGCCAGGGCGTTGAGTTTCGGTATCAGGGATTTTTGATTGGTGGTGTTGGCGATTAGAAATCCCCTGGCATTATCCTTATTGAAAATCAGGCCGGTCAGGGATTTCAGGTCATTGAGAGCCTTCCCCGGCGGGACCGCCAGATCGGCGGCCATCTGACCGCAGAGATATTTCCAGTCGTCAGCCAGGGAAGCGTCGGGAATATCAGCCAGATTCCGTTCGAGATCATCTGCGGCGTCGTTAAGAAGTTTGGCTACTTCACCGGAAAATCCTTCGCCTGTTCGCATGGTACTGATCAGTTCGATCAAATGGAGCCTGTCCTGGCTGTTTTGATCCGAGGCCACCCTGTTCATATAGTCAGAGAATTGCGATAATGCCTTCTCTGAACCGGGATCCTTGAGCATCCAGCGGAGTCGATGCAGGGCGTGGGTTTCAGTCAGGAAGGAGTTGGCGCAGAGCATTAAAAGATTTTTCTGTTTCCAGTAGGCATTGGCCGGGTCGTTAACCCAGGCTTCTTCGCTCATCTTCATGGTATTTCTCAGGTTCTTAATGGAAAGGTCGACCGCGTCGCGTATTCTCGGAAGATTCTCCTCTCTCCAATCCGGAGTGAAAATCAATGTTTCCATCCAATCGACAGCCTTTTCCGTTTCGAGCCGGTCGCTTCCCGATCCTCTTAGTACCAGCTCCACTCTCTCGGTTCTGTTGTTAACGCTGTAGTAGGCCCTGACCTCGAGAATCTCTTTGCGGATTTCCTCTATCATCTTGTCATAGGCAAGAGGTTTGCCGTCTTTGATTACTCCTACTTCAGTCAACAGCGTCGGTAACGCGGAGACATACGGCAAGAGCGACTCAGGGACAGCGTACATATTAAACGCTAATCCGGCGGTAGCGCTGGTCATGGATTCGAATGTCGAAATCACCAGCGGACCTCTTCCGGAAAGTTTCTCCTGCCGGTAATCGAGCCGGTCGTCAAGGGACATCGGTGGACTTTTCGCGAATTCCGGCATAGGGATCTTCGCGGCTTCCCGATCGATGACCGAGGTGTTGGCATCGTATTCGCTTTTATATTTCCTGATAGCCTTGTCAGGATCGGTGATTCCGTATTTTTTCTCCAGTCCTTCGACAAACGTCTTCAACCTCGCATCGCGGTCCCGATCTTCTTCGGCCGCCATTTCGGGATTCGACCTGGTGGCTACTCCGAACGGTTCGATTCTCAGTAATCCCCATTTTTTTATATATCCGGTCCAGAAATTTACGTTTGTCGAGACAAGCTGTTCGGCAAATCCAAGTTCGCCGTCCAGAGTAAGCTTCTTGCGGAATCCGTCGACTTTCCGCAGATGCTTAAGATGAGCCATCCACTGCGACCCGGAACCCCTGAATCCGAAGCCTGGAGGCGAATTCAGGAATTTCCGCAAACCTCGCCGTCTCTGTATGATTTTATTCTTTACCCGGTCATTGAATTCGGTCAGTTCTTCGGAACCGTCAGCGAACCCGGCGATACGGCTGATTTCCGCCATTATCGCCGATCTGACTGCCGCTATCATTTCGGCCTCGGTGATTTCTCTTTTGACATTATTAAAACCGATATAGATCGGATAACCGGGGTAGTTATCAAACCATCCGAACACGCTGTTGGCCCCCAGATCCATTATTCTCGTTTCCGAATCGATGAATTTGCGGTAGAGGTTCGATGTCTCTCCGCCGGCCAGATTATCCAGAAATAAATCCAGAAGATATTCCTCGTTGGCATCGAGCGTATTGACCGGCGGCCAGGCGTAAATCATGAGCCCCGGTTCGTTCGGGTTCTGATTGGGAAATTCGGTCAGGCTGATCTCGCCGGCCGGAGCGGTCACAGGCGGGGGAAGTCTGTCCTCGGCGGTGGCCGGGTCGGCTCCCCGCCTGACATCCGGTTCGACCTTTTTCAGGATCTTCGAGACTTTTTTCAGGAAATCATCGATCTTCACATCGTCTGGAACCGACACTATAACGCCCATATTATTCAGGTGATAATTATCATGGATAAAATTCCTCATATCTTCAGGTGTCATCGAACGAATGGCCTCTGGATAACCGCCCGAAGAGTAGGAGAGAGGATGATCCGGTCCGTAAAGAAGATGATCCAGACGACGTCCCAGATTGGACCAGGGTCGTTCGAACGACGTGGTCATTTCGTTGTATACGGTTCCCTTTTCCTCCAGCTTCAAGGCGCTGTCGACAGGATCGATGGAGTAACCGATATTACAGACCTCCCGGCGGATTTCCTCGTCGGAAAAATTAGGATTTAGTAAAGCGTCGAGCCTCTTTTCGAGTTGATCGTAGAAAACATCGGTGCCGGCGGTGGTGTTGAAATGATAGCAGGTTTGAAGCTGCATGGTGAAGGCGGAGCTTTCCGAAAGCGACATATCCTCGAGCGAAGCCACATAACGTCCTTTTGTCCCTTTGCCCAGGAGCAGATGCTCGCAGGTATGAGGCTCGCCCTGATCCGATGGCGGGAAAGTATTCACCCATATGAACCCCTGGGGAATCGATTGTATCCTCAAAAAATCGAGAACGAATCCGCTGGGAATATGTCTGAACCGGGCTCCCATAGCCTGTCCCATCTCGTTATCATAGACATTCTCGACCCGAAAGTCCGCGATCTTTTGATTGTCTTTCAGCTTTTCAATCACCTCGCCCCCAAGAGCTTTCTCATTTTTTGCCGTTGCCGCGAAAATAATCATCAGCCCAGATAAAATCCATTTCGACATCTTCCGCCTCCTGATAAAGGTTCTCAAATTAAAAAACGATATCTGCTTCGGGGGCTTTGCGCAATCTCAAGCGAGACAAAAAGATATTGATCCTGACTGACGGCCCCGGAATCATCCGCTCCTGAAAAGTGAATTTAATATAAATCCGAAAGATAATCAAAGCGCATTTGAGGATTTCGCCGATACCACCCTGGCACATAACTGCCTCGCTAATTGCGATACCCTTTTGAAACATCGTAAGGCATTATAAATCAGCGGATTAGTGTTGTCTTTCGGTTTGGGATGGCAATGATTTTGCACATAATTTAACTCTCGCTTTATTTTACTGAAAAGATGACGAAAGAATATTTATGGATATGAGATTATCGGAAAAGCTTGGAGAGCGCGGGTAAGTATGCTGATTATTATCGGATTTGTAGTTGTCTTTATTTCGGTTCTCGGCGGATTTGTCATGGAAGGCGGTCAGTTGCTGGTGTTATTTCAGCCGGCTGAATTTCTGATTATCGGCGGGGCCATGATAGGTTCCATAGTTGTCGCTCTGCCGTTCAAAACTCTCCAATTGATGGTTACTCAGATTAAGAGCGCTATGGGGAATCCGCCCAATAAGGATTTCTTCATGAGGATATTGGTAATGCTGTATGAAGTTTTCCAGATAGCCAGAAAAGACGGTTTGGTAGCCCTGGAAAGTCATATAGAAAATCCCGGCGAAAGCCCGGTATTGAAAAAGTATCCCGAATTCCTTCAGAATCACCATCTGCTTGATTTCTTCGCCGATACGATGAGGCTTATACAGTCGGGTGTTGTGCCGGCGCATGATCTGGAATCGTTGATAGATACCGATCTTGATATTCATCATCAGGAGACTAACAGACCGGCGGCCGCTTTATCCAAGGTCGGCGATTCGCTGCCCGGCCTGGGAATTGTCGCGGCGGTATTGGGAGTGGTCATAACTATGGGGGCCATCGGCGGTCCTCCGGAAGAGATTGGCCATAAAGTCGGCGCCGCCCTGGTTGGGACATTTTTGGGAATATTGCTTTGCTATGGATTCGTTCAGCCGCTGGCTTCCAATATAGAGAATGTCAACGCGCAATGGGCACAGCAGTATACAGTGGTAAAACACGCCCTTATGGGTTTCCATAAGGGAATGGCTCCATCCATCGCGGTTGAGTTGGGCAGAAGATCCATATCGGCCGGTATAAGGCCCGGATTTATAGAGCTCGAGGAAGCCTGCCGCCAGAGCCGCGAAAAAGGATAGTATAGATGGAATCCGAAGACCAACAGCAGATTATAATAGTTAAGAAAAGCGGCGGTCATGAAGGGCATCATGGCGGCGCCTGGAAAGTCGCCTATGCCGATTTTGTCACGGCAATGATGGCTTTCTTTCTGGTTATGTGGCTGGTCAATCAGGATCAGATTATCAAGGATAACGTGGCCGGTTATTTCAATGATCCGGTCAATTGGGGGAAAAAGGCGGGCAGCTCCGTTCTCCCGGGAGGAGCGTCCATACTCGAATCGCAGATAGCCCCGCCGCCGAAAAGAACCGATTCGGAAAACTCCAGAGACAACCTGCAAAAAACGGGCGGAAAACTCCTGAACGCTTTGGAAGGTATACCCGGTTTCGAAACGGTAAAGGATCATATCAAAATCGAGATGACCTCCGAGGGTTTGAGAATACAGCTTATCGAAGCCTCCGGTACAATGGATGATTCATCATATTTCTTCGATCTGGGAAGCTCCAGGCTGTCGTCGAAAGGAACCATGATACTGTCGGTCATCGCATCGGAACTGGGCAATCTCCACAATAATATTGTTATAGAAGGACATACCGACAGCCGAAAATACTCCATGGATAAAAAATATTCCAATTGGGAGCTCTCCGCCGACAGGGCCAACAGCGCCAGAAAACTGATGGAAGAAAAAGGAATCAAAACCGGCCAGATATTCGAAATACGAGGCTACGCCGATAACTCCCCCATGATCGAAGATAACCCTCTTGACGCCAGAAACCGGCGGATTGCCATAGTGGTAATGACCGAGGATCCGAAAAAAGAGAGCGACGAGGCTACGCCCATAACCGATGAAAATCCGATTTCTCAGATAATCCCGGTCAAGCATGAGCGTATCAATTAGGATCCGCTGACTTCACCCTTGATTCATATAATAGCGTTGATCAGTCATTCAACCCCGGCAGTCTCTAAAATACGCGCTAAACTCCACGATCACCCGGGAAAATATTACAGCGATTGACATTTTCCTATAGATTCCATATATGAGGTCAAGACGGTTTTAAGGCGATAGTATCGATTCAAAAAGGAGTTAATAGATGAGCAGCGGCACGGCTAAAAAGAAATTATCGTTCCTGGATAGATTCCTGACCCTCTGGATTTTCTCAGGCATGGCGGTCGGGATCGCCGCCGGATACCTGATCCCCGGCATGGAGCGCTTCGTCGGAGGATTTTCCATCGGCACCACCAACGTCCTCATAGCCGCCGGCCTGATACTCATGATGTATCCGCCGTTAGCGCGGGTCAAATACGAGGAGTTGGGCAGGGTATTCCGCGACTGGCGGGTGCTTCTGCTTTCGTTAGTCCAGAACTGGGTCATCGGCCCGGTTCTGATGTTCATCTTAGCCATAACCCTCCTGCCGGATCATCCCGATTACATGACCGGCCTGATTCTGATCGGCCTGGCCCGATGTATCGCCATGGTCATCGTCTGGAACCAGTTAGCCGAGGGGGATTCCGAGTACGCCGCCGGCTTAGTCGCCTTCAACAGCATTTTCCAGGTGCTCTTCTACAGCGTCTACGCCTGGGTCTTCATCACCGTCCTGCCGGAGTGGTTCGGCATGAAGGGGATGGCGGTCGAGGTCACTATCGGCCAGATCGCCAAAAGCGTGTTCATCTATTTAGGCATCCCGTTTTTAGCCGGCATGATCACCCGTTACACTATGATCAAATGGCGAGGGAAGGA
>JAHEDG010000065.1 GCA_024641335.1 Candidatus Zixiibacteriota bacterium
GCAGCCGTACCAGCCAAGCCCCGACAATAGTGGTATACATTACCCAGCGCGTCTGTCCAGCCCCGCGAAGAGAGCCGGCTAATATCATGGTAAAAGCCAATGGTATCTGCAAAAAGGCCGCGAACTTGCAAAACAAAATTCCATACTCGATTACACCGGGATCGTTTGAAAATATCCTCATCCAGAATCCCGGAAAAATCAAAAAAGTAATCCCCAGAAAACCCATGACCGCCAAACCTATTATCAACGCCTGGCCGCTGTAGCTCTTGGCCCGCTTGGGCAAACGAGCCCCCAAATGCTGGCCGACCAGAGTGGTGGCCGCCTGCGCAAAACCAAAACCCGGTAAAAACGATACCGCTTCGATCATCATGCCCACAGAATGCGCGGCGTAAGCGTTGACCGATGTCAACAATACCAGACGGGTGTATGTCATCTGCATGGTCGTGGTAGTGAGCCTCTCGCCATAAACCGGCAAACCTAACTTGATAATCTCCTTAAACCGGGCGGCTGAATAGCATTTGAAACATAAAAGCTTCTTCCGATAAGCCAGGTAAATCAAAAACAAAGCCCCCATGGTTTCCGAAAACCCCGTGGCCAGAGCCACTCCCTCGATCTCCATGCGGGGAAATCCCCAGGCCCCGAATGTCAGCGGATACGCTATTAAAATATGAATAATATTGACCCCGACAATAACCCTGAAAGGTGTCTTGGTGTCTCCGAACCCCTGAAATATCCCGCTGATCACCATAATCACACCCTTGCTGGCGAAAAAAAGCGAGATTATAAACATGTAAGATCCGACACGGGCCGAAAGCGTCTCGTCGGCTCCCATTGCGAATGAAATAGGCCTGACCAAAAACAAGGCGGCGATTGTCACCAGAATAACCGCTCCGATTCCCATCCAAAATGCCGTATCCGCCGCCGCTATCCGGTTATCGTCATCACGGGCGCCTGTGAAACTGGCCACCGAGATAGTCCCTCCTACACCTACGCCCCAGAGCAAGGCCATCATCAGCCCGATAATCCACTGCGACATCCCCACCGCCGCCTGAGCCTCCGGCGAAATATGCCCGACCATCGCCGTATCCACTATCCCCACTCCGCGCAATAGAAGATTCGTGCCGACTATAGGCAAGGCCAAACCGTAAATAACCCTGCGCATCTGTTTGGCTGACGGTTCCTCGAGGTGATTAATATTCATAACAAAGATCAAGAAATCCGTTTAAAGCGTTTTGTCAAGGATATCCTCTTCGGACGGCTTTTGGTCAGGAGACAAATCGTCCAAAGAAACGGTTGAACTTCCACTGATATTTGAGTATACTTTCGCCCGATGATTGATAACTCTCCTTAAACATTTCGGGAGGCAATAAATGAAAAAGATCGTACCTCTTCTGGTTATGCTCCTTTTGCCTGTTTCGATTCAGGCTAAAAAAGAGGAAATCAAGCTTGATGTCAAAACACATACCTTCTCCAACGGTCTGGAGCTGGTGGTGGTAGAGAGAGACCTCTCCCCCACAGTTTCCATGATTGTACGCTTCAAGGTTGGCTCCGCAGACGAGCATCCGGGGATCACCGGCAGCGCGCACCTCCTGGAGCACATGCTCTTCAAAGGCACCCCGAATATCGGAACCGCCGACTATCAGGCCGAAATCCCCTTAATGGAAAAAATCGACCGGCTGGCTCTTCAGCTTACAGCAGCCATTCAGGAATCCAGATCGCCGCTATATAGAGGAGATAACAGCCGTATAAATTCGTTGCGAGCTCAGATCGCCAGCCTCCAGGATGAACAAAAGAAGTATATCATCAAAGACGAACTCTGGGAGACCTATCTCAAAAACGGAGGCTCCGGCCTGAACGCTTCCACCGGCAATGACGGCACCCAATATTACGTTTCTCTGCCCTCCAATAGACTCGAACTCTGGGCCTACATGGAATCCGATAGGCTGGCCAATCCCGTCTTAAGAGAGTTCTATTCGGAAAGAAATGTCGTCTACGAAGAACGCAGACTCAGAGTAGATAACTCTCCCTACGGCAAATTGGGCGAACAGTTCAACGCAGCCGCCTTTACAGCTCATTCATACAACTGGCCGGTAGTAGGCTGGGCATCGGACCTCGAAACCGTTTTCCGCGAAGACGTGGAAAAATTCTTCAGACAATACTACTCCCCGAACAATATTGTCATCGCCATCGTCGGGGATGTCGATTTCAACGACGTGGTCAAATTGATCCAGCGATACTTCGGCGATATCCCCCCCTCGACGCAGCCGGTGCCTCCTGTTACTACCGTCGAGCCGCCCCAGGACGGTGAAAGACGTGTAGCGGTACGTTACGACGCCGAGCCGCTGCTCTCCATCGGATGGCACATGCCGGCTGGCGGGGCGGTCGATCAGGAAGTCTTCGATATTATTTCAAGCCTGCTTTCGCGCGGAAGAACCAGCCGCTTGTACAAGAGCCTGGTCGAAGACAAACAACTGGCTACTTCGGTTAACGCTTATTCCGGTTTCACCCGATTCCCGGATACCTTCACCATATCGGCCTCTCCCAAATCCCCGCATTCCATTGAGGAAGTGGAACAGGCCGTTTATGAGGAAATTGCCAGGTTGGCCGCCGATGGCCCGACCGAATGGGAACTGCAGAGAGTCAGAAATCAGCTTGACGCCGATTATGTCCGTGGGCTGCAATCCAACATGGGAATGGCTTACCGGCTGGCTGATATGCAGGCCAAAACGGGCGACTGGAGCTACCTGATCAAACTAAAGGAAAAAAGACAGGCCGTAACCGCGGGAGACATAAAACGGGTTCTCGCCGAATACTTCACAACAGCCAACCGCACTGTGGCTTACCTGGTAAAGCCTGAAAACGATAATTCCGACGCCATGATTATTAAAAAAACCGAATCCACGCAGATGGGGGCAAAATGAAGAGAATTACACTAACTCTGATAACAGCGCTGCTCCTCTTCGCTATAAGCGGTCTCGATGCCCAGGAACGCAAATCCCCCGGATCGAATGTCATCGCCGGATTGGTATATCCAGAACTCGAATGGAAGGTCCCCGAGGTCGGTAAAGAGGTCACCAGAACCGTATTGAAAAACGGGCTGATTCTTTATCTCATGGAAGACCGCGAACTACCCCTGATCAGCGCCAACGCGATTATTAAAACTGGCTCCATATACGATTCCAAAGAGAGAATGGCCGTAGCCGATATCGCCGGAAGCGTCATGAGATCCGGCGGCACAAAATCCTACAGCCCCGATTCCCTCAATTCCATTTTGGAATTTATCGCCGCTTCCGTGGAAAGCGGCATTGGCCAGGAATCAGGCTCGGTTTCCATGTCGGTGCTGGCCAAAGATCTCGATCTCGGCCTGAAGATTTTTTACGAGGTTTTACGTTACCCGGCCTTCGACACATCCAAAATCAGCCTGGAAAAATCGCAGATTAAAGAGGGAATCCGCAGACGAAACGATCATCCCGGATCCATTGTCTCCAGGGAGTTCGATAGACTCCTTTACGGAGATCACCCCTACGGACGAGTGCTGGAATGGGATTATGTCAAGGATATCGGCCGAGACGACTTAACCGCCTATCACGCGAAATACTTCCATCCCGATAATATTATGATAGCTTTCGCCGGCGATTTCGATTCCAAAAAGCTGATCAAAAAGATCGAGAATATCTTCGGAGCCTGGGAAAAAAGCCCCGTCGATTTCCCTCCGCTCCCTGCGGTCGCTCTCGATTACAAACCCGGAATCTTCATTATAAACAAAGAGATCACCCAGGCCAATATCAGGGTCGGACATTTCGGAATAAAACGGGACAATCCCGATAAATACGCGATCTCTCTTATGAATTTTATCCTGGGCGGCGGCAGCTTTACTTCCCGGCTGACCTCCAGAGTTCGCTCCGATGAAGGGCTCGCTTATTCTGTCAGATCCGTTTTCTCCACCGGAAGCAGAGACTACGGATTGTTCTACGCCTTCACTCAAACCAAGACCTCCACAGCTCACCGGGCGCTCGAAATCTTTTTCGAGGAGTTCGATAAAATCCGCCGGGACCCCCCCTCCGTGGCCGAATTCGAAACAGCCAGGGATTCCTATATCAACAACTTCATCTTCCAGTTCGATTCACCCGGCGAAGTGGTCAGCAGGCTTATGTCGCTCGAATACGACGATTATCCTCTCGATTACTACCAGAAATATCTGGAAAACATCAGGTCCGTTACTCTCGACGATATCAAGCGAGTAGCCGAAAAATACCTCGATCCCGATTCGATGAGTATCCTCATCGTGGCCGATACCAGCAAATTCGAAAAACAGGATTTCACCGATTTCGGCAATGTCATTTACGCCGCTCTGAAGGATCCCAAAATAGATTGAGAATTCCCGACGAGCACAAATTAGTCGAAGCCAGGGATTTCAAATTCTGCCCCTGGTGCGGATCGTCATTGGTCAGCCGGCTGCTTGACGGCCGCGATCGACTGCGCTGTCCCGACTGCGAATATATCTGGTACAAAAATCCACTGCCGGCGGCCGGGGCGATTATCTGTAGAGACAATAAGATCCTCATGGTCAAACGGAAATACCCTCCCAGCGTCGGAGACTGGTGCCTCCCCGCAGGGTTTATCGAATATGACGAATCCCCGGTGGAATGCTGCCGAAGAGAAATACTAGAAGAAACCGGACTGAAAATAAAAATCGATAAACTCTTCTGGAACTACAAGGCCGGTGACGATCCCAGGTCTATGGTCGTGCTCATTATTTATCTCGCTGATATTATCGGCGGCTCTCCGGAGCCCGGCGATGACGCTGTCGACCTTGATTTCTTCTCGTTGGATAAACTGCCGCCCAACATAGCCTTTAAGGCTCATATCAGGGCTATCGCCCATTATAAAGAATACCTGATCAACAACCTTCTGCCAGATGAAAATGAGTGATACCTCGGTCAGAATACTGGGCATAGATCCCGGAAAAAAACGGGTCGGCCTGGCTACAGCCGACAGCGGTTTGAGAGTTGTTACAGGTTATGGAGTTATCGAATACCGCGGCAAGGAACAGTTTATCGGTGAACTGCGTTCAATTATCGAAAACGAGGAGATCGGCCTGATTGTTCTCGGCCTGCCTCTAAATATGGACGGATCCGAAGGCGAATCGGCTAAGAATTCCAGACGATTGGCCGATTTAATAAAGAAAGAACTGAACATCCCGGTCGAATTAGCGGATGAACGTCTGACCACCAGCCAGGCAAAAACACAATTAAAGGAATTGGATGAAAAGGTGGGCAACTCCAAAATGAAAATAAATATGCTGGCGGCGATCCTTATTTTAAGATCCTACCTGGACAGCCAATCCGAAACTTAAACGGAATAATCTATGCCTCCGATAAAAAAAATATTTACAACCCTTCTGATCCTTTTCATATCCGGCTGGATATTTTTCTTCAACGCCTATTATATCCCTCACCCTGTCGGGAACCTGCCGGACGACACCTATTACCTGCTGGTTAAAAAAGGGGAATCTCTTAGAGATATAGCCTCCAACCTCGAAGATATGGGAGTAATTTCATCCAAAGGCGAATTCATATTTTTAGCCAAGCTTCTCGGCAGATCGTCCAAACTGAAAACCGGACGGTATGCCGTCAAACCCGATTACTCGATAGCCACTATTCTGGAAAATATCTCCAGGGGAAAGGCCACTCCCTTCAATGTCACTGTTCTGGAAGGCTATACTATGGCGGAAATGGCCGCCTTGCTGAAATCGGTTATAGGTATGGACGACCGAGAATTTAAAAATATCGTCACCGATCCCAATCTGATCGATTCTCTCGAAATCGAAGCCGAAAATCTGGAAGGTTATCTCGCCCCGAGTACCTACAACTTCTTCTATGAGGAAAACCCCGACAAGGTCGTCAGAAAAATGGTCTCTCATTTCTTCGAATCCCTGCCTGATTCATTCGAGATAAAAGCCAATAAATTGGGGCTTACTTTCCATGAAGCCGTCATATTGGCTTCGCTGATCGAAGAAGAGGCCATGCTCGACCAGGAACGACCCAGGATCGCTTCGGTTTACCTAAACCGCTTGAGAAAAAGATGGCGGCTGCAATGCGATCCCACTGTCATCTACGCCATGGGCGGACTCGACAGAAGACTCTATAGAAAAGATCTAGAATACGATTCACCTTATAATACCTATCAAAACTACGGTCTCCCGCCCGGCCCCATAACCAATCCAGGCGTAAAATCCCTGGAGGCGGCCGTGAATCCGGCTAAGGAAGAGTACATGTTCTTTGTGGCCAGGGGAGACGGCAGCCATGTCTTCACCAAAACCCACAGGGATCATATCAACGCCAAGAACAGTATCAAACGAGCCCGGCAAAACGGATGATATCGGCGGGAAAGAACTCTGCGGCAAGCAAATAGTCAAGACGACAGGCGCTTTGACCTACGACTCTAACCCAACGCGATTACCTTCCCCTGATCTTTATCCCATCGAACCGCTCGGGTTCCCCGAGGCGACAAACCCCTACTGATGGCATTACGGCATCCCGTATCGAAACTGCCGGGAATTTCCGCGGTCGGCGCGGCGACGGCGCATTTAAAAAATACCGCGGCCTCCGCCAATAAATCACCGCTGCTGTCGTCTCTTTTGGTGCCTACATTGCATCCCGCCAGGAGAATTATCGAATCCGGCGTAAACGAACCCTGAGCTGATTTCAACGCGGCCTGCCAGGTTGATATATTAGTCAAGGCGATATATTTATCGATACCGCCACCTCCGACTCCATCCCCTACGGAGATATTCCCCGGCTCGCCATGTCCGAGAATGAGAAGGTTATCGATTGTCTGCCCGGAGGCTAACTTGGAAAGTTCATTCAAGTCGCCCGCAAACGAGCAGCTTTGATGTTTAAAGATATCGGTCAGAAGTGTCGGGTCATCCTTTTTTAGTTTGCTTTTTATGCCCGGATATACTCTTTGCATGACATCGCCGACCGAAGAGGCCTTCTTTACCATGCTCCTTATTGTCTCCCGATCCAACCCCGCCTCCTGATAATAATAGGGCCACTCCACGCAAACTATGTCGCTCAATATCGATCCTCCATTTCCAATTCGAATCCTCCGGCTATATCAAACAAAGGCGTCGACCGCTAAAACTGAAATCCCAGGAAGATTATCTCGGATTGTAAAGAATCCAGGTTATAATTACCGCTATTATCGCGGCGAATATCAAAATAACCCCGATCCCCGGGAAATCGTGTCTTTTCGCTTTTTCTTCTTCAAGATTCATTATCTTCACCAACTCGCTTAAAAGGCGGGCATCTCCTCTCGATAACAGCAGCTTCCGAACCGCCTTCATGATGGTCCGCCGTTCCTCCCTGCCGCAAAATACAGCTTTATCCTGTAACCTATTTTCCGAAATTGAACGTGAATAATTCCCAGATCCCGGACGTATTTTCTGATAATAACATCCGGACAGGTCCGATTCTTTTGTCGTTCGCCCCAGCGGGGAAATAACCTCTCGAGCCAGTTAAAAAAACGCTCCATGAATAAATCGAATATCGACGGCCGTGATCTCCGATAATTCTCGACGTCAATCACCCGAATCTTCTCCCCTTTGAGATTTCGTTATCTGTCAATTCGATCATCCGCTCGCCGCGGTTGCCTTTATCGGTTCCGTAGCGCTCGAAAGCAGATCCATCAGTTTGCTCAAACCCTCCGCCGCCGGCTGCTGACGAGCCTGTACGTGGACGTTGTACTTGGCCGTATTATCCGTGCTGCGCGTGTTCTCCCGGTTAGTCGAAATTTTTCCCTGTACAGACGCGCTGAAAAAGAGACCGTAATTCACTTTGGCCGTCATATCTATCTCGGCCGTGGTGCTGGTTTTACTGGATGTCGTCTGTTTGACCTCCATGCTGAAATCTACCGTAACCAGATCGATCAGCAGCGCCGGAATCGGAACAAGTCCCAATAAGGGAGCCTTGACACTTACGGTTTCACTCTTAATCGTCCCGCTGCCGTCATCAACCGGCCTCTCCAGATCAAAATCGATAGTCTGGGTCTTGTTATCCTTAAATCCGATCTGCTGGATAAACTGAACCATTGCATAAGCCAGATTGTACTGCGCCGCGCAGCTGGCCGCGAGGGGACCTCCTATCAGATCTCCCATCGGTATACCTTTGAATTGTTCTACGGCGTCCGCCATAAGCTCCTCTCCTTTTCTGATTTTTATGGAATCTGCTTCATTATCCGTTCATTTATCCTCACCAATCCCTCGGGAGGATCTGTTCCCTTTACCGTTATCCTGACATTCACCTCGTTTTGTTTTTTTAAAATCCCTCCCCCAGTTAGCGACATATGAATCCTTTTACCACTGCTTTTATCCTCCAATCCCGAAAGATGAGCTTTAAAATCGATACTCACCTCTGTCAAATGAAGCGAATTCATTGGCACAAGCGTAATTAACGGCACCTGAATAGGCTCATGTTCATCTACGCCATGAGATAATGACGGGACATGAAGCTCAACCGTCTTGGCCTTGAGCTGTCCGGTTTTGACGTCCCGCTCAAAAAACTCTTCCATCAAAGATATATGCTGCTGTTCGGTTACTTTCCTGGCATGAATCGCGGCGTTAGTAATCGCCTCGACCAGATCATCGAATGCGTAAACCGCCATCTTTTATCCCCCCAGCGCGGCCAATCCGATTGTTCGGATCGCGCCTTGTTTCAACAATATTCTCTCGAACAGCCCCGATGAAATTGATCCGGGAAGCTAATCGAAATAAAATTCTCAATATATATCTACCCGTTCGGGGGGGAACAATATGAATATAGTAATCATTCTCAAAATGTCAAGATATTTTTTCTTTGGCATAAAATTTACGCGAACTATGCGGATGACAATCTCCCGCTATAACATAAAAAAATACCGGCGAGTCTCGCCCCGCCGGCATTATCTCTATTCCTGGTTTTCCCTTTTAATTTAGTGAACTGTCTCTGTTTCTCAAAAATGTCGGAATCTTAAAATCCTCCGGGATATAATCCGGCGCAGTTACCTTGTCGAGGATCGCCCGGTTGGTCTTGACTCTGCGGTTTTTCTGACGGTTATTCCCGATCTCGATACCGAAAAGATCTATCTCCTCCCCCGGAATATCAATTGCCGGTTTCGGCCCGAATCCGGTGGCGATAACCGTGACAAATATCTTGTCATCCAGCTCTTCGTCAATTACAGCGCCGAAAATAATATTGGCTGAACCGCCAGCCGCTTCAAATACTGTCTCCGCGGCCAGTCGCACATCATCGAGACTCAAATCCTTACCGCCGGTAATATTCACTAACACCCCTCTGGCTCCCTCTATAGAGAGCTCCTCCAATAACGGCGACTGCAACGCCATGCGCGCGGCCGATTCCCCTCGGCTCTCGCCGTTGGCGATACCGGTTCCCATAAGAGCCTCGCCGGCGTTCATCATAACCGTCCTGATATCGGCGAAATCGAGATTGACCAGACCCGGAACCATGATCAAATCGGATATCCCCTTGGTAGCCGCAAGCAGTACTTCATCGGCCTTCATGAAAGCCTCGTTCAACGGAGTATTCCTGGCCACCAGCGAGAGAAGCCTCTGGTTGGGAATCACGATCAAAGTATCGACATGATCTTTTATCTGATGAATCCCCGCGTCTCCCCTGGATATCCGCAGATTCCCCTCGAACAAAAACGGCCTGGTAACTATTCCGATAGTCAAGGCTCCCTGCTCCTTGGCCATTCTGGCGATCTGGGGCGACGCTCCCGTGCCTGTCCCGCCACCCATACCGCAGGCGATAAATACAATATTCGATCCCTCCAACGCCTCGCGAATCTCTTCGGGATCCTCCTCCAAAGCCTTCCTTCCGATTTCCGGATCGGCTCCGGCCCCCAACCCCCTGGTCAGTTTCTTGCCGATTTGAATCTTGATATCGGCTCT
>JAHEDG010000025.1 GCA_024641335.1 Candidatus Zixiibacteriota bacterium
CATGTTGAGTGTAAAGGATGTAAGCAAGTACTACGGCAAACGTCAAGCCGCCCTTTCCGATATTTCTTTTGAACTGGCGAAAGGGGAAATGGTGTTTCTGACCGGGGCGTCCGGGGCGGGCAAATCGACTCTTCTTCGGCTTTTATTTCATGAGGAAAAGCCGACTTCCGGAGCGATCGTTTTGGGGCCGTTCGATATGAGCGATCTGCCCAAATCAAAAATCCCGTTACTGCGTCGGCATGTAGGAGTTGTATTTCAGGATTTCCGTCTGATACCGGAACGTACCGCCGCCGAGAATGTCGCGTTGGCCCTGGAGGTCGTAGGAAAACCGTCAGCCGAAATTAAGAAACGGGCCGACGAGATGCTCAAGCTGACCGGTATCTGGCAGAAACGCAACAACTATCCTTATCAGCTTTCCGGCGGTGAAGCCCAGAGAGTCGCCTTGGCCAGGGCGGTAATCAACGAACCGCTATTGATTTTAGCGGACGAACCGACCGGCAATCTCGACGAGAAGAACGCCCGGGCCCTGTTCGATCTGTTCCGCGAAATCAACTTAAGGGGGGCGACTATTATAGTAGCCACTCACCAGGTATCCATAGCCGAGGAATATGGAAAACGAATTCTGCGTCTAATCGAAGGAACGCTATCCGGAGACGGCCGATGAGATACTTCTGGCGGATAATAATAGAGATTTCGCGGGCGGTCAGGTTTCAGCCGTTATCGACATTCGGGACTCTGCTGACCATAGTCCTGGCCATGTCTTTTCCCGGTCTATTCTGGATAATGTCCAATAATCTATCCGATATTCAAAGCGACCTTAAATCGGGGCTTACCGTGGACGTGTTTTTAGTCGACGACCTTCCGGATAAGGAGATAGAGAAGCTGCAACTTGAATTCAGCGCTATGGACGGTGTTAACGGCGTTCAGTATCTTTCCAAACAGGACGCTTTATTCAAGATGCGCGAGCGATTCGGACGGGGTATGGTTCAGGGGCTCGATGATAATCCTCTGCCCGCGTCGTTTGTATTATCGGTTGACCAGAAGATGTTCGAGATAAACGCGGCCGATTCGCTGTTAGCCGGGATCTCCCGCATACCGGCTGTGGAGGATGTGGTTTTCGCCAGGGAAATGCTCGATCGTCTTGACGAAATTGTTAGAATGGTGAAACTCCTGGGGCTGGCGATAGCTCTATTGATCGCTTTCTCGGCAGTTTTCATCTCCGCCAATACGGTGCGGATCGCTATCGCCGACCGCCGCAGGGCGGTGGAAATAATGCAGCTGGTCGGGGCCACCCGAAGCTATATTCTGACTCCATTTGTCTCTCTCGGAGGGCTTATAGGTCTGATAGGGACATCGCTGGCGGTATTGCTGCTTCGTTTTTCCACAAATTATTTATCGCAGCGTCTGGTGGAGATACATTTTCTGGAAATACCTGATATCACGGCGTTTATTCTGTCCGGTATGCTCCTGGGAATGATCGGCGCCCTGATCGCTACCGGGAGATACCTGAAAATATGAGATTTCCTTTTCGAAGAATGCCGCTTCTGCTTCTGGTTTTTCTGATCGGAGCCGGAATAACTGCGGCCGACGATGAGAATTCGAGACAGAATGAGATCGAATCTCTTCGAGAGGAACTGGAATCGAAAAGATCGCGGCAGGAAGCTCTCGGCGAAAAGGAAAAAGATATAATTTTCAAATTGCGGGATATCGAGGAGCAGATCGCTCTTTCGAGCCAGCTTATCCTGAAAATAGACCGGGAATCGAGAAATCTCGACCGCGGGATAATATCTCAGGAAGGGGAATTACAAACCTCCAGGGAGCTGATGACTCGCAAGGAAAAAGTGCTGCACGAGAGATTACGTTACATTTACAAATTCGGGGATATGCCGGGCTGGATGGGGCTGATATCGTCTCCCGACCCGACCGGCGCGTTGGCGGCGTTGAAAAACATGCGCGCCCTGGTTTCGTACGACAGACATCTGGTACGTTCCTACAACGAACTATCGGCGGCAGTCGAATTCAAAATCGTCAAATTGCTGAACGACCGCGGGACATTGGATGACCTTAAGGAAAAGTACTTGGAGGAAATCCGGATGAGGGAAACAGCCCTGGATACCCGGAAGAGACTGCTGATCCGTGTCCGCGGCGACAAATCGCATCTCGAAAAGTCGATTGAGAACCTGGAGGATGACGTAATACGGGTGGCCGGTATTTTTGATGATATCCAGGCCGAAAGCGAGGACGATACGATTGCGCTGAATCTTCCGGGGCTGAATAACTCCAGAGGCGATCTGATCTGGCCGGTTCATGGGAAGATTCTAAGCGAGTTCGGCACAAACAAAGACAAAAGAGGAATCAAGCTGACCAATCCGGGGATCGATATCAAAGCATCCATCGGCGCCAATGTCAAATCGGCGGCATCCGGCAGGATAATTTATATCAGCTGGCTGAGAGGGTACGGTCAGTTTATTATTATCGATCACGGCCGCGGGTATTATACTCTCTATTCCAATCTCGACGATATATTCGTGGAGCCGGGAGATAATGTGCTTGCCGGAGAAGTGATAGCCAGGGCCGGGGAATCGGGCTATTTCGACAGCCCCAGTCTTCATTTCGAACTGCGGCTCAAAAAAGAGCAACTGAATCCTGTGGAATGGCTGCGGTAGATCTATGTTTACTCATCTTGACGAACTTACGAACAGACTCAAAAAAGATATCAGGAACGGCGATCTGAACCAATCTGTTTTGCTGGTCGGCCGTCCCGGAACCGGCAAGTTTTCCCTGGCCATGGAGATAGCCCGCTCCGTTTTTTGCGAAAACGATATGACCGCCTGCGGGGAATGCCGTTCATGCAAAGAGACCATGAAATTTCAGAATCCCGATTTTTTGTTCGCCTTTCCGTTCCCCAATCTCAAGCCCGAATCAAGGAAGCTGACAGTATTCTCATTTTCCGATCAATCGTCATCCGGCGCCCGGTTTTCGGAGGATACCAAGGACGAGATAGAGCGGTTCAAGGAGACTAAAAGCCAGGATCCGTTCGCCATTCTCGATTTCGATAAGAAAGAAAATATCCCTGTGGATGTTATCAAAGATTTAATCCGGGCCCTTTCGAAGAAACCGTTGAGGGGTGGCCGTCGGGTAGTGGTTATCCTCGATATAGATAAAATGGCTTTCGGCGCTTCCGATCTTTTTTTGAAGACGGTGGAAGAGCCGCCGGAAAATACGCACCTCGTACTGACCACCTCTCATCCCGATCAGCTTTTGCCGACTCTTCTTTCGAGGACAAGCATTATCAAGGTGCCTCCGGCGCCATCGGAAGAATTGGAGAAATACCTTTCGGACAGACTAAAGATCGACGGCAAGCCGGGATCGTACCTGGCCAGAATTTCGGGCGGTTCTCCGGGGCAGGCGGTGCATCTTTTCGAAAATGACATTATCGAGCGACGAAACATAATTTTGGATTTCTTCGGCAAGCTGTTAGGGGGATACGATACCAACCTGCTGGCCGAGGAGATTAATAATGAGTATTCAGGCCCTAAAATCCGGTTCAACGACACCAGGATGGACTTCGAGATCATGGAATCGCTGATACACGATCTCTACCTGATAGGTGAAAATGGCCTTGAAAATCAGATCCTGAATGTTGATATTAGGAGCAGCCTGGAAAAGTTCGGCCGTCCCGATATGGAATCGCTGGATATCTGGAGGAAGTGCTGCGGCGAGACCAGACGGGCATGTCTGGTCAACAATGTTACGGTTTCGACAGCCATGCTGTTTTTCTACATCACCAGCGCGGAAGCGTTGAACAACCCGGCCGCACCTAAATACAAACTGCCGTAGGAGTTTTTTCGGATCGTCCTGGCAGCGACTAAAAGGATGATTCGGATTTTCGAAAAGAGGATTTTAATTTGGATATTTATCTGGTGTCATTCAAAGGAAACCGGCGGAGTTATTTTTCCAATGCCGGCGGTCTGGTTATAAAGATCGGTTCCAAGGTTGTGGTCGCCGCCGAGCGGGGCGAGGATTTCGGCCAGGTTGTCCGAAAGGGGTCGGAAGAAAATATCGATCCCGAAATCGAGATTCCGAAGATTCTTCGTCTGGGGATAGAATCGGATCTCGACCGGATGATCTTCAACCGTCAGAAGGAGACAGAGACTTTCGACGAGTGTCTGAAATTCGTCGAAAAGCACCGTCTGAATATGAAGCTGGTCGACGTGGAATACCAGTTCGACTGCAACAAAATAACATTTTTTTTCACAGCGGAAAAGCGGGTCGATTTCAGGGAATTGGTCAAGGACCTGGCGGCCACTTATCGAACCAGGATAGAATTACGTCAGATAGGAGTCAGGGACGAGGCCAAGCGGCGGGACGGTTACGGGATATGCGGCAAGAGGCAATGTTGTTCGAGTTGGCTTAACGATTTTTCCACCATAACCACCCAGATGGCCAGGAATCAAAACCTGGCGTTGAATCCCCAAAAGCTCTCGGGCAACTGCGGCCGGCTTTTGTGCTGTCTGAAATACGAAATGGAATTTTATGATGAGGTTACTCCCCTCTATCCTTCGGTCGGCGCCCGGTGTACGACCCGTCACGGGAAAGGGGTCATTACCAAATCGGATATTTTCAAAGAGGAGATCAGGATTCTTCTGGATGAAGCCGGGGAAATCGTTATGACTCTCGGCGAGCTGAAGCGAGCGAGGAGCCGAGGCACATTCTCGGTGACCGACAGCAGATCGTCAAGATCCAACAATGTCGGCAGCAAGGAACTGGATGATCTCCAGGGATAGAGTGAATGAGGAATCCGATCGCGCCGGCAACATGAACGCCAATTCGGCATAATAGTTTTCCCTTGTAATCAAACTGCCGATACCCTTATGATAATTTTTTCTTGCGATTCCGATTTCGAGCAACGGCCTGATGGCGCGAGGAGATGATGAAAGAACGATTTTACGTTACCACGCCGATTTACTATGTCAATGACGAGCCGCATATAGGACATGCCTATACCACTCTGCTGGCCGATGTCCTGGCCGGTTTTCAGAGAATTTTCGGCAGGGACGTATATTTTTTGACCGGCACGGACGAGCACGGCCAGAAACTCCAGGACGCCGCCGGAAGGAACAACCGTCCTCCGCTGGAATACTGCGATGAGATGGTGGTTCGTTTTAAGAACGTCTGGAAAAAACTGGGCATAAAAAACGACGACTTCATCAGGACAACGGAAACGCGTCACAAAACCGTGGTTGCGCAGATACTCCGGAAAATTTACGACGACGGCGAGATTTACTCGGATAATTACGAAGGATGGTATTGTATCCATGATGAGCGGTTCTGGACTGAAAAGGATCTGCTCAACGGGAACTGTCCCGATTGCAACCGGCCGGTTAGCAAGATCACCGAGAAGAATTATTTTTTCAAAATGTCGAAGTACCAGGACTGGCTGATAGATTATATCGATAAGAATCCCGAATTCATCCAGCCAGATTTCCGGCGCAACGAGGTGCTCGGATTTTTAAGACAGCCGCTCGGGGATCTTTGTATTTCACGGCCGAAATCGAGGCTTTCCTGGGGAATTGAGCTGCCTTTTGATAAAGACTATGTCTGCTATGTCTGGTTCGACGCTCTGATCAATTATATCTCGGCCATCGGCTATCTCTCCGATGATGTCAGTTTTAATCGATGGTGGCCGGCTTTACATCTTATCGGCAAGGATATCCTGACCACTCACGCCGTTTACTGGCCCTGCATGCTCAAGGCCATGGGGCTCGAGCAGCCCAGGACTATTTTCGCGCATGGCTGGTGGCTTTCCGGCGAAACTAAAATGTCCAAATCGCTGGGTAACGTTATCAAGCCTTTGGAACTGGCGGATAAATACGGGGTCGACGCTCTGCGGTATTTTCTGATCAGAGAAATGACTTTGGGGCAGGACTCCACTTATAGCGAGGAATCGTTTATATCCAGATATAATTCCGATCTGGCTAACGACCTCGGCAATCTTCTCTCGCGAGTTATGAAAATGGTATCGTCGTATACCGAGGGACGGGTGCCGGCTCCGGCGGGCGACAAGACCGATTCCGACCGGGAGTTGGAGCAAAGGGGAAGCGATCTGCTCGATTCGGTTAGGAATAAGATCGAATCGTTCAAGCTCAACCAGGCGGCCGAGGATATTCTGGAGCTGGTCCGCGGAACTAACCGTTATGTGGAAATGAACAGGCCCTGGGATCTGGCCAAAAACAACGATATGGACAGGCTTTCGACAGTTCTCTACAATGCCGCCGAATCGCTTCGGATCGTATCGGGGCTGCTCTCGCCGGTCATGCCGGAAAAATGCGCGGCAATCAGGCATCAGCTCGGGTTACCGTCCGACGATCATTCGCTGAAGATAACAGGCTGGGGGGAGTTGAAGCCGGGAACGGCGGTAAAGCCGGGTGACGGTCTTTTCCCTAGAATACAGAAACCGAAAACTGAGACCGTGGCCGAAGCTAAAGAATCAATTACGGAATTGCAGGAAGGCCTGATCGGATTCGAGGAGTTCGGCAAAATCAAACTCCGAACCGCAAAAGTAATCTCGGCCGAGAAGGTCGAGAAGGCCGATAAGCTTTTGAAACTCCGGATCGATCTGGGGAGTGAACAACGACAAATTGTAGCCGGAGTGGCCCAGTATTATACTCCGGAACAGATGATCGGCAAAACCCTGATAGTGGTGACTAATTTGAAACCGGCCAAGATCAGAGGGATTGAATCCAACGGCATGCTCCTGGCGGCAAAATCGGGCAAGGAGTTAGTACTGGTGACAACTGAAGGGGAGATAACTCCCGGAGCCGATATAGGCTGATCGTTTATATAATCGATTTCATCGGGCGGCCGGCCATTGAGGCTATCCGCCTATTTTTATTTTTCCAGCGTTTTGATCCGTTCGACGGCTGACTTGCCTCGGGGACTATCGGGCATTAACTCAATGAATTTTCGATAGTAGACGAGAGCGGCGGATGTGTCGTTGAGATTGCGATCATAGATCGAACCGAGATTATAATATATTTGAGGATCGGGATCGGGCATAGCCAGAGCCTCCTGGAACTTCTTGAGCGCTTCATGATATCGACGGGCGTTCAGGTTGATATAGGCATCCGACAAGGCCAGGTTATAGCGGGCTTCGGAATTTCTTTTATTCATATGGATAGCGTCGCGGTAAAACTTCGCGGCTTCGTCGAACCTGTGGGCGTCCCTTTTCATATTACCGAGATTGGTCAGGATATCCGATTTGACCTTATTGGTCAGATGAGGGGCAGCCAGAGCTTTTTCATATTCCTTTTGGGCCAGAACCGGCCAGCCGGTCCTGCGAAAAAAAACTCCGAGAGCGTTATAGACCAAAGGATTGTTCAGTTTATCCCCCTCCTCCCGCGCTTTGCGGTAATTGTCCACAGCCCCCCGGTTATCCCCGCCGCGATTAAGGTGTTCTCCCAAAGAGAGATAGATATTGCAAAGCATTGTCCGGCCTTTGAAATCGAGAGCGCCGGCAGAAATCTCATTGAACCGCAGTTCATAGCTATTCAGGACAGCGTTGTCCAGCGGCCATTTGCCCTGTTTATAGACCAGGCCGTACGAAGTCAGATCGAGAAGATGATATTTAAAGGGATTCACCCCGGGCAATAAATGTTCTTTAACTATAAACAGATTTTCAAGACCGCTGTTGAACAGATCGATACAAAGCTCATCGGGCGATTGGTTTGTTCGGGCTGTCCGACGATAAACTATCTCGGCCAGACGGCGAACCGTTACCGCTCGGTCGTAGACGGTCAGATCGGGCCGGACCGATTCGGCGTAGCGAAGATACAGAAGCGGGAAGGTGGCGTTATCACCGACCGTTAAGAGATAGGAACCCGTGGGAAGCGAATTCAGAATACTCAAGCCGTATGAATAAGCTATTGTATTATCCGATTGATCGTTGGTTTTCAGGTTTCCCATAAAGGAGATGACCACAGCGAGAATAGACACTATGGAAGCGCCGTATTTGTTTATGGATGGGGGCAGTTTTTCGAATATCGATTTGATCAGAGCTATAAATCCGATACTCAGGGCGATTATGGATGGAAGATAATACTGATCCATATCGGGGATATCGTAGAGCGCGTTGAGCAATAAATTGAAAACAATAATGGATGAGAGAATTATCGCGGCGGTTTTTCTTTTTCCGAACAAAACAATCAGCCCGGCGAACCCTCCGAAAATCAGATACAACGGATACTGCCGGCCGAGAATTCCGGAGGCCCTGACTATATTTTCGAAAAATCCCGGCAGGCCGGATGACGATAGATAGAGCTCATACCTGGCAGCGGTAACATGCTCGAGCAAGGCCGAAAAAGCGGCCGGGTGATTCCAGTCAGCTATAGGATATTGCGATGATCGAACAGGAAGATATAGATACAATGTCAGTCCTAAAAATAAGAGCGCCGCGCCGTACCCGTATTGCTTCAGATCTAATTTTGATTTTAGGGCGGAATAACCGACTGCCGGCAATATCGCCAGAGCCGAAAGGTGGTTGGTCATAGCGAGAGAGAAAAGATAGATTCCGGCCATGAGCCAGACGAAGTCGCCGTTCTCCTCGAATTTCAGCAGAAAGAACAATATCAGAACAACCAGCAGCGCGGAGAGAGAATAGACCTCGAAACCGGAGGATGTCCCCCAGAGGGCATCGGCAAAACCCCATATCAAGGCGCCGGCCGACGATATAACCATAGGGAAAATACCATCCCTCTTCCCGGCCGGAAAGACGATCATCCTGACCACCAGGGCCATGACTCCCACAGAGGCCGCGGAGAACATGGAGGATAAAATATTTAATAGATAAGCCTGATTTCCGAACGCTATCTCGGCGAAAATCCGGCCGATCAAGATCAGAAGAGGATATCCCGGGGGGTGAGCTATCCCCAGAGTGACCGCGGCCAGCGAAAGCTCGGCCGAATCGCCTGTATAGACTGTCGGACAGACAGTTTTCAGATATACGGCCAGCGAAGCGGCGAATGATATGAAAAAGAACGTTTTATTATTCCCTTTGAATTTTATCATAGACATGATTATAGCCAAACGGATTTTCTCCGGCAATATAAAACGGGGCTCTCCATCATTTACCGATAAACGAAAATCCGGAAAACCCCGTGAAAACTCTTATGTATTTCAAGCACCCGATATCGGGCTAATCCTCTCGGTCCTCTGTCTTGCCGGTCACAGGCGCCCCGGTGCTGATGATAATTGGCGTATCATTCAGATCGTCCCTGAGAATCCAGCCTCCTGTAGGAGGGCAGGTGGGACAATAAGCTACGTGATCCACCAGATTAGTGAGGTAATTATAAAGATATACAACGTCCAACCCGTTGAAATTGCAGCTGCCGTTGGCATCCCCGCCGGCAAAGAACGGGTAGGTGGGCAGATTCGGACGGCAGTCGCAGGTATCAGGCAGATCCGGTCCGCTATGGAAATAGTTGACCATAGTGGTAATATCCAATCCGTTAATCGAAGCGTCGCTGTTGGCGTCTCCCGGTATGTACGAGCAGAAGCCCACGATCACGTTAACGGAGCAGGAATCAGTTTCGCCGCAGGCATCGACACATGAAACGGATATGGTGTTTATTCCGGCCACGGGCGTAAAGCAGATCTCATTGCCGACCAAAGCTCCGCCGACCACATTTATGACCACGATATTGTTATCCGGGTCGTTAAACTCGAAGTTGTCCAGACATATCGGGCTGTAATCGCCGACTTCGATAATCATATCGTCGGGGCAGATAATTGTCGGGGGGGAGTTCAGGGAGACATCGATAGTAGTAGAGCACGAGGCGGTCAGGCCGCATGAATCTACGACTGTAAGGGTAATAATATTCTGGCCTATCAGGGGAATAAAACAGATTTCATCCGCGTCATTGATTGTCCCTCCGGTAATTAGAACATCGGAGATGTTGTTATTCGGATCACCGTATGAAAATATCCCGAGGCAGACCTCGCCCATATCGCAAATAACTATGGAAGTATCGCCGGGACAGAAAACAACCGGAGGCTCATTTATCCCCTGCAAAGTAACATTTACCGATCCTGTATCGGCGGCTCCGCATTCATCCAGACAGACATATTGAACCTGGTATATACCATCGGAACCGGGGGTAAAACAGTATGTCGAACCGTCAAAGCTGCCGCCCCGTCCAGCCTGGATTACATAGCAGGAATCGAGATTGCCGTCAGGGTCAACTCCCCAGAACGGTCCCAGGCAGACTTCGGAGGGAGCGCAGGTAAAGGTAATGATCGTATCGGCGGGGACATTCACGGCCGGAGGAGCGTTGAGCCAGACTGTGACGACGGTGCGCGCCGTATCGGCGGCTCCGCAGGCATCGGTAACTATAAGAGATAGCTGGTTTTCTCCCTGTGACGGCACAAAGCAGATGGAACCGTCGGAGAAATACCCTCCGATCGCCTCGATCGACACTATATTGTTATCGGGATCGCTATAAGTATATCCCAATACGCAGGTCTCGGAGAGATCACAGACAAACAGATTTTCGGTATCCGGCCCCGACACGGTCGGAGGAGTGTTCAGGTCTATCGTTACCAGCGTAGTTGACGTATCAGCGGCGCCGCAAATATCGGTGACGATAATAGTCAGGGTATCGACTCCCTCGGTGGCCGTAAAACAGACCGTGCTGCCGTTTAAGATTCCGCCGATAACATTAACCGATGAAATATTGTTATCAGGATCGGAACAGGTGAAACCGTCAAGGCAGATTTCCCCCGATTGGCAGACGAAAAGGCTGGTATCGTTGGGGCTTACGGCCGCGGGAGGGATGTTCAAAGAGACGGTTATATGGGTTACGCAGGTATCGCGCGCCCCGCACTCATCCCCTTTTATCAGCATAATGGTATTAACCCCTTCCACCGGGATAAAACAGACCGAGCCGTCCAGGTAATTCCCGCCGACCACTTCGAGGTAATTATGATTATGATCCGGGTCGTCCCAGCCAAATCCGGGCAGACAGATTTCGCTGAAATCGCAAACGAAAAGCGAAGTATCCGCGGAGCAGACAGCGATTGGCGGAGAATTCACTGTGATATTCACATTGGTTACCGACGTATCGGCGGCCCCGCAATCATCGACGCAGATCAGAGTTAACGTATTGATACCCTGAACCGGCATAAAGCAGACCGTATCGCCGTTCAGGACACCTCCGATCACCTCGACCGAGAGAAGATTGCCGTCCGGATCGCTCCAGGTAAATCCGGGCAGGCAGATCTCGGCCGGATAACAGATAAAAATAGATGTATCATTGGGGCTGGAGGCGACAGGCGGAGAGTTCAGGGCGCAGGGATCGGACAGGCAGGAGGACGAGAATTGAACTCCGTTGCCTTCATATACGAATGCCCCGCTGAAACGGGCGCCGTAATTTTCTCCCAAAACCGCCCCGCAGGGATAGCTTTGTCCGGCAGTAATCATACCGTCGCTGTTATACGATAATCCCGTACCTGTACGGGAAGCGAATACAGTAATATTCGGGTCATTGGCCGGATCTGATCCTGCCTGACTCTGGTAGGGATCGGTTATGCCGGGATAGGTGTCTGTAAAGCCGGGAACGTCGCTGAGCCTGATCATGGAGTTTCCGAGGAATATCTGATTATCGGCAAACTCAACGTTGTGTCCGCTGGACCATATATTAAAATCGATGGCACATCCGGTTATAGTCATTCTCATAAAATCGTTGGGATCTCCCTGACCGTTCCGCCATTCTCTGGTGGAAACATCCCACCATATCTCATATAGATTTTCGGACCATTGATACCATCCCCAGCGATCATTCTGTTTATAGCAGACGCCGGAGGAGGTATCGCCGAATGTTTCGAAACCGGCTGTAAAGATATTGATACCGGGCGACGGCGGCGAATCCAACACGGCCAGCACGCTTCCGTGGAACTGTTCAAGGGAATTACCGGCAGAATAGATATGCGCGGCCAGATTCCAACTGCCTTGCCCGTCGACCCAGATATATACACCGCCGGAATCGGGCGGAGGCAGAGGCAGGGTCGGTTCTCCCATAAAATAGGAAGTATCCACCGGGTTATAATTCGGCGGCGGCCCGGGAGGAACATTGCCCGGAGGATAGTAGAATGTGCCGAAGGGGGGATCGGCCATCGCGTCCATGGCCGCCGGCAGCAGTAAAAGCATCAATAGAATCAGAAACACGCAGATCCGGGCGAAACCGGTAGTATTAGAAGGCACGCGATAACTGTTGGGCATAGCTTCTCTCCTTGTTTACTCGCGCCAAGTCTTTTTTTTCGATAGTAAGGGAAAACGAATTCCGTCCAGGGTATAGACTTTTCAAGGCGGAATTTATGATCATTATAAACGTAAATGATATCGCTTCGATAAATAGAAGAGCCGGAAGTAGATTATCTGGTTTTGGGGCGAATAACTTATCCACTATATTATCCTGATTCGCTCAATTTACGCGGACAGCATTTTCTATCGGCTACCGGTAAATCGATTAAGGCGCATTAAATCGCCAATTAGGAACGCTATATTGTGTTTATTCAGTTACGCTCGGGGTTAACCGCGTTAATCGCGGTTACCTGATTTCCCCTAAGAAGCCCCAAGGATTTAAAACCGCAACAACCTGACATTTCAATATAAATACGACCGCCAAGCGTGTCAAGAAAATTCAGGCGATGCCGATGACATTGATATGCAGGTACAGTTCAAGTTAAAAATGAAAGATGCCCGAATTTTAGATGACAAGGTCGATTACCTGGAGCTTGAATGGCAAGAGGACTTGACTCCAAGGCAATTGGCGGCCCGGTTTCATCTCTGGCTGAGCGATCATACATTCATCCAAAGACGTTTGCCGGATCTAAAAGACGCTTCTTTCTGCCAGTTGTTTATAAACCCGTTACAATGACTCTATCGATTCAAATAACTCTTTATAGTTCAATAGCTTAACACCTAACCTATCGCATTGTCCCTGAAACTTTATCAACGCTCCGATATTCTGGTTATCACCGCTAAGGAGCAGATCGATCCGTTTTGCCTCCCCGGAGTAAATCAGATCATCGAGTATCGGGGAAAACCGGTTTTCCCCGGTATTTTCTTTAATATTGATCGGATCGGGAATTCGAACAATTCTTAAGCCTATGGAATAGGCCAGGCTGTCGATTTTGTCCGGCAGAGAATCGGTCAGAAGGTAATTAATATCCTCGTTTTCCGCACTTTTCAGGACAGCTTCGACAAACTCCCTGTCCGTCTTTTCGGTACGTCGGAAATAGAAAGCGAACAGGTTGGGATGGAGACCAAACAGCTCCGACGCGATATCGTCATCGGAGGCTGATCCCGACTTTCTTCCCCGCCGTCCTTTTCGTCTGCCGGCCAGCCTGGATATTTCGGTCAGACCAGATTTATCCGCCGCGATCTCGAGTATCGAGCCTATCTGCCTTGATTCCAGGATTTTTTTCATATCCTTTTGCGGATAGACATCGATTCTCCCGTAATAGGCGAACGATATTCCGCTATCCAGAATCCTGATCAGATCCCTGCCGATCAGGCCGCCGAGATCATCGAGCACAAAGCCGACCGATCTGCCGCGAAGATACGTATTGGCCGACGATTCCACATTGAGAGCCAGGACGATATAGTCATCGGATTTTATCATGCAGGTTAATATTTTATCACGGGGGGATTCGACACAATCGCAGGAAAAGCCTCTCGACCCGGCCTCTCTCTCTATTTTTTCCGCGTAGATAACCAATGGCAAGGCAGCCGGCCAGGGCTGGGTCATACTCATAACGGACCGTCCATCCGGCAGTAATAAATCCTGACCGACCCTGGTGGAATCGTCGAGAAAGAAACTCCGGTCGATATCGACAACCATCGACCCGGCCAGCTGTGAGAGCTCTTTAAGTCCGCTTTTGCCGGGGAGGTTTCTTGAGACAAAGTTCTTCAGGCTTTCCAGGCGGTAGTTGCCAACAACCAGGATGATCAGTAAAAATGCCAGAATCAGGGCGATATTTTTTTTATTATCCCGGTATAGTTTTCCGCGCAGTTTTCTGCTCAGGCGTCCTTGATTTTTCATAGCTAAATAGTAAAAGAATGATCTTCCCAGAGAACGATCCGCCAGAAGCCGTCGCTCGATTCCCGGAGCTTAAACAGCGCCTGCCCATTAGCCTCGAACTGCTGATAATTATAGGCACCGGAGAGATCGCGAAGCGAAAGGTGAAAAGTAACCAGCCAGACTTCCCATATTTCCCCATTGTGAAGTTCGGGGGCGTCGGGATCTATTCTGCGGGGGACCCAGGTATCAAGCCTAATCTCGTTAAAAGCTCCGAACAGCCGCCCGGTACGTACCAGATCGCCGGAGGCTCCGTCGCGGGGAACCTCGACCTCCTCGATCTCCCCCTGCCTGTTTTGATCGATAAACAGAAAAATGAAATCGCGGTCCAGGCAGTTTTCATAAACATCGTTATCCCGGTTTTCATAAGCATACTTAAAATTCGATAAGGCGGCGGAAGCGTTAACAGAGTCAGGACATTCCGCGCAGTTTTGCGGCAGAATAGGAGCCAGGGATCCTGGGCCGACCCTCGGCGGAGCGAAAGGATTGGAGCAGGCCAAATACAAAAGGCCTGACGTCAGCAGCCGTTTCATCAAAGTCATGTTTTTCATCGTCGATACCTGGCCTTGAAATCTCCCCAGTCGTCCTGGCCCGAATTGGCCGGAATATCCTCCCAAAGATAAATAGTCCACCAGTTCAACTGTTCGGCTCGAAGATGAAACGCGGCCAACCCCTCGATAGTTGTGGTATCCCTGCTTTCCGGCGAACCGGAGATTAGCGTAAGATAATATAGTCTGTACAGCACTGAAACCGAATCCTCGATAATATCGCTGTAATTGCCGGAGGCTGCCAGTAGAAGAAACATATCGAGCGTATCCTCGCTTTGGAAGGTCGAAAAGATATTACCGGCCACATCGATTTCCACCGATTTACTCCACAGCGAAAAGAGCTCCCCGCGACCGTCGTTGACAGCGTCGATGGAATCTTCGGGGGATGAGAAACTGAAAGAATCGGAAAAACAAAGCTGATAATTGGATACTATCATCTCGTTATAGGCGAAGAGCAGGTTTCTGACCGCCACCTCGGGGGCCTGAGGGGTTTCCCATGTTCCGGTAGCCCCGTATGGATACTCCGAATCACGGGTGGAAAACGGATTCTTGACGCAGGCGGCCAGCATCAAGATCAGACAGCCGACGGCTATTTTGTAATTGCGCGATCTCAAAATCTGTACTCCATGGATACCTTTACATAATCATTCGTTTCCCGCGGCCGGTCATTGAATTTTCTCAACCGGTGAGAGAATCCGGCTGTCAATCTTCGATTGAAGCTCCAATCGAAGACCATTTCCAATTCAAAAAACATCTTCACCTGCTCGTCTGTCAAGGATCTTATCTCCGCCGGCTCGGTCGTTTCTACGGGGATTTCCAGCGAATGATCGTAGTTTCCGGTTTTCTCCCAGGAAAAAAAGGGGCTTAGCTTTAGAATCTCCCACGGGAAGTAGTTTAATTTCGTTTCGATTCCGTTTCGTCTGCGATCCCAGCTGACAGCCTGCTGCCAGCCGTCATCCCAGATCAGCTGACCGTAATCCTCATAACGGTAAATATAGCTTTGGAGGATCTCGAGGCGGTTCGATACGACAAAGAGGATGTCGCTTCTGGAGGTGGCTCTCCTGAAAATCCTGTTTTTGGTGGCGATCTTTTTCCGGTCGTAATCGAAGGTCAGATAATTGGCCTGTATATCGAATGTCTGTTTCAACTCCAGCCGGCTCCACGGCCTCCACAGAGTGTAGGGAGCCATGATATAGGTATCGTTGCGGCCGTTATTGGCCGATTTCATGCCGGAGATATTGATCTGGTGAAACGCGTTCGCTCCTCCGGAAATACCGGCGGTTAGATGAGGGCTGAAGACATGACTATATCGGCCGTTGATCAGGAGCGATCTTTTATCCCAGTCGTCCCGGTTGGAACCGAGGTTGGGGTTGGAAAACGAGGTAACTCCTATCAGGAAATCGAGCGAGACTGAATCGTCGGGCGATAATTCCACGAGACCATGAAATGACAGCTCACCGATATCGGTATCCTGATCGAGATTCATTCCCTGATAATCCTGGCGGGAATTGCTCCATCTATACCCGACGGACCCTCTGGCAAGATCGGCAGCCTTGCCGGTGATCGCCAATTCATACCCTTCGCCGCTTCCGAAGTTATCTTTTTGCACCTCCGCCGGATCGTTGATCAAGCCGCCTCTATAAAGAAAGCGGGAAAGATGCGCCTGGCCGTCAAAATTCAATCTGAGACCGACGGGAAGAGCCACCGATAAGGCCAGGCCGCCGAGTCTTTCCTGTTTTATCTGTCTGGTGATACCGCCGATATCGCCGCCGGGCCCGTAGTATTTTTTAGAGGCTTCATTTCCGGCGAATGAAAAAGCCAGCGTGTCGGTTTCGAGGAATCTATAAACCGCGCCGAGATTGCCTCCGCCTTCCTGTGACGGAATATTCGAAATATTGATTCTATTATAGTTCAGGGCGGCCTGGATTACAGCGCCGTTAAATCCTATCGGTTTTAGAGCCACCTCGCAACCATAACCGATCCCCTGCTCGTCGAGCTGGGATTCCAACTCCGATCTTTTCTTGTTATCGGCCCGGATCATGGGGCTGATTTCGATATACTTAGCCGGACGGTAAGCCAGTCCCATGGCCAGTTTCGACGTCCTGACCCGCCTTCGATCCAGACCGTTGACCGTGTATTCTCCTGAGGTCATCAGGCTGAATCTTCTCAACAGCAACACCCGCGATTCGAAATCTGCGGTGGCGTTCTCCTGCCAACGGTCAAGATTCCCCTTGATAAGATTCGATTGACCTTCAAAAGACGCGCGGAAACTGCGGTTGTTCTTCAACATCATGTAATTAAAACCGGTTTGCCAGTTGTAGGTCTGGTTATCGCGATCGAAATCGAGGCGTATCCCGGCTCTGGATACCCCGGCGATCAGAACTACCGGGAACAGGCATAGTATTATTCTGAAAGTATATCTACGCATATTCTTTGATGGATTCGTACAAACGCATGAACTCCTCGATAGAGATCCGTTCGGCGCGAATATCTTCGTTTTTCCCCATCTCTTCGAGCAGCTCGATAATTTTATCCCGGGGAACGAAGAGGGTCGCGGTCATGGAATTAACCAGTTTCTTTCTTTTTTGGGCAAAACAGCCTCTCAGAAAATCTCGGAACTCCGGGTAATTGATATGCTCGCTCAATTTTCGATCCGGTTCCAGTATCAGCGCCGACGACATAACGTCGGGCCTGGGGTTAAAACAACCCGGAGGGATATCGAAAAGCCGTTTGATTTTATAAAATGACTGAATCATCACGGTCAATGATCCGTAATCGCGGCCGCCGGGCGCGGCCCTAAGGCGATCGGCTACTTCTTTCTGAACTGTTATGACCGCCCGTTTGACTGCCTCGTGGTATTCGATCAGCCATTCGACCAGCGCTCCGCTTATGTTGTATGGAAGATTGCCAATCACTTTCAAGCCGTCAGCCGCCCAGTTGGTCGGATTTGTTTTGATGATATCGTTTTCTATTAGCTTAAACCTGTCGTTACCCCCAAAACGTTCCTTAAGAAGCGGAAGCAGATCCCGGTCTAATTCGACGGCTATAAGATCGACCCCTTTGGCCAGGATCTTTTCTGTCAGGACTCCCTCTCCCGGTCCGATCTCCAGAATGGTATCGCCCGGCTCGATCCGCAGGGCGTTGACCAATCTGTCGGCCTTGCGAAGATCGACCAGGAAATTCTGGCCGAATCTCTTTTTAGGAACCTGTTTTCCTTTGGAAAAATTATCCATCGCCCCTCGAATACTTTCTCAATCTGAATTCGGCTCCCATTTCGGCTGCTATTCCCCGGCAGGCCTCGATATCGACTTCCGGCAGATCGACCACCGATACCACGGTTTCCAAGCCTGCTTTCAGGCATCCTTCAATAAATTCGAGCATACCATTATAGGCTGCCGGCCCTTTATCCGGCCTGCATATCCTGTTATAGGTATCGGCATTATGGGCGTTAAGGCTAACCGACACCCGGTCAATCAGACCAGTTAACTTCAAAGGCAGATCGATCCTGTTAATAAGGCTTCCGTGACCGTTAGTATTGAGTCTGACCCGATGACCTTCGGTCTTTAACGCCCCGGCGATTTCCAACATCTCTTTCAGCCTGATGGTCGGTTCGCCCAGGCCGCAGAATACCACCTCGTCGAAATCAGTTTCACGTTTGACCGCCTCCAACACTTGAGCAACGGTCGGCTCTCCGGTTAGACGAAGATCGTGTCCGGCTACATATTCCTGTTTTGCGGCAGTCCTGGGGCAGAAATAGCAGCCGCAGCTGCATCTGTTGGTCAGGTTTATATAGAGTGAGCGTCGTATCTTATAAACAATCGTGCCCTTTTGCCCTCCGGGCAAGCCGAAAAGAAGACGGGCATTGGCGGATGTTATCCGTTCGATATCGTCAAAAGTATATGGAGAAAAAATCTCGGCCAGCTTCTCGATCACATACCGGACATATTCGGGCTGGTTCCGCCGGCCTCGAAACGCCTGAGGGGTCAGGTATGGAGAATCCGTTTCGGTCAGGATTTTGGAAAGGGGCAGAGCCGTGGCGGCGTCGGGGCGATTCGATTTGGGATAGGTCAACGGTCCGGCAAAGGAGATCAGGAAGCCGAGCTCGATGCCGATCCGGCACTGATTGGCGTTCCCTGGGAATGAATGCAGAACTCCCTTGCGGACCCCTGATTTTCTGATCAGCTCGAATGAATCATCCAATGATTCCCTTATATGAATAACCGCCGGGAGCCGCAGCTCCTTTGCCAGCTCGAGCTGTTCGGCGAATACTTTCCTCTGGATATCGCGTGGGGAATGATCACGGTAGTAATCGAGTCCGATCTCTCCGATGGCCACTACCTTTTTGTTCGAGGCCATTTCTTTTAATCGGTTCAAATAATCTTTCGAGACCGCTTTGGAATCGTGGGGGTGAATTCCCACCGCGGCATAGATATGTTCATATTTTTCGGCCAGCTCGATCGATTTGCGGGAGCTTTCCATATCGGTGCCGATATTGATAACCGCTTCCAAGCCGTTTTCAAAACCGCTTTTGATAATATCATCCCGGTCGGCGTCATACTGGGGAAAATCGAGGTGGGCATGGGTATCGATCATGGGAAATAATATAATTTCGGCAATCATCAATTCAAAGAGATGATTGCCGGATTTTACTCTTATGTGGAACTATTTAAGGAGAACATTTTTTTCGGTCAGGACCGTATCGGAGGTCGTTAACCTATAGAAGTAAATTCCCGATGGTAAAGATTGTTTTGATTCTCCGGTGCCGTCCCATCTTAAGGTATGATATCCGGCTCTTAATGGACAATTAAGAAGAGTTTTTACCACATCTCCCGCCATATTCAAAACTTCAAGCCTTACCGAATCTTTTTCAGCCAGCATAAAACTTATGCCGGGGGAACTTCAGAACGGATTGGGGTAATTTTCTCTGGTGAAAACGATTTTGGGAGTTTCGGAAAGATCGGAAGAGTCTTTCAGGATATCACCGTGGTTCGCCTTAACTGAATCAGAAAATGTCTGTTTTTCGCCGTTAACCGGATCCTGCCCGGAATCGTTAATATTCTGAACAGCGAAAACCTGTACGGCGGCTATAAAAACAACGGCTGTCGAAATTGGTTTGGCCTTCATAAGCTTCCTTTTCGTAATAAGTTACGTCTGCGGATACGTCGCTGCCGATATTATTCCCAGTTATTATAAGCTTATCAGGCCTAAAAGGTTCGGGGCAATATTCCGACTTATAATAGCATGGAACGAATAATCGTACCGGATGATTATACGGCTATCAGCCTCGAGGTCATAAGGCTTGATAAGGTAGCCGGTTTCGACCTTTATTTGATGCGCCCGGAGGGGCCTGTTCTTTACCGTGAGAAGAATGTCGTTTTCACATTGAAGAACCTGCGCGCTCTTCTGGAAAACAGCGTTCGTTTTCTTTATTTCAGAAACGAAGATCATTCGCTTTTCCGGGAATATATCGAAGACAACCTGGAATCGATTGTCGCGGACAAGAAAGTTCCCCGCGAAAAAAAGGCCTCGATCATATACAATATATCGTCGCAGCTTGCCCAGGAGATGTTGATCGAGCCGGACACCGCCAAAGTTGTTCGACGGGCTTCGAAAGTGATAGATAATTTTATAGCTTTTACGACTCAAAGCCGGGACGTTTACAAAGATATTATCAAAATGCTCCCGACCGACTATTATACTCACACCCACAGCGCCAACGTGGCTACCTACAGCCTGGCTATAGGACAGGTTCTTGGGCTCTCTCTGAACAGCGGGCTTTGGGATCTGACATTGGGAGCGCTTCTGCACGATATTGGCAAAGCCAGAATCCCGCAGGAACTTTTGTACAAGGAAACGCCTCTGACCGCCGACGAATTCGAGATAATCAAAAAGCATGTGGAATACGGCGTGGAAATAGCCGGCAACACCAATACGGTATCAAAAGACAGTCTGCTGGTTATCGCCCAGCATCATGAACGGCTCTCGGGCAGCGGCTATCCCAAAGGGATAACGGATTCTCATCTGTTCTCCAGGATCGTATCGGTGGCCGACACCTTTGACGCTGTAACCACCAACAGACCTTACGCCAACGGAAGAACGTCGTTCGAAGCTATACTTCTTTTGAGATCCAGATCCGATGATTTTGATCAGGAGATAGTCAAATCGCTGGTGCATGTGATGGCTGATAAGCAAAGCAAAATACGGGCTATTGTTTGAAACCGGGCAGGATAATTTGAAAAATCGACAGGACGATCCAAGGCGGTTATTTCCGCTGAAAATTATCGGATTTATAACGGCCGGGATGATTCTCACGTTCTCCCTGGTGGGGATCGTATTGGCGCTCGCCTATGACTCCTACAATGATGTCCAGAAAAAATATTTCCGTCAGAAATGGAACTCCATCGCCTTCAGAATAGCTTCGGAAGCGTCTGATTCGATCGACAAGGACGGTTTGATCGATGATAATTTCGCATCGTACCTCTATAAGCTGCCGGGGGTCTCCAATAACGTGGGATCGCTGATACTTGTCGACCGGCTTTCCAGGCCGATCTTTTCAACCGGTAATTCGGATAAAAACGACAATCTCTTGATCAGCTTCGCCGCTCACGCGTTAAACGGTTCCGGGGAGATAATTCTCCCGACTGAATCCGGTCTGGGGTTTACGATTGTCAGCATGCCGGTGATGATCGACAGTAAAATCGAGGCCGCGCTGGTGTTGATGGTTGAAGAGGCGCCGGACGCCGGACTGGCAACGACCACAATTTACAGAATAGCGGGGTATACATCTCTGATCTTCTTTTTCTGGAGCGTCATCGTTGTTCTTGCCGCTTACATGATAAGTAGGATAATCAACCGCAGGGAAATCATGGATAATGTCAGGGTGAAATTATTTTCGCTGGACGCGGACTCTTCCGACCTGGACAGTCTCTTGAGGAAGATATTATCCGAGGCGGTCTTTGCTCTGGGGGCCGGATCAGCTTATATATTTATAAAAAACAGAATATCCGGCGAGATAGATCTTTTCGCCCGGTACGCGGTTAAAAACAGCGGCCGATACGATCGGGTTAATACGACCTTTGTTCCCGGCGATCCTCGTCTGCAGGCGTTGACGCAAAAACAGCCGGTTATCTACAAGCACGATGATTCCGGAAGAATATCGATAATAGATAAAATAGATAAAAACCTCGATACGATCGGCATAACCTATCCGTTGATATCCAATTTCGAGGCGTTCGGGATATTGGATTTCAGGTCTTTTAAGGGAAAGTTGGTAAATTCTTCCACCATGGATTCATCTCTCTCCATCTCCGAACTGATGTCATTATCTTTGCATCGGATCTTATTTTTGAAGGAAACCAGGAAACGTCTTGAATATATGCGTTTTGTTCTGGAGACAGTCGAAGCTTCGGTATCGTCCAACAACGTGACCACCATGCTGAATAATCTGTCGCTGAAAATAGCGGCTATGAAGGGGATCTCGTTTTGCAGGATATTTACTCTGGCTGACGGAGGCAGAAAGCTGATTTTGATCGCCGAGAATATTTCGGGCGAGGGTATTTCCTCCAACCAGGAGCACGGCGTTTTCGAAATTGACGAACTGCCCATTCACAAGCTATCCCTGCTTTCGGGTCAATCGCAGATACTTCATCACGAGGAGATCGAAAAGGTCTCGCCGGAAAACAGGAAAATATACGGCCCTGAAATGGAAAACTGCATGCTGCAAATCACTCCCCTGCAATCCGAGACCCGGCAGTTGGGATGTCTGGAGGTCGGTATCAGGGAAACCGGCGAATTCCCGTCGGATCTGAAAACTCATTTTGAGAATATCGCTCATTACGTATCTTTGCCGATACAGAACACGATTATTTATTCCAATATGAAGAAAGCGTTTCAGAGAATGACCGGCGCTCAGGAACGCCGTGTGCAGTTCGAGCGATTGAGGGCCATAGGGGATTTCGCCGAGGGTATCTCCAACCGTCTGGCCGGCGCCATCGATTCACTTAAATTGAACGTGGATGTTCTCTCAAATTCGACACCAGACCAGGATTATGATCAGCTGCTCGAAAAGATCAACGCCGGAATCGACGAATATGACAGGGTTATTCGGGAGTTCAAGGCTTATTCCAGCATCGGGAAAACCGGTGAGCTTCACCAGGTGGAGCTGGCCCAGATACTACTGGATATTGCCGACAAGCTGAAAACGGATCCGAAGCTCTTCGGCGAAGATAAAACCCGTTTCGGGTTGACTGTCAAAAACGCGGGATCAGGACAGATCATGGCCGATCCGGATGATATTCACGAGATGATTCGGCAAATAGTATCCAACGCCGTACAGGCCATGCCTAACGGCGGCGAGATATCGATCGAATCGATGCTCGAAAACGCCATGGCGATTATAGAGATTGCCGATATGGGAACCGGTATGACCGAGGAGATCAAGGCCAGGGTTTTCGAGCCGTTCTTTACGTCAAGACCCGGCGTTGCCAACGGACTCGGTATGTATATCGTGCATCGGATTGTGGCCGCTCACAGAGGAGTAATCAATATCGAAAGCGAGCCGGGTCAGGGAAGCAGGATTATTATTCGGATTCCACTGGTGGATCCCGAGCAGACCGCTTTATACAGTGTCAAGAAAAGCACGTCGAGAAGTATCCCTCTTTCAACCGGCTGATCCCGGCTTATCGAGCTCTGATCATAAAACCGATATAGTTAGCTTCAGGAGCTTTCGGAGATTTGAGCTGGGGTTGTTCTCGGTAGCTTGACGCTTCGGATCGGAGTATTCTACCTTGAATACGCGGTTTCAGATGTTTCAGAATTAAACACTATTGCCGGACAACCGACTCCATTAGAATAATAATATCGGGATAACGCCCGATAAAAATATTGATCACTAACTCATTAAAGGAGGAACACATGGCTCGCAAGACTCGTTGCGCCGGCTGGACCAAAGACAAGAAACGTTGCAAAAACTATTCTTGGGGAAAGTCCAAATTCTGCTGGTCCCACAAGAGTTCCCATTAATTTGGAAAATCGGGGTCCTTTCAGGGCCCCTTTTTATTGCCTTTTAATATCGTTTCTTCTCGTTTTTTTATGATAAATACCATTGCGTATCCAAAATCAATCCCTATAATTACACTCGTTGTTGACCATATATCACCGCCTGCCGCGACAGGATGAAGGGAGTACTGAAGTGAGATCGATAATTGCCGCAGTCATACTCGGAACCGCCATGGTATCGTGCTCGGTCAATGATCTGGCCAAACCGGATGAGAAGCACCTGAAAAATGTCCGCCAGCTGACTTTCGCCGGGGAGAACGCCGAAGCTTATTTCTCCGGAGATGAAACCAAACTGATCTTTCAATCCACCCATGGAGATCTGCAGTGCGATCAGATTTTCATTATGAATATCGACGGCAGCGACCTGAAAATGGTTTCCAACGGCCTGGGTCGGACGACCTGCGGCTACATTAATCCTGCCGGAGATAACATTATCTATTCATCTACTTTCGCCGCCGACACACTTTGCCCGCCGACCCCATCGATGGCCGAGGGATATGTCTGGCCGATCTACCCCGGTTATGACATTTACACCGCCGCAGTTGACGGCTCCGATCCGAGGATCCTGGTATCGTCAGGAGGATATGACGCCGAAGCGGTTTATTCGCCTGACGGAAGCATGATTGCTTTCACCTCCACCCGGGACGGCGATTTGGAAATTTATGTTATGAACAGCGACGGCTCCGATATCAGGCGAGTTACCGATAATCCCGGCTATGACGGTGGAGCGTTTTTCTCTCCCGACGGCAAAAAGCTGGTCTTCAGGGCGCAGATATTCCCGTCAGAGGCCGATCTCGAGGATTATAAGAACATGCTGGCTAAAAACCTGGTTCGCCCGTCGCGAATGGAGATTTTCACTATCAATATCGATGGTACCGAGAGAAAACAGCTGACCGATAACGGCGCCGCGAATTTCGCCCCTTATTATCATCCGTCCGGCGAAAAAATATTGTTCTCCTCTGATATGGATTTCCCGAGGGAGCATAATTTCGAGCTTTACATGATCGGTACCGATGGCGGCAACTTGGAACGGATAACTTTCAGCGATGAATTCGATGGTTTTCCCATGTTCACCCGTGACTGCGGAAAGCTGGTATTCGCGTCGAATCGCAATCACGCCAAGCCGCACGAGACCAATATTTTCATAGCTGATTGGATTGAATAGCGAGGTTTTACCGGGTGCCGATATTAATTCTATCGAGCCGCTCGAAACCTGATCCCGGGGCGATTAAAATGCGGCTCTAAGAGCAGCGTCGCCGACGATACCGAGGAATACTATAAACAGGTAAATAATCGAATAGCCGAAAAGCCCTCGGGCCGGCTGATTCGATTCGATCATATAAACGGCGGCCGATTTATAGATGAATATCATGCCCGCGGCCAGAGCGGTGACAGCGTAAAGCAAGCCGGCTCCGGCCGAATAAAGCAAAGCGCTGAATAGGTTCAGGGCGATAGTGTAGAGCAGTATCTGACGTTTGGTGGCCCGATCTCCGGCCGCCACCGGCATCATGGGGTATCCGACCAGTTCGTAATCGTTTTTCATATAGAGCGCCAGAGCCCAGAAATGCGGCGGAGTCCATAGAAATATGATCATAAAGAGGATCAATGGAGTCAGGGCGATAGTTCCGGAAGCGGCCGCCCAGGCGATCACCGGGGCCATGGATCCGGCCGCCCCACCTATTACGATATTATAACGGGTGCGAGGTTTCAGATAGAGGGTATAGAAAAACGCGTAAAACAGGATGGTCCCCAGGGCCAAAAGAGCGCTTAAGAGGTTGAAAAATATCCAGAATATCGAAACTCCGGCCGCTCCTATACCGATGGCGAAGATCAGAGCATTAACAGGCTCGATAAGCCCCAGCGGTAATGGCCTGCGTTTACTGGTGCGGGTCATTCGGGAGTCGACGTCCCGTTCGAAATACATGTTGAAAGCGTTGGCCGAGCCTCCGGTCAGCATCAAACCTGTCATTATCAAGACCAACAACCCCGGCGACCTCAAAAGCGATTTTTCCATAACCAGAGAGGCCGCTCCGGTTATCAGCACCAGGAGCATTATGCTCGGTTTGGTCAGTTGAAAGTATTTTAGTAACCGGGAATTCATTCGGGGTTTATCCTTTTCTCTTTATCAGAGGCAATAACCGCGCTGGAAATCTGATAGTTCCGTCAGGGAGCGGAACGCCTACAGACCAATATATTTAGTTGAAAATGAGTGTCAATAACAATCGGTCCGAACCTGATTCGCGGGCGATTTTCAATCCTCTTTAATCTCCTCCAGGTCGTCGAATTTACCGATACAGATGAGGACGTCGGAATCCTTGAAAATAAAATCGGGCGGCGGTACGAAGGTAAAATTGCCGGTTAGAACGTCCTTAATGGCGATCAACTCCACTCTGTATTTTTGTCTTAGTTTCAGGTCCATTATGCTCTTGCCATAAAACTGCGTCGGAGCGGCGATTTCCGCCACGGTATAATCTTCGCCCAGTGGTATAAAATCGATGAAATTCGGATTGGACAGAGACTTGGCCAGTTTTTTGGCCATCTCCTCCTCCGGAAAAATAACCGTATCTGTTCCTACTGCTTCGAGTATCCGTCCGTGATCGGCGTTTTCAGCCTTAACTATGACAGATCGGCATCCGAGTTCTTTAAGGAACAGGGCGATCAGTATGGCCGCATGCTGATCCTGTCCGGTCGAGATTACGGCGGCGTCGAACTCGCTGACACCTAACTGCTCGAGTATTTTTCTATCGGTAGCGTCGCCAAGAATGGCCTGGTTGGACGATTTCTGAATCATCTGAATCCGGTTCTTATCGCTGTCTATGGCGGTGATGTTATTCCCTTCGGCATAAAGTGTCCTGGCCACTCCCATGCCGAAATTCCCCAATCCTATTATCAAAAAGTGCTTCAATTTCTACCTCTTCTCTGAAATAGCGACTTTATTCTAACCGATCATTACGTTTTCTTCGGAGTAGATTATCTTGTCGGTACCTTCCGGCCGGGCTATAATATAGGCGATTGTCAGCAGGCCGACCCGTCCTGTGAACATAACGAAAATCAATATGAGTTTCCCCGGGATATGAAAAGACGGAGTGATGCCCAGCGAAAGACCTACAGTTCCGAACGCCGAGACCACTTCGAAAAAGTAATCCAGAGCGGTATCCTTGCCGATCGTGTGTGGCAGAAAGTGGCTTTCCACAATCATGAGGGCCAGAGTCGCCGCGAATATAATCATGGCCGCCAGCACGAATATCGAAACCGCTTTTACTACGCTATCCTGGCCTACAGTTCTTTTGTAGATATTGACTCCGGATCCTCCTCTTACGCGGGATATGATAGCCGCCAGTATAATGGCGAAGCTGGTTGTTTTTATTCCGCCTCCGGTTGAGCCTGGCGAGGCTCCGATAATCATCAGGAATATTGTCACCAGCAGGCTCACGTTGGAAAAACCGGTCTGGTTGACCGCATCGAATCCGGCGGTTCTAGAGGTTACCGACTGGAAAAAACTCTGGACGATTTTCATCGGGGTCGAGTAGGCGGAGAAAGCGTTATTTCTTTCCAGGAGGAAATAGGCGGCTGTGCCGGCGATCAGGAGTATGATGGTCGTGTTGAGGGCTATTTTGGTCTGCAGGGTAAGCGGCGTGCGTTGAGCGCTGTTCTTGAATCGGGTTCCCAGTTCGCTGGCCACTGAAAAACCGATCCCCCCTATTATTACAAGCATAGCCACGCCGAGGAGCGCTGTAACACTGTTTTGGTATTCGCTGAAACCTCCCTCGGGAAGGCTGAAGCCCGCGTTGCAGAAGGCCGAGACCGAATGGAATATGGCAAAGTAGGCCCCTTTCAGCGGCCCCAATTTGGCGGAGAAAGGAATAAATAGTATTACGGCTCCTATGGCCTCGACTATAGAGGTCAGCAGAAAAGTCGCCTTCAGGATGGTCCTGATTTGAATTCCGCCGTCGGCGGCGAAGGTTTCTGAGAGGGTCATTCGGCTTCCCAGAGAGAGACGGCTTCCCATCGCCTTAAAAAACAGGGTGGAGAAAACCATCAGTCCGAGACCTCCGAGCTGGATCAGGATCATAATCACTATCTGGCCAAAGAGGGAAAAGTCGGTTCCGGTATTGAGCACTGTCAATCCGGTAACGCAGACAGCCGAAGAGGCGGTGAACAGCGAATCAACCAGAGAGATCGAGTCGCCCCGCGAGCTTATGGGCAGAGCCAGCAGGATCGCGCCGGAAACGATTGCCGCCAAAAACCAGGCGACGATCCGCCGGGCGGGAGTCATTTTCATTATAATCGGCATGGTGGAATTATATGGCGGGAGACCGCAAATTACAATTCCAAATAGGGAACGGCGTTAAGATTAATATCGGAGGTTTCCCCGGCCTCAAGATGAAACTCGCCGCAGGCCGCGATCATCGCGCCATTATCGGTACAAAGCTCCGGCGAGGGGAAATACAATTCGATTTCCCGCGGCGAAAGCTCTCGGAAGATTTCTCTGAGACGTTTATTCCGGGCCACTCCTCCGGCTATGGAAATCCGGGGTATTTGGAAATTACCGGCGGCCTGAAGAGCCTTCAAAGCCAGGATCTCCACGGCCGCCTCCTGAAATGAGGAAGCGATATCGGCCAAATGACGGGAGATAAACTCAGGCGATTTGTCTTTGAGGTAAACCGCGACCGCCGTTTTAAGTCCGGAAAATGAGAACTCGTAGCTATCCTTACCCATATCCGCTCGCGGAAAACGGATGAAATTCCTGTCGCCCGATTCTGAAATCTTTTCGATGGCCGGGCCGCCGGGGTAACCGAGGCCGAGAATTTTGGCGATTTTATCGAAAGCCTCGCCGGGAGCGTCGTCGCGGGTGGAGCCGAGCAGACGGTAGCGGCCCCAATCCTCGACCAGATAGAGGTTGGAATGGCCTCCGGAAGCCACCAGGCAGATATGAGGGGTTGTCAAACCGGGATGCTCCAGCCGTCCGGCGAAGATATGTCCTTCGAGGTGATTGATTCCGATAAACGGTTTTTTCCTGGCCAGATGAACCGATTTCACGAATGAAAGTCCGACCAGAAGAGCTCCTACCAATCCCGGTCCGTGGGTTACGGCCAACCCGTCGAGATCGTCCAGTGTAATTCCGGCTCCGGTCAGAGCTTTATCGATAATTCCCACCAGTTCGGTAGTATGGATTCTCGAGGCCAGTTCCGGCACCACTCCGCCGTATTTCTCATGAATCTCCTGGGAGAGGATAATATTGGAGAGAATACGACCGTCGCTCACAACTCCGGCGGCGGTTTCATCGCAGGAGGTCTCGACCCCTAAGATCAGCATGACAGCTCAGCTTTTCGACTTAACTATGATATTGCAGCGGTTTACGAATGGAAAAACGATCCTGAAATAGACGCTCGGATCGATGGGATAGATATCAATAAATGAAAAGGAATGTTCGTATTGCCCTGGTTTTTTTATGGCCGAAAGGTCGATTCGCAGCTTAATGTCGTCGGAAACCGCCAGCTTGATTAGCTGTTTGCCGGTGCCCGTGAAGGTAACGTCGGCCTCTTTAGGCGTGATACTCTCGATATCCAGATCGGCGGCCAGACCGACATATTCGATCCCGGCAGTATAGGTCCTCTCATAGATCTTCTCTGTAGTCAGGTGAAACCAGAGAGCCAGAGCCAAAAGAAGGCCGCCGATTTTCCAACCGATATTTCTGGTTAGCGTTTCTTTAATCGCCACAGCTATTTTTCGGATTGTTTAATTACTTTACCGATCGATACTTCACCATTATCAATTCTAATATTATGCCCGCATTCGGGATTGCTGCATACCCACGCCTTAAATCTAATCTCGGAACCGTCTCTACCGTAATCGGATAATGGAATCAATACCCCCTTGGAACATTTCAAGCACTGTGGAAATTTATCCAATTTATCCTCCATAAGAATTAAGATGCAATATTAACGAATTCCATTCTAATTGTCAAAGGGAATTATGGCCCTTATTCTATTCCTCTTGTCAATCCGTTAGCTTAGGATTTTACCCGGAGTATCCGTCTGCCCTAAGGCTGTTTGCCGGGTAGAATCGACCGACTATAAGAGCTCTTGATTATTCCCGGAAGCGGCCGAATTCCCGGCCTCTCCCGTTATTCTATCCGAAGACTATTCTTCGAAGATCCGTTACGGCCGTTTCCGGCCGTCTGGTATTTACGCCGCCAATAAACCCTAACGACTCAAACCTGTCAAGGTTAAAGTATGTCAATGCTATGATGATGTTTGTCAACTTCGCCAATGGGCGGCGCAAGGCCGGGAAATTTCATTTCAGAAGCAGGAGTTTTTTCGAGACTCTATGTGTATTGGTGTTCACCTGATAAAAATAGACGCCGCTGGAGACCCTGCTGCCGGCGCTGTTGCGACCGTCCCACGTGACGGTATGGGTTCCGGGCGGCAGGACATTATCAACTAATGTGGTAACCTTCTGACCGAGGATATTATAGATCGCGACTTGAACCGCGCCGGTTTGAGGAATATCGAATTTTATTATTGTCGTTGAATTGAAGGGATTGGGATAATTCTGGTAAAGATAAAAACGCCTGGGAATCTCTGCCGCCGCTTGTTTCGGCTGGCCGTACTGAATCGCCAGCGATTGAATTCCCGTCGCCGCGCCCCACCTTTCGCAAACCTGAAGCTCCCCTTTATCTATGAATATATCCTCGGGGTATTCGAATTGTCCCGGCGCGCTGCCCCGGGAGCCATAGACCAGAAGAATGCTATTGAGTCGGGGAACAAGCGCCGTGATCCTGTGTTTATAGCTGTCGAGCACATAGACGTCGCCGTTATCGTCGGTATCCACGGACTTTATAAAGGTTGGTTCGGTAAGCGGAAAATCGTATCGGTATTCCGCCATAATACGACCGGACGTGGACGAGTGGTAGCCCACAACCCGGTGGTTCCTCGAATCGGTGACATAGAATCGGTTTGGGAAGGAATCGGCTCGTGAGACAGCGATACCCGTGGGGTATCCTATACATCCGAAGGTCGATCCCCATGTCCCGAACGACGTCTCCAATACCCCATCGATGGAAAAGCGAAATATTTTCGAACGAATCCCGTCGACAACATAAATATCGTCGTCGCTGTATTGCGTGGTCCTGTAATCGGCATAGTCCAGGGCTGTGGGCATTTCGAGGACATCGGGCCCGAAGGAACTTACCCAGATGAGGGAATCGAGAGTAATATCGTACCGAAACTTCACTACCCGCTGGTTACCCTGGTCGAGCACGTATATTCTATCATCGGCCAGATCGAAAAATCGTCCCTTTGATGATACCGTAACATCCACCGGCCCGGCGAAGTATTCCGCGGAGTCCGGGCCCTGTAAGGGCGGCGAAATCGAGCCTGACTGCCAACCTAACTCGTTTATCGGCACCTCGAAATAGGAAAGCGGCTTCTGGCGGCCGTAGGCTTTCAGGTTTACCGGCGTTCTTTGCCCGAAAAGGTCTTCGTCCAGCGAGAACGCCATGATTCTGTTAAGCGCGGCGTCACAGAAAAAATAAACATAGCGGACTTTGCTTCCCTGATCCACCCGGATGAACGCACCTCCCGATGGTTGAGCGAAAGCCATGACCGTATCGCCGTACACAGCGTCGATATAATTCTGGCACATACGTACCGGCTCGGCGGTATCGAGGAAATAAGTGGGAGTGATCGTCGGCTGAGCGAATACCGCGCCCGCCGTAATGATAATGACAGTAAACGCGAATAAAATTCTATTTTTCATAACTACCTCCATCCTACCCTGAGCCATGTAGCCTCGTTGGTGCGGGTATCGAAGATGAAAAGCATGGCGGGGGTATAATCTTCAAGGCCTCCGGGCTGGGCGAAATAATATACGATGAAATCATCCACGACATCGGCAACATCGAATTCATCCAATATATATTCTCCTTCAGGGTAATCGGGGATTACCAAAGAATCCAAAACCGTAAAATCAGCATTATTATAAATTATAACATGGCTTTGAATCCTATCCTCATCTCTTGATTTTCGGGTAAATTTACTATAAAACTCGAAATTCTGATGGAAAACATACAAAAGACTGTCTATTACCGCAAAAACAATACTACGATGAGGATTATTGTTTATTCTAAGAGAATCGAGAATTGTACTTCTGTTCGTCTTTACAACATATCTATTTTCAGAATCCCAAGTTTTATAAAGTTGTCGAAGAGTATCCAAAGTCTCGTAAAAGTTAAAGCGCCCTAAATTCCTGAAGATGTTTGGCCTATATGAATTGGGATGTTGATTTATTAGCACAAATTGATAATTGCCAGTAATGTGAAAATCTCCTTTTATCAATCTTCGATTCGGATGCTTGACTTCACTTGAAAGAAAAATAGAATTGTCCTGTTGGACGATGCTATTAATAATCATATTGGTATCTGAATAATCAAAAACCAGTTGTCTACTTTGAAAATCGATAATTGACACGATTGAGGTTTTTATTCCGGGCACACTATTCTTACAATAACAACCCTGCATCACAGATGAAATAAGAAATGGGCTATTATTTATACGAATGTGTACTGGTTTCCTGTTCAAGATATATCCTGAAGGCGCAATGGTAGTCTCGTCGGTAATGACTTTAGTATCCAAATTAATAAATTTTGTCTTTACGAGCATTAAATTACCGTTCGGATCTTCGTCATAGGTATTGACAACATATTCTTGAGCACGCGGATTAGACGTAATCCCTACTAGGAAAACGACGACTAATGCTATTCTACCATAAGTTACCATTATATTTCCACCTCCTTACGTTCTTCACGTAATTAGCCCAATCTATTTCAAGAAGTGTTTTTGGTTCAAATATCTTGCTATGCCAAAGTTCAGCGTCTTCCAATGCCCACATACCGGGCTCGCCGGAATGGTATCCATAATTCGTTAAGTCCTCCTTATTTGGAGTTTTCGGAACAGAGTCACAAAGCGAATAAGGACAGGAATCTGGCCATGTTGGTTGTTCACCTCGGAGATCGTAGGTTAAAGCCGATAAGATCCACCATTTGGCGTTGAAGATATTCAGCTTCCAATTCCATGTGAGACTATCCCATGAGCAATAAATCCTGCCCTCGGGATAATGTTCATAATTTATTGTATCTTCGAAAACAGGCCCTAGCCAGCGTCTGTTCATTTGCATAATTCCTGAATCCCTGCTGGTGTTACCTTCACACGGAGTTCGCGTGTTATTCGGCCGGGTCGAATCGGCCTCCCAATAATTATTCCATCTCGGCATTCCCCGATTAGCACCCTGATTAAACAGACCGGCTCCTTCCTGCCAGGCTATTGCTTTGAACCGTTCCGTGATCAGGCTATCTTCAAAGTTATCATTTGAGGGATCAACGTCAATTAATATCAGCTTCGTCGCCCTCGCCGTATCTTTAATCACGGTATCGGTGGTGGCGGTGAAGCGGTTGTCGATGTTGGGGATCGGCGACATCGCCCCAACGCCCGCGACCGTTAATGAGCCCCCGACCACGTACAGCGAATCGCGCCAGAATGTAGTGGCCGCGGCGTAGGTGGAATCGTTCCACCAGAGCCAGGTGGAGTCGGAGGATTCAAAAAATTCCAATCCTACCTCCATCCCACCCGCAGCCAGGCGGCCTCGTTGGTGCGGGTGTCGAAAATGAAGAGCATGGCGGGGGCGAACTGTGGAATTCCGTCGCCAATAAAATAGTAGTACACTATATAGGGACCGACAACGTCCGCAACTCCGAATTCGCCCCCAATGTAATCTCCCGGAGGATAATCAGGGATATATAATGAGTCAGCGAGCGATAAATCATCGATATTATATATCAAAAGATAACTGCTGATTCTATTATCTTCGGGGCCTTTCCAAGTTGTCTCGCCATAAAATTCGTAATTTTGATTAAACACATAAAGCAAATTGTCAAAAGTTGCCACAAGTTGAGTTCTACGGGGGGAATTTGTTAACTTGAGTGAATCGATTATTGCATCCATGCTGTTACTTAGCTTTAAAACAAATCTATCTTCCGCTTGCCATGACATATATAGCTTTTCTTCATGCGAAATCGGAGTGAAAAAACTAAATCGACCTAATCCATGAATCGATTTTGGATTATATCCAAGCGGCCTTTGAGTTCGGAGCAAAAGTCGGAAATTGCCATATAGAATGTAATCTCCACACATCCTCCGATGTAATCCTTCGAAGCTATTAGCGTCAATAAAAACGGATCCGTTTGGACCCTGCTCAAAATAAATAAAGGCCATTCCGGAGTCAGCGAGTGAGCTTTCGAGCATTTTCGTTTGAGGATCAATAATTGTAATTCTGGTTTGATATGGCTGATCTGCCGAAGCATTCGTGCACACACAACCCTCTCTAGAAGCGTTAATAAGGCGGGTACGGTGCCCTCTAATTATATTTAAGGACGTTTTGTTTAAGATTAATCCTCCCTGCCCATAACTTATTTCAGAAACAATCGCCTTGGAATTTAAATTAATAAAAGCAGTTTTAATTTCCCTCAAGCCATCTATAGACTCATCACCATAGGTATTTATAGCATACTCTTGCGGGTATGCTGATAAAGTCATCGCTATTAGCAGTAGCGCGAAAATCAACAGTTTACCAAAGATTTCCACGGTATTTAAACCTCCTAACCCATTTGACGTAATTTGCGCGATCCGTATCTATAGGCGTGGGCGGATCGAATATATACTTATCCCAGGCTACCTGATCTTTTAGTCTACGCATATTGCCTTCCCCCGCGTGATACCCATAGGTAGTCAAATCTTCTCTATTTGCTACCGAAGGAACTGAATCACAAACTAAATACGAACATGAATCTGGAAATAATTCCTGACTCGGTCCTAACTTTCGCGGCAAAGCATCTGTCATTATCCAACTACCGTTATTGATATTCAATTGCCAATTCCATGCTAAACTATCCCATTGGCATACCGTGAACGTTTGAGGATACTCACCTTGATGTTCTGTTGAGTCGAAAGTGGTTTCCCAGGTTGTTCTGAAGATCTGCATAATTCCAGTATCAGTACCAATTCGATTTTCACAAGGCAGTCTGGTATCAAGACAGGTATCCCCTTGTGAGTAAACAAAATTATCCCAATAATGATTCCACTGTGGATTATATGACCATATTCCCTCATGACAATGAGCGGGATCTGAACTACCGGCATACTCCTGCCAAGCTACTGCTCTGATTCTGTCGGTGCGCAGGGTATCACTTAATAAAGCGTTCGACGGATCCCGATCCACGATTATCAGCTTCGTCGCCCGGTTGGTGTCGTTTATCACTGTATCGGTGGTGGCTGTAAAACGGTTGTCTATGTTGGGGATCGGCGACATCGCCCCAACGCCCGCGACCGTTAATGAGCCCCCGACCACGTATAGCGAATCGCGCCAGAATGTAGTGGCCGCGGCGTAGGTAGAATCGTTCCACCAGAGCCAGGTGGAGTCGGAGGGGTTAAAGTAATTCACAAGATTACCTCCATCCCACCCGCAGCCAGGCGGCCTCGTTGGTGCGGGTGTCGAAGATGAAGAGCATGGCGGGGGCGAAATTTTCCAAATCATTTGACTGCCCGAAATAATATACAATATAATTACCTATAACGTCAGTCACGCCAGAAGATCCGCTAATATAATCTTCTTGGCTATAATCCGGAACTGAAATAGAATCTAGTAGATTAAAGCTGTAAATATCATAAATTTTAACGCTCGAATCGATCCAATTCTGGCCATAACCTTTCACAATCTTATCTTTAAAATGAATCTCATAATTGAGATTGAAAACATATAATAAATTATCCGCGACAGCGAACAAATGATTGCTACTCTTATAAGGGCGACAGCGTAGGGAGTCAGCTAATTGCTGGTTCGTAGGATCGGTTTTAATAACGTAATAGTGCTCATCGTAAGAATCATAATAAATATTTTCATGGATTAGTCGTGGAAAAGTGAACACGTTAAGGCTGTCAAGAGATCCAGTAGTATAACCGACCGGCGCGTTTTCAATAAACGATAGGGCATATTGAGTTGTTAGTCCATAAATACCGTTAATAACCGGTACGTTATCAGAGTTTCCAGAAGCGCTTACGTATAATCTGTTAAAGTTCATTGAATTTAAATCGAGAAGTGAATAATTTGCCAGCAATTGAGTATTCAATATGTTGCCCGTTACAACATTTACGCAGATTATTCTGGAACTTCCCGTATCCGGGGCTGTATTCTTGCAATAACACCCAGAGTTAATCGCGGTTAAAAGTATATTTCTATTAAAAACGTTTAATGGAACAGGTTTAATATTTAGTATTTCTCCTTCCGTTGCCAGCGGAATCTCATCAATAACATTCTTAGATTCTAAGTCTATTGCCTTTGTAGATATGGCGTAATAGTTGGAATTATCATCATTTGGAGTATAGCAATTGACGTAGTAAACTTGTGTTAATGCTATCTTTAAATTACAAAAGAAGATAATAATAGTAATGAACAACAGTTTACCATAGGTTTCCATTATATTTCCATCTCCTTACTTTCCGCGCGTAATCGGCAAAATCGTCAGTACCTTCTAATATATATTCCTTCCACTTGTCATCTGTTGTGATCTTTTTCATACGCGTTTCTCCTGCGTGATATCCGTAATTGGAAAGATCCTCTTTGTTTGCTTTTCTTGGCAATGAATCGCAGTTGGTATATGAACATGAATCAGGCCATAGTTTTTGCGTATCCGTCATTACAGAACACAACGCAGCTTCTGTCCACCATTTAGCGTTAAATATATTCAATTTCCAATTCCATGTTAAACTATCCCACTCACAATAGAATCGACCTTCCGGATAGCTGCCATCATATGAACCATTAAATACTTTTTCAAGTACGTGCCTGTTCAATTGCATAATACCGGAGTCTTTACTACCATCGCCCTCGCACGGCATTCGAGAATTATTCGGCCTGGTCGAATCGGCCCCCCAATAGTTATTCCACCTTGGCATTCGACGGTTTCTCCCTTGATTGTTCATACCAGCGCCTTCCTGCCAGGCGATAGCTTTGAACCGTTCCGTGATCAGGCTATCTTCAAAGTTATCATTTGAGGGATCAACGTCAATTAATATCAGCTTAGTCGCATGTGCCGTATCGTTAATCACCGTATCCGTAGTCGCGCTGAAACTATTGTCTATATTAAGAACATGCTTCAACGCGCCGGAACAATCCACGCTCAACGATCCGCCGACTACGTAAAGGGAATCTCTGAAAAATGTGACTGCACTTGAATCTCTGGTCTTATTCCACCATAAATAGGTGGAGTCTGAGGGATAAGAGGGAACCAACCTCTACCTCCATCCTACCCGCAACCAGGTCGCCTCATTGGTGCGGGTATCGAAGATGAAAAGCATGGCGGGATTAAATCGACCCATCCAATCGTCCTCAAAGAAATAATAGACTATAAAATCACCGACAACATCCGCTATACCGTTTTCTCTGCCAGGATAATCGCCCTCCGGATAATCCGCAACCGGAAGCTGTTCCAATAATTCAAGGCTGATCGGATCGTAGATCAATACTTCCGGTTCTATATAATAATCTTCGCGGTATTTATGCGTATATTGACCATGCATTTCATAATTGAGATGGAAGCAATAAAACCTGTTGCGGTCGGGATGATAAGCATAAATAGTCGCTTGTCCTCCGCTTTGCCGCAATTGTAAAGAATCAACAACCGCGTCGTTTCCATCATTAAGTTTGACCAACCAATATTGGCTGTTATAAAAAGAGTGATAGAGATGATATCTATCGCTCTCCCATATTTTACGCAATAGGGAATAACCGTCCAAATTACCTATACTGCCCGGAATTTCGTTTATTGGTACGCCTCGTTCGAACTCAAATCTGTCATTTCTATTTAATCCATAAACGCCAGGTCGCAAGATGACAACATTCCCTGTATCACTTACAATACCTAATCTGAAACCCTGTTCATAAGGCACCTTATACAGTAGATTTATATTGGCTGCTGAGATTTCATCTCGCCGTAAATCATGTATATTACCATTTTGATTAAAAAATAGTGCATAATGTAAATTAGACAGGCCGGACGTAAAACCAGAGTTTTTTGCCATCATACCGTTCGCCCAGAAGGATATCAAAAAAGTTCCTCGGGTATTGGAAACGGTCATAGGAGTCCTATTGAGAATAGTCCCTGAATCCGCTAAAACCGTACTATCGATAATTTCCTGTTGATCCAAGTCAACCATAATGGTATGAATCTGCATAAAATTTGAAGCGGAATCTCCGTGAGAAACATAAGCATTAATAAAGTACGTTTGACCTACCGATATACCGGTCAATGTTAAGAAAACGCAAGCCATAATAAAAAGAAAATTACACAATCGCCGGTGATAATTATTCCCACGGCTTTTCATAATAAAATCCTCTGACTTTTTGAACATAATCAGCATCCTCTCTTATGGGAGGTATCGTATCGCATATGATCTCCGTCCATAACGCGTCATTTACGATTATTTTCATATCTTGTTCTCCAGCATGATAACCATACGATTTGAGATCTTCCTTGTTCTTCTTGGAGGGAAAATTCCCACAATCCGTGAACGCACATGAATCGGGAAACAACTTTTGTTGGCTAGTAAATTCCGCAGGATAGTACGTGTCATGAATGTACTTTCCATTGAATATATTAATCTGCCAATTCCAGGTCAGACTATCCCATTTAACCTGTAAATATCCATCAGGTTTATTGTTTGGGGCGCTGAAAAACGGCCCCCAACCCCAACCGACACCCTTTCTGAATATTTGCATAATCCCGGTATCCAGACCCCATCGATTTTCACAAGGCAGTCTGGTATCGATGCAGGTATCCCCTCGCGAGCTGACAAAGGTATCCCAGTAATGATTCCACTGTGGATTATAGGTTGCTGTACCCTCGTGGCAATGCGCCGGA
>JAHEDG010000026.1:0-3082 GCA_024641335.1 Candidatus Zixiibacteriota bacterium
GGAGGATATCAGCCTGGCAGGGGAGATTTTCCGCAAACTGACTCATCTGGGGGCAGTTTCGATTCCCTTGGGCTATCAATTTTTTGACAGGACTATCCTGTTATTGCTTTATTTCGGCTTGGCATTCGCGCTGATAGTGGAGCTTACTCGGTTTTTCGGCGGAGAGAAAATCAACGCCCTTATTACCCGATATTTAGGCGTTATGATCAGGCCTCACGAAAAGAAAAATCTTACCGGGGCGACCTATATTCTTACGAGCTCGATACTGACAATTCTGCTTTTCGATAAACCTATAGCCATCGCGGCCATATCGTATATCGTGTTAGGAGATACCGCCGGGGCCATAATCGGCCGTCTCTGGGGACGGGTTAAATTCCGTCAAAAATCTCTCGAAGGATCGATTGGTTTTTTCTTTGCCTCCAGTATTGTGGCGGTAATTGTGCCCGGTATTTCGCTCTGGGTAAAGATCGCCGGGGCACTGACTGCCACCGTAGTGGAAGCCCTGACTTTGTATGTAGATGATAATTTGACCGTGCCTATTTTATCCGGAGCGTTAATGCAACTCATTGTTAATTACGACGTTATGATGGGGCATTTCTCTTGACTTAAAATAGGCAAGGGGCTATATTTGGCCTAAATAAAAAATCCGTGGAGGAGGTTTGGATGCCAACTGGTAGGGTGAAGTGGTTCAACGATCTCAAGGGCTATGGATTTATTACTTCCAGTGACGATTATGTGGATCTCTACGTTCATCATACCGAAATCAAAATCAACGGGTATAAGACTCTCAAAGAGGGGGACGCGGTCGAATTTGAAGTCGCCAAAGCGCCAGAGGGGCTGAAGGCCAGGAATGTCGTTTTAATCAACTAGCTTTCTCGCCCGGCCGAGAGGCCGGGTTTTTTTATGAAAATAATCGATCTCAGATCAGATACGGTTACTTTACCGTCTATTTCGATGCGTCGGGCTATGTCCGAGGCTAATGTAGGGGATGATGTCTTTGAAGGCGACCCCACGGTTAAGGCCCTGGAGGAAAAAACCGCGGCGTTGTTAGGGCATGAGGCCGCCCTGTTCGTACCATCGGGAACCATGGCCAACCAGATCTCGCTCAGGATGCTGACAGTGCCGGGGGACGAGATTCTCTGCGAAACCGGTACCCATATTGTTAATTATGAAGTTGCCGCGGCATCCGCCCTTTCCGGAATACAGCTTACTCCAATCGAAGCTCCCAACGGCATCCTGACACCTGAGCTGATAGAGCCGCGAATTCGTCCGGAGAATATTCATCATCCTAATACAGCGGTAATCGCCCTGGAAAATACACATAACAGAGCCGGCGGTCGGGTTTATCCGATGGAGCTGATTCCCCGGATTAAGAATCTGGCGGTCAAATACGGATTGAAATTCTATCTTGACGGCGCCAGGATATGGAACGCCGCCGCGTTCCATAAGGTACCGTTAGCCGAAATAGCGGGTCAGTTCGACGCGTTATCGGTTTGTTTTTCCAAGGGATTGGGCGCGCCGGTGGGATCGGCGGTAGTATCTTCGAAAGCTCTGATCAGGAAGGCCAGGCGAATCCGCAAGATGTTCGGCGGCGGGATGAGACAGGCCGGGATCATCGCGGCCGGGGCACTATATGCTCTCGATCATAATCTTGACAGGATCTCGGAGGATCATCGCCGGGCTGGAAAACTGGCCGCTAATATCGCCGAATCGGGGATTTTTGAGATAAATCCCCATGATATCGAAACTAATATAGTGGTCATCAAATTGCCTCCCCGGCTGAATGTGGAGGAATTTTGCGGGAATCTGGCCTCAAAAGGTACGTTGGTTGTTCCCTTTGGGGCGGGAAAGGTCCGGGCGGTGGCCCATTTGGATATCAGCGACAATGATATCGAAACTGCCTCGGGGATCATAATTGATACCGCAAAATCCTTATTGTGATTGAATCTACACTCAAATGATTATAGCGGCAGCCGATATAAGCAGTAGAGGGAGATTGATCATTTGACTAGATTATTGAGCTCAGGTTTAGGATCGGGAATATCGCTGTTAGCGGCTGTTGTTCTCTGGGGATTTTCCATGTTTATGGTTTTCGAGGAGAATTACGCCACTTCGGAGTCGGCCGATCTTTCGGATATACCGGTAGGCAAGCCCTCATCCGATGAATTTCAGAATTGGATGGATGTCAAGCTGGGAGGGGATAAGATCGGTTACGCGATGAATTCTGTAACCAATACTCCGTTGGGTTATGTTCTTAAAGATTATTCCCTGATAAAACTGCCGATGGGAGGCACGGTCAGGGAGGTTTATCTGGATTCCTACGCGGTTCTGAATCTCGATTATTCTCTGAAGAATTTCACATTCGGGCTTGTTTCGGGCGATTATACCACGGATGTTTTCGGAGAGGTAAGAAATGGCAAACTGTTGGTCAAGGTCCGCTCTCAAAACAGCGAGACAGCGGCGTCGTTTGACGCCTCTCAGGGCATATTTCTCCCGGCTGCCGTACCCCTGATGGCCAGGGCCAAAGGATTTCCCGAAGGAGAGTTCACGCTGACGACCTTCGATCCGTTTTCGCTGGTGACCAATGAGCTTGAAATATACATAGGCGCCCCGGAGGAGATTCAAACCGGATTCGGAAAAAAGAAAGGGCACAAACTGGCCATGATTTTTTCAGGAGTCACCAGCTATATGTGGGTTGACGACAACGGTAGAATTTTGCGCGAAGAGGAAACCGGCGGGATGATGATGGCGGCTACCAGCAAAGAAAAAGCTCTGGATATGCCTTATGTTGATATCAACGGGAAGGATCTTCTCGACGATCTGGCGGTTCCCTGCATGGGGGAGATTCCCGATCCCCGAAATTCAAAGTATCTAAAAGTCATGATAACCGGGATAGAATCGGAGCTTTATGATCTTAATGACGATTTTCAGACTGTCATATCGACTTCGCCTTTAATTCTCGAAATTCATCCTCGTCAGATAAAACAGTCGATTCTGGCCGATAGTATCAAGCTGGTTTCTCCCCAGCCTTTTTTACAGGTCGATGATCCTCGAATCATGGCCGCCTCGAAGAAGATAACGT
>JAHEDG010000026.1:3092-38265 GCA_024641335.1 Candidatus Zixiibacteriota bacterium
GACGGAATAGAGAATTGGGTTTTTAAAAATATGGTAAAGGATTACGCTATCTCCCTGCCGTCGGCGGTGGATGTGCTGGAGGTGAAAAAGGGGGACTGCAACGAACATACGTCATTGTATACCGCTTTGGCCAGGGCTGCCGGGCTGCCTTCCAAAATCTGTATCGGTATAGTGTATAAGGACGGCGTTTTTTATTATCATGCCTGGCCGGCGGTTCATCTGGACGGCTGGAGGCCTCTGGATCCGACATTTGGCCAGGATATCGCCGATGCCACCCATATTAAGCTTCTGGAGGGCGGATTCGAAAGACAGGCGGAACTGATGCGGGTAGTTGGGAAAATTTCCATTCAGGTACTGGAAACATCGAAAGCGGAAGAAAATCAATTATGATCGAACTGACCGACATCACCAAGAAATACGGACAGAAGGAAGCCATAAGCGAATTGACTCTCAAGGTCGAGAAGGGCGAGTTTTTCGGTTTTTTAGGCCCCAACGGCGCGGGAAAAACCACGACGATAAAGATGATGGCCGGATTGCTGAAACCTAATGCCGGCACTGTCAGAATTGCCGGGATCGATATCGGCAGGCAGCCGGAAGAAGCCAAGATGAAAACCGCCTACATCCCGGATTCCCCTTATATTTATGAGAAGCTGACTGCCAGGGAATACCTGGAGTTTACTGGCGGCCTTTATCGAATGACGCCGGGAAAAATAAAATCGCAGTCCGAATGGTTGTTCGATCTTTTCGGAATGAACGGCTGGGCCGATAACAGGTGCGAGGAGTACTCGCACGGTATGAGGCAGAAAGTCGTATTTTGCTCCGCGTTTCTGCACGATCCCGATGTCCTGATAGTGGATGAGCCGATGGTCGGCCTGGATCCCCAATCGGTCAGGCTGGTAAAAGACCTGCTGAAATTGTATTCCCGTAAGGGAACAACGGTTTTCATCTCCACCCATACTTTGACTGTCGCCGAGGAGTTATGCGACCGGATAGGTATTGTTCATAACGGCAGGCTGATAGCGTTGGGAACTCTTTCGGAACTTCGATCCATCGCGGCGGCCGAAGGGCAGAATCTGGAGAGCTTGTTTTTGAAAATGACAGGTGGACCGAGGTTGGCCGGGCTGCCTCCGGGAGTGGCGGTTGATTAGCGCCGTACACATTATTCATTATAAGACCGTGGCCGCCAGATCGTTTTTCCGCGGTCTTGACGGCGAACGGTTTTTAAAGGCACTGGTCGGATTATTTGTGGTATCTTGCTTTTTCGGCGGCAGTTTCTTTTTCTTCTATAGAATATTCGACTATTTGGGCGGATTGCGGGATATCGGCTATCTGCTGATGAATAAGATTATAGCGTTGGGGTTTTTGGCTATTTTCGTGGTTTTGATTATATCCAATATCGTAACCTCAATATCGACTTTGTACCGATCCAGGGAAACCGCGTTTTTGCTTTCCACGCCGACAAGCCACCTGGAGGTATTCACGGTCAAGTTTATTGACAACATTTTCTTTTCCACCTGGGCCGTACTGCTGCTGGGTATGCCCCTGGTATTCGCCTACGGAATGGTCATGAAATTCGAACTCTGGCAGTTTGTTTTCGAGGTATTCTGCGTTTTAATTCCATTCATAATAATTCCTGCCTGTATGGGGGTGATATTTTCCATATTTATGTTCCTTTTGGCCAAGAATATCAGTCCGAGACGGTTGATCGTTCTTCTGACGGCCTTATTAATTACAGCGATTGTCATTTATTTCAAGTTAGGACAGCCGACATCTATGGCCTTCAATGTAATCTCCGACTGGCGGGTGCTGAACCGTTATCTCGGCTCCATGGGCGCGACTTCGTTTCCATTCCTGCCTAGTTTCTGGATTTCGGAGACATTGAGAACTATTGCCTTCGGCGGAGGCAGGACTCTTCTGGTTTATATGCTGGCCCTGATTTCGACTCTGATCTTGTCTTTGAACATTGTATTCCGACTGGCCGACAGGTTTTATTACAGAAGCTGGCTGGCCTCTGCGGAACATCACACCGGGCATTCGAAGGTCGCAGTATCGTCTGGAAAAAAATGGAAAATATTCAGCCTGCCGGAATGGCTCCCGACCGATTTCAGGGCGGTACTGCTGAAGGATATCAGGATATTTTTCAGAGAGCCGGCTCAGTGGGCTCAATTCACGGTCTTGCTGGCCCTGTTGGTGATCTATCTGGTCAATCTGAAATATTTCCCCACCGATATCAAGGATTCTTACTGGAAAACAATCATAGGTTTCGCCAATTTCGCTTTTTCGGGTTTCATTCTGGCCACTCTTTCGGTCAGGTTTGTTTTTCCAAATATCAGCCTCGAGGGCAGACCGTTCTGGGCCATTACCTCGTCACCTATGCCTTTGATGAGAGTTTTCTGGGTCAAGTTCTGGTCCGCGTTTATTATTTTCCTGCTCATCTCGGAGATTCTGGCCCTGGTATCGAATATAATGCTGGGTTTGCGTGGTGTCTTGATGGTACTGACATTTATTTCCGTGCTATTAATGTCTATATCGCTGACCAGTCTTTCTATAGGGATGGGGGCTATTTACCCGAGGTTTGAAGAACGCAATCCCGGCAAAATCGCATCGTCCATGGGCGGTATGATCGCTACGGTTATCAGTTTGATATATGTGGGTTTGATGGTGATTATCTCCGCCCTGCCCGCTCAACGATATTCTCTCTACAAGATGGATCCCGCCCTGCCATTCCCTTCCAATGAAGTCCTGTTGGCTCTGGTATTGATGATTGTTTTGAATTTGACAACGGTCATTCTTCCGCTTAAATTAGGTCTTTCGTCGATGAAGAAGCGGGATTATTAGAGAAAGACCGAGGAGAAATATAATGAAGGTATTAGTAACCGGGGGAGCCGGATTCATAGGCTCCAACCTGGCCGACGCGCTCCTTTCGGACGGGCATGACGTTACCATAATAGACGATCTCTCCTCCGGACAGACGGAGAATGTCCCTTCGAAGGCTGTATTCCATAAAATAGATATTTCCTCTCCGGTGATCGATAAGATCTTCGAGAAAGGAAATTTCGACCGGGTATTTCATTTAGCCGCCCAGATGGATGTGCGCAAATCGGTAGCCGATCCGAGGTTCGACGCTGAAATCAATATCCTCGGCGGTATTAATCTTTTGAGAGCCGCTGTCGGCCACGGGGTTAAGAAGTTCGTCTTTTCGTCAACCGGAGGCGCGATCTATGGCGAGCAGGATTATTTCCCGGCTGACGAGAAACACGCTCTAAGACCGGTCAGCCCCTATGGCATTTCTAAGTTGTCGTTTGAGAAGTATCTGTATTATTTCAAGCTCCAATTCGGCCTGGAGTATGTCGCCTTGCGTTACGCCAATGTCTACGGTCCCCGCCAGAACAGCCATGGCGAGGCCGGCGTAGTGGCCATATTCTGCGAAAAACTACTCAAAGGGGACAAGGCTTTTGTCAACGGCGACGGCTTGCAGACCCGGGATTTTGTCTATGTGAGCGATGTGGTCAAGGCGAATATGCTGGCCATGAACCATCCCGAATCGGGCGAATTCAATGTCGGTACCGGTATCGAGACAGATATAAATACCATCTATGATATGATAAAATCGTCAACCGGCTCTTCGCGGGAGCGAGTTAACCGCGAGGCTATGCCCGGCGAACAGATACGCAGCGTCATCTCCCATGAGCTGATAAAGAAAAGCATGAACTGGTCTCCGTCTGTCAAGATCAACGATGGTATCCGAAGGACAGTTGAGTTCTTCAAATCCAAACTAGGTTGACATGGCTCGTATTATCATACTGGGAAGTTCCTCCGGAAACCCGTCGTCCGACAGAGCAAACGCCTCTTTGATTTTTGAACGCGGTGAAAATCTTTACCAGTTCGATTCTGGCGAGGGATTCTCGTCATCGGCCATCAGGCACAAAATCGATCACCGAAATATCGGCACGATTTTCGTTTCGCATACCCATCCCGATCATATCACCGGGCTATTTTTGGAAATACAGATGATGTATCTGGCCAAACGGAAAACACCGCTGACCGTTTATCTACCCGAAGAGGCTATTGAAGCGGTGAAGAAATTTATGATCGCCGTCTATCTTTTCCCTGAACGGCTGGGATTCGATTTAACGATCAAACCGGTCAAGCCCGATCCGGTGTTTCGCGACGATATCCTCACGGTTTACGCTCGAGCCAACAGCCACTTGAATCATTATAAAGAGGCGATCGATAAGGCGGGTCATGTCAATAAAATGCAATCCTATACCTATGTCATCAAGGCCGGCGATAGTAAGATCATCTATTCGGGGGATATCGGCTCGTTCGATGATTACGTCGATCTGCTCGATAATTGTGACCTGTTGATCACCGAGGGGCTGCATCTCGATCTGGAAATGTTATTCGAGAGAGCATCGGGGCATGGCCTGAATCGTATTATCCTGACACACCTTTCATCGGCCATGTACGCCGATCCCGGACCGATCAAGGTTTTGGCGGCCAAATATGGTATTACCGATCTGCGTATAGCCGAGGACGGGCTGGCCGTGGAATTGTAACCTTTGTCATTCCAGCAAAGCTGGAATCCACTCCCGAGCATAGGGAAGAAAACCGCTGGCTATTTTCCGTTTGGCACTCGCCCCGATCTTTTGTAGTTTATATCCCTGATGATGAATGCCGCAGGTCGAAAAGCCCGCTTTTGGATGTTGATGAAAGGATAACACAATGAAAACAGCTCGAGTTAAATGGGTGGAAAATTATAAGTTCTTAGCCGAGGTACCGTCGGGGCACAGTGTGGCGTTGGACGCCGCGGCGACTATCGGCGCCGACGATTCCGCGGTCCATCCGGGGGAGCTGACCCTGGTGGCTCTGGGCGGATGCACCGCTATCGACGTCGTCTCCATTCTCAAAAAGATGCGAGTGGAATACGACTCGTTCGAGGTTAAGGTCGAGGGCGAACCGTCGGACGATTACCCCAAGGTCTGGACCAAACTGCATCTGAAATATATCTTTAAGGGCAATAATATCGACGAGAACAAGGTAAAGAAGGCGATCGCGCTTTCGGAGGAGAAGTACTGTATGGTCTCGGCCATGCTCAGGAAGACGGCGGAGTTGAGCTGGGAGCTGGTCGTGGAGGGGTGAGGGGGGATGTTTCTCTCAGTAACCCTCGCCCGGTAAGTCTCGCTAAGGCGGGATTTCCTTACTGCATGATCTCGGCCGCTGGTGGCATGCTCTTGCTGAAGGCATAAGCATGCTGGTAGAACATACGCTACATGCTTATTCCGTAAAATATCGGAATAAGCATGCCACCCGATATTAGTATTGGAATTGATTATTTCGAGGCATCCCCCTTCACCCCGAACGTCAACTCCTCATCCTGCCGGATATACACCGTGCGGTGCGGGAAGGGGATCTCTATCCCGACGCGGTCGAACTCGTTTTTCACCCGGCGTCGGAACTCCCGGGCCACGTCCCACTGTTTCAGCGGCACCGTCTTAATTATCATCCTGATGGTCACACAGGAATCGTCCAGCGAATCGACTCCGAGTATGGTCGGCTCCTCCAGGATAATATCCTTGTATGCCTCCTCGGCCGACATGGAGCGGCCCAGATCGCCGAGCACCTTCATCACATTATCCACGTTTTCCTTGTAAGCGACACCGATATCGAGCTTGGCTCTCGACCAGCCATAAGTCATATTGCTCAAGGTCGTAATCTCGCCATTGGGTATAGTATGCACAATTCCTTCGAGATCACGCAGAACTACGGTACGCAGGGTAATCTGCTCGACCAGCCCGCCTGTATTACCGATCTTGACCACGTCGCCGACCCTGATCTGGTTTTCCAGAATCATGAAAAATCCGCTGACCAGGTCCTTGACCAGCGCCTGCGAGCCGAAACCTATGGCCAGACCGAGTATCCCCGCGCCGGCCAGCATCGGGGCAATATCGATTCCCATCTCCTTGATGATAATCATCCCGCCAAAGACAATAATCAGAACTTTTGCCGCGACATCGAAAATTTGAACCAGCGTGTGTATCCGCCGTTCTTCCTCCTGAGCTTCCGGCCCCATTTTTTTCGAGGCGTAACGAACTATATTTCTGCTGGCGATCTTCGAGATCTTAATCGCCGCCCAGATGCAAATGAGAATCAGCACGATTCGCAGTCCGTTTGTCACCGACCAGCCGATTATCAATCTCCAGATTTCATGCGTGTTTTCGGGCAACCATTCCATACTATCAAACCTCTCTATTAGTCGTTAAATTCATTAATCGCTCCGCCCCCTTTTTAATAAAAAATTAGAGCCAAAATGGCAAGGGATTTATAACCGCGGATATCATGTCATCGCGAGACCCCGACCGAAGGTCGGGGACGAAGCAATCTCGATCGGGCGCCGGCTCAAGTCGAGATTGCTTCGTAGTCCTTACGGGCCTCGGGGGGCTCAAACCATCTGCCCGTAAGGACGTCTCGCGATGACGGGCGCTCCCGAGAGCGATATGACTGACAGATCCTGTCACCGTTTTCTTCTGAGAGGCAATTGATTTTACGAGGATCGGATTTTATATTATGAACATGCTGGCCAACATTACATCGTCCGCGGTATTCGGGATAGATTCCTACCTGGTGAGTGTCGAGGTGGATGTTTCATCTCAACTGCCGGCCTTCGCCACCGTAGGATTGCCGGAGGCGGCGGTCAAGGAATCTAAAGAAAGAGTGACCGCGGCAATAAAAAACTCCGGATTCATGTTTCCCAGCCGCAGGGTAACGATTAATCTGGCTCCTGCGGATATCAGGAAAACAGGCACCGCATTCGATCTACCCATGGCCATAGGAATTTTAGCGGCCACGGGGCAGATTGCCAGACAGGATTTCGGCGATGTGGTCATCCTCGGAGAGCTTTCGCTGGACGGTTCCATCCGGCCGGTTCCGGGTGTTTTGTCCATGGCGGTCAACGCGGTCAAAAAGAAAATTTCGGCCATGCTGGTGCCCGAGGAGAACGCATCCGAGGCGGCTATGGCACGGGGAGTGGATATTTATCCGGTCAAGAACCTGATATCAGCGGTGGAATTTCTGGAGACAGGGAAAAGCATTTCCGCGCACACGGTGGATGTTTCGAAAGTCTTCGAATCGCATAGAAGATCGGATATCGATTTTTCCGATGTCAAGGGACAAGAGCACGCCAAACGTTCGCTGGAGGTGGCCGCGGCCGGGGGGCATAATATTGTCATGATCGGCCCGCCGGGTTCCGGCAAAACCATGCTGGCCAAACGTATCCCGACTATTCTCCCGGATCTGACCCTGGGCGAAGCTTTAGAGACGACCAAGATATATTCGGTCGGCGGTCATCTGGTGCCCAACCAGGCGTTGATCGCGGTCCGGCCGTTTCGCTCGCCGCACCATACCATATCGGAAGTAGGCCTTACCGGAGGGACCGGACTCTTGCTTCCGGGTGAGGTCAGCCTTTCCCACAATGGCGTGCTGTTTCTGGACGAGCTTCCGGAATTCAACAAATCGACTCTGGAAGCGTTGAGACAACCTCTGGAAAATGGCGCGGTGACTATAACCAGGGCTTCCGGATCGGTTACTTATCCGGCGACTTTCATGCTGACGGCGGCTTTGAATCCCTGCCCCTGCGGCTACTTCGGCGATCCCCGGCATAACTGCTCCTGCTCGCCGGCTCATATCCAGCGATATGTATCCAGGATCTCCGGTCCGCTTCTGGACAGGATCGATATTCATATCGAGGTGCCGGCGGTAAAGTTTAAGGAGTTATCGGGTGACGCCGTCGGAGAACCGTCGGAAGAGATAAGAAGAAGGGTCAATAAAGCCAGGCAGATCCAATTGGAACGATATAAGGACCGTCAGGGGATATACTGCAACTCCCAGATGGAGACCAACCTCATCAGACAGATTTGCAAAATCGATAACGACTCTCTTAATCTTCTGAAAACAGCTATCACCAGACTGGGGTTGTCGGCCAGAGCGTATGACCGAATACTGAAAGTATCTCGAACCATCGCCGACCTGGAGGGAATAGAAAATATCTCGACCGCTCACATCTCCGAAGCTATCGGGTATCGCAACCTGGACAGGAATTATTGGCAGTAGAATTACTGATGGTTGTACCAGGGATCCCGAAGAGACTCGTATTCCTCACGATATCCCTTAACTTTCTCCTCGTTTCCCGCCTTTTTATAAAACTATAAAAAGGGCTATCGCTGAAAATTGCTGTTGTCCTGGCAACCATTTGGATCGGTGTGAGCCGCACCATAAACGCGACCAACTCTTATGCCAGGAAACAGCTATCCAAAATGGCGGCTAATCAAAAAAGGGCGGCCGGGGCCGCCCTTTCAATAGGGAATCCGAAAAATCGAGAGGATATTTATTGCGGCGGGCAATCCGGACATGGCACCGGATTAGAGCCGCCTTTGAAATAGGCAACGCCGAACGTAATGTCGAGGCCGTTGTAGCTACAGCTCCCGTTGACATCACCGGAGACGTAGAAAACGCCGTGAGGAGGACAATCGCATTCGTAGACCGGCGCCGTTGATCCTTTGAAATAGGATACTCCATAGGTGATATCCAACCCGTTGTACGTATTGCTTCCATTAACGTCACCTATAGTGTATTCGCAAGCCGGACCCGACGATTCGGTCATAAGAACTGTCAGCTGGGTAATTTCGCCGGAGGTTATGATCAGATCATAAATAATCGTGTCACGATAACCTGCCTTTGAGAATTCCGCCGTATAGGTGCCTTCGATAAGAGAAATCTGATAAGCTCCCGATCCGTCGGTATTATCCGAACCGGCCGGATTATTGTCGCCGTCGTAAGCGGTTACCGTAACTCCGGATATAGGAGTAACGCCATCCTGCTCCATCACATCGCCAGACAGAGTCCCGGGGACCGGCCCGCCGCCGTCATTGACAGTTCCCTTGCGGCCATCAAGCTGATAAATGGTACCTCCTCCAAAATTACCTCCGGCATGAATAACCTGGGTATTGAGAGGATCAAAATCAGCCAGGGCCAGACCTCTGGTTACCGGAAGATCCGATTCGGCAGTCCAGGTATCGGTAACCGGATCGTAATAATGGACATGCGGGAAAGCGGGATATGTACCATAGCCTCCGCCGGAACCAACAGTCCAGAGATAGGAATTGGATACGATAGTGGTCCCGTTGGTGAAACTAAGAGAATCAGGATGCGAAGCTATTAGGCTCCAGGTATCCGTGGCGGGGTCATATTTCTGGCAGACGGTCGGATCCCGATCTGACGGTCCCAGGCCTCCGATCAGATACATATATCCGCCGAAACCTACCAGACCGACATACCGTCTGGGCTCTGTTGGCGGAGTCAGTGTCTCCCATGAATCACCGGAGATGCTGTATCTGGCAAAATGAGAATTTGCGGGGGTCGAATAGTCTGCGTTGACGATATAAATATTGTTGCCGCCGTCCCAACCGCAGCCGTTTGTGGATGTTCTGAATTCTGTCGGGGGCAGGGCGATATCCGACCACATACCGGCTCCGGAACCGTCGGGATCGAATCGCTCCGCTGTACTGGCGTTGCTGGATCCCGAAATTCTGTAAACTGAACCGTTGGCCACGCAGAAGCCGGCGTTCCATGACGCGTAATTTCCGGGCGTGGAGGTCATCCAGGTATCGGTTGATATCTGATAAGCCATAGCCAGGCTGGTTTGACCCTGTCCTCCGAAAACATAGAAAAAGTCGCCGATTACACCGCCGGAAGATCTTCCGAAGGTAGATAAGGCGTCGGCGATATTGATCCAGATTATATCCTGTACCAGTCCCTCTTCCGGCAATACTCCGTTCCAGGATGCCTCGACGCCGTTTTCCTCAAGAAACGCCTGTTCCTCAGCTGAAAGTAGTTTGCTTGCTCCCTTGTCAGCGGTAGGCGCAGGATTAGTCGATAGAGCGAAAATCAACAAAACAAATCCTGTGCAAATTAAAAATTTGCGATTTTGTTTCATCACTTCTCCTTGTTAATAAGATTTTCCGGATTCTCCCAAAATTGCAATATCAGAAGTTCTTGCTCAATATAAATAATAACAAAATTTACCGATTTGCAAAGGTTTTTTTTGGGATTTTTCCAATTTTCTGAGTCCGCTTGCGCGATGACGATTTTTTAATACAATAGCTGTCTTGATTCTCAATAACTGATATCCAGTCCGGCCGGAGATGGAGTTCTACGATATTTTGGACGTTTCCGGCGAATAGCCCTTGACATCCGCGAGGGATTCGGCGTTTTTTCAAAGTTATGAAATTTCGTCGATCCGAGAAAATGCTAACAACTGGAATCCCGGTTATTCTACTGATGGCTATTTTCGTGGCCTGTCATCAAAAAGGAACAGATAATCAGGGGATTTTCGATATTTACGCCAGAGCGGTTTATAAGTCGTTACCGATCGGATCATCGGCCGAATGCTACTTATATCATAATGGATACCCGATTTTCGATGCCACAATTATCTTCGACGGAGATACGATATCTCTGGCCGATTCCTCAACCGGATATTACCGCAAATCTTTGCAGATTGGAATCGCCGATACTCTCGAATATTCGATTGATTCGGAATATGGATTTTCCAGCGGTCTGCTGGTGATTCCTGATACCGCAAGGTTGATAAGCCCGGCCAACGAAGATACGATCATTTTCGGGTCCACCTTTCGCTCCTCATGGAATAAGTCATACGATTGTGACGGTTATTACGGTTACCTGGAAAATCAGGATGGATATGTCGCCGGGATAACCGAATCGTATTTCGATACGCTCGCTACTGTGGAGGGGGGAAACTATTCAGTGCCGGGAGATGATCGATTTTGGATCGAATCGCTAAAGGGAGAATTCAAAGCGGGAACTACTCCGGACGGTAGAAAGCTGCCTTTGGGTGTAGTGGGAGCCTCAGGGACTTTCAGCGACGTTTATATAGGCATAGAGTAAAAAACGGGGATGCCGTCCCGGGATAAAGACCAGGAACAGGAAAAAGACAATGACCGAAATGCAAAGGACAATCAAAAAACCGGCTTCATTCTCCGGAGTGGGACTACATACCGGGGTTAAAACCACCATTACCTTCAAGCCCGCTCCCATCAATTACGGTATAACCTTCATCAGGACCGACCTTGAAAGCTGCCCGGAGATACCGGCAGATGTAGATCATGTCGTCGATCTTCAGCGGGGGACTACGCTCGGAATAGACAGCGTTAGAGTTCATACCGTAGAGCATGTACTGGCGGCCCTGGCGGGTTTGCAGATCGATAATATGAAAGTGGAGCTTTCCAATTCCGAGCCGCCGGTCGGCGACGGTTCCGCCTGGCCCTACGTTGAGGCTATCAGAGATGCCGGGATCGTCGAGCAGGATGCTCCCAAAGAATATCTCCAGATAGATACTCATATCGCCTACTCCGAAAAAGATCGCGGGGTCGATTTGGTGGTCGTACCGTCCGACAGGCTCAGAATTACATTCATGGTTGACTACAAAAATCCCGCGCTGGGCACACAATACACCTCGTTGGTCGATCTCGACGAGGAATTCGTGGAGGATTTCTCGAAAGCCAGGACATTCTGTTTTCTTACCGAAGTAGAGCAGCTTCTCAACGCCGGACTTATCAAGGGAGGCGGTCTGGACAGCGCCATTGTCATAGTCGATGAGGAATTGACCGGCCAGAGAGCCGAAAACCTGAAAAAAAGTTTCGGCGAAAAAAGAAATGTATTCGCCGGAAGCACCGGTATCCTTAACGATACTCCGCTCAGATATTACAACGAACCGGTCAGGCATAAGGCGCTCGACCTGCTCGGAGATCTATTCCTGATCGGCGTTCCGTTAAAGGCCCATATTCTGGCGGCCCGTTCAGGCCACGCGGCCAATGTGGCCCTGGCCAGAAAGATTCGGTCGATTTACCAAAAACAGCTTATCTCCAGCAAGTACCAGAAGGGCAAGAAGAGCGGCGAATACCTGCTCGATATTAACGCCATATTGAAGATCATGCCGCACAGATATCCGTTTCTTATGATCGACCGGGTGATTGATATGGAAGGCACTTCGAAGATCGTGGCCATAAAAAATGTAACCGTCAACGAACCGTATTTCCTGGGTCATTTCCCGGGCCAGCCGGTTATGCCGGGAGTGATGATTGTCGAGGCCATGGCCCAGACGGGCGGGCTCTTGCTCCTTAACGCCATCGAAGATCCCGATAAAAAGCTGGCCTTTTTCATGGGTATCGACGGGGTCAAATTCCGCAAACCGGTAATCCCCGGCGACCAGCTCAGAATGGAAATAGAGATGCTTAGTTTTAAACGTTCTACAATCAAGATCGCGGGCAAAGCGTTTGTCGACGGTAAACTTGTCGCCGAAGGGACGTTCCTCGCGGTGGTAGTCGACAGGCAAAGCTAAGAGGAACGGACAATGAATCAACATTCTACCGCGATTATATCAGGCCGGGCGAGGATCGGACAAAATGTAATCATAGGACCTTACACTATTATCGAAGACGACGTCGAGATCGGCGAGGGTTGCGTTATCGATTCCCATGTATCGATCAAATCCGGCGCGCGGATCGGCAATAACGTAAAGATATATCATAGCGCGGCTGTGGCCGGCCCTCCGCAGGATCTGAAATTCGGAGGCGAGAAAACGGAGCTGGTGGTCGGGGATAATACTGTTGTGCGGGAATTCGCGACCCTGAATAGAGGAACTAAGGCGCACGGTAAGACCGAGATAGGTAAAAACTGTTTGTTCATGGCCTATTCCCACGCGGCTCACGATTGCATCATCGGCGATAATGTCATTCTGGCCAATTCTGTTCAGATGGGAGGACATGTCGAGATAGGGGACTGGGCAATTATCGGCGGAGGTACCGTGATCCATCAGTTCTCTCTGATCGGGGAACACGCCATGATCGGCGGAGGATTCCGGGTTACCCAGGATATTCTCCCGTTTACCATGGTAGCAGGTTATCCACTCAGATGTCTCGGCTTGAATTCCACCGGCCTGCAGCGCCGCGGCTTTTCCGAAGAAACTATCGCCCAGCTTAAAAAGATGTTCAGATATTTAATTTCGAAGAAACTCAATACGGCGCGGGCTCTCGAAAAGATCGCGCTTGAAGTCGAACAAATTCCCGAAGTAATCAGGGTCCTCGAGTTTCTGAAAAAATCCGAGCGCGGAGTTGTAAAATAGAAAATCCGGTTATTAAGATAGCCCTGATTGGCTGCGGGCATATGGGCCGGTTTCACGCGGCCAGGATGGCGGAGAATAAATCCGCTGATTTTATCGGCTGCTATGATCTCGATAATCAAGCCTCCTCCGCGGTGGCGGCCAAATATAAGGTCAATAACTTTCGCAACATCGATGAGGTTCTGAGTCAGGCGGACGCTGTAAGCATAGCCGTACCAACGGTGGCTCATCTCGACGTGGCCTCGAAGTTTCTTGAGGCCGGAATAGCCGTCCTGCTGGAAAAACCGATTTCGCCTGATCTCGAATCGGCGGAAAAACTGGTATCCCTGGCGGATTCGAAAAATCTGGTTTTGCAGATTGGACACTCGGAACGATTCAATCCCGGATTCCTGGCCGTGGAGAAAGGGATATCCGATCCGAAATTCATCGAAACCCACAGGCTGGCCCCGTTTAAAGGGCGAGGCGACGACGTGGCCGTGATTCTCGATTTGATGGTTCATGATCTGGATTTGATCCTTGCCTTGACCGGCTCTTTTCCTGACACAATCGAAGCCGCCGGAGTAGCCGTAATAACCGATAATATCGATATCGTTAACGCCAGGCTGACATTTCCTGGAGGATGCGTGGCCAATGTTACCGCCAGCAGAATCTCGTTTAAGGAGATGCGCAAACTAAGAGTATTTCAGAAATCAGGCTATACATCCATCGATATGGCCACCAGGGAGGCCGAGCAGTATACGGTCGTGGCGAGCGAAGACGACGCTTATAAAAAAGCGCCTATATTCGGACGGTTCAATCTTCCTGACGGCCGGGCGGTGATCCGCAATCAGGTGAAAATACCATCCGGGGATAATCTATCCTTCGAGATCGATTCATTTATACGAAGCGTAAGAGGAGAGCATCCGCCGGTTGTATCGGGGCGGGACGGTTTGAATGTCCTGAAAATCGCTTCCCGGATCGAGAACCTCTGCAGAGAATACACAGATAGAATTTGAGCAAATCGATTGTGATAATCGCCGGAGAACCTTCCGGAGATAACGTGGGGGCGTTATTCGCCGCCGAGTTGAAATCGTCGCGGCCCGATATAGAAATGTTCGGCATCGGCGGCGACAGGATGGATATTTCTCAGGTCGATATTCTCTTCCATATAAATCAGCTGGCTTTCTTGGGGTTTTGGGAGGTCATCAGGCATATCCCCTTCATCCGCCGGGTGGAAAAAGAGATATTGCGGCAGATCAGGATTCGCAAACCGTCGCTGGCCGTGCTGATCGATTACCCCGGATTCAATCTAAGACTGGCCGCCAGATTGAAAAAACTTGGAATTCCTGTAATGTATTATGTCAGTCCTCAGGTTTGGGCCTGGGGACAGGGTCGTATCGAAAAGATCAAGAATCTGGTGGATAAGATGGTTGTTGTTTTCGAGTTCGAGAAGGAGCTTTATGAAAAAAACGGCCTGGCCGCTGAATGGTATGGGCATCCATTGCTCGAGATAGTGAAACCTAAATTGGAGCGAGACGTTTTTTACGACAGGATCGGAATTGAACCTGAAAAGCGATATATCGGCCTGTTTCCGGGATCAAGAAAACAGGAAGTGGAGAAGATCCTGCCGGAAATGAAAAGTTCGATTGATGAAATATCCGCTTCCGGCTTATCCTATGAGGGGATAGTCGGATGCGCCCCCGGCCTTGATGATGATTTTTATAAAAAAATCGGGGGCGATTCCTTGAAATATGTACGCGGCGTGACTTATGATTTGATGATTCACGCCGAGCTCAACCTGGTGGCTTCCGGCACCGCTACCCTTGAATGCGCTATTTTGCGACGGCCAATGTTGGTGCTTTATAAAACATCAATAATAACCTATATGATCGCCAAAAGACTGGTTCGAATTCCTTTCGTCGGGCTGGTGAACGTGGTGGCCGGTGAGAAAATAGTCCCTGAATTTATTCAAAACCATTGCCGTGGAAGTATGATCGCCCCAGCCGCGGAGAGACTTCTGAGCGATTCGGAGTACCGGAATAATATGATCGAACGTTTGAGTGCCGTGGAGGCCAAGCTCGGACAGCCGGGCGCGTCGAGAAAAGCCGCCGAAACCGCCATTTTATTGGCCGGGTCCTAAGGATGATTGACATCCCCCGCAATTGAGTATAATATCCGCATATGGAACGGTCATATTCCTTTAATCAACGGATTCTGCTTTTTATCGTATCCATTATAGGCCCGATTTTTCTGCTTGTATTGGGTTTCACCTGGCGGGTGCGTTGGATCGGTCTCGAGAGCCTGCGAACAACCAGGGATAATTCCGGACGGGTCATCTTCGCTTTCTGGCACTCCAGGATACTTGGGTTGCTCTATACTCACCGCTTTATCGGGGCGGGTACAATGATCTCCAGTTCATTTGACGGCGCGCTGGCGGCCGCCATAGTTAAAAGATTGGGATTCAGGGTGTATCGAGGATCGGCCAGCCGCCGAGGAACCGAGGCGTTGCTGGAAATGCTTCGAAGCAGCCGGGGCGGTGATCTTGCCCTGTCTGTTGACGGGCCCAGGGGACCGGCTGAAAAAGTGAAATACGGCGCGGTAACCCTGGCTTCCAAAAGCGGATTACAGGTTGTGCCGGTATCCTATGACGTTGACAGATGCTGGCAGCTCAAGACCTGGGATAAATTCGTGATACCAAAACCGTTTGCCGTGTTGACTGTGGTATACGGGGAAAGTATTATTGTCCCCGCGGCCGCGGATAAGACATCGATAAAATCATATGCCGTTATAATCGAAAACAAGATTAAGAACCTGGAGCGCTGATGATACTGGTTTACCGGGTTCTGATAGTATTTGCGTTAGTAATCGCTTCGCCGTTTCTGATAATCAAGGCCCTATCAGGACGACACGGCATTAAAGAGAGGTTCGGTTTTATAGGAAAGCGAGGATCGTCCGGACGGCTGTTCTGGTTTCATGCCGCTTCGGTGGGAGAGTTGAAGGTACTCTCGGCGGTCATTCCTAAAATCCAGGAGATAGATCCAGATATAGATATCGCCATATCGACCACCACGATTACCGGTCGACGAAGAGCCCGGGAGATATTCAGCGATAAATGCCAGGTATTTCTCCAGCCTCTGGAGTTGAAATCGGCTATCCGTCGGACCCTGGAGACCTTGAAACCCGAAAAAATAATTATGGTCGAAACCGAGATCTGGCCTCTGTTGATAACCGAGGGAGCCGATTTCGGAGCGGAGGTCGATTTGATCAATGGCAGACTGACCGCCGGATCATATCGCTGGTACAAAACGTTCAAACCATTTTTCGCCCCGGTTCTCAGAAGTTTCGGTTGTCTTCTGGTACAGACTGAAAACGACGCCGCGCGGTTTCGAAATATCGGAGCTGAGAATACAACCGTACTCGGAAATGTTAAGTATGATCAAATAGCAATAAACGGCGGCTGTGAAATTCAACCCCCGATTATCGATTCGGCCGGTGGGCTGGTTTTCGTGGCGGGATCTATCAGGAAGGGTGAAGACCGGATCTTCGCGGATCTTATCTCCGGAATTGTCAAAGAAAACCTGCCGGTGAAATTTGTCCTGGTGCCGAGGCACATGAAGGATGTAGTCCGATTAGGTACCCTGTTGGACGAACGCGGGATAGATTGCCGGCTTAGATCTGAATCCGAAAATGGGGAGGTTCTTTCCGCCCGTGTTCTGATAGTCGATACGATGGGCGAATTATCAGCGTTTTACCGGATGGCTGATATCGCTTTCGTGGGAGGTTCGCTGGTTCCCATAGGCGGGCATGATCCGGTAGAGCCTGCCGCTCTCGGCAAACCGGCATTATTCGGTCCCTTTATGGATAACGCCAGAGAATCGGCCCGGGCGCTACTCGAATCCGGGGGAGCTCTGGAGGTCCGAAATGTCGAGGATCTGGTTGGTTTTATTAACAAAAGTCTAGCCGATAGAGATTACTTAATATCCATGGGAGCACGGGGCAAAATGACCATAGAGTCTCTCAAGGGCGCCTCAAAAAAAACGGCCGATATCTTAATGGGAGTTAGAAAATGAGAACGGTCATTCTGCTGCCGTTCACTTTGATCTATTATTTGATTATAAGTCTATGGGGCTTTTCCCGGCCTTTTACAAAGAAAGTCAAACTGCCCGCGCGGATTATTTCGGTCGGCAACATAACAGTCGGAGGTTCGGGGAAAACGTCCCTGACCGAATATATTGTTCGCGGGCTAATTGCCCGAGATAAAAAAACCGTGGTCGTTGCCAGAGGTTACGGGAGAAAAGGAAAGAACCCTGTTGTTGCGCGAGGCGAGGACGATTGCCGGTGGGAGGTCTGCGGCGACGAACCGGCTGCCCTGGTCAGAACGATTCCGGGATTGGAAGTTTATGTCGATTCCGATAAGACTAAGGCCGCGATCAGGGCAGTAAATAGCGGCTATAATTATATTGTTATCGACGATGGTTTTCAGCATAGGCGTTTGGCCAGAGATCTCGATATCGTCTGCCTCGACGGAAACAGGCCCTTCGGCAATGGCTGGCTCTTGCCTTCGGGACGGTTGAGAGAGCCTATTCGGTCGCTGCGCCGTTCGGATGCCATTGTCATATTTGATTCCGTCAGGATAGTCGATTTCGTTCAGAAGCTTCCCAATGGGATTCCGGTATTCTTCGCGACAAAGAAAATTGTCAATATCCGCGACGGTATGGGAGAGACTGTTAACTTAGCCGAAAGGAAAGTTTTCGGATTTTGCGGTCTGGGCAACCCTGAATCATTCCGGAAAAGCCTGGCCGAATCAGGCGGCGAGATCATCGGATTTCGCGCGTTCAGGGATCATAATATCTACGATTCGGTGGATATTCGGCGAATTGTTGATGAAGCGGAAAAGTCATCCGCGGAATATATTATCACGACATTAAAGGATTTTGTCAAAATTGGAAATATCTGGCGGGGATCTATGCCCCTATATTATCTTGAGATAATGATCGAATTGGACAGAGAACGGGATTTTTTCGAGTTGATCGGCTGATGAACTACGATTGCGACATACTGGTAATTGGTTCGGGTATCGGCGGCCTTTATTTCGCGCTTCAGGCCGCCCGGTTCGGCAAAGTGGCTGTGGTTACCAAAAAATCGAGATGGGAAGCGGCTACCAATCTTGCCCAGGGAGGTATCGCCTCGGTCATGTCCGCCATCGATAGTTACGATGCGCATATAGAGGATACAATTAATGTCGGTTCGGGATTATGCGATCGGAAGATTGTTGAGAAGGTAGTCAAGGCAGGCCCCGAATGTGTGAACAAGCTCTACCAACTCGGCGTGGAGTTTTCCAAAAAATCCGAAAAGGACGAGTTCGAATTGGGCAGGGAAGGCGGGCATTCGCATAAACGAGTGGTTCACGCAGCCGATTTTACCGGCCGGGCTATAGAGCAGGCGCTCATAAAAGCCACACGGGACCATGAAAACATCCAGATATTCGAGCATCATAGCGCCGTAGACCTGATCACTCAACATCATTTGGGCAGTGAATCGGAGGCTGGAGAGCCGGTTTGTTTCGGAGCCTATGTCTTCGATACCGAAGAAGGGAATGTCGATATTTTCAAGTCGAAGATCACCATGCTGGCCACAGGCGGAGGCGGCCGGATGTATCTGCACAACACCAATCCCGATATCGCTACCGCCGATGGTATCGCGATGGCTTACCTGGCCGGAGCGCGGATCGGCAATCTGGAATTCGTGCAGTTCCATCCCACTACTCTCTACGAGCCGAAAGACTCGTCATTCCTGATTTCTGAGGCGGTGCGGGGCGAAGGCGGCCGGCTGATTTTGAAATCAGGCGAACCGTTTATGAAAAAATACCATCCCAGGGGAGAATTGGCTCCCAGAGATATTGTGGCCAGGGCTATAGACTCGGAATTAAAGCGCACCGGCGATTATTATGTTTATCTCGACGTCACCCATCTCGGCCGCGTCTTTTTGCAAAATCGTTTCCCGACTATATACGAAAAATGCATGAGCATTGGTATCGATATAGCGAAAACCCCGATTCCGGTTGTCCCGGCCGCTCATTATTTTTGCGGTGGGGTGGTTACCGACGATTTCGGACGAACCGATATCAAAAATCTCTACGCCTGCGGCGAGGTCGCTATGACCGGGATGCACGGGGCCAACAGGCTGGCCTCCAACTCGCTTCTGGAAGCGGTTGCTTTCGCCGAGTTCGCGTCTGAAAATCTCGAAACCGAATTTTCCAGGGCTATGCCTCCTCCTCTGGAAATCCCGGCCTGGGATGAATCGGGGGTATTCGATTCGGAGGAATGGGTGATTGTCTCCCATGATTCCTCCACACTGAAAAATTTAATGTGGGATTATGTCGGCATTGTCCGTTCCGATAACCGTCTGCGGAAAGCCAGGGAAAGATGCCATTTGATGTACAGCGATATAATCGACTTTTACCGCCAGAACCCGGTTCGTTCCGATGTCATCGAATTGCGTAATATCGCTATCGCTTCAGGACTTCTGATAGAATGCGCGCTTAAAAGAAAAGAATCTCGAGGTCTCCACTACAACCTGGATTACCCGGAAAAGGACGATAAAAACTTCCTTCATAATACGATTATCAAGCGAGGGGAAATTTGACCCACGGTAAAAAAATACTGATTGTCGATTACGGATCGCAGTATACCCAGCTCATCGCCCGGCGAATACGCGAGCACAATGTGTATTCGGAAATAGTCACCTGCCGTCACGAATTCTCCGAATACGATTTCGGCGATGTCGCCGGCATAATATTATCCGGCGGGCCGTCGTCGGTGCACGATAAAGGGGCCCCGAAACTCGATATGAATCTTATCGATATCGGCCTGCCTGTTCTCGGAGTCTGCTACGGCCTGCATCTGATAGCTAAAAATTTGGGCGGGATTGTAGGTAAATCCAAACAGCGAGAATACGGGCGGGCGATAATGACCGTATCCGATCCCGATAAATTGTTTAAAGGATTGGACGCTCGAAGCCAGGTATGGATGAGCCACGGCGATCATGTTGAGAAACTCCCGCTTGGTTTTGAAAAAATCGGTTCAACCCCCAATGTCGAATACACCGCCTTTTCCGACGCCGGCCGAAATATCTACTGTGTGCAATTCCATCCCGAAGTAGCTCATACGGAGCAGGGAAACCGAATCCTGAAAAATTTCCTATTCGATATCTGCGGCTGCAAAGCCGATTGGTCGCCGATGTCGTTCATTGACAGCGCGGTTAACGATATCCGCGAAACCGTCGGCGGCGGCAAAGTCATCTGCGCCCTCTCCGGCGGGGTCGATTCGTCGGTTGTGGCCATGCTTTTGAATAAGGCCATAGGCAAACAATCGGTATCGGTGTTTATCGATAACGGCCTTCTGCGTCTCAACGAAGCCAGGCAGGTCAGGGACGCCTGCGGAAAATTCGGCCTTAATCTTCGAGCCATCGACTCCTCCGCGTTTTTCCTGCGGCGGCTTAAAGGGGTAGCAGATCCGGAAATGAAACGTAAGAAGATCGGACGGGCCTTCATCGAGGTTTTCAGCGCCGAAGCCAAAAAAATCGGCAAAGCCAAATTTCTGGCGCAGGGGACGTTGTACCCCGATCTGATCGAATCGGTCTCGTTCAAGGGACCGTCGGCCACCATCAAGACCCATCATAACGTCGGCGGACTGCCCAAACGGATGCGCCTCAAGCTGATCGAACCGTTAAAGGAGCTTTTCAAAGACGAGGTCCGGGCTGTCGGACGGACACTCGGGCTGCCCCCTGAATTCATCGATCGTCATCCGTTCCCGGGGCCGGGGTTGGCGGTCAGGATCTTAGGGGCGGTCACTCCCGAGCGGCTGCGGATTTTGAGGGAGGCTGATCATATCTTCATCTCTGAACTGCGTAATCATAATCTGTATCACGAGACCTGGCAGGCGCTGGCGGTGCTGTTGCCGGTTAGGTCGGTCGGTGTCATGGGTGATGAGCGCACCTATGAAAACGTGGTTGCCCTGCGCGCGGTAACGTCATTGGACGCCATGACCGCTGACTGGGCGCGTTTGCCCGACGATTTTCTGGCCCATGTCTCGAACAGGATAATCAACGAGGTTAAGGGGATCAACCGAGCGGTCTATGATATCTCGTCCAAACCCCCGGCGACGATCGAGTGGGAATAAGAGAATATCCTCGCCGTAGATCTTGAGCACGCCAGGCTTCTGACTATAAAGAAAAAGGGGGCAGGTCAATTACTCCCGCCCCCCGATTTACGCTATTCGCCGCTCTTTACTTCAATAAGTCGGTCGGCTACTATACCGTGAGCTTCCTTGTGCACAGTGGCCGCGGCCTCCTTGTTCGGAGCCTCACAAAGGCAAAACACTTTTCCTTCGGCTTCGTTGTACCAGTATTTTAAGTATTTTACTCCGTGCTTGCCCTGTACTTCAAGATCCTTCCTGTGGGCCTCGATCAGGCCTTTGGCTGTCAAGCCGTCGACCTTTTCGTGAATATCCATGAATAATGGCATTTTCGGTAACCTCCTTAACTAAGGTTTAGCGAGATTCGCGAATTGTTTTGAAAACGATTCTGATTCGCATTAGCAACAACATAATATGTTATACTAATAACATCCTATATAGATCCACAAGATATTTTTAATATTAAAACAGATAACTGGTTCCGTAATAATATTATTGGGACGTTTTATAGGGAAGTTGTGAATTTGGCGGGAGTCTTCGACTCCTGTCCAATGAACTGCCTCAGGATATGTGGATATTTCAGTAAATATTAGAATTACCCGTATTGTTCCGGATCGGCTTTCCCCCGATCTGCTATCAAATTGATATTTTCCAAAACCCCGTTGCCATATTCGTTCCGGAAAGCTATCTTATCGGTATCCAGGGAGGTGTTATGATCAGAAGAAATATCTCGTCCGGTTCACCGTTCGAGGGGGAGATCGGTTTCTCCCGGGCGGTGCGGATCGGCAATGAAATCGCGGTATCGGGAACGGCCCCAATAGCGCCGGACGGTACAGTCGCCTATCCGGGCGATCTTTACGCTCAAACCAGGTATTGTCTGGAGATAATGGAAGAAGCGATCCAAAGGGGCGAAGGGCGGCTTGATGACGTAATCCGAACCCGCATTATGCTGACCGATATCTCGAGATGGAAAGAAGCGGCCAAAGCCCACGGAGAGTTCTTCGCCGATATCAAACCGGCCAGCACTTTTGTCGAGGTTAAAGCTTTGATTAATCCCGACTGGTTGGTCGAAATAGAAGCGGATTGCTATATAAAGGAATAATGTCCGTCGATCGATCAAAAACTGCCTGAGCTTGGTTACCGCTAACGTTAGGCATATTAACAAGATAGGCGAGATATAAATAGTCCCATGATCATTCTTGTTAAATTTTGAAAAGCCCGCATGATCTATTGTTGACAGGACAACTCGTATATTCAAGATAATATACTATATGGTCGATATTCCCATCAATTAAATCCAATTAGTACTTTTTTTAGTAAACTAGAAGGAGAGAGAAGATGAAAAACAACTGTTGGGAATTCAAGAAGTGCGGCCGTGAAGCCGGCGGCTCCAAGACAGGCGAATTCGGTATCTGCCCTGCGGCTATGGATATAATGTCAAACGGCACAAATAGCGGCAGGAACGGAGGCCGTTACTGCTGGAAGATCGCCGGCACGTTTTGCGGTGGCAAAGTCCAGGGTTCGTGGGCCTCGAAAATGACCAATTGCACGGCGTGCGAATTTTATCAAATTGTAAAGAAAGAAGAAGGGGCCGCCTGCGTGGTCTGATCGCGAAATGGACGCGGTCGGAATTCTAATAAACCGGCCGCGTTTTTAGTATTGATTATCTTTCTTCTCCAATTTTCGTATTTTTGCCAGGATCCATATCGCCGGACTACGGTTGTCATCGTGAAAAAGGGCTTTTATATTTGGGCGAAATTCCATAAGTTGGTTACCATGATTACTGCCCAGATACCCGGTTTCGGTTCGATCGAACTAAAATACCTTGTCAGCGATTATTCCGGCACATTGGCTGTCGATGGCAGATTGGTAGTTGGTGTCAGGGAGAAACTGATTCAGCTTTCCGAATCACTCGAAATATTTATCGTGACGGCCGATTCTTACGGTTACGCCGAAGATGAGCTAAAAGAGGTCAAATGCAAGGTTCACCGACTGACCGAATCTCATGAAGCCAAACAGAAGGAGCGTTTCATACGCAAACTCGGCGCTGAACATGTTTTCGCCATGGGCAACGGCAACAATGACTGGCTGATGCTCAAAAGAGCCAGGATCGGAGCTGCGGTTTGCCTATCAGAGGGGGTCTCGACCGAAGCGCTCAAATCGGCCGATATCTTCCTTCATTCCGGGTTGGAGACGCTCAATCTTCTGCTCAACACCAGGCGTCTTATAGCTTCGCTGCGATTTTAGGGAGGAAAACTGATGATACAATTCAAGGGTAAAGCGGCCTTAATTACCGGAGGATCGAGAGGTATCGGGGCGGAAACCGCCCGGATGTTCGCTGAATTAGGAGCCGATGTGGCTATCAATTATCTCTCCAGCCCCGGACAGGCGGAAAAAGTCAAAGCTGATATCGAGAAGATCGGCCGAAAATGCCTGATGGTCAAGGCCGATATCGGCAACCGAGCCGATTGCGATAATCTGGTCAAGGCCACTGTATCGGAGTTCGGCAAGATCGATATTCTGGTCAATAACGCGGGAATCTGGAACGAGGCGGCCATCGAAAATATGACCGACGAGATATTAGACCGCCTGCTCGATATTAATCTTAAGGGCTGTTTTTACACTACCTCGGCTACGGTTCCATATATGAAAAAACAAAAATCCGGCAATATAATCTTTGTCTCATCGACCGCCGGCCAGCGGGGAGAAGCCTGGCATTCCCACTATGCGGCCTCGAAAGGGGCCTTGATATCCATGACCAAATCGCTTTGTCCCGAACTCGCTCCAGGCGGTATCAGGGTAAACTGTGTGGCGCCCGGCTGGGTCGATACGGATATGTCGCATGACGCTTTGATCGGTCCCGACGGACCCCGATATCTTTCTTATATCCCTTTGGGGCGAGCGGCTACCGCCCGCGAACTGGCGGCTCCCATAGTTTTCATGGCCTCGGATTGGGCCGGGTTTATCGATGGCGAGGTCCTGAATGTCAACGGCGGCGCCGTACTGGTCGGATGATCTTATTTATGTCATCCATCAACCTGATTTCAGACCTTTATAGTTGACTTACAAATGGCCAGTGAATATTTTCGGTAATACGGTGGTGGAATAGCTGAGCTAACAGTTCTTACGGGAAGTTTGATGGATTTTTCAAAGGTTTTCGCTCCCATATCGGATCATCTGGATAAATTCGAGATCGAGTTCAAGCGCGCCCTGGAAACAGATTCGGAAATTATCCGGACCATAACCGAACATCTGTACGGCGGGAGGGGAAAACGTTTGAGGCCGGCTCTGCTGTTTCTCTCGTCGGGGCGGGCCAACAGCGCCTCCCTGTATTCAGCTCTGGCGGTGGAGCTGATTCATACCGCCACCCTGCTGCACGATGACGTTATCGATGAATCCCGTACTCGACGGGGAATTGAGTCGGTCAATTACAAATGGACCAACCTGGTATCGGTATTGATGGGGGACTATTTTTTCGCCAGGGCTTTCAGGCTTCTGGTCAAAGCCGAATCGCCGGAAATTTTAGCCTCATTTTCAGAAGCGACTGAAAGGGTCAGCGTGGGAGAGCTGAACCAGGTGCTTTTCACCGGTAATTTCGATATAGCAGAGGAGACCTATCTTAATGTTATCGCCGATAAAACAGCCTCGCTTTTCGCCTGCAGCGCCGAGGCCGGGGCTCTTTGCGCCGGACAGAACGGCAGGATCAGACAGGGTCTGAAACAATACGGCGAATATGTCGGGATGGCTTTCCAGATAACCGATGATCTTCTCGATCTGATCGGGGAAGCCCACAAAACCGGAAAAACTCTGGGATCGGATATCCGTGAAGGCTGGGTGACTTTGCCTTTGATCCAGGCTCTGAAGAATGATAACGGCAGCTCCAAGGAGCGGATCGAGAAAATTCTCGGCAACGACATCGGGCAGTCGGATATCAGCGAAGTGGTTAATTTTGTCAGGGATCGCGGAGGGATCGAGTACGCGGAACAAAAAGCCCGTGATTACGTTAAAAACGCCGTGGAAATAGTCGATAGCCTGAACGGCCTGCCGATGAAAAACGCTCTTATGGATCTGGCCAACCTGGCGGCCGAACGCGATAGATAGGAAATTCATTCCTGGTTATCACTTCCGTTCCGGATGACCTGCGCCACTCCCGTAAAACGCGCGAGTGGCTTTTTTATCAGCGAGAGGATTTTGTGAAGTAATGGAAATATCGATACTCTCAAAATATTGGATCTGGTATCTGATCATTACGCTCGCCGCCGTTGCGGCCGGGATCATTACTTACAGAAAAAGCTATCCCCCGTTGAGCCGGTTCTGGCGTATAGCTCTCACTGCTCTTAGGGTTATGATGATTGTCCTGGTAGGGCTGTTTATTATCGAGCCGCTTATCAACCTGTATTCTTATCAGGTAATCAAGCCGAAATTAGCTGTCCTGGTTGATAATTCCAGGAGCATGGGATTGATATCGGGCGGCCGGACAAGAATCGAATTAGCCGATACTCTGGCCGACGATCTGCTTCGGCGTTCGGATTCCGAATATAAGATTTTCAAGTTTGCCGGGGATCTTTCCGAATCTGAGAAAATTCCGACCGCGAATGATCTGGCAGGCGATGCTACGTCGATCACCGGGGCTTTGCGTGGCCTGGCCGCGATCGAAGATATCGATCAATATGGGGCCGCAGTTCTGATTTCCGACGGCCGGCAGAATCTCGGAGATGATCCGGTTGTTCAGGCCGCGAAATTGAATTTCCCGGTATATTCGCTGACCATAGGCGAAAATCTCGACCAGAGCAATCTGGCCATAGATAACGTGGTCTTCCCCTCGGTGGCATACAGCGGCGATCCATTCGAGATAGAAGCGGTTATCTCGGCGGAGGGCATCAGCGAGAAGAAAACCACAGTCTACCTGAAAACCGGGGGGCAGGCGGTGGCCGGAAAACCTTTTGATATTCCGCGGGAAGGCCGGAAGGTCAAGGTCAGGTTCGAGGTTGAAGCTCCTCCTCCCGGGGATATAGAATATTCGATTTCAGTCGGCATATTGCCGGGCGAAATCAATACCGCCGATAACCAGAGACTATTTGTAGTTCGGGTGCTGAAAAGCAAGCTGAAGATCTTCCTGGGGACATCGGCCCTCGATTGGGAGTTCAAATTTATCAAACAGGCCCTGTCCGGATTCGACGAATTCGAAATCGCCGCTGTTTATCCTGAAGGATCCGGCAGGTTCTCCGGCCCCGGGGTTCCATCAGGAGCGGCCGGATTGGAGAATTACGACGTTGTAATTCTGGTAGACAGCGCTCCGAGGGCATTAAGGATCTCGGCGTCCGACCTGGAAAAATATGTGGAGGAAGGCGGGGCTCTGGTTTATATAGCCGGCGGAAACTCCGCTTCTGATATCGCGTTATTCGGCAGAGTTCTGCCGTTTGATCCCGCGAACCCTGTTTCGATCAGTGATGAATTTTTCATCGATCCTGTTCCGGATAAAAAACAGCACTCGGTCATCCTCCTCGATGACGATCCTGATATCAGCATAAATATCTGGCGTTCATTGGCGCCGATTTCCAATGTGATTACCGGATTCAGACCGGTCGGCGATGTTTTGCTGGAGACAAAATCATTGAGGAAGACAGGCAAACCGTTTCCAGTGCTGACCGTATCGAACTTCGGACGTGGAAGGGTCGCGGCTGTTACCGGTTATCCGATCTGGAGAAGTTATTTCGGATCGGTCAAGGATCCAGTCCTGGCCAAAGCGATTCCCGGATTCTGGAGAAATTTGATGAAATGGGTCTCGGCTACCGAACCGGCCGAAAATTTCAAGCTGGTGACCGACCGCAAGGTCTATAGGCTCGGCGAGCCGGCGCGTTTGACCGCCTTCCTGTATGACCAGTCCAACAATCCCAGGAACGGAGCTTTAGTTACCGTATCAGCGATTCCCGATGGTCAGGAGAATCAGATCAAGGATGTGGTTTTGAATCAGTCCGATAACGGGGTCTATTCGGGAGAGATAACGGATCTGCCGTCAGGAGGATATCGATTGATGGCCACCGCCACCGCTTACGGCGATACGCTGGGGCAGGCCTCCGGACGGATTACTGTCGAGCAGTACAGCCTGGAGATGATTTCGAGTTCACCCGATTATAACCTTACCCGGAGAATCTCGGAGGCGACCGGTGGAAAAGCATACACCGCGGCTGATTTCAGCCAATTCGCCGACGATTTGAAGCTGGCACCGTTCGAGCGGGAGAAACATACTCGAATCAAACCGTTCGGCATGCCTTTGTTTTTGATAATCGTTCTATGTGGTTTATGCATCGAGTGGGGGATACGCAAGAGGTTGAGGCTGCCGTAATTAGATCCGTGCTTGGTTTATAAAAGTATTAATCTTATTACCCAAGCTACTAATCCTGCAACGCCGATAATAATTCCTATGCTACTAATCAACATATCGACACCGAATATTATGTTTTTAATTTGTTCTTTGGTTCTTTGTACAGCAATTACTGGAGCAACAAATAATAAACTAATTAATGATCCTGCGATTGACCCATACAACCCGAAGCTGAGAAAATTTTTACTGAAGACAAGGCCCCAAACACCTATGGCAATTCCATAACATACAATTATGGTTAAAGACACCATAATTGCCGTCATTACCGATTCACTTCTATGAATAGGTTTACCTAAGGCATTTATTTCTTCGCCCAACTCTTTCATCACATTTGGATTGGTCGTATCCTTGCCTCGCGTTTCGGCTTCGGCGATTATTTTATCAGCTGAATCAGCTCTTACTTTTAATGTTTCCAAAAAGAAAATGTCGTTATTTTTAACCTCCGCTAAATTATCCAATCCAAAGATCTGGCCAGCCCTATATTTTCCATTCAAATAATTCGTCCTTGAATATAAATCTACTTTAACAAGTTCTCCTTTATTAAAATCTTCCACTTTTTTCATTTTCATAAAATTATTTTATTAACTCCTCTATTGAAACGCCGGCACGCCACAGCTTGCTGTGGGATAAGTCGTCTCAAAATACCGCGCTTTGTAATAATAGAGATCGAAACCGTATTCATCGTCGAACTCATTCTTTTAATAAGTAAGCCGTCTTGGCGAACCTGTCAAGCTCAATAACTCGCCGATAGGATAATAACAGCATCTGCGTCGGGTGGCATGCTCTTTCGACGAAGTCGAATGAGCTTGTTTTCTTTGGCAACATGCTTATGCCTTCGGCAAAAGCATGCCACCCCCGATTAGGCATGTAAAGTGCGCGGCACACGTCCCCGTGTGCCCGTCATAGCGGGGCAGACCGTACACGCCATAGGCCCCTAACCCACCGCAAGCGGGTGGGGCACCCCCGCCCCCATCCCCAAAAAAACATTGCCCATTCCCCCGCCGTGTATTAAGATTCCAAGGCGTATAAAATGATGATTCAGGTCCCGGCTCCGGCCGGGTTAGGGGAGGGTTTCATGGTTACAATAGCTGATTTACTGGCAAGAGAGATCATAGATTCACGCGGCAACCCCACAGTCGAGGTCGATTGCCTCTTGGAATCCGGCGATTTTGGCCGAGCCGCCATTCCCTCGGGAGCGTCAACAGGGGAGTTCGAGGCGGTGGAGCTTCGCGACGGCGACAAATCGCGTTATATGGGTAAAGGGGTCACCCAGGCGGTGGCCAATGTCAACGAGAAGATCGTGCCGGCCATCGTCGGCTCGCAGATCGACGCTTTAGATCAGGCGGCTATCGACGAATTCCTGATCGAACTCGATGGTTCGGAGGACAAGGGGAATTTCGGGGCCAACGCCATCCTCGGCGTATCCCTGGCAGTCTGCAAGGCGGCCGCCGGTTTCTGCGGACTGCCGCTTTACCGCTATATCGGCGGGGTTAACGCCAATATCCTGCCGGTCCCCATGATGAATATCCTAAACGGCGGCAAGCATGCCGATAACAACGTCGATTTGCAGGAGTTCATGGTTATGCCTGCCGGACGGCCCACGTTCTCCGAAGCCCTGCGCTGCGGAGTGGAGATCTTTCATCATCTGAAAAGTGTGCTCTCGTCACGGGGATACAACACCGCCGTGGGAGACGAGGGAGGATTCGCGCCCGATCTGAAATCGAACGAAGAGGCGCTTCAGGTCATCATGGAGGCGATAGAGAAATCCGGCTATACTCCCGGGGAGGACGTTTTCATCGCTCTCGACCCGGCCTCATCGGAGTTCTATGAAGACGGTCTATATAATCTGAAATCCGAAAACCGCAAGCTGACCGCCGCCGAAATGACTGCCTTCTACGCAGGATGGGCCGATAATTACCCCATAGTTTCGATAGAAGACGGACTGGCGGAGGACGACTGGGAAGGCTGGAAAATCCTGACCGAGAAGCTCGGTGGAAAAGTCCAGCTTGTGGGTGACGATCTCTTCGTTACCAATACATCCCGGATAGAGCGGGGAATCCAGGAAGGGGCGGCCAATTCTGTGCTCATCAAGCTCAATCAGATCGGCACGTTGACAGAAACTCTGATGGCAATCGAAATGGCTCGCAGGGCCGGTTGGACAGCTGTTGTCTCTCATCGCTCCGGCGAAACCGAGGATACCACCATATCCGACGTGGTGGTGGCCACAGGCTGCGCACAGATAAAAACCGGATCGGGATGCAGAACCGACAGAATCGCCAAATATAATCAGCTCCTTAGGATCGAGGAAGAGTTGGGCGAAAGGGCCAGGTTTATCGGCATGAAAGCCTTTTCATCTATTATACGATAGGGATCTATGAGCTCTTACCCTATGATTTCCCGAAAGTTTACCGGCAGGCTGAAACGGCCCGGGATCAAATCGCGGCTTTTGATGTTCGCGATTATCCTGGCAATGGTAACTGTTATTCTCTCGTTTTTCTGGGGGGAGTTCGGGTTTATCAGGATGTGGATACTGGCTCGCAAGATCGATAAACTCGAAAAGGAGATCGTCCTGCTGTCCGTGCAAAAACAGGATCTGCTCTGGGAAATCGATAAAATGAAAAACGACACCGACTATATCAGGAGCTACGCCGTGGAAAAATACGGCTACGCCCGGCCCGATCAGAAGATCATCCAGTTTATTCCATCCGATTCGGTCAGGGCCGCGGCCGCTCGCGGCAGTTCGGATCCTTGATATCGGTATTATGAGTCGGATAAAAATAGAGGCTTTTGTAATTCGTACCACTCGTCTGGCGGAATCGTCGCGGGTGGTTACTTTATTCTCCCGTCAGGCGGGCAAGGTCAAGGCTGTGGCCAAGGGAGTGGGCAAACCCAAATCGAAAATGTCGGGCACGGTCGAGCTTTTCAATCTGATAGAATGCCTGCTCTATAAAAAGGAAAACGCCGATCTGGGTACTATGGGCGACGCGGCTGTTTTGGACGATTATCATCATATCCCGGCCGATACCCGTAAATTTGGCTTCGGCTCGGCCTGGTGCGAGATTCTCCAGAAAACGTCGCATCCCGATCAACCCAGGCCGGAGACTTTCGAATTGACCGCCCTTTTCTTCAAGACCCTCGATTTATCGGAGCCGGGGAATGCCGGTCTTTTATTCTGGAGCGCGTTATTCAAGATGCTGGCTATCGAGGGGTACGCGCCCAGGCTCGAAAAATGTCTGTCCTGCGGCAAGAAAAAAAAGGACGCCAAATTAATGATCTCGTTAGGGCGCGGCGGTTTGATCTGCGCGGGATGTATCGAAGAGGATGAGGACGCTATCCCGGTTTCCCAATCCGCTTTTGATATCTTAGGGGCCATGGGGGCAGGGGGGTTCGAGGATATTGCCGAAATGGAGGTTTCGCCCCGGATCGGCAGAGAAGCCGCCGAGGTGATATTATCATTCGCTTCCTATCATCTGGGCTTGCCCCGGAACCTTAAATCGTTTAAATTCCTCGAAAGCCTGGGCGGGTGAAAAATGTCGAGCCGGGCGATGTGTCAGGATGGAGTAAAGCGACATCCTGACACTCAATGCGGCAGGATGTAATCCTGGCAAAAGCAACGTATCCATCCTGCCGCAACCAGAATGCCCGTTCTCGGCAAAAGGGCGTTTTTTAAAAACGCCCCTACGGAAAAGAAGATTACGGCAGGGGTTTGATTAATCAAACCCCTACAATAAGGAACGAAACAGAGTAGTAGGTCGGGTTGCAAATCCGAAGGATGAGAAACCCGACAACGATCTGGATTCCGCATCATGCGCGGAATGACAATAAGCAAAATAAACGAACCCGAGGAGAACCACCGTGGCCAAGAAACAATCGATAGACCCATTCATGGAAAAACTGGTGTCGCTGTGCAAACGACGCGGCTTCATATTTCAATCATCGGAAATCTACGGGGGCTTGGGTTCCTGCTGGGACTACGGCCCCCTCGGTGTGGAGCTGAAAAACAACGTCAAGCGCGCCTGGTGGGAGGCCATGACCCATCGCCGCGACGATATCGAGGGTCTCGACGCCGCCATCCTGATGCATCCCAAGGTCTGGGAGGCCTCCGGGCATATTGCCGGCTTCACCGATCCGTTAGTCGATTGCAAACAATGCAAACATCGTTTCCGCGCCGATACTATCGAGACCGAAAAATGCCCTGACTGCGGCGGCGAACTGACCGAACCCCGTATGTTCAACCTCATGTTCAAAACCTTCATGGGCCCCGTCGAGGAGGAATCGGCGGTGATTTACATGCGTCCCGAAACCGCCCAGGGGATCTATGTCAATTTCCACAACGTCCTGCAGCCGTCGCGCCAGAAAGTGCCGTTCGGGATCGCCCAGATCGGCAAGGCCTTCCGCAACGAGATCACACCCGGCAACTTCATCTTCCGCACCCGCGAGTTCGAGCAGATGGAGATGCAGTACTTTGTCAACCCGGCCGAGGACCAGAAATGGTTCGACTACTGGAAGGAACAGCGCTGGAACTGGTATCTCGAATTGGGCATCCGCCCGGAGAAACTGCGCTGGCACGAGCATGGCAAAGGCGAGCTGGCCCACTACGCCAAGGCCGCCTACGATATCGAATACGAATTCTCGTTCGGCTGGAAAGAGATCGAGGGGATACACAACCGCACCGATTTCGATCTTACCCGCCACGCCGAGCATTCCGGCAAGGATATGCGCTATTTCGATCAGGAGAAAAACGAGAAATACCTGCCGTATATAATCGAGACCTCCGCCGGCGCCGACCGCGGCACGCTGGTCATCTTAGCCGACGCTTATTTCGAAGAGGAGGTCAAGGGGGAGACGCGGGTCGCTTTGCGTCTGTCGCCGAAGATCGCGCCGATCAAGGCGGCGGTCTTCCCGCTGGTCAAGAAGGACGGTATGCCGGAGGTGGCCACGAAGATCTATCAGGATCTGAAGAAGCATTTCAAGGTCTTCTACGACGACGGCGGCGCGGTTGGCCGACGTTACCGCCGCATGGACGAGGCCGGCACCCCGTTCTGCCTCACCGTCGACGGCCAAACCCTCGAGGACGACACAGTAACAGTCCGCGACCGCGACAGCATGGAGCAGACCAGGCATAAGATTGGGGAGTTGGTGGAGTTGATCGGGGGAAAGGTGGGGTAGGAACATAAGGAATCTTATGCCATAAAGGTAATTTGATAAGTTGATAGACAATGGAAAATTCCGAAAATAGATGTAAGGGCACTACCAAAAAAGGGAAAGCGTGTAATAGTCATCCCTTGAAAGGTGAAGAATACTGTGCAAAGCACCATCCTTCAATAAAGTACAAGCGATGGTTGGAAAAATCAATTATCGCTAATATTGCGCAATTTGCATTTGCTATATGCCTATTTTTCTATGGGCAATATCTCGGAAAAAAATCCACTGAATCTATCAAGCAGGATATTAGGCAACATAGCCTTGCTGAACGTATATTGGATAGCCAATATAATCTTGCAGAATTACTCGATCTGATCAAGGAAACGATTAACTTGATGAATAATGACCCAAGTTTTAAAAAAACATTTTATATTGATAGTAAGGGGATTGGAATAAAAACTGGGCTACTTATATATGGGAAAGATTATAATGTTGATTTTAGCGATAGTGCGGCGGAACGCGAATTCCAAGACTATCTTAATAGTGGCCGGAAAATTCTATTACTGGACAGTAAAGATTATAGGTACTTTTATATCAATAAGGAAGGTAGTAAAATTGATTCCTTCGCTAATGCCTCCGTTGAAATTTCTCGGAATTTTCCAACACTTCCTATCCTGAATATCTCTACCATTGACCCAACGGGGGAATATCTATGCGCTAGTTTTGTGGATATTCAAATAGACAGTATTCTTGGCCAAGTAATGTACCTCTCTAATTCAAATCAAGATATTACATTTAAGATAAAGATTCAATATGACCTTAAAATGGATATTGGTAGTTTTGATCAGTTAGAGGATATGCAATTTGATAACAGTAGCTCATTTTATTCAATTGATCAAGAAATTAGCTACTATAAATTCCTTAAAGCTTTATACTCAAATGCGAGAATTAGAATTAGAAATGCTATAACCGGAGATAGTATTAAGACTACCGATCATTATCTTCCTGTGAATATGGACGGATATCGTTCCTATGTAAGCATCACAAATAAATTGATATTATTAAATGAGCTTGCGATGGTGCAAGATCGATGGGGTCTTGCATTCAACAGAAGTGATATTACCGAATTAGAATTGGCTTACTTGAGGGGGATAGAAAATTCCTTAACAACTGCTTCGGAATTGACTAAAGCCCCTCTCGTCTTTACTTTGCCAAGAGCTGAAGCGGATAAATTGATAATAAATAGAGGTAATATTGGAAATAGGAAAACCAAAATAATTTGCGATCTAAATAGCATCGTATTATTGGATCGAGTATTGCCTTTGGATCGTATGGTAATCGACTTGCCTCCATCCAATATGGTCATGAAAAATGACAATGATGTTTCAAAAATACTATTAACTCCAAGAAATAAAGGTGATAAAATAATATACAAGTTTACTGATTTAGAAAGAACGGGAAGACCAGGCAATATAATTTATGGAGAGTATTCTCCTTTAAAATCAGATTCAACAGTGATTTTTGTAAAGGGGCTGATTTTGGAATCGGAAAGTTGGATAAACTCAAAAAATAGCCCCGAACCGCTAGATTTCAAAGAATAGTGCTATGTCGATTTGCTCGGGTCCAAACGTAGAAAGCCCCCCCTTGCCAAATGACCGGCCCGCCGGCCCTCGCCCGGATTGACAACGCAATGGCCTACGCATGGATTCCCTACGGGCCGTATGGCCGGATCAAGTCCGGAATGACAGGGAGAGGAGCAGGCCTTCAAGGCCATGGGTCTTAACCACGTATGAAGGAGGCTCCAACCTTGTCATTCCTGCGGAAGCAGGAATCTTGCTCAAGCCATTGAGAAGAGGTTTTTAAATAATTAGCTAATAGTGTCCAGGCAAGATCCCGCATTAAATGCGGGATGACAGAGAAAAATACACTGTCATTCCAGCGAAAGTCGTAAGATCCCTGCGGACAGAGGACGCGGGACTGGAATCCACGCCGAGCCATTAGGATGAAAAGCAGTGGTGTTACGCCCAATGGCCAACGCATGGATTCCCTACGGGCCGTATGGCCAAATCAAGTTTGGAATGACAAGGGAGAGGAGCAGGCCTTCAAGGCCATGGGTCTTAACCACGTATGAAGGAGGCTCCAACCTTGTCATTCCTGCGAAAGCAGGAATATTTCTCAAGCCATTGAGAAGAGGTTTTTAAATAATTAGCTAATAGTGTCCAGGCAAGATCCCGCATTAAATGCGGGATGACAGAGAAAAATACACTGTCATTC
>JAHEDG010000027.1 GCA_024641335.1 Candidatus Zixiibacteriota bacterium
GGTAAGGGCGGTACTGGAATCAGCCGGAATTCAGGATATCCTGACCAAGTCGTTGGGTTCTCCTAATCCTCACAATGTGGTCAGGGCCACAATGGAGGGATTATTGCGTTTGAAGGAGATCGAGCAACTTGATATTCACAGGCAGGAAGCGAGTAAATAGGTATGACCGGTAAACTGGAGATTAAACAGATACGATCGGTGGCCGGGTCCAGCGAAAAGCAGAGGAGAAATCTCAAGGCTTTGGGTCTTCGTCATCGTGAACAGGTTGTCGTGCATGGCGACTCCCTGACGATTCGCGGCATGATACAGAAGGTAGCGCATATGGTTAAAGTCACAAAACTGGCGGGTGAATAATGGATCTTTCAAGCCTGAAGCCCAGCCCCGGTTCTGTCAGGAACCGAAAGAGACTCGGTCGGGGAACCGGTTCCGGTCTGGGAAAAACATCCGGTAAGGGTCACAAGGGTCAGAAGGCCCGCAGCGGATACAAGAGCAAGTCCTGGAATGAAGGCGGCCAGATGCCTCTTCAAAGACGTTTGCCGAAGCGCGGTTTCACCAATATATTCCGCGTGGATTACCAGGAAGTGACATTGGAGAAACTGGCCAGGCTGGGCGCCGGCGAAATAACTCCGGAGCTGCTTCGCAAGGCGAGGCTGGCCAACAGGAAGAATAAACCTATTAAGATTTTAGGCAACGGCGAAATAGATAAGGCCATTGTTGTCAGGGCTCACGCGTTTACGAAGTCGGCTATCGAGAAGATAGAAAAGGCCGGCGGTAAAACAGAGAAAGTAAATTTCAGGGTCTCGACAAACGCGATGAAATCCGGGTCGGGCAATGGCGAGAAAGCCGATCAGGGATAGAAGGTGAGGACCGTTAGTGCTTGATAGCGTAAGAAATATATTCAAGATTCATGAGCTTCGTCAACGTATTCTATTCACGCTGGGGCTTTTGGTTGTTTATCGTATCGGCGGTCACCTGCCCACTCCTGGAGTTGATCTCAAGGCTATTGAGCAGTTCAATCCCGGAGGGTTATTCAATTTGTATGATCTTTTTGTCGGGGGCGCGTTTACCAAGGTAACCATATTTTCGCTGGGAATCATGCCTTATATCTCGGCTTCGATTATTATTCAGCTTTTGGGCGCGGTTATACCGTTTTTCCAGAAGCTTCAGAAAGAGGGCGAGGAAGGCCGGCGCAAGATCACTCAGTATACCCGTTACGGGACTGTGCTGATCGCCGCCCTGCAAGCTATGGGTACGGCCATATTTCTGGCGGGCCAGACCAACCCATCGTTATTGCTGGAGGGTATGTCGAGGATCAATTTTATAATGATAACGATTCTTACCTTTACATCCGGGACCATTTTTATCATGTGGCTCGGCGAGAGAATAACCGAGAGAGGCATAGGCAACGGCATTTCGTTGATAATATTCATCGGTATTATCGCCCGTCTTCCCCAGGCCATCATTGATGAAATCCAGAAGTTTTTTCCGTCGCTTTTCGGTATGGCGGGGGCGGCCAGAGGGAATATTATCAAGGAATTGATCATTATCGCCTTTATGATAGTTATCGTGGCCTCCATTGTATTGGTGACCAGATCGCAGAGGAAGATACCTGTTCAGTACGCCAAGCGTGTTGTTGGACGCAAGGTATACGGCGGGACCAGCACTCATATTCCGCTTTCGGTCAACACGGCCGGCATTATTCCGATAATTTTCGCTCAGTCGATTATGTTCGCTCCGCAGACGATTTTATCGTTTTTCCCGGACAGCGGTTTTATGGTTATGGTGTCGACCTGGTTCGATCCGGGCCATCCTCTTTATATGATCATTTACGGTTTGATGATCATTTTCTTCGCCTATTTTTACACGGCCATAGTTTTCAATCCGGTCGATCTGGCTGACAACATGAAGAAGCAGGGTGGTTTTATTCCGGGGATCAGACCCGGTCAGAGAACTGCTGAGTATATAGATCGGGTACTTACCAGGATTACGTTGCCGGGCGCTATCTTTTTCGCCATTATAGCGATATTGCCGAATATTATGTCGAGAATGACCGACGTACAGTTTTATTTCGGCGGCACCGGCTTACTGATTGTGGTCGGTGTGGCTCTCGACACGCTTCAGCAGATTGAATCGCACCTCTTGATGAGGCATTATGACGGTTTTATGAAGAAGGGCCGCATGAAGGGAAGATACAGCTAAAATGCGTCTGGTGTTTCTGGGAGGCCCCGGCAGCGGCAAGGGGACGCAGGCCAAGAAACTGGTGGAGAAATTCGGCCTGGCTCATATCTCCACGGGCGATCTTTTAAGGAAAGCGATAAAGGAAGAAACGAAATTGGGTTTGACGGCTAAAAAATATGTGGATTCCGGGGAACTGGTTCCGGACGATGTAATTCTGGGGATGATAAAAGAAGAATTGACTCGGGAACGCCGGGGGTTTATATTTGACGGTTTCCCCAGAACGCTGGCGCAGGCCAACGGTCTGGAGAAGATCCTGGGCGAGATGTCTTTGGATATCGATTATGTCGTTAATCTGCAGGTGGCCGACGATTTAATAATTGAACGACTGGGAGCAAGACGTCTTTGCAAGGGTTGCGGTTTTGAGTATAACCTCAAAACCAGGCCTCCGCAGGCCGGGGGCAAGTGCGATCAGTGCGGCGGAGAGCTGTTCAGGCGTTCCGATGACAACGACGAGGTGATCAAGAATCGTCTTTCTGTTTACCGCGAGAAAACCAAGCCGATCGAGGAATTTTACCGTGTCAGGGGAAAACTGGTCGAGATCGATGGCAGTCTTGATTTCGATGAGGTTTTCGAGGCCATTACCAAATCGGTCGGAGTTGGATGAAGATACATTACAAATCGCCTCGGGATCTGAAAAAAATGTCCGAGGCGGGGCGTGTAGTAGCCGAAGTATTAGATCTGATCTCTGAAAACGTAAGACCCGGTGTTACCACCAAGAGGCTTGACGATTTAGCTGCCGGATACCTTAAGAAAAGGAAAGCCATCGCGGCTTTTCTGGGATATCAGGGATTCCCGGCCAACATCTGTGTTTCTGTCAACAACGAAGTTGTTCACGGGATACCGGGGGATCGCAAGCTGGTCGAGGGAGAAATTGTGAGCGTGGATGTGGGGGCAATTGTCGACGGGTATTTCGGCGATTCGGCCCGGACGTTCCCGGTAGGGGAGATAAATCCTGACGCGAGGAGGCTTCTGGAGATCACCAGTGAATCTCTGGCCAGGGGAATCAAAGCCTGCGCAGTCGGCAATCGGCTGGGGGATCTTTCGGCTGCCATACAGAGTTTTGTAGAGTCGAAAGGATTTTCGGTGGTGAGGGATCTGGTAGGGCACGGTATCGGGCGGAGTATGCACGAAGAGCCTCAGGTGCCGAACTTCGGAGAGCCGGGCACAGGAATACAAATCAAAGAAGGGCTTGTGCTGGCAATCGAACCAATGATCAACGCCGGCGGACACAAGGTCCGGATGTTAGCCGACGGTTGGACGATTGTAACGGATGACGGCTCGTTATCGGCGCATTTCGAGCACACAGTCGCGGTAACGTCAAACGGACCGGAGATATTAACAAGAAGATAGTATGGGAAAAGAAGATGTAATTGAAGTCGAGGGTAAGGTGCTTGAGCCGTTGCCCAATGCCATGTTCAAGGTAGAGCTTGACAACGGGCATCAGGTGCTGGCTCATATTTCCGGCAAGATGAGGATGCATTTTATCAAGATTCTCCCCGGGGATAAGGTGACTCTCGAGTTGTCGCCATACGATTTAAATAGAGGCCGGATTACGTACCGGCATAAATAGCTCGGAGAAGAAATGAAAGTTCGTTCCAGTGTTAAGGCGCGTTGCGAGAAATGCAAGATTATCAAGCGCCACGGAGTGGTAAGGGTAATCTGCACCAATCCCAAGCATAAGCAGCGTCAGGGATAGAAGGAGGTTTTTTTGGCACGTATCGCAGGCGTCGATCTGCCGCGTGAAAAGAGGATAGAAGCGGCCCTTACATATATATTCGGCATAGGGCAGGCATCGTCGCGCAGTATTCTTTCCAAGACGGGTGTCAGTCCAGATACCCGGGTAAAGGATTTGAGCGAAGATCATATTTCCAGGATCCGGGCAATAATCGATCAGGATCATAAAGTAGAAGGTTCTCTGCGGACCGAGATCAACATGAATATCAAGCGTTTGATCGATATCGGTTCTTACAGAGGTTTGCGGCATAGAAGGGGTCTTCCAGCTCGGGGGCAAAGGACAAAAACCAATGCCAGAACGAGGAAGGGTCCCAAGAAGACAATCGGAAGAAAAGTTAAGTAGAAAAATAAAGGAAGGGTTCGTTGGCTGATCCCAAGGCAAAAAAAGTAAAGAAAAAAGGGCGTAAGGTCGAATCTATGGGTGTAGCCCATATTCAGGCTACGTTCAACAATACCATAGTTTCTATTTCGGATAAATCCGGAAACGTAGTCTCCTGGTCGTCCGCCGGCAAGAGCGGATTCAAGGGTTCCAAGAAATCTACGCCTTTCGCGGCTCAGTTGGCCGCTCAGTCCTCGGCTAAAGAGGCTATCGAGGCTGGTGTACGCAGAGTGGAAGTCTGGGTAAAGGGTCCCGGTTCTGGACGCGAGGCGGCGATCAGATCATTACAGGCGGCCGGATTGGAAATTGTGGCGATCAAAGACGTGACACCCATTCCTCATAACGGTTGTCGTCCGCCGAAAAGGCGCAGGGTTTAGGGAGAATATATGGCCAGGTACAGAGATGCTAATTGTAAATTATGCCGTCGCGAGGGAATGAAGCTGTTTCTAAAAGGGAACCGCTGCACATCCGATAAATGCGCCTTCGAAAGAAGGGGATACGCGCCGGGTCAGCACGGCCAGACCGGCAGACGCAAGGGTTCGGAATACGGATTGCAGCTTAGAGAAAAGCAGAAGATGCGTCGTATCTACGGGATTCTGGAACGTCAATTCAGGAATTATTTCCATGCCGCGGCCCGTCAGAAAGGGATAACCGGCGAGAACCTTTTGGTTCTTCTGGAATGCAGGCTGGATAATCTGGTTTACCGTCTTGGTTTCGCGCCGTCGAGAAAGGCGGCCCGTCAGCTGGTGTTGCACCGTCATTTTTCGGTGAATGACCGGGTTGTGGATATACCGTCATACCAGACCAGACCGGGCGATGTCATCAAGGTTCGGGAAAACAGCCGGAATCTCGATATAATTCATTCGGCCATGAAAGAGGTCGGAAAGACGTTTGATTATGCCTGGCTTCGGCTGGACAAGGCCAAGATGGAGGGCGAACTTTTGGAGCAGCCCAAGCGCCTTGATATTCCGGTCACGGTACAGGAGCAGATGGTGGTGGAGTTGTATTCCAAGTAAAAGGTTGATATTTCCGGAGGCGATATAGATGAAGTGGAAAAGTATGCAAATGCCCAAAGAGTTGGCGTGGGACGAACAGTCCAATACCGACAGCTATGGGAAATTCGTTGTCGAACCGTTAGAGAGAGGATTCGGTCATACTCTGGGGACATCCCTTAGAAGAGTGCTTCTTTCTTCCATACAAGGCGCGGCCGTGGTGGCCATAAGGATCGATGGCGTGATGCACGAATTCTCTACCATCGCCGGGATGCAGGAAGACGTTACCGAAATAGTCTTGAATGTCAAGAAGCTAAGGTTGAAGCTTTTGGGTGACGAGCCCAAGACTATCACTCTCACGGCGTCGAAGAAAGGCACATACAAGGCGAGCGATATCGAAGCCGATGCCGGGGTGGTTATTTCCAATCCAGATCAGCATATTATGACATTGAGCGACGATATCAAATTCAGGATGGAAATGGATGTCGATTTCGGGCGCGGGTATGTCAGTGCCGAGCAAAACAGCAAGTCCGGCAAGCCGGCCGGTACGATATTTCTGGATACCCGGTTTTCCCCTATACTCAAAGTCAATTACACTATTGAGGAGACCAGGGTAGGCCAGAGGACAGATTATGACAAGCTGGTGATGGAGGTTTGGACCGATTCCACAATTCAGCCCGAGGAGGCTGTAGGGTTTTCGGCCAAGCTGGTCAGGGACCATCTGGCGGTATTCTCCGGAGGCGAGCAGGAGATGGAGATGGCCGAGGAGGAGGAGATTGACGAGGAGGTACTAAGGATCCGCAATCTGCTTAAGATGAGGGTGGATGAGCTGGAGCTTTCGGTTCGTTCATCGAATTGCCTGCACGCGGCGAATATAGTAACTTTGGAAGATCTGGTACGCAAATCGGAGCCGGAGATGTTGAAATACCGTAATTTCGGCAGAAAATCGTTGAATGAATTGAACGCTATTCTCGGTGAATTGGGCCTTTCATTCGGTATGGACGTGGACAAATTCAAAGAGATTGAAGAGGCAAAGGCGTAATCGATGCGACATGGAAGATTAGTAAAGAAGCTGGGCGTCAAACAGCCGCATCGGAAGGCGATGCTTTCCAATATGGCCTGTTCGCTCATAAAGCACGGCAAGATAAAAACCACAACCGCCAGGGCCAGGGTGCTTCAAAGCGATGTCGAGAGTTTGGTGACATTGGCCAAAAAAGGGGATCTGCATTCCCGCCGGCAGGCTGTTTCCGCGCTGCGGGACAAAGATGTGGTCAAGAAGCTTTTCGAGGAGATCGCGCCTGAGTTTAAGAATGTGAATGGCGGTTATACCAGGAAGGCATTTTTCGGCAGACGTCTCGGAGACGGGGCTTCGCTTTCGATCGTGGAGCTGACCATAGAGAAGAAAGTGGTTGAGGAGCCCAAAAAGGAAGGCAAGAAAGCCAAAGGCAAGAAGGCCGATTCCTCCGAGGCTGAATCCAAGCCTAAAGCCAAAGCCAGGAAAAAAGCGGCGGCCAAATAATAAGCCGATAGCTTTATAATAGATAAAGAAACCCGGGCAAACTGTCCGGGTTTTTTATTGTCTGTTTTTCAGGCATTCCTTTTCTCTTTACATCCCTCAGGATATATAATAGCGTAAAGGAATATGAGGGCGGTTGTAATCATTTTGGATTCGTGCGGCGTGGGAGAACTGCCTGATGCCGCTCGGTACGGAGATTCCGGTTCCAATAGTATCCGCAATGTGGCTTTGAAAACCGGGGGCTTGAAAATGCCCTCGATGAGAGATCTCGGACTTGGAAATATTATAGATATCCCCGGCGTTCCGCCGGTCGGCAGCCCGGTTCTCTCTTACGGGAAAATGGCGAGTTTATCCGAGGGGAAGGATTCCACAATCGGGCATTGGGAGCATTTCGGGATTATCACTGAGACACCGTTTCCCACATACCCTGACGGATTTCCGGGGAGCCTGATAGATGAATTCTCTATCAGAACGGGCAGGCGGGTAATCGGCAATAAAGCGGCATCAGGCACGGATATTATAAAAGAATTAGGGGAGGAGCATCTTCGATCCGGCGATCTGATAGTTTATACTTCCGCCGATTCGGTTTTCCAGATAGCCGCGCATAAGAAGGTGGTGTCGATCGAGGAGTTGTACAAGTATTGCGGAATAGCCAGGGAGATGCTCGCCGGAGAACATGCCGTATCCAGGGTCATAGCCAGGCCGTTCGACGGTGAGCCGGGGAGTTTTGTCCGAACATCAGAACGTCATGATTTCTCACTGACCCCTCCGGTCCCGACTGGTCTGGATATATTATCAGGCGCGGGATATGAAGTTATTTCCGTTGGGAAGATTAATGATCTTTTCGCCGGGGCGGGCATTACCGATTCTTATCCCACAGAGTCGAACGCTGACGGGATCGATACTCTTATCGAGCTTCTAAAAACCGAATTCAATGGTCTGCTATACATCAATCTGGTGGATTTCGATATGCTCTGGGGTCATCGCAATGATTACCTCGGCTTCGCCGGCGGACTGGAGTATTTTGACAACAGGCTCAAAGAGATTCTTGAATCGCTCAAAGAAAAGGATCTATTCATTATATCGGCGGACCACGGTTGTGATCCGACAACTGTGTCGACGGATCATTCCAGGGAGTATGTTCCGATATTGGCCGGTGTGGCGCCGTTCGGGAAAAAAGGCGTGAACTTAGGAATCAGAAAAACATTCGCTGATCTCGGGGCAACGACGCTGGATTATTTCGGGTTGAAGCAGCCGGCGGGTCTGAGTTTTTTGGGGGAATTATAATGATCGATTGGGATAGCCTGATAAAAGCGGCCAGGCGGGCCAGGGAGCTTGCGTACTCCGAATATTCGGGATTCAGCGTGGGAGCCGCGGCGGTAACATCCGACGGCAGGATATTCACCGGCTGCAATATAGAGAATTCATCGTTCGGGCTGGCAATATGCGCTGAACGAACGGCTGTTTTCAAGGCTGTTTCTGAAGGTTATAGAGAAATAGCCGGATTAGTAATATTAACGGACAATACGCCTCCATCCAGACCATGCGGCGCGTGCAGGCAGGTGCTTTTCGAGTTCAATCCGTCCATGGAAATTTTGTGTGTAAACCTCGATGGCCGACGCGATATGTTCCGACTGGGGGATCTTTATCCCGAGCCTTTCACCATCGATTAGCCGAATGAAAATAGATATGACCGCCAATGAGACATTAGAAAGTGAAATCGCCCGGCAGATAATTTCCCTCGGCGGTTTGCGGAGCGGCCAGGAGAAGCGGGAATCGGTTTCTGAATCTATTGACCGTATTATAAGCGGGGTCAGGCAGAATCTTAAAAGGCTCGATCAAGAAAAGGGCTGGGCTGAAATGTTGGGGTTGACCTCCGAAAAATTAGCCGGGTTGATCGATCATACCCGGCTTTCTGCCGACGCGTCCGCCGCTGATATAGAGAGACATTGCGCGGAAGCCAGGGAGTACGGTTTTTACGCGGTTTGCGTGAATTCCTCGAATATCCGAAAATGCCGCGCAAGCCTGAAAGGGTACGATATCAAAATTTGCACGGTAGCGGGTTTTCCCCTGGGAGCGAATCTGACATCTGTGAAGGTTGCGGAAGCCCGAAATGGGGAATCGGAAGGGGCCGATGAAATAGACATGGTGATCAATATAGGCGCTTTGAAGGACGGCGATCTATCTTATGTTTACGACGATATCTGCTCGGTTGTCGAGGCGGTATCGGATCAGGTTGTTATCAAGGTGATTTTGGAAAACTGTTATTTGACATCCGAAGAGAAGATCAAGGGGTGTCTTCTGGCCAGGATGGCCGGGGCCGATTTCGTTAAGACATCCACCGGTTTTGGTCAATCGGGGGCGACATTGGAGGATGTGGCGTTGATGCGGTTCGCAGTGGGAAACAGTATGGGAGTCAAGGCGGCCGGAGGGATTAAGGATACTATGACAGCTCTAAAGCTGGTCTCGGCCGGGGCCAACAGGATCGGATCATCGGGTTCGGCAAAATTGGTTTCCGGGATCGCGGATATTTAGATGAGCACAGGAGCGCTGGTGTGAACGCGGTAGAGATCATCGCGAAAAAGCGGGACGGCGGGAAGCTCTCCAGAGGTGAGATCGGCGTTTTCATCAATCTTTATGTGAGCGGGAAAATCCCGGATTACCAGATGTCGGCTTTTTTGATGGCCGTCTTTTTCAGGGGGATGGATTTTGAGGAGACGGGCTGGCTGACCGAGATAATGCTGGATTCGGGCGAGAAAGTAACCTTTCAGAAGCCTGACAATATCTATGTAGACAAACATTCGACGGGCGGAGTAGGTGATAAGGTTTCCCTTATTCTGGCTCCCCTGGCGGCGTCCTGCGGAATCAAGGTGCCTATGCTTTCTGGCCGGGGATTGGGGTATACCGGCGGCACTCTCGATAAACTTGAATCGATTCCCGGCTTCAGGACCGATCTTTCATTGAAAGAATTTCAGGATGGAGTGGAGCGGGTAGGCTGTGTGATATCGGGCCAGACAGCGTCGATAGCGCCCGCGGATCGTTTGATGTACGCATTACGAGATGTAACCGGAACGGTCGAATCGATCCCTCTTATATGCGGTTCGATACTCTCCAAAAAGTTCGCGGCCGGTCCGAGGGGAATAGTATTCGATGTCAAATGCGGCAACGGGGCGTTCATGAAAAACGAAGTTTCGGCGGAAGTTTTGGCGGAGAATCTAATCGCGGTCGGCAAGGGTATGGGGAGGAAAGTTACGGCCCTGATTACGGATATGAATCAGCCTCTGGGAGAGACCGTCGGCAACCTCCTTGAATTGGTGGAGGCCATGGATTTTCTTAAGGGAAAACAGGCTCCTGATCTTTACGGAATCATCCTTGAGTTGTCGGCGGAAATGCTGATAGTCAGCGGCCTGAGATCGGATTATGATGAGGCCAAAATTCTCATTAAATCGAAATTGGAAGATGGCTCGGCCTGGAGCAAGTTCGAAGAGATGGTAAGTTACCAAAGAGGGGATTTATCGATCTTCGCAAAAACCTCAGATCTTCCCCAGGCGGCGATTGTGGATACCTGCAAATCGTCCCGAAGCGGTTGGTTGACCGGGATGGCGACAGAGGAGATAGGCCGGTTGATAGTGGAATTGGGCGGCGGAAGGAAAACCAAAGAATCAGGTATAGATCGTCTTGTAGGATTCAAATTTTTTAAGAAGATCGGGGACGAAATTAAATCCGGCGAACCTCTTGCCGAAGTTCACGCCGGGACCAGGGAACAGGCCGGGATGGCTATTGACCGGTTGAAATCTATTATTACCATAGGACCTGAACCGCCGGAAATTCCGGCTTTGATATATAGACGTCTTTCTTAGAATCTGTCTTTTTTGCCGTTGCGTTTATCATCGATTCTGAACCGTTTTTCGTTCTCTTTTTTCGATTGCGAAGAGGAATGATCCAGCGGGCACTCGATTTTCGGCAGGGTTTCCTCGGTAAAAATATCGGTCACGGTTCTGATGCATTCCGCTTTGGCCAATTCTCCCGAATCGAGGCAGATAGTAGCGGTGTAGATTCCGGGCGGAACCGGGAATTCGCGGACAGCCATAGTATCGGTGACAGTTTTCATGAATTCGGTCCAGACAGGCAGCGCGGTTGAGGCTCCCACCTCGCCTCGGGTGGTGCCGATTTTGGTTTTATCGTCAAAACCGATCCAGACGCCGCAGGTTATCTGGGGGATATAGCCTATGAACCAGTTGTCGGTATGACTATTGGTGGTCCCGGTTTTGCCTCCGGCCGGACGTTTGAATCCCCGCAGTCTGGCTCCCACGCCGGTGCCGTTATTGACTACAGTTTCCATCATGTTGGTTACGATATATGCGGTTTGTTCGGAAAGGACCTCTTCCTGATCGGCTTTGGATTTTTCATATTTGACGTAACCGTTGCGATCGACGATTTTGGAGATATAGAACGGTTTTTTCAGGATGCCGCCGTTGGGGAAGACGGAGAAGGCCGGTACGATTTCCCACATATAAACTTCGGACGAGCCTATGGCCAGGGCAGGCACCGGATTCAATGGAGAGGTTATACCGAACCTGCGGGCGTATTCGACCACCTGTTGCGGTGTAATCAGGGGGTCCATCATCAGTTTGATGGCAATCAGATTGCGCGATTGCCTGAGACCGTCTCGAAGGGTCATTTCTCCTTTGAAGGTCATATCGAAATTCGACGGCCGCCATTCCTCGCCGCCGGATGTCAATACAATGGGGGAATCCAGGAAGAGATCTGATGGCGAGAAACCGTTATCGATGGCGGTGGCGTAGACGATTGGTTTGAAAGCTGAGCCGGGTTGGCGAAGGGATTGTACCACGAGATTGAATTTACTTGTTTTGAAATCTCGTCCTCCGACGAAGGCGAGGACGGCTCCTGTTCCGTTATCCATAGCCAGCAGCATACCCTGAATCTGCTTATAAACCCTGATACTATCCGGTCCTCCGAGGGTATCGGGAACTATGATAGTGTAGTTTTCGTCGTCGGGAGAGTAATAGGATTCCAGATCGACCTGACGGTTATTTATTTCTTTATAGAGGGTGCTTTCGGCCACAGCCTGCATGTTATAATCGAGCGTGGTATAAATCGACATACCGGAAGCGTAGAGCGCGTCCTCACCGTATTCCTGCAGTATATGCTGACGAACCATCTCGGTGAAATAAGGGGCCTTGCCGATTCTATCCTTATTGGGATTCAGTTCCATAGGGAGTTGTTTTAGGCTGTCGGCCATAGATTTTGATATTTTGCCGTAATCGACCAGGGAGTTCATGACGATATTTCGGCGCATGGTCGCTCTTTCGGGGTAATCGATGGGCGAATATCTGCTGGGCGCTTTCAATAGCCCGATGAGAATAGCGCAATCGGAGAGAGTCAATTCGGTGGCGTCCTTGGAGAAATAGAGCTGGGAGGCCGCCTGGATACCGTAAGCGCCGGGGCCGAGATAACAGTGATTGAGGTACATCTGGAGTATTTCGTTTTTGGAATAAGTTCTCTCGATCCTTAAGGATGTCAGGGCTTCCTTCAGTTTTCTGGTCAGGGTTTTTTCCGGCGTCAGGAAGAGCATACGGGCCAATTGTTGAGTTATGGTCGAGGCACCTTCGGCGGTCATATCGAATTTTACCATATTATGGACTATGGCTCCCACGATCCTTCGTGTATCGACTCCCCAGTGTTCGAAGAATTTTCTATCTTCGGTAGCCAGCAGGCAATCTATAAGGTATGGAGGTATCTCGCTGTATGGGATCAGGATACGTCGTTCGGTATAAAATTCCATGAGGACTTCACTATTACGATCGTACACCCTGGTAATCAAGCGGGGCTGGATGTTGTTAAGCTGAGCCGGTGAGGGGAGATCTTTCTGCAGGAGGATAGCCATAGAGATGCCCAGGAGAACGGTAAAGAGTATTAGCCCCATGCCCATGAAGTAGTACTTATTCCATTTGCCCCGGGTGTATTTATAAACTATCGACATATTACATCTTTACCTTTCGTTCCGGCCTCTGTCAAGGCAAAACCATATATTCCCTTGCCAAGATCGGCCACGCGTGATAGTTTTATGCCTTATTCATAAAGGAGTTCCTGATGACGATGCTGAATCCTGAAAAACAGTTGGAATTGATAAAACGAGGCACGGTAGAAATTATCCGCGAGGAAGAGCTTGTGGACAAGCTTAAGGAATCATATTCGACCGGGAAGCCGCTGATAATCAAGCAGGGATTCGACCCTACGGCACCGGATCTTCATATAGGACATATGGTTTCGATTAATAAGCTGAAGACCTTTCAGGATCTCGGGCATAGGGTTGTTTTCCTGATCGGCGATTTTACCGGCATGATCGGGGATCCGTCGGGACGGACCGCTACCCGCAGGGCGATGACCCGCGAGCAGGTGGTAGAAAACGCGGAAACATATAAAAAGCAGGTTTTCAAGGTACTGGATCCGGAGAAAACAGTTATCGATTTCAATTCCAGGTGGTGTTCACCTATGAAGTTCGAGGATGTCTTAAGCCTGACATCAAGATACACCGTAGCCCGCATATTAGAGAGGGACGATTTTTCCAAACGTTATACCGAGGGTCGTCCTATAAGCATCCTGGAATTCATGTATCCTTTGGTACAGGGTTACGATTCGGTAGCCCTGAAAGCCGACGTGGAGCTTGGCGGAACCGATCAGAAATTCAACCTGTTAGTTGGCCGCGATCTTCAGAGGGAGTACGGACAGGCGCCGCAGGTTGTCATCACCATGCCGCTTTTGATAGGTACGGATGGAGTAGATAAGATGTCCAAATCTCTTGGTAATTATATCGCTATCGAGGACCCGGCCGATGAGATATTCGGCAAGACCATGTCTATTCCGGACAGTCTGATATTCGATTATTTCAAGCTGGCTACGGATGTCGACGAGGCGGAGCTGGCCGAGATAAAGAAAAACCTTTCGTCGGATAAGATTAATCCCATGATTCTGAAGAAAAGGCTGGCCTGGAAGCTGGTGGAGTTTTATCATGATTCCGACCGGGCTGATAAGGCCAAAGCCAATTTCGAGAAACAGTTTTCGAAACGTGAAGTTCCGGACGATGTCCCGGTATTGGCTGTGGAATTCGATGAAAACAACCAGGCCTGGCTGCCCAAGGTAATTTGTGATTCCGGGGTGGCGTCATCGAGCAGCGCGGCTATACGTTTGATCAAGCAGGGCGGAGTCAAGATCAACAACGAGACGATTAACGATAAGGATCATAAAATTTCGGGTGATGACGAGGTTATAATCAAGATAGGCAAGAAAAACTATTTTAGGATAGAGAAGAAGAATTAGAGATGGAAAAGACGACAGATATCAGTAGTTTGAAATCGCGGCTGGCCAGGCTTCGGGGGTATCTTTGAGATTGATAAGTTAGCGTCTGATGCCAGGGAACTGGAAGAGAAAACGCAATCCGGCGATTTTTGGAACGATAACCAGAAAGCGCAGTCGATATTAAAGAAGTTGAATTTCATAAAGAAGATTATAGCCGATTGGGAAAGACTGGATAAGGATATTCATGACTCGGAGGAATTGCTGGCCCTGTCGGAATCGGAGGGGGATGAATCGATAGCGGTTGAGATCGGCGCTCATACCGAGAATATCAGCAAAAATCTCGATGATTTCGAGTTTCGGAGTTTCCTTTCCAATGAAGAGGATGAGTTGGACGCTATACTCACCATTCATCCCGGGGCCGGAGGAACCGAATCGCAGGACTGGGCCTCGATGCTTCTTCGTATGTATGTTCGTTGGGCGGAGGAACACGGCTATACCACTGAAATGATGGATTATCAGAGCGGAGACGAAGCCGGGATCAAATCGGCCACAGTGGAGATCAAGGGAGAATACGCCTACGGATATCTAAAATCGGAATCGGGAGTCCATCGGCTGGTCAGGATCTCTCCGTTCGACGCCAACAGCAGGCGTCATACATCGTTTGCCTCGGTCTTTATATATCCCGAAAGCGGCGACAATATCAGTATCAGCATCAATCCCGACGATCTCAAGATCGATACTTATAGGGCGTCGGGCGCGGGAGGACAGCATGTCAACAAGACGTCCTCGGCGGTCAGAATAACCCATCAACCATCGGGGATAGTGGTTCAATGCCAGACGGAGCGTTCGCAGTTTAAGAACCGCGAATCGGCCATGAAGGTTTTGAAAGCCCGTTTGTATCAGAAGGCGTTGGAGGAGGAACGGGCCAAGTTAGCCGAAGTGGAGGCATCGAAGAAGAAGATCGAATGGGGATCTCAAATCAGATCCTATGTTTTTCATCCATATAATCTGGTCAAGGATCACCGCACCGACTGTGAGACATCGAATACCAGCGCGGTAATGGACGGGGATATCGACCGGTTCATTCACGCGTTCTTAGGGCACAAAGACGACAGCTGACGGCCATATTCAGGGGCCTAATTCAGCTTCTGGTCGGTAATATCCAAAACTGATTTAGGTTTTTCGCGAAAAATGGAAAATATAAAAATACCAAATCACAGCTTGCGTTAATTTGGAATTTTGTGGTAACATTGAAGCGAGGGATACGTAATCCTAATGAGAATAATGGAATTTTGATAGACAGGCGAAAGGAGCGGCGGATTGAATTTTCAGGAGAAATGTTCAAATTGCGGCGGCCCGAAAAACGAAGGGGCGACCTTCTGCGGCAATTGCGGCAAGCCGTTTGAAGAACCAAAAAACCAAGAGGAAAATCAGTCTTTCGAACCTGCTTCCGAGCAACCATCGATGACGCCGTCTCCACAACCGCAATCTCAGGAAGAGCGGAAATATGTGGCCTGGGAGGATCGCGAGAATAAGGGATTTTTCGACGCTCTTTGGGAGACCTGGAAGGAATCGGTATTCTCTCCGGACGAGTTTTATTCCAAACTGCCGTACAGGGGAGGAATAGGCGGGCCGCTTCTTTACGCCATTATTGTCGGTTGGGTGGGAATCGCTATTTCCCAGATAATCGGCATGATGTTTTCGGCCGCGTGGATGGGGATGCTGTCGCCGTATATTGATAACGCCGAGATTTTCATGGGCGGGGGGATGCAGATGTTCGGGGCTTTTACGAATATCATACTGGCCCCGGTTCTTATAGTGATCGTTTTATTCTTTCTGGCCGGAATTTATCATCTCCTTTTACTCATATTCGGTTGGGCGGAGAGAGATTTCGAGGCCACGTTCAGGGCATTGGCTTACGCCGAAGGGCCGATCATATTTTCGATTATTCCGTTGTGCGGCGGCCTGGTTGGCGGGATATGGTCGATAGTCATGGGGATATTCGGCATCAAGCATATGCAAAAGACAACCGGCGGGAAAGCCGCTTTAGTTTATTTTTTGCCGATGGCGCTTTGCTGCTGCCTGGTTTTGATCCTGGTTTTTATATTCGGAACGGCACTTTTGAGCCTTTTCCAGGAAATGATGAATACCGGCGAAATCTATTATTAGGACGCCTCGCGGGAAACTCGGAAAATGAATATCAAGCTGACCGAAAAATCTGGCGGCCAGGCGGTTCATATTGTCTGGGGTCCTATGGCGATAATATTCGTGCTGGCAGCGGGGATTCTAAAGCCTTTGGCCGGGCTGATTCCGTCTTGTGTATTTCATAGAATTACCGGTTTTCCCTGTCTGACCTGCGGAGGGACCAGGTCGATATTAGCGCTTTCCCAGTTCGATCCGGGGATGTCTTTTTTACATAACCCGTTGGTTACGCTTTTCATCGCCGGGCTTATCCTCTTTTCTATCCTGTCCTTATTAAGTCAGGTGACCGGCCGGTCGGTTAAAATTGAACTGGCGGGTCGGGAAAAAAGAGGATTGAGAATATTGATAATTCTGGCTGTTTCTTCTAACTGGATCTACTTGATTTTAGCCGGCAAATAGGCTCCAGAGCGATTCCCGCGTTATAGGCGATTATTTTTAGACGGTTGTTTTAAAAGGGTAAATTTATTATAATTGTCATTTGTTTTCGGGACCCGCAGGTAATAAGAAGGAGTTATTGGTATTCTGATGAGAAAGATTTTTTTGGCCGGGGTAATTCAAGGATCCAAACGCGATGATTCGATTTGTCCGCAGGATTATCGGGGAAGGATTATCGATCTGGTCAGGCAGGTTTCGCCGGAAACAGAGATTTATAACCCGTTGGACGGCCATGAACATTCGATCAGCTACGACGACGACAAGGGGAAAGCGGTTTTTTTCGAAGCCATCGATAAGATCGGTGAATGCGATTTGATGATCGCTTATCTGCCGGAAGCCTCGTTAGGCACAGCCATTGAAATGTGGGAATGCCACAGGTTGAATATTCCGGTATGGACTTTAACCCCGATGGCCAAAAACTGGGTGGTTCGATTTTTTTCTGAGAGAGTATTCGCGGATGTCGAATCGTTCGCCGCGTATTACCGAAACTCCCGGGCCACAACTTTTAAGGAGAATTGAGATGCCGACTTATGAATATAAATGTCTTGCCTGCGAAGAGAAATTCGATGAATTTCAAAGGATGACCGAGGCTCCGTTGACCACCTGCAAATTCTGCGGCGGCCAGGTGGAACGTCTGATTTCTGCCGGATCGGGTTTTCTTTTCAAAGGCTCCGGATTTTATATCACCGATAACCGTTCGGAGAAATACAAGAGCGCGGCATCGAACGATAAGCCGGTAGAGACCAAAAGCGGTTCGCCGTCAACGGATAAAAAGCCCGCATCGGATAAAAAGCCCGCTGATTCGCCTCCTCAATCCGGTGTCAAACCGGCCAGTTGACCGCAGGCCCCCATGATATCCAGTCCTCTGCTTTCCCTAATAGTAACGGCGTAGGTTCGCGGATATAAATAATCCCGGAATTTAAGGACATCATCTTCCCGTGGTTTATCGAACGGCAATCCGTCCACCGGATTGTAAATAATCAGATTTATCTTGCAGGGTATTCCATGAATGGCTTTGATCAGTTTTTTGGCGTCGGCGATAGAATCGGTAACGCCTCCCAGCATGAGATACTCAAAGCTCACCCGCCGTCCTGAAAGCTCGGTATAACGTTTAGCTTCGGCCATAATTTCCGGGATGGTGTTTTTCTCCGCCGACGGGATAATTTTTTTGCGTATCTCTTCATCGGCCGAATGAAGCGAAATGGCCAGACCTAATTTGCCGGCGGAGGAGACGAATTTTTTCAAGGCATGAATCACGCCCACAGTGGAAACCGTAATTCTTTTTTTGGATAGCGACGGTCCGAAATCGTCGCTGATAATTTCGCAGGCCTTGAGCACATTTTTCAAATTGAGCGTCGGTTCACCCATGCCCATAAAGACTATATTAGTGATGTCCCGCCCGGCGTATTTTCGCGCTTTCAGGAACTGGTCGACAATCTCTCCGGTATCGAGATTCCGTTTGAACCCTAGTCGACCGGTAGCGCAGAATTTACAGGCCATAGCGCAGCCTGCCTGGCTGGAGACGCAAAGTGTCAGCCGTTGTTTTTCCGGTATCAGGACCGATTCGACGTAGTAACCGTCGTAAAGCCCGAAGAGGAATTTCGAGGTACCGTCGATCGATTCCAGACGCTGAATCAATTTGAGCCCTCGGATAGAGGCGTTTTCGGCCAGACCCGATCTGATATTTTTGGAGATATCGGTCATGGAGTCGAAAGTTTCGATTCCCTCCTGGTAGATCCAGCGGAATATCTGTCGTCCCCGGAAAGGTTCGAGACCCGCGCGTACGGCGAATTTTTCCAATTCTTTTCGGTTTAATCCTATCAGTTCGGTTTTCTCCATGGACAGCAAGTTATTGATTTGAGAATAAAATTCAACAAATTTCAGCTTGACCCGGCAGGGGTAAACTTTTATTGTCGGATATGCGTGTAGCCGCCGTACAGTTTCATCCGGAATTCGGCCGGGTCGAGGATAATATCCGGAGGGTGTCGTCCATGATCCGAGATACCAGGGCGGATCTATATGTGCTGCCGGAACTCTGTTTTACCGGGTACGCTTTCCGTTCGAAACAGGAGGCCATGGATTTAGCGGAATCTGTTTCGGATAGTTTCAGTTTGAATCATATAAGGGAGTTGGCATCGGAACATAAATGCGGGATAATTTACGGGTTTGCGGAGCTTTCCGGTGAGAAGGTTTACAATTCCTGTTGTTTTGTTTCCCCAGACGGAGGTCATTATATTTACAGGAAGCTGCATCTATACTACCAGGAGAAAGAGTGGTTCAGCCCGGGCGATAAACCGTTGGGATTGGTGGAATTTCGCGGCTGCCGTATAGGCATGATGATATGTTTCGATTGGATATTTCCCGAAGTGGCCCGCAGTCTGGCACTTATGGGCGCCCACCTGATTTGCCATCCGTCGAACCTGGTAATGCGGTATTGCCAGACGACCATGGTTACCCGGTGTGTGGAGAATACGGTATTCGCGGTTACGGCCAATCGGATAGGACGGGAAACCAGGGGAGAATACGATTTTGATTTTACCGGCGGCAGCCAGATTTTATCAGTTCGGGGAGATATTCTTTACGATGGATCCAGGGATAAAGAAGAGATCGGGATTGCCGATATAAATTTCAGAGAGAGTGAAGATAAGAGGATCAACCCCAAAAATGACCTCTGGAATGACCGCAGACCTGAATTTTACCGGGTGAATTAAGATGGCAAAGTTAGGGCAAAAAATTCTCGTGATAGACGACGAGCCGGAAATCACCGATATCGTCAAGGCTTTTCTAACCAACGCCGGATATGAAGTTATGGTGGAAAATTCGCCGGTCAACGGGGTGGAGAAAGCCAAATCGTACCAGCCGAATCTCATTTTACTGGATATTATGATGCCGTTTATGGATGGCTATGAAGTTTGTACCGCTATCAAGAAAGATCCCGAGATGTCGGGTGTTCCAATTCTGTTTTTGACCGGCAAGGACGCGGGCGACGATGGTGGCAAGAGTTTCGAATCGGGCGGCGACCTTTTTATCAAGAAGCCGTTTTCATGCGAACGATTGTTGCAGATGGTGAAGATGGTTTTGATGTCTGTCACTAAATAGCGCCGACCTGAAATAATCAAAAGACAGTTATTATAGCTTTTCAATTGACCGCAGGCGGTTATTAGGACTATAATGAAACTATGAGACGATTTTGCCTGACAGCGATTATTCTGATGTTGCTGTCTTCAGCCGCATCAGCCGATCTGCCGAAACCGCAGGGTTGGGTATCGGACTATGCCGGCATAATAGACAGAGAAAACGCGTCGCGAATTGCGGACGCTATCGGGGCCATAAAGAATTCGACCGGAGCGGAAGCGGCAGTGATAACCCGGAACTCTCTGGAGGAATTCGGATCAATCGAGGAGATGGGACTGGCCTATCTGAAAGGTTGGGGGATCGGGCAAAAAGGGAAAGATAACGGTCTTGTGATTCTGGTCGTTATTGACAACAGCGTCGGTTACCGGCGTTATAGATTCGAAACCGGCCTGGGGCTGGAAGGGGATCTTCCCGACGGGTTGCTGGGAGAAATAGGCAGGGACGAACTAATGCCCCGATTTATCAATGGCGATTACGGCGAGGGTATATTGGCGTCGATTTACCGTATCGGGGGCATTCTGGGGGCCGATATGAGCGCGATTCCCGTTCCGAAAAAAGTTCCCGGAAGAAAAAAAGGTATCGGATCTCTTTTATTTTTTATGGCGATACTATTTCTATTGGGGGGCAGAGGGCGGCGATCCGGCCTGCTGCCGCTGTTATTGTTTAGCAGTTTAGGCGGTTTTCAGGGCAGATCAGGTGGATTTGGGGGCGGAGGATTTGGCGGGGGTGGTTTCGGAGGTTTTGGCGGTGGCGGCGGTGGAGCTGGCGGCGGAGCGACAGGCGGCTGGTAAGACTATCATTTTTTTGAACATTTTATGGTGCAGCGCACTATAATTAAATATATGAGATTGATCAAGAAATACAAAAACCGCCGTCTCTATGATGTCGAGCTCAAGAAGACGATAACGGTCGAAGAATTAAGGAAATATATTCTCGACGATATCGATTTGAAGATCGTGGAAAACGCTACCGGCAGGGATATATCGATTCCGGTTCTTTCAGGGCTGATAGGACGGTCGGCGGCGGATTTTCGGGAGTACGGTTGGAAAGTTACTAGCGTTATAATGAAAAAAGGAGGAATCGGAGCGATGGATATTTTCAAGAAACTGGCATTGGCCGGGATCGGGGTGGTGAACATGACCAGCGAGAAACTGGAAGAGCTTTTCGATGAAATGGTCAAGAAGGGGGAGATGACCAAGGATGAGCGAGCCGAGGCGATAAAGACATTTGTAGACAAATCGGTGGAGAAATCCGGTCAGGTCAGGGAAAAGGCCGAGGATCTGGCTCAGAAAATCTATGAGAAGTTCTCATCGAAATTCAACGATCAGATAACGGAATTGGCTGTGAAGATCGAAGATCTGTCCAAAAAAGTATCCGAATTGGAGAAGAAGACAGGCGGGAAATAGGATCGAGGTTTTATTTCTGATAATAATACGGGAGCCGTCAATGGCTCCCGTTCTTTTATGTCTGCCTTAAGTCGATTTCAGGGCGCGACCGTATCGACATATTCGAATTGGCTATGGGATATTTTCAGAATAACGGCCGGTTTAACGGCGTTTCTTTCCGGGTCGATAGTGATGGGTCCGACTACTCCGGGGAAAGCGACGGTTTGTGCCAGGGCTTCTTTGATCTTCTCGGGTTTCGCGATTCCCGCGCGCTTGATGGCGTCGAAGAGCGTCCGGGCGGCATCGTAGGCTAAAACCGCCATAGCGTCGGGGGTAACATTGTAAAGCGCCAGATAATCGGCGACGAATTTATCAACCGATGCGGAACCGACATTAGGGGAAAAATGATTGGAGAAGTAGCTTCCCTCCAGTTGACGTCCGGCGGTTTCCAGAAGACGTGGAGAATCCCAGCCGTCGGTTCCCAGGAACATGGCCTTGATGCCGGCTTTTCTCGCCTGTATAGCGAACATGGAGACTTCGCTGAAGTAACCGGGGATAAAGATGGCCTGGGGGGCCGCTGCTTTGATCGTCTTGATCTGATTGGTGAAATCGACGTCGCCTTCGCTATAGAATTCGGTGGATAGTATTTTCCCCCCGAGCCGCGAGAATTTGTCATCGAATACCTGTCCGAGGTTCATGGAGTATTCGTTTTTAAGATCCATCAGGGAGCAGATCGATTTGATTTTCAGAGTATTAATAGCGAAATCGGCCATAACCTCGCTTTGGAACGGATCGATGAAGCAGGTTCTGAAGATATAGTCTCCGATTCTGGTAACCTCGGGATGGGTGGATGATGGTGTGACCATAGGGATACCGGCGTCCTGGCAGGCCGGGGCGGCGGCCAGTGATCTGGAGCTGACCACCTCTCCGAGTATAGCGACTACTTTATCCTTTTGTATCAAGTCCTTGACTGCGGATAAAGCCATACTGGATTTGGATTGATCGTCCACGGTAACGAAAGTTACCTTTTTGCCCAGGATTCCTCCGGCTGCGTTGATTTCATCGAGGGCCATTTTGAAGCCGTTATTGGCCGAGGCGCCGAAAGAATCCATAGAGCCGGTCAATGAAAGATATACTCCGATTTTTATATCGGATTCTTTATTCCCGCAAGATGATAAGACCATAGTCAGAGTAAGAAGAACACTCATAATCGATTTTGTCATTAAAGCCTCCAATGCTCAATTTTCCTGATCGTATTGAAAATTCACGTTTATGTCAAGGCAAAATCTGTTGACCGTCGGGCGGAGATGGTATAGATTTGAATTTGATTTTGGATGGGCTGTTACACCCTTAAGCCGACGGAGCCTAACCGGCATGCCGATTCCCAGACCTGATAAGACAATCAGAAATATAAAACGTTATAGGGCGATAGCAGGAGTTTTGGGGAAATACGGATTCGGCGAGATAGTGGATCGACTTAATCTGAAGACCGCGTACAAGCTGGGCCGGAAGATATTTTTCAGGAAACCGGCTCCTGATCTTTCCATACATGAGCGGATCCGGCTGGCGTTGGAGGAACTGGGTCCGACATTTGTCAAGCTGGGTCAGGTTCTTTCCATGCGGCCTTTTCTGATACCCTACGAGCTGGTATTGGAATTGACCAAGCTGCACGATCAGGTGCCTCCCATGCCCGCCGATATTGCCCGCGAGGCGATAGAAGAGAATATGGGAAAGAGTATAGCGGATGCATTTTCATCGTTCGATCCATTGCCGATAGCCTCGGCGTCATTATCTCAGGTTCATAACGCCTCGCTTCATGACGGTACTCCGGTGGTGGTCAAGATCCAGAGGGTGGGTATTGAACAAACTATCGAGGCCGATATGGTCATTTTGAAGGATCTGGCCGTTTTGCTGGAAAGGCATGTTCCCGAAATCAGGACGTATGAACCTGTCGGGTTGGTGGAGGAATTGTCCAGATCCACCAGAAAAGAGATAAATTTTCTTTACGAAGCCCGCAACATGGAGATCTTCGGCCGAAATTTATCCGATGACGGCAGGGTATTTATCCCCAGAGTATTCTGGGACTATACAACCCGGAAGATGCTGGTAATGGAGAGAATCGACGGAGTGAAAATCAGCGATATCGGAAGGCTGAGAGAGTTGAATATCGATCCGGAGGTGATCTGCAAGATAGGAGGCGAACTTGTTTTCAGGACGGTTTTCGAGCAGGGATTTTTCCATGCCGATCCTCATCCGGGCAATCTTTTTGTAACAAAAGACGGCCGATTGGCGCCGGTCGATTATGGAATGATGGGTGTGTTATCGCAATCGCAGCTGGGCGAATTGGGGGATATACTCTCGGCGGTTGTTTCCAATGACGCGTCGATGGTGGTTTATTCATTTTCCCGGGCTTCGGCTCTTCCTGAAGATGTCAACAGGCAGGCTTTGGAGGCTGAGATCAGCGAGCTGTTGATGCGTTATCACCAGATTCCTTTGGCTCAGATCGATATGTCGACGCTGTTCGACGAGTTTTTCGATATTATTCATCGGCACAGGATACGTGTAAAATCGGAGTTTATGCTGTTCGGCAAGGCGATAGTCACCTATGAGGAGGTTGCCAGGTCGCTGTATCCCGGCTATGATCTGATCGGGAGCGCGGCGCCGTTTGTCAAGAAACTGGTTTTTAGCCGGATCGGATTTTCCAGTATATTGAGAGATATCAGGATCGGAACCGCGGAGCTGCGGGATTTTGTCACCACGGTTCCCGGCGAATTACGTGAACTGATATTCAAGCTAAACCGGGGAGAAGCCAGAATCGGTTTGGATATTATGGGTATGTCCAGGATGATCGGAGAGCTTGATAAATCATCGAACCGGCTGGCATTTGCCCTGGTTATCGCCGCGATAATCGTAGGATCTTCGATGGTTTTGACAATCGATGTTGGAATAAAGGTTTACGGTTTGCCGGTTGTCGGATTGATCGGTTATCTTTTCGCCGGGATATTAGGAGCGGGTCTGGCCATATCGATTCTACGGTCAGGAAAGTTGTAGATCGGGTAATTTCCCTGGAAATTCGATAATATATATCGATACCGAGGGAACCTTAATCCCTTGACTGGTTATAGAGGTTGGTTATATTTAGAAGATGAGACAGGCGGATAGAGTATGTTCAGCAATTTGAGCGATCGGGAAAGAAGTATTCTGAAAATACTTATAGACCATTATATCTCTACGGCCGAACCGGTGGCTTCGCGGGTGATCGCCAAAAGGCATAATCTCAATCTGTCATCGGCATCGATCAGGAATACTATCAAGGATCTGGAGGAGATGGGATTGGTCAAGCAGCCTCATACGTCGGCCGGCCGGGTGCCGACCAACGAAGGGTATCGTTTATATGTAGACTATCTGCTTCGTCCGGAGCATTTGACCGAATCCGAGATAGACCGTATAAACAAGAACATTAAGAAAGATTTATCGGGGATAGACCAGATACTGGAGCAGACATCGAGGGTATTGGGAGACGTTTCCCTCCAGCTCGGGGTGACTATCGCGCCACGTTTTGAATCGGGAGTTATAACCCGGCTGGAACTTATGCCTGTCGCCGAGAATCGTGTACTGGTGGTCATGGCCTTGAAATCGGGTTTGGCCAAGACGATACTCTTGGAGGTCGAGACCAGGCTCAAGGAGATCGAGTTGCGGGAGACGGCATCGATATTAAACGAACGGTTATGCGGATTGAGTCTGGGAGAACTGCAAACTACCCTGAAGAAACGTCTGGCCGAATCCACGAAAGGGGATCCTCGTCTTATCAAGCTATTTATCGAATCATCCGCCGAGCTTCTGAATTTTTCATCGGAATCGAATATTCACTGGGGGGGTACGCGGAATATTTTAAATCAGCCTGAATTCAGCGATTCGGAGAAAATCAGGGAGTTGATATCACTTATCGAAGAACGTCAGATAGTGCGTGATCTTGTCGCCCGGGCCGGGATTACCGAGGGAATAACGATCACGATCGGCGCTGAAGGGCAGTCGGAGGATAATGAGTCAGTTCAATCGGCCCAGCTTTCCATGCTGTCGTCGACATATTCTGCCGGGAAGTTCAAGGGGGTATTGGGGATAATCGGCCCGACCCGTATGCCATATTCGAAGTTGATGGGGATAGTCGATTTTACGGCCAAACGGCTTTCGCGAATTTTATCAGAATAGACACTTGACATAAATTGTAAATTACCCATAGAATAAGAAACTTCTATAAGGATGCGTGACTCGATGAAACCGAAAAAATTGCATCCCGCGGCCGAGCTGGCGGCCTACAAGACGGGATTACTGAAATCGAAAACAGAGCAGAGCGACGATGATAAATATCTTCGTCTGGCCGCGGAGTTCGATAATTTCAAAAGGAGAACAGCCAGGCAATATTCCGAGATGGTCAGGAACGCCAACGAGGATTTGATACTGGAGATTTTGGGAGTAGTAGATGATTTTGAGCGGGCGCTGGATTCGGTATTGTCGAATGGCGAAGAAAAGCAGGCCGAAGAATACCAGAGCATGATAGCCGGAATGAAGCTGATTTACGGGAAGATGATGGCGGCATTGAGGACCAGGGGTGTCGAGCTAATGGACGCTCTGAATAAGCCGTTCGATCCTCATTTTCATGAGGCCGTCATGCAAACGCCATCGGAAGATAAAGACGCGGGTACGGTAATAGGTGTTGTCGCGCCGGGATATCTTCTGGGCGGCAAGGTAATCCGGCATGCCAAAGTAGTAGTGGCCGCGTAGGGCAGATATTAATTGAAATGAATATACATTTAATTCTCCAACTACCAAGAAAGGTGTAACTCATGGCCACGATTATTGCTGTAATGAATCAAAAGGGAGGGGTAGGTAAGACCACGACCAGTGTGAACCTGGGCTCGGCTTTGGCGGAAAAGTCATTCAAGACCTTACTGGTCGATTTGGATCCCCAAGGGAGCCTGTCGAACTGGTTGACCGGCGATCATACCAACGGCGATTCCGGTTTGGGAGAATTTCTTTTCGGTGAGGCGGATTTCACGGATGTTCTCCGGGAATCCAATCCTTTGGGAGTGGATTATATTATAGCCGGCAACAATCTTCAGCGTCTGGCCCCCAACGGCCGTATCGATACATATACGTTGAAGATCCGTCTGAACAGCATCAGGGATAACTATGATTTTATAATAATCGATTGTCCGTCGGCTTCGGATATTCTGATCAGCAACGCTCTTATGGCAGCGGACTCTATATTGATTCCGATACAGACCGAGGCTATGCCATTACAGAGCGGCATCAGATTTCTGGACTGGCTGGAGAATTTCATGACCCGCAATCAGAGTTCGGTAAATATTTTAGGAATTCTGCCCTGTATGTTCGATTCTCGCACCAGGCTTTCGGGTGTTATTCTCGACGCCATGCGTGACAGCGAAAATCTGGGGCCGCTGGTTTTCAAAACTGTGGTCAGGAAGAATGTCAGGCTGGCCGAGATGCCCGGATCGGGCAAGTCGATTTTCAAATCGGCATCAACCAGTTTCGGGGCAAACGATTACGCCGATCTGGCCGATGAGGTATTGGAGAGAACCGGAGTAAGCGTGGAAAGTTCGATAGCGAGAATGGCCGCGGAGAGTTCCGAAAGTGAATACGAGAGTGACGATACCGGGGAACTTATCGGTTTGGAGCAGGGTTTTGAATCTCAAATAGACAAGGTTTCGGATATCGGGGAGAAATAGGATGAAGATTTCTATCGAATACTGCGTTGTTTGACATTACGATCCTCAAGCCGTCGGTCTGGCGGAGGCGATAGAAGGCAGATACGGAATCAAGCCGGATTTAGTGAAATCGGGTGGAGGGGCGTTCGAGGTAAGCGCGAACGGCGATAAGATATTCTCCAAGCGCGAAACCGGCAGATTTCCCGATAACAGTGAGATATTCATGGCGATAGATAAGATCGGGGTGTGAGACCTCGAAGGTTTTACGTTTCCGATCTTTGTGTTTTAGAGGAAGAGGTTTTCTGGCCGGATTAATATCCGGCCGGCGGCCACTTTCGTTTTATTAATCCGGTGTTTCCAGGCGATAAAGCGGGATATTGGCCTTTTTTTTTCGAGATTGACGGTCGATAGTTATCATTCCTTGAAATTCGATTCGATTTTGGTTATTATTTATAATATGAATATGCCGGCAATCAAGGCCGGGTTATTTAGCTTTAGCCGGGATTTTGGAGGTTAAGTGTTTACTTTGGTCAGATACGCGATAAGCGTTTTAATCTGGGTGGGGATAGCGGCCCTTCTTCTGGTTTTGGGTAAAGTAGTTTATTTGATTTTCTGGACTCTGGTCGGATTGCTGTTGCTGGTAATCTGGCTCGGCCATATGACTTATCATGTCGCCTGTTGGTTTAATCCGGATTTCAAGCCGATTAAAATTATACTCGCGTTTGCCGTAGTTTTGATCGCGGGCCTGGCGTATTTCAAATATTTCGCGGCTCCTGTCTGGAACACCTGGGGTTCCACCAAAGAGGAAATCGAGGAACATTATAAGGCCGATGATTATTGTCCCGACGCGGAACTGAGGACAGTGCGGACCATTGAGATAAATGTACCCAGGGATTATATTTTCGGCTGGGTTCGGCAGTTGCCCGAAGTTGATACTTATGGTTTCGATTTTTTTGATTTCAGGGGGAAGAAGAGGTTTGAGCGGCTGGTCGAGGATCTTCCTGATTTGGAGGAAGGGGATAAGTTTTTACTGGGCAGGATTGTCGAGATCAAGAAGGGGAGGAGCATCACATTCGATATAGGTCTGGATCCGAAATTCCCTCGGCTGGGTGTAAACTGCATTTACGGGGGATATTATTTTAGAGATATCGGGGGTGACAGAACCCGGATCAATATGGTAATGCGCGCGGATTATGACGGATTCTGGGGTTGGTTTTATTCGCAGGTGGTAATAGAATTCGGCGATTTTTTCATCGCCTCAAAGCAGCTTTCCAAGCTCAAAAAAAGCGCGGAGAATAGTTTTAACAAAAAGGAATAGCAGGCATTCCCCCGGGCGATCGGCCCCGGAATCAACGACTGGAGATTATAAATGGCCAAATCATTCGAGGTAAATGAAAAAGCGTTCTGGTGGACATCCGCGGCGGTAACGATATGCTGGATATTGATAGACAAAGTTTTCGAGATGTTCAATCGGATGCTGAACAGGGACGCGTTCGAATCGATGAGAGGCTATTTCGCCCAATCGCAGCCGGATTATTTTCCGCTTATCTACCTGGTGGTGATGTTTTTGGCGACCGCCGTGGTGATCAGGCTGTATATCATGCTTATTCCCGAGCTGCCTGCCAGTTGGATCACCCGCGGGATTCTGGCGGGGCTGGTTCTATTTGCCGCGGTCGATCTACCCAACATTATACAGGCTGGTTATACCACCATGCTTCCCGGAGCCGCGGCTCGTGGTATGGCGATCATGGGATTGTTGAGCAATCTGGTTAATGGTTGTATGATGACTTATATTTATAAGAGGATCAGCGGATCTTTGAGCAAGTGATTATGAACGGGCCGTGAACGCGGCGAAAACGAATAGATATTTTAGGGAGGATTCAGATAAAATGGGAAAAGTGATTGGAATCGATCTGGGAACCACCAATTCCTGCGTGGCTGTAATGGAGGGAGGCGATCCGGTAGTTATTCCAAATCCTGAAGGAGGCCGGACAACACCGTCGATCGTGGCTTTCTCGAAGGACGGTCAGAGACTGGTGGGGCAGGTAGCCAAACGTCAGGCCATAACCAATCCTGAGAACACGATATTCTCTATCAAGAGGTTCATGGGCAGACGTCATTCCGAAGTATCATCGGAGGAGAAGATAGTGCCGTATAAGATCGTAGGCGCTCCCACAGACGATTGCCGGGTCAGGGCCGAGGATAAAGAATACGCTCCTCCGGAGATATCCGCGATGATCCTGCAATATCTTAAGAAGACCGCGGAGGATTATCTGGGATCTGAGGTCAGGCAGGCGGTAATAACAGTGCCGGCCTATTTCAATGATTCTCAACGTCAGGCGACCAAAGACGCCGGCCGGATTGCCGGTTTGGAAGTTTTGCGTATTATCAACGAGCCGACGGCGGCGGCGTTAGCTTATGGTTTGGATAAGAAGAAGGATCAGAAAATAGCGGTCTTCGATCTGGGCGGCGGTACGTTCGATATATCCATACTGGAACTCGGCGAAGGAGTATTCGAGGTTCGTTCCACTAATGGTGACACACATCTGGGCGGGGATGATTTCGATCAGAAGATAATCGACTGGATGGCCGATGAGTTTAAGAAATCGCAGGGTATAGATCTTCGCCAGGATCGGATGGCTCTTCAAAGGCTCAAAGAAGCGGCGGAAAAAGCCAAATGCGAGCTTTCCACGACTATGCAGACATCGTTGAATCTGCCGTTTATAACCGCCGATCAGAGCGGCCCGAAGCATCTCGATCTGACCCTCTCCCGCGCCAAGCTGGAGCAATTGGTTGACGATCTTATCGAGAGAACGGTTAATCCGTGCAAACGGGCGTTGGCCGACGCCAAACTAAACCCCTCTGATATAGACGAGGTCATACTTGTCGGGGGGATGACCCGGATGCCGAAAGTGCAGGAGGTAGTGAAGAGCCTATTCGGCCGCGATCCTCACAAAGGAGTGAACCCGGACGAGGTAGTGGCGGTCGGAGCGGCTATTCAGGGGGGTGTATTAGCGGGCGACGTGAAGGATGTTCTGTTGCTCGATGTTACGCCATTGTCTCTGGGCATCGAGACCCTGGGAGGAGTATTCACCAAGCTGATCGAGCGTAACACGACCATTCCGACGAAGAAATCACAGATATTTTCCACTGCCTCGGACAATCAGACGGCCGTATCGATACATGTGCTGCAGGGAGAGCGGGAGATGGCGTCGCATAACCGCACTTTAGGACGGTTTGATCTGGTGGGTATTCCGCCCGCTCCGAGGGGGATTCCGCAGATCGAGGTATCATTTGATATAGACGCCAACGGGATATTTAATGTAGCGGCCAAGGATATGGGCACCGGCCAGGTGCAATCGATCAAGATCGAGTCATCATCGGGGCTATCCGAGAGCGAAGTGGAAAAAATGGTCAAGGACGCCGAGTCTCACGCGGCTGACGATAAGACAGCCCGGGAACTTATAGACGCCCGGAACAAACTCGATTCGGCTCTTTACCAGGTGGAAAAGAGCATGAAGGATTTCGGCGATAAGCTCACCGAAGATGATAAAAATAAGATTAAAGAGGCTATGGAGAAAGCCTCGAAAATGAAGGACTCATCCGATGCCGCGGAGATAAATAAAGCGGTGGAGGAGCTCTTTTCAGCGTCGCACAAGATGGCCGAGGAGATGTATAAGCAGCAATCGGCTCAACAGCCCGGCGCCGGCGCGGAAGCGGGCCAGGCCGAATCTCCGACGGGGGAAAGCCAAGGGGATGACGGCGCGGTCGACGCTGATTTCGAAGTGGTCGATGAAGACGAGAAGAACAAGAAATAATAGTATTTCAAACTAAAAAAAATAAACCCCGGTTCGCTTTCGCTGTCCGGGGTTTTTTTCTTTCAATTTTCATTATCAATCTATGGGAGGGCAGTCGGGGCAGGGCTGCAAAGCCGAGCCGCCTTTGAGATAGGATACGCCATAGGTGATATCCAGGCCGTTGTATGAGCAGCTTCCGTTAACGTCGCCGGAAACAAACCAGGTATTCCCGGTCGGGCATTCGCATTCGAACGCGGGAGGCGTTCCACCCTTGAAGTAAGCTACTCCGAAAGTAATATCCAACCCGTTGTAGGTATCGCTGCCGTTGACATCACCGACGACATAATCGCAGCCCGGAGGAACGGATGGGCCAATGGTACCGTCGGGATTGATATTTTGCAGGTATATATCCCCGCTGGAATCGCCGCGTTTATCTCCCCAGACCGCGATTACTCTGACCGCTTCGGTTCCGTTGGCCGTAAAATGGATCTTTTCGCTCATAGTCGAGCAGATGGTAATAGGAGAAGGATCCCAGACCGGCGAACCGGCGCCGTCGATTTTAATGGCCTTAATGATACTATTGACTCCTCCGGTGGGAGTTTCTTCATAGACCACGATAGCGCCGTCTCCGTCTTTGAATCCGGTAGCGAAGTTGCGATCCTGATCACTCAGCGGGACAAGGGTGACGCCGTCGGTACCCCATTGAAGCGCTCCGGCGGAATTCAGTTTCTGGGCGCAGATTCCGAATTGTGACTGATTGGTATTGGTGATTTTGTAAGTGACGATTATGTCGTTGCTTTCATATATACGCGCGAGTGAAGGGTTCATTTGGAGCTGCCCGGCGGCGGATGAGACGAGTACTCCGTTGGTTGTCCAGGCGGGTATGCCGCCGTTCGTGATATGCTGGGCGTAAACATGGTGAACGCTGTTCCTGGTATCGTACCAGAAGGAGTACGATCCACCGGCTCCGTCGGATTTTAAATCCGGTTTCATATAAACGGCGATTCCTCCGGCAGTGGAAACAGGGACTCCGCCGCCGCCCCAGAGATCGGTTCCGATAGAATCGAATTTATGCTGATAAATATATTTGGGATTATAATAGTTCGGCCCGGAGGCGTCCAGGACCTGCAGAATAATCCCGTCATTCTCGGTCGGTACGATTCTAGGGACCGACAGTCCATAGGTCGAAGTAAGGGTAATAGTCGGCGGATCCCAGACATCCAGGCCGGAGGGAGTCAGTTTTCTTAAGTGAACCACCAAATCTTCCTGCCAGGCAATGACTATATTGCCGCTGGAGGTCACCGCGACTCGCGGATCGGGCTCGAAACCGTCATTGGCCGAGATAGTGATACCGTCGGGCCCCCAGACGAAATTTCCCGCCGGACTGATCCGATAGGCATAGATATCCCGGTCGCTGCCGTTGCGGGAATCGTTGAAGGTAAGGATAGCGTGATCGGCGCCGTCGACCGCCATATCGTAATCGGTGATCCAGGATTCCTGAATATGGTTGCTAATCAAGATTCCGTTAGCCAGCCATTGAATCTGGCCGTCGCCATTAAGTCTTTGCAGGTAAACGTCGTAGTTGCCCGAAGCGTGATCATGCCAGCTGACGTAGCAGCCGCCGTCCGAGGTCATGCTTATTTTTGGCAGGGTTTGTTCTCCCATGCGATCGCAGATGATTTTATTCAGCGCCGGATCGTCAGGCCATTGAGCCGAAACGGGGCCCGCGGCCATGATAATCAGCCAGGCAGGCAAACCTAACCATACTGTTTTTATTTTCATGAATAATTCCTTTTCTCGCCGGAGGATTCATCCCGGCAGTAACGACGTTTTACTTCCCTCGAAAGATGGATAAAGAAGAATATAGAAGAAAGGAACGGATAGCGCGACAGGCATCGATCGATCCCGGAAGCGCTTTCCTTGACAGACAGTTCATACAATTAATAATACTCGGAAATTTTCTTTTGTCAAAACAAATCAGCGGTTATGAGTAAGAGTTATCTTTGGGCATTTCGAGTCATTTGGGCGAGGCTTCAAGGTATGGCCGGGCCTGGCGATACCCATAATGGCCGGGGCATGTTGACTTGAGGGAACCATACTCATATATTAACGGTTCGCGGAGAAGTCGGATCATCAAAATAGAAAGCGAAAATGGCTAAAAGAGACTACTACGAAATACTGGGAATCGGTCGGGACGCCGACGAAGATTCGATCAAGAAGGCTTATCGCAGGATGGCGGTAAAGTACCATCCGGATAAGAATCCGGGAAATAAAGCGGCCGAGGAGTCATTTAAGGAAGCTACCGAGGCTTATGAGATTTTAAAGGATTCTCAGAAACGTCAGATATACGATACCTACGGTCATGACGGTTTACGGGGCGGAGGCGCGGGTGGCTTCAACGGATTTGCCGGGTTTGATCTTTCCGACGCTCTGAGGGCGTTTATGAGGGATTTCGGCGGTTTTGGGTTCGATGATATTTTTGATTTCGGCTCCTCGAGATCCCGCCGGTCCGGTCCTCCGAAAGGTCAGGATTTGCAGGTTAAGTTGGGATTGACTCTCGAGGAGATCGCTTCGGGGGTGGAAAAGACTATCAAGATAAAACGCCTGGAAGCCTGCGGGAATTGTTCCGGCAGCGGAGCCGCTCCGGGATCGTCGAAAAGCACCTGCCCGACCTGCGGCGGACAGGGGCAGGTACGCAGAGTTTCGAAAACATTATTCGGGCAGTTTGTCAACGTTCAGCCTTGTCCCAACTGCGGCGGGGCGGGAAGTGTTATAGATCACAAGTGCAGGGAATGCGGGGGAAGCGGGGTCACCAAAGGAGAATCGACGATCAAGGTCAAGATTCCTGAAGGAGTGGCGGCCGGCAATTATCTGACGGTGAGGGGGAGCGGCAATTTCGGTCACAACGGCGGGACGCCCGGGGATGTGATAGTCATAATCGACGAAGTAGATCATGAGCATTTCACCCGCAGGGGGGACGATATAATTTGCGAGGTTCCTCTTTCTTTCTCCCAGGCGGTTCTGGGAGCGGAAATCGAGATTCCAACCCTTGATAAAAAGACATCGCTCAAAGTTCCTTCGGGCACTCAATCCGGCAAAGTATTCATGTTGAAAAACAAAGGAATACCTCATTTGAACAGCTATGGTCGGGGGAATCAGCTGGTCAGGGTAGTTGTCTGGACTCCCACTAAACTCTCTCAGGAGGAGAAAGAGCTTTTCAGGAAGCTGTCTTCATTTGACGGCGAAAAACCTCCAGGCGCTAATAAATCGTTTTTCGAAAAACTCCGGCAGACGCTGGGAGTTTAAGAGAGGTGCCGATATCGAGATTACTGTCACGAATTTCATAGTCGAGCCGTCGAATATCACCGATGATTCGCTGATATTGACCGGTGACGAGGCCAGGCACCTAAAGAGAGTTTTGCGGGCCGGAGCGGGGGATTCGTTTTACGCTATTGACGGCGCCGGGAAAAAATACCGGGCGGTTATCGATTCGGTATCAGGAGCGACAGTCAGGGGGATAATCACCAATATTACCCGGCTGGAAAATGAGCCCTTTCACCAAATAACCGTGGCTATGGGGATATGCCGTCCGGCCAGGATGGATGATATAGTCGAGAAAGGGACGGAAAACGGGGTATACTCATTTCAGTTTTATTATTCTGACAAGAGCTATTCTCGTATGAAGGAAGAGCCGCGATCAGATCGTAAGATTACCCGTTTGAAAAAAATAGCCAGAGCCGCAGCCAAGCAATCCCGGCGGTCCCTGATTCCCACGATACATGAAATGATAATGTTCAATGAAGCGTTGAAGGAGGCCGGAGAATACGATCTGGCGCTTTTTGCGGAGGCGGGGCAGGGATCGAAACCGGTAGAAGCTTATCTCGGCAAATCTCCCGAATCGAAAAAAATACTTCTTCTGGTCGGGCCGGAGAGCGGGCTGTCGTCTGATGAGGTGATTTCCGCCCGGGGAGCCGGATTCAAGCAGGTCAGTCTCGGGCCGAGAAGACTTCGGGCCGAAACCGCCGGAATGATATTTCCGGCGTTGGTTCTCAATCATCTGGGAGATCTGTGACAGGCTGCGTTTTCTGCGGCATAGTCGATAAAAGACTGAAAGCGTCCATTATTTACGAGGACGATTTCTGTCTGGCCTTCGAGGATATCAATCCGCAGGCTCCGGTGCATTTTTTGGTGATACCGAAAAGGCATATCGCCGATGTATTGGAAGCCGACAAGGAGATCAAGGGCAGGCTTTTAGAGGCCGCCACGATAGTTGCCAGGGAAAAAGGGCTTGCTGACGACGGTTTCAGGACGGTTATAAACTGCAAACGTCACGCCGGGCAGTCAGTAGACCATCTTCATATCCATATACTGGGCGGCCGCTGGTTCACGTGGCCACCGGGGTAGGCCCGGCTGAAGAATATGATTCGACGCAATTTTCCATGATTATCAGTTTTAATATTGACATACAGGCCCGGTATAATTAATTTGGTTTTTTGTTTGATAATTTGACGGAGGCAAGATGAAGGACTTTCCAACTGACAAGATCAGAAATATCGCGCTACTGGGCCATGGCGGAACCGGGAAAACCTCCTTTAACGAAGCCATGCTGTTTGTGGCAAAGGTTACCAGCCGTATAGGTTCTGTGGACGACGGCACGACGGTTTCGGATTACACGGAAGATGAAATCTCGAGGAAGATTTCGATAGGACTTGCCCTGTCTCATCTGGAATGGAAAGGTCATAAGATAAATATAATAGATACTCCGGGTTACGCGGATTTTTGCGGGGAGATGATGGCCGGGTTGAGCCCCGCCGATTTTGCCCTGAATGTAGTCAATGGGGTATCCGGTCCGGAGGTCGGCACCGATGCCGGCTGGCGCAGTGTCTCCAAAGGAGCTCTTCCGAACGGTTTTTTGATAAACCGGATGGATAAGGAAAACGCCGATTTTTCCAGGACTGTCGAGCAGATTCAATCGAACTATTCCGATAGAGCCATTCCGGTTTCTATGGCTTGGGGTTCGGGTCCGACCTTTAAGGGGATAATCGATATAATAGGTCTTAAGGCTTTTACTTTCGATAAGGCCGGTAATGTGACCGAGCAGGATATGCCCGGCGATTTGAAACCATTGGCCGAATCATACCGCGAGAAACTTGTGGAGGCGGCGGCCGAATCGGATGATGCCCTTTTGGAGAAGTTTTTCGAAGCCGGGAACTTATCCCCGGAAGATCTTAAAAGCGGTTTGACCAAAGGCATAGCATCCGCGAAGATTTTCCCCATTTTTGGGGCGGCGTCCACTGAACTGGCCGGAGCAGCGTTGTTTTTGGATTTTGCGGTCAGTTTCCTGCCCGCGCCCGATTATCTTGGAGAAAAGATCGGATTTAAACCGGGTACCGATGAGATTATAAGGAGAAAGATATCGACCGACGAGGCGGCTTCGCTCTATATTTTCAAGACCATATCCGAGGCTCACGTCGGCGAGCTTTCATTTTTCAAAGTATTTTCCGGAAAGATATCGAACGGTCTGGATCTTGAGAATGTCAACAGCAGGTCGAGCGAGAGAATCGGGCAGATATTTTTGATGAACGGCAAGGATCGCAAGGAGAGCGGAGAGATAGGCGCCGGCGATATAGGGGCGTTGGTTAAATTGAAGACGACTCATACGGGTCATACATTATGCGATAAGAAATCACAGATTCAATATGAGCCGGCTCCGATTCCAGCCCCGGTAATAGGGATGGCTATCCGGGCCAAGACCAAGGGTGACGAGGATAAGGTCGGCAGCGGCCTGACTCGTTTGAGGGAAGAGGACCCGTCGATCATGCTCAAGGTCGATTCCGAGATCAAGCAAACGATCTTGTCGGGCCAGGGAGAGCTGCATTTGGAGGTTATCACCGCCAAGCTCAAGAGGAAATTCGGGGTGGAAGTAGAGCTTGATAAGCCCCGAATTCCATACCGAGAGACGATCAGGAAAAAGGTGGAGATACAGGGCAAATACAAAAAGCAAACCGGCGGCCGCGGGCAGTTCGGGGATTGCTGGCTCCGCCTGGAGCCGATGCCTCGGGGCGGCGGATTCGAGTTTGTCAATGAGGTAGTCGGCGGTGTTATTCCCACCAAGTTTATTCCATCGGTGGAAAAAGGAGTGGTCGAAACTCTGGATTCCGGAGCGTTATCGGGGAGCCGGGTTGTTGATGTAAAAGTGGCCGTATATTTTGGATCTTACCATACCGTGGATTCGTCGGATATGGCTTTTAAGGTCGCCGGATCGATGGCTTTCAAGGATGGATTTTTGAAGGCTGATCCTTATCTTCTGGAGCCGATTTATAATGTGGAAATCCTGGTTCCGGAGGAATATATGGGAGATGTCATGGGGGATATCTCATCGAAACGGGGTAAAATCCTCGGTATGGATCCTGACGGCTCCAATCAGAAGATCAGGGCCCAGATACCATTAGCCGAGCTCTACAAGTATTCCACCACCCTGCGATCATTGACGCAGGGAAGGGGAATTCATACCAGGGAGCTTTCGCATTACGAGGAAGTACCCAGGGAATTCGCGGCCAAGGTGATCGAGGAGGCCAGGAAGGCTAAAGAAGAAGAATAGCCTCGTCGGCTTACAGTTTTTCGGCGAGGGAATATGACAAATATCATAGGGGCCCGGATCTCGCCGGGTCCTTTTTTATTTCGGATTTCAGGGCGATTCCCGGCAAAAAGCGCTTGCATATATTGAGTCAGCTGACTATAATATAATTGATGAGAAGGTTTCTTTTCATAATATTGTGTTCATTTACTCTTGTGCCGATCGGCGGTATCTTGAGGGCGTCTGATATCGGGACTATATCCGGCAGGGTGTTATCGTCGCAGGATAGTATTCTGCTTTCCGAGGCCACTGTTTATTTGCGCGATCTCGAAAACAAGGTAATAGGCACAGCGGTAACATCCGATGTCGGCAGGTTTGTTATCTCGGCGGTTCCGGGTCGGTATATGATATCGGCGGAGAAGGAAAGTTATATCGAAAGATATTTCCCCACCGCCTATCGTCATTCGGAGGCGGGGGTTGTTGAGATCTTTCCCAATCAAAATGTTGATATTATTTTCCGGCTGGAATTCGGCGGCTGGATCGGCGGGATGATTGAAACCGGCGATCGTGATTTAAGCCGGGGGCTGATTACGGCATTAAAGGTCGATCAGCCTGATGCCGGATGGTATAAGAGTGTCGAATGCAATGGTCCGTATCCTGACGAGTATATTCTATCCGGGCTGATACCGGGAGTATACAAGATTTTGGCCAGGGG
>JAHEDG010000028.1 GCA_024641335.1 Candidatus Zixiibacteriota bacterium
TTTCGGCAAAACCGCGCTTATCGCTATCTTGAGCCAGGACGAGTGCGTGGGTATGAGGATTTATTACGCTAAAAAAGACGATGGAGAGCAGACCTTCGTGCTGGTCGGCGTGAACGCCGCCGGCAATGATCTAACCGGCGGAGAAATAGCGGAAATTGCGTGGCCATGTCCCCCATTTTGTTCCGATACTAAGGAACTGATAAGCTAAAATACGGCAGTTTTTGCGGGCGGGTAAATGGCCGGGGCTTGTGTTTTCACCTTTTTTGCTCAACCCTGCGATAGGTTAGCTGAAAGAGAACCCGGGTTTTTGTGGAGTGATTGCGCGATTCCAGGGAGCGGCAGGAAAACTCTTGCGGAAAACGCGATTTTGATTTAGATATCGTATTTGATCAAAACGATTAGCGATTTTTGAGGGGACATGAGCAGCTACTACCCGTTTTATTACGCAATGTTGATTTCGACACTTATCCCCATAATCATTGGGATTATTGGATTTCGCAGGTTGGGGCCGGAGTTGAAAATTCTCTGGGGTCTGCTTGTTATCTCGGTTCTTGTCGACCTTTACACTTTTCGTAGAAGTACGGTTTATGGAGTAAACAGCCAATCGGCGCACTTCTTTTATATCCTGATCGAATACTGCGTATACGCCTTTGTTTTTTCGTTCTGGCAGGATAAGCGGCTTATTAAGAATATGTTCCGTTACAGCATGATATTTATAGTTCTTATAGGGACTCTTAGATTCTCTTCGATTAATAATGCGGGGAATTTCGAAAGCTTTTTCGCCTCTCTGACATCCGTTCTATTTGTCATTATTTCGGCCTATACTCTTTTCGCACTTCAATTAGGGGATTTCGGCAGTATCTATAAGAACTTTCGATTCTGGATCTCGGCCGGGCTGCTTCTATACGCCGCCGGAAGCATTGGTTTTTTAGCTTTCATTAATATCCACAGATCGACGACAGTGTGGATAGCCAATGTTATTGTGAACATCATCTCCTATTTTCTTTATGGCACAGGGTTTATTTTCAATATCCGGGAGAAGGCCCGGAATACTGCCCTTCCATCGAAAAATATCGCTTGACTCCTCCGACAAAATTTATATTCTTGCGGAACAAAATTTAGCACTCATCAGTATAGAGTGCTAACAAGTGAATGTAATCCGTTGTAATTCAACGGATAATCGGTGCCCGGACGAATAACCTGACACCGGGATAAAGACTTAAATTTACCGTAATAAAGGAGGAATTCAAAAATGCAAATCAAGCCATTGGCTGACCGCGTAGTGGTCAAACCGCTTGAGGAAGCGGAAGTTAAGAAGGGATCGATCATCATCCCGGATACCGCTAAAGAACGTCCCATGCAGGGCGAGGTAATCGAAGCCGGTCCCGGCAGGACCGAAGACGGCAAGAAGATCGCTATGGAAGTAAAAAAGGGTGATAAGGTACTCTACGGAAAATACTCCGGAACCGAAGTTACAGTCGATGACACCGAATATCTGATCATGCGGGAATCCGACATCCTGGCCGTCATTTCCTAACGGCCGCGGCAACAAAAAGATATGGAGCCTCAGGCTCCGCTCCTACGGATCCGTTGGACCGTAAATGAGATAATTTACCTTAAGGAGGTTTTTGAATATGGCCAAGATAATTGAATATGGTTCCAGTGCCCGCGATAAACTAAAAAAGGGTGTGGATAAATTAGCCAACGCGGTCAAGGTTACCCTGGGCCCCAAGGGACGTACTGTAGTAATCGACAAGAAATTCGGTTCTCCGATAATCACCAAGGATGGCGTCTCGGTGGCTAAAGAGATCGAGCTTGAAGATCATTATGAAAATATGGGCGCTCAGATGGTCAAGGAAGTGGCGTCGAAAACATCGGATATAGCGGGCGACGGCACCACCACCGCCACGGTTCTGGCTCAAGCCATGTATCGTGAAGGCCTGAAAAACGTGACCGCCGGTATAAATCCTATGTCTCTCAAGCGGGGCATGGAGTCGGCCACCGCCGCGGTAGTCGAAGAGATCAAGAAGATGTCCAGAGACGTGGCCGGGAAAAAAGAGATCGCCAATGTCGGTTCTATTTCCGCCAATAACGATCCGGCTATCGGTAATCTTATCGCCGACGCCATGGAGAAAGTCGGCAAGGACGGTGTCATCACTGTGGAGGAAGCCAAATCGACCGAAACCACTCTTGACGTTGTCGAGGGTATGCAGTTCGACCGCGGATATCTTTCCCCCTATTTCGTCACCAACCCCGACAATATGGAAGTGGTGCTGGAAGATCCTCTGATCCTGATCTATGACAAAAAAATCAGCGCCATGAAAGATCTTCTACCGGTTCTGGAAAAAGTGGCCCAGATGGGCAAGCCGATGCTAATTATATCCGAGGATGTCGAGGGAGAAGCTTTGGCTACCCTGGTGGTTAATAAGCTCCGCGGCACCTTAAAGATTTGCGCGGTCAAAGCCCCGGGATTCGGCGACCGCAGAAAAGCGATGCTCGAGGATATCGCCACACTGACCAACGGCAAGGTTATCTCCGAAGAACTCGGATTCAAACTGGAAAACGCCGTTGTTTCCGATCTTGGCAAGGCTAAGCGTATTACTATCGACAAGGACAACACGACCATAGTCGAGGGCGCCGGCAAAACCGAGGATATCAAGGGACGGATCAATCAGCTTAAGAAGCAGATCGAAGATACGACATCGGATTACGACCGTGAAAAACTGCAGGAACGTCTGGCCAAGCTGGCCGGAGGAGTGGCGGTTATCAATGTAGGCGCGGCCACCGAATCGGAAATGAAAGAGAAAAAGGCGCGGGTCGAGGACGCTCTTCACGCCACTCGCGCGGCGGTCGAGGAAGGTATCGTGCCGGGCGGCGGAGTTGTTTATATTCGCTGCGAAAAGGCCCTGGTCGGTCTGAAACTCACTGGTGACGAGGCTGTCGGCGCTCTGGTGATCAAAAAGGCGTTAGAGGAACCGATTCGCCAGATCTGCGAAAACGCGGGTGTCGAGGGATCGATCGTGGTCAACGAGGTTCGTCAGAACAAGGAAGCCGCATTCGGCTACAACGCCGAGACCGGCGAGTATGGCGATATGGTCAAGATGGGTGTTATCGATCCGACCAAAGTCAGCCGTACAGCTTTAGAGAATGCCACGTCGATAGCGGCGCTGCTTCTGACCACCGAGGCTCTGATCGCCGACAAACCGGAGAAGAAGGAAAACATGCCCGCTATGCCTCCGGGCGGTATGGGCGGCATGGAAGGTATGTACTAAAATCTGCTTGGCAGGTAGTTGCTTTAAAAGAGAGCCTCGATTTTTCAGTCGGGGCCTTTTTTTATATTCTAGAGATTGTCTTCTAATTCGGATAATATTTCTTCTATTTCCTTATTGCCTATATTTTCTATCTCTGATTTCAAATATATGAATAAGAGCCTAATGGTCTTACTTTCATCGTGTTTATGAAAGATTATTCGGCATCCCCCGCTTTTACCAATATTCGATCCTGAAATGGGCATCCGGAATTTTCCAATTTGTCCGGCGAAGCCAGGAATGTAATCGGTCATAATATCGGGTTCAATTGATAAGAACTTTTTCGCCACTTCTATATCTTTATTTATGGTTTTATGTTTTTTGAAGATTTTCTTTACAAGTTTATTGAATTTGGGATGCTCAATAATAATATATGGCATTTTGAGGTTATTGAGTTTCTTTGAATGTACGTTCCACAAGTTTCCGAAATTTAGCTGATTTTGCCAGAAATTCCGTTTCTTTCTCATCGCTGACGGAAGACAGCGATTGATGTCTGTAAAGCGCTAGTTCATAATCAATATACCCTCCGACTCTTTTGCCATCGTCAGGCCTCGAAAGTATCCAGGGAATGTCGCGATGGGCTTCGTCTACTATTTCGCGAGTATTATAGTTTTCAAAATTCGCGGCAACTCGTTCGAGTTCTTGCACTTCCTCGCTTGTAAATAACGATATGTCGAATTTTTCATTAGCGAGATATCTTTCCTGCTTTTTTGAATCGAATTTAATCCAGGATCTAGTTATAATTTTCTGGCTATTCATATAGTCTAAGGTGTTTTCTGCGCGGCTGGGTACAGGCCCGTGAGAATACCAGACATACTTGTCATTTGTAATTGAATTCCCTGTTTTTTCGTAATACCCAAAATCCAGGAAATACAATAGCTTCATTAGTTTTGTTTTACCAAGATACTGATTATTTATCTTTTCAAGAAAGTATAGAATACTATGGATATACTTATCCCGATTTATATAAGAAGGCCATCTAAAAGCCTTTTTTTTCGAATTCTTTTTCTTAGCCGCCATAAAATCTGTTCCCTTTCATTTTCATTATAGTAGATTCGGCAATACTGTCAATATATTAAACGAATTTAGGTGAACAAATGTTGCTCAAATTGAGAAGAACTGCGGGAAAACCAATATTAAAAGATCCTGCCGAATTGCCTGTATTACTCCCTCGCGCGATAACTCTTTGAAAATCAACAAGATGCTGTCTACCAAATCGGCCGACCTTGCCGCCCGTAAGTCCCGATCAGCTCGCTTTTGGCCGGGATACGCCAGTCGATCGCCTTTTCAATCCTCCTCGATCACTCTAAGCTGTCTTATAATAGTCGTACGGCAATCGGGACATCGGCAATTTTCGTCGCAGGTATGATCGCGCGGATCGGAGATATTAACTCGATGCCCGCATCGGCACAGCTCCGCTTTCAGTGCACCGAAAAAATTCCTCGGATCGGATTTATCCGAATTATCTGCCATATTTGCCGATCAATTCGGCCCTGGCCAGAATATGCCCGTCAATCGCCTTTTCAATCTGCTTTTTGTCGGCGCCGGGAGCCAGATCGAGTTTCTTATCCAACGCGTAAAGCTTGAAGAAATACCGGTGCGCCGGGCCTCTGGGCGGGCATGGTCCGCCGTAGCCGATCTTTCCCCAGCTGTTTTTGCCCTGCAGGCCGCCACGATCGATCTCGTCGGTTTTTGGCAAGCCCTCCGGCAGCCCCAACGTATCTGCGGGCAGTCCGTAGACTACCCAATGATCCCAGGTACCGACGGGAGCGTCGGGATCGTCGCAGATCAATACCAGTTCCATCGTTCCATCGGGCGGTTTGCTCCAGGTCAATTCAGGCGAGATATCATCGCCATCACAGGTATATTTCACCGGGATCGTTTCGCCATGCTTGAAAGCGTCGCTGAAAATAGTCAGCGCCGGCATTTCGGGTTTTTCGCTTTTTTCGTCTTTCGGCCGCTCGGCCAGAACGAAGCTAAAGGAAGTCATAACCGCGTATACTACGGATATTCCGGTAATTATTCTCATTTCTCCTCCCTGCTTATTTCATCCGAATTATCGGGGTTCATGACCTCGGCAGGCAAGTGAAATCGACATTTAGCCTTGAACTAATCCGGCAGGGATAATAAAATATTCCCTGATCATGAACAAAATCTTTTACCCGATTGATAAACGCCAATGGTCGCCGAGCCTGATACCGGGGCCGGTTGTCCTGATATCCACAGCCAATAAATCCAAAGAGCCTAATGTCGCGCCTAAGAGCTGGATTTCGATGGTTTCGTTCGAGCCGCCGATCCTCATGTTCTCCGGCTCAAAAGAAAATACTACCGAGAATAATATAATCGAAACCGGATGTTTCGCGGTCAACCTGGTCGATTCATCGATAGCGGATACTGTTTTCCGATGTCTGAATTGGCATGGCCGGGAACGGATCGAGAAATGCGGATTCGAGCTAGTTCCTGGATCGGCTGTCGACGCTCCTTTAGTCGACAACTGCAGGGCGCATCTGGAGTGCCGGCTGACAGAGACCAAAGAGGTCGGTTCGGGATATGTCATATTCGGCCAGATTGTGGCGGCCTCGATATGGGACGAGATCATGAAAGCGGAACTCGGGAGACGATATAAGATGCTGGATCAGGTGATGTTTTTGGAGGATGGGGTCCGAGGGAGAATTGATACATCCGTTAAGACCGATTAGAGAAGTATTATTTCCTCACGCTCCTGCCGCGGTATCGCCCAAATAGCTCTCAATTATATGTTTTATTGATTCGTGCGCCGCCTTAAAGGCCCAGTTGATCGATCCGCCTGATGTTCCCGCGGTCAGATCGCCCGCTAAAAACAACCCTGGAATATTTGTTTCGTAACCATCCTTGATCACCGGAGTTTCCCCCTCGAACTCGATCCCGGCGCCTTTCAGAAAATCGTTGGGGGTGGAGCCGCCCAGACAATAAACAATATGATGGAATACCATAGGCTGATCATGGCCGGCGAACGCGACCCGCGGCCCGGTTTTCGATCTTTCGACGCCGGTTATGATACTATTCCGGAAGATTGTTATTTTTTCGGCGGTTTCCAGCGACAGCAGGGCCTGGCGGTTGTCAGGATGCATGCGATGAAAATCCGAACCTCGGTATGAGAGAATTACGCTGTTGTTCTGTTGGGAAAGATATATCGCCCGTTCGGCGGCGGTATCTCCTCCGCCGACAACCAAGACATCGGAATCGGCGATAGGGGCCGTTAGATCGAAATGGATCTTGCTTCTCATTGTTCTCGGCAGCGGATACTCCGGGCGATTGGGTTTGCCCAGGATGCCAATTGCCACGACACAGATCCCGGCTCTGTATTCCCCCTTGTCGGTGACCACGTCGAATTTACCGTCATCCGCAAGCCCGATCCGGGCGACTGTTTCGTTATAACGGATATTCATATCGTTTTCGAACAAGGCGTTATTGAAATACGACAGGCTGTCCGATTTGGAGATATCCCCGATCCGCATAATCCCGTGATGAATCGCGGTGAATCCCTTGTAATTGGCGGTAACTAGTTTATTATCAGGGTACTGTGTGATGATCGACCAGCAAATCCGATCAGTTTTCTCGATCACCATGACCTTATCTTTGGGAATTCCGGCGAAACGGGCTTCCACAGCCATGCTTATCCCGGCCGGTCCTCCGCCAATAATCAGTATTTCCAACTCTTCAGGCATCATCCTATAAATTACGATATTGGCCTGAAAGTTCCGGGGGGTCTATTTCTATAAACCTCAAATTCGATAGTTTCGAGAATGCGCGGGAAATGATAATGCTCAAATAGGACCATCAGCCGATAGAAAAAGCTCGTGTAAAAAATACTCATAAATGAATTGACTACATAAACCGATTCATCATATAATTATCGCATGGTGGATAAGCCGAAAGTGCTGATTATTGATGATGATAAGGGGATTATCGATTCCTTATCGTCTCTGTATAAAGACAACGGCTATATCCCATCCGCCGTCCGAACAGGCAACGCCGCCCTGGAACTGGCCTCCGACAACCGCTTCGATTTGATAATTCTCGATATCGGCCTGCCTGATATCGATGGTATCGAAATACTGAAGATTCTGAAAACACAGAGAATCGCCGCTCCGATCATTATAGTTTCCGGACAAGCTTCTATTCAAAGAGCCATCGAAGCCACCCGGCTCGGCGCCTTTAACGTAATAGAAAAGCCACCTGATCCAGCTCAGCTTCTGCTGGATTCACGTATCGCGGTGAAACAACGTTCTTTGGAATCGGAGGTTGCCAAGCTCCGCCAGTCCCTGCTTTCGCAAAACGATCTTATCGGTCAATCGGAGTCGATAGGTTCTCTGCGGGAAAAGCTGAAACGGATAGCCTCGACTGATAGCCGGGTTTATATTTTGGGAGAACCCGGTTCGGGCAAAGAAATGGCCGCCAAGTTCATTCATTACTCCTCGGAGCGAGCCACCGGTCCCTTTGTGGCAGTCAACTGCGCGGCCATTCCGGGAGAGCTTTTCGAATCGGAGCTTTTCGGACACGAACGGGGAGCGTTCACAGGAGCCATAGCCCGCCAGGACGGCAAATTTCAGGCCGCTGACCGCGGTACCTTATTCCTGGACGAAATAGGTGAACTCAGGTCTGATCATCAGGCCAAACTGCTCCGGGCTATCGAGACATCGTCTGTACAGAGAGTAGGATCTCCCAAAGATATCCGGGTCGACACGCGGATTATCGCCGCCTCAAACAAGGATATTCAACGTCTTACCAAGGAGGGCAAATTCCGGGAGGATCTATATTTTCGGCTCAATGTTATCCCGGTTATGATTCCGCCGCTTAAGGAGCATCTCGATGATATCCCTCTTCTGGCCCGTTTTTTTCTCGACGATCTCGGTTATGGCCGGATGCGTTTCGATCCGGGAGCTGTAATTACGCTGCAATCGTACGACTGGCCCGGTAATGTTCGAGAGCTGAAGAACATTGTCGAACGAACAGCCGCCCTCAAATACGGCGATCTCATAACCGATTCCGATATTATGGAATCATTGGCTGGAACGAAGGGAGAACGCGATTACACGAAACCGGAACCGGTCACCAAGCCTTTGTCCCTGCGGGAGCATTTGAACCGTTTTGAAAAATCGCTTATGGAACAGATTTTAAAAGACGCAGAAAACAATATTACCAAAGCTGCCAAACTACTCAAAATGGATCGAGGAAACCTCTCCAAGAAACTAAAGAAATACGGATTGACCGGGCATTAGACACTATAGTTACGACTGATATCAATTTATGGAATTTTCGGGAGCAGTCCCGGTTTATAATAGCAGATCGGTGTCTTTCGAATCGATATTGTTTTCGATTTGAGACGTTTGAGAATCAAGTTCCGCTATCCGCGGCTCGATACCGTCGGTTTTGTTGAGAGTCTCGATACCCGCGACCTGTCTGTCCAGCATTCTCGTTCTGGCGCCGACCATCTCGTCGAAGGCTTTGCGGGTATTGTCGATTCTGTCTCCCACAACCTTCATGGAATCGACAAACTTCTTCCACTGCGCCGCGAAGCCCCCCAGTAATGCCTGAATCTTCCTCGACGACTGCTGGAGACTGAAATTATCCACCGCCTGGCGGATCAGGGCCAGCATGGCGTATAAGGTCAAGGGGGAGCAAAGAACCACTTTCTGGTTAAGCGCTTCATCGAGTATGGCGTCGTCGTTTTCATGTATAAAAGCGTAAACCTGTTCATTGGGGATAAACACCAGAACATAATCAACAGTATTATCATCAGGATTGATATAATCTCGTCCGGTGACTTCCTTGATTCTCTTGCGCACAGATGAAAGAAACTGTTTTTTGGCGTTTTCCTTCTCGATATCGCTGGGGGCCTTGAGATACTCGAGGTATTTATCAAGCGGGAATTTGACATCCATATTGACCTTAAGATCGTCGGGCAAGAGGAATGTAAAATCGGGTCTCGATCTGCCCCCTTCTATTGTCTGCTGCTTTCGGTAATTGATTCCTTCCCGAAGCCCCACGGCGCGCAATATATCCTCGGCCATCCGTTCGCCCCATTGGCCGCGGACCTGTGTCGACGATAACGCCCGGTTTAATGATTCGGTTGTTTTGCGAAGATCCTCGCTCTGCCTGGCGATCTGCTCGATAGCCGAACTGACCTTGCCGTATTTCTCCGGCACCGCCAGGTTGATATCGGTCATCAGCTTCTGGACTTTCTCCAGCCGCTCCTGCATCTCTTTAGCCAGACTTCCCAGCGATTGATCGATCAGCTTCTTTTTCGATTCTAAATCGGCCGAGCTTTCCAATGTCTTGGCCTCCAGCATCTCTTTTGAAAGTTTCACCAGCTGGTCTGTCGATTGACCCATCACATCGAGAGAAACCGCCTTAAACGAATTCTCCATTTCCGCCTTCAATTGCTGATACTGCGTATCCATTCCGCCCTTGGAAAAGCGATTGACAAAAAACACTACGCCGGCGCCGAACAACGCTCCCAATATGAATATTAATATCGGCGACAATAAAACCCCCTGATCATATCGTTTTTCTATACCGCAATATACCGCGGCAGGATAATCCGCGTCAAATCCCGATTATCCTGTTTATCCGCTTCTGAATTTCCTCCGGCGCGCCGGCTCCGATATTGATGAAATACGGTTTCGCCTTATTGAAAAGCTTTTCATAAAACCGCTTTCGGGCATCCATTCTGTCGGTTCCCCTGACCAGAATATGAGGATTAAAAAACGGCTCCGATTTCATCATTCCCGCCTGCGATAAACCGTCCTCGCAAAAACGCAACGCTTCATCGATGGTTGGCTCCGAGACCATCGGGCTGATCGGATCGTTCTTCAAAAGCAATATCAGTTTTAGCGACGTTCTCTTGGTATGTTTGGCCTCTCCGTCGATCCAGTACGGATCGAGCATGGCTCGGGATACCGGCGATCCCTCGTAGCAAAACGGCATTCCGGTGTCGAGGCCGCATCTATCCTGTTTCTGGCAGGGGCCGTTGATACATTCCTCTTTGCTGGTAATAACATTCTCGCATTTCGATTTATCGAATAGCGGGGCGAAATCAGGATATTTTTCCACGAGATTGGTCTGCATATAAAATTTCCGTTCGGGCACGTCGGCAATGGCCTCATTTCCGATCCTGATAAATACGACATCATCGCTGACCAGCTTTGATTCCGGATGACGCAGCAGGTTGGCAAAATAGGCCGCTTTACCGGTTCCCCTGGGAGCTATCAGGAGCAGGCCGTCGCCGCCGAAATCGAGACCCAGACCTCTGACCGAGTATGTGTCGGTCAGCCGCGACGAGATATCGTCGGCGATACCTATGGCCAGCGATCTCAACTGACCGTAATAGGCCGATTTGAATAAAACAGCCGTGCGCGACTCGCTGTTGTAATAAGCTCTCGGCTCCCGGCCGGGTACCCAGCCGACGGCGTAAATGATTCCGTGAGGCTCGAGATCAGTCTCCAGCTGGGCTGGATACCAGTTCTCCATCCAGAAATCGTATAGATGAGGCAGGTTGGTGCGAAGCTGCACAACCACTCCCTGAATATTGGCATTCCACTCGAAATAACCGGCATTAGAAAGATGCGCCCGCGCCTCAGCCGTCAGAGCGTCCCGCAGCTCCGGCCCCACATTGGTTTCGGTCTCGACCAGATCCTTACGCATTGTTACGGTATTATTCAGCGAAATTGCCCGGGCCGCCCTGGTAGGTTCCAGTTTGGCCAGCGCCGAGATAATTCTGTCCAGCGAATTCTCGATATTTTTCATCGACGTCGCGTACGACAGCCTGATATACCCTTCGGAGCCGAACGCCTCTCCCGGCACCACTGCCACATGAGCGTGTTTCAGAAGATAATACGCCAGGCCGTAGGAATTGCGAATCTGCATGCCGTCATACTCTTTTTTGAAATATGACACCACGTTGGGGAAAAGATAGAACGCTCCCCGAGGTTCATAACAAGCCACGCCCGGGACACTCCGCAAACGATCGAGGGCGTAGTTGCGTCGGATCTGAAATTCGTTTCTCATCCGGCTGATCTCGTGCTGCGGTCCGGAAAGACCTTCAAGGGCGGCCATCTGTGAAATCGACGAGGCATTGGATGTATTATGCGACTGCACCTTCGACATTCCTGAAATCAGTTCGGTCGGGCCGGCCGCGTAACCGATCCGCCAGCCGGTCATGGAATACGCCTTGGATACGCCGTTGATGATTACCGACTGTTCCTTCATTTTTTTATTCAGCGAGGCGAACGATACGAACTCGAAACCGTCATAAACCAGCTTTTCGTATATCTCGTCGGATATGACCAGTATCCCCTCGTCGGCGACAATCTCGGCCAGCTCCAGAAGCTCGTTTTTTGTATAGCCACCGCCTGTGGGGTTCGACGGGTTATTGATTATCAGGGCTTTGGTCGACGGCGATATAGCCGAGGAGAGCTGGTCAGGCGTAAGGCGGAATCCGTTCTCTTCTCTGGTCTGGACAACCACCGACGTTCCTCCGGCCAGATTGACCATCTCCGGGTAACTCACCCAGTAAGGGGCCGGAATAATCACTTCGTCGCCCGGATTTAGTATGGCCATGCATAGATTGTACAAACAGTTTTTGGCTCCGGTCGAGACAATTATCTGATCGGGGCCGTACTCAAGATTGTTTTCTTCCTTGAGCTTTTTGGCAATAGCTTTGCGCAACGGCAGAATGCCGTCGTTGGATGTATACCTGGTAAAATTATTATCTATGGCTTTCTTGGCGGCTTCCTTGATATTCGCCGGAGTGGGAAAGTCCGGTTCGCCGACCGAGAGATCTATAACATCGATCCCCTCGGATTTCATGGCCGACGCTTTGGCCGAGATTTTCAGCGTGGGAGAAAATCCCACCCGCTGTACTCTATCCGATAACATATCCGATCCTTTTTATCATCACTGTTGAATATGACGAGAGAATTACGATTTCTCGCCTTTGTTACCGGATTGTTTTTTATCTTTATCCGTTGTCGACAGCTTCTCCACCAACTTTTTCAGATCGATGCCGGAGAGCGATTCCACCACGGTCGGAAGCTGGCCCAATACTTCGGCTACCTGTCCGGTCAGCTTGGACGCCCCTCCTCCGCCCGAATCGACCATAACGATTTTCTCGACTTTGCTCAATGGTTCGGAGACCGCGCGGGCCAGTTCCGGCAGTATTGAAATTAGCATTTCGTAAATGGCCGCCTGACTGTATTGCCCGTACGATTCCGCTTTTTTGAGCATTATCCCGGCTTCGGCTTCGCCTTCGAGCCTGATCGCGTTCGCTCTGCCTTTCGACTCCGCTTCCAGCTTGAACGTTTGAGCCTCGGTTTCCGATATTATTTGGTACTTGCGGGCGTCGGCTTGTTTCTTGATCGTCGATTCGAGTTCCTTTTCCCTGCGAAGGATCTCCTTTTCCTCGACCTTGATCGCCTGCTCTTTTTCCACCAGACGAACCTGGTATTCCTCTCGTTTCAATTGCTGGTTTATTTTCTGACGTTCCAGCTCATAGGCTAAATCGGAGGCGGCTTTTTTCTGATTGACCATGGCCTGGTATTCGGCCCGTTTGAGCTCGTAATCCCGGTTGGCTTCGGCTATCTGCGATTCGGCCCTGAACTTGGCTATATCGGCCTCCTTACGGGCTTCGGCCGCTTTCACCGTAGCGTCCCGTTCGGCCTCCGCCTCAGCTACCGCCGCTTCTCCTCTGGCCTGGGCGATTCGCGGTTTGCCCAATGCCTCGATATAGCCGGCTGTATCTGAGAGGTCCTTTAACGAATACGAAAGAATCACCAGACCCATCGCCGAAAACTCCTCCGAGGCCGCTTTCCTGACCCGTTCGGCGAACTCCTCTCGTTTTCCGAAAAGCTCCTCGACCGACATAGAACCCAGTCCGGCCCGCATATGCCCTTCGAGTATCTTGGAAGCTATATCTTTTATCCCCTGAGAACCCTTGCTCAAAAACTGCTCGGCCGCCATACGAATAGAGTATTCGTCTCCGCCGATCTTTATCTGAGCCTGACCGTGAGCGTTGACCTGTATCCCCAGCGCTGTGATGGCCTCGTTGCATTGCATATCGATTGTCATGACCTCCAAAGGAAGCACCTGGGCCGATTCCAGAAACGGTAAAACCAGAGTTCCGCCTCCTATGCGCGCCCGGTAACCGATCTTCCTCCTAACCCCATCCGGATCCGTAACCGTCCGTTTACGTCCCCCGGAAATAATGAGAACCTCATTCGGACCGACGTTGCGATATTGCCTGGACAGTAAAATCAAAATAAAGGCGATTAAAACTACTATGACAAAAACCGATATCAATAGAGTGTTCAGCTCCATATCATCACTCCTTTTACCAACAGCCTGACGCTATAAAAATATCCGTTCACAAAAATCATCTCCGCCTTGCCCCTGAAATCCCGCCCCTGGAAATTTAATTCATTACAGGGAGCTAATCAATCGGTAAAGAACAGGCAATTAAGATATACGCTGAAAATAGAATAGCAATAAATTTATAACGTAATTCCATAAACATCGGGAGTATTGGGTCGAGCGAATCATAAGTTGGAAGCAGATCGAATGATCTGACGGTTCGGGTAAGGCAGGTTTGGAAGAATAAAAAAACCGGAAATATGGATCTTTTATTTTAGATCGGCTTTTCTAAAAAGGCGGTGGGAGCCACCGGCGCGATAAATTCTCTCGATACGATCAAGTCGTTGATTACCTTCGTAAGGCTTTCCATTTTGAATGGTTTCTGGAGAAACATTCGGCCGGATTTTCTGAGAAAATCTCTGGTCAGGGGATTGACAATATCCCCGGTTACAAATACCATCCTCTGGGCCGCTGACGGTTTTTTTTCGGTCAGGACATCGTAAAGCTGCTCACCGTTCATCAGGGGCATTTTCATGTCGCATAGGATTACGTCATAATCCCTGGTCTGTATCTTATCGAGGGCCAGCTTGCCGTTTTTGGCCGTGTCGACAATATATCCGTCTCTCTCCAAAAGATTGGTTATCATATCGAGGATGGCCGATTCATCGTCGACAGCCAATATCCTCTTGTCGGCTTTTTTGGATTTTTTCTGTCCCGGAAAATCAGCGGCATGGCCTGAATCGTCGTCGTCGGACACTGATGACGGCCCCGATACGATCGGAAGTTCGATAACGAACGTAGAACCATCACTCTGATGGCTTTCGACATAAAACCTGCCGCCATGTTTTTCGATTATTCCGTAGGCGATGGAAAGCCCCAGGCCGGTTCCTTTGCCTAATTCTTTGGTTGTGTAGAACGGCTCGAATATTCTGCTGGCTATCTCGCGGGGAATTCCGGGGCCGTTATCGATGAACCTGATGAAAATCGTTTTCCCGACACTTTCAGAAGTAACTTTCATGATTTTATCGCCGGGATTGTTGGCCAGCGCGTGTTGGGCGTTATCGAGAATGTTTATAAATACCTGCTGAAGCTGGTGATAATCGCCCATGGTAGACGGCAGATATTGCTCGAATTCGCTGACTATTTCAATCTTGTTGGATTTGTAGTCATAGGTTTTCAGTTCCAGACAATCGCTGATTATATCGTTGATTTTGATACAGGTTTTCCTTGACGGCGATTGACGGGCGAATGATAGAAGATTCTGGACAATTTTCTGGGAACGTTCCGCGGACCGGTAGATGACTGATATTCTCCGCTTCAAATCCTCTTCGGGGTCCATTGCCAGAAGCAGCTGGGCATTGCCCATAATTATCGCCAGGGGATTATTCAATTCATGAGCCACGCCCGCAATTAGTTGTCCCAGGGCCGATAGTTTCTCGGTTTGATGAAGCTGCTGGGCGGCCATTTTCAGCTTTTCAGCCTCTTCTTTGACCTTTTGTTCCAGAGATTGATTGTACCCTTCCAATTTTTCCCTGGTGTGCGAAAGTTCCTCTATCATCACATTAAACGATCTGATCAAATCTCCTATCTCATCCTGCGGCTGTATCTCCGGAAGCGGCGAAAACTCACCGGCCGAGACATTGATGATTGCCCTGGAAAGATCCCTGATAGGCTTGATGATATTCCTGGTCGATATCCATATCGAAAAGGCCAGCATGCCGATCAGGATCAGGAAAAATGACAGCAGATGTTTTTCCATGAAAGCGTCGATAAGCAGCCGTCTGTCTTCCAGGGTCGAGGTCATAACCAGGTATCCTTTTGGATTGGACTCCTGCCCATGAATATGGGGGATCGGTACCACGGCGATACATTTCCATATATCGCCGGTCAGATCGAGCTCCAGATAATGATCCCTTTTTCTGATAGTATCCAATATCCGGTGATTATCGGAAACTTTATGTATTTCACTCTCATCCGATGAGGCCGTGATTTTTCCATTTATATCCAGAACCGATATTTCATATATACTGTTATTGTAGGCTGAAATTTTGTCGATCAGCTGCTGCAAGCCGCGGCTGTCCTTAATGCCGTAATTATGGTCAATTTCCAGAGATAAAAAATGCGCTATCGATTCCAATTCGCTCTTGGCCGACTGAAGCTGATATTCCTTTAATTCCGATCGATTCAGATAATAGCCCAGAGCTGACATGAATGATATAAACAGACATACGCCGATTATCGCTTTTGTCAAAAGGCTTATTCGCATCTGATAGTTTCCCGGAAATACCCAATATTGTTCTTTCTACATATCATAACAAACCGATCCTAATATTCTCCAAGATCATTCTTTTCATTGATTTTCTTAATAAATATCGGCTGTCTGGATTCTCACTTTATCAAAGGATATTGAAAAAGCAATAATGGGTCTTCTTTTCGATGATTATTTGTGTGGCACACTTGACAATTGATCATCGATTCGAGATTTATTTTTCCAAGCCGGCGCATTCCTATTTCCTGGTTGTTATCCGGGCGGAAACTCATATATTAACGGCCATGACCGACCACCGATATTTAACCGAACTGAACCCTCGCCAGCAGGAAGCCGTTCTCCAAGTCGATGGCCCTCTTTTGGTTCTGGCTGGCGCCGGTTCTGGCAAAACCAAAGTGATCACTCATAGAATTGCCCATATTATAGCTTCCGGCAAGGCCGCGCCGAATCAAATTATGGCGGTAACCTTTACCAACAAGGCGGCCGGAGAAATGAAAAGCCGTATCTTAAATATCCTCGGCCCTGGCGCTCGAGGGGTGTTTATGTCCACCTTTCATTCGTTTTGCGCCAGAGTTTTGCGTGAATTTCCCGAACCATTGGGATTTTCCAGAAGTTTTTCCATTTATGATTCATCGGATACACTCGCTTTGATAAAGAAAATATATAAGGATAAAGGAATTCCCGAATCTCAGCCGTCCCACCGAATCGCCGCCTCCAGGATATCATCGGCCAAAGACAAACTCATCGGCCCGGAAGAGTACGCGGAAGAGGCAGGGGATTTTCTGGATATCAATATCGCCACAATCTACCGCGAATATCAGAAACGGCTGGTCAAGTTTCAGGCTATGGATTTTGATGATCTGCTGACAAAATCGGTTCAGCTTTTCGAGAAAAACCCGGAGATATTGAGTGTTTTTCATAACCGCTTCAAATATCTGCTGGTCGACGAATATCAGGATACCAACCACGTCCAGTATCGGCTGGTCAACCTGCTGGCTCGAGCGAGCCGGAATCTCTGCGTGGTCGGGGATGACGATCAATCTATTTATGGCTGGCGGGGAGCCGATATCAACAACATCCTCGATTTCGAAAAGGATTACCCCGAATGCAAGGTCATAATGCTCGAACAGAACTACCGTTCCAGCCAGAATATCCTGGATGCCGCGGGAGACGTGGTGGCCGGAATACGGGGACGGAAACCGAAACGGCTTTTCACCGATAAAGCCGGCGGCGAGAAAATTACCCTGCTTTTGTGCGGCGACGAGGTCGACGAAGCCGATACCATTTCGGAAAAGATCCGTGCCGGCCTGGCGCTCGATAAATCAGCCTTTGAATTCGCCGTGCTATACCGGACCAACGCCCAATCGAGAGTTCTCGAAGATGCCTTCAGATATAAAGGCCTGCCGTATACCATCGTGGGAGGAATAAGATTCTACGAAAGGGCCGAAGTTAAAGATATACTGGCCTACCTTCGACTTCTGGTAAATCCTAAAGACAATGTCGCGTTGACCAGGATCATTAATGTCCCTAAAAGAGGGATAGGTAAAAGCAGTATCGAAAAGCTCGATGAGCTGGCCGCCGGAAAAGACGAACCGGTCATCGCTCTTTTGGCCTCATCGCTCGATCAGGTCGCTATCAGAGGGAAGGCCAAAGCCGAACTCGAAAAGCTATCTGTTATAATGACCGAGCTGTCTTCGAAAATCAATGAGCTTCCCCCGCATGATATCGCCGCCCGACTGATAGAAAAGATAAAATATCTGGAGATGCTGGCCGAGGAGAATACCCCGGAAGCCGAGGTCAGGGCGGAAAATGTCAAAGAATTGGTGGCCGGGATTATCGAATATTCCGAAAGGACGGAGACACCGTCACTGAACGGATTTTTAGAAGAGGTGGCTTTGATCACCGATATCGATACATGGGACGAGGCCTTAGGGTCGGTTACTTTGATGACCCTTCACGCCGCCAAAGGGCTGGAATTCGATTCGGTGTTTATCGCCGGCATGGAAGACGGGTTGATACCGTTGAAGAGAGGATTCGACGACTCGGCAGATCTCGATGAGGAACGGCGTTTATGCTATGTCGGGATGACCAGAGCCAAGAACAAGCTGTTTCTCTCGATGGCCGGTTTCCGCAGACGATGGGGAGACTATACAGGCGGACCATCGCTTTTTCTCAAGGATATATCCAAAGACCTTTTGGAGACCGAACGGTTCAACTACTGGAACGATTACGGACGGCCGACGCAAAAGAAATTTAACGGCTTTTCGAATTCCGGCAAACCGAAGAGGGCGCCGGTTCCGGCTATCGAGCTGGACGATTACGATACCGAAAACACCCTGCCTGTCGGTACAGTTGTGCTCCATGAGAAATTCGGCCGGGGGATCGTAACCGCCCGCGAGGGAGGCGGCGAGGATATGATGGTCAGTGTGAAGTTCGAGAGGGCCGGGGTCAAGAAGCTGATGCTGAAATACGCCAGCCTGGAGATTATCTCGAAGTAGCTTTTTTATATTTTCGGTCAGGCGAGCGATATTTTGAATTTTTTCTGAATAATAATATAAAAAATCATGATGCTGGCTTTGCCTGAACATTACAGATTTCCTATAAATCCTAAAAATAGATTGACACGGTTCAGTCAAATTTTAATTTTATTATTGATTTCCCACCGGAATGACTATATAGAGGTTTGTCCCGGGTTGTTTTGATATTTTGAACTAAGAGAAGCATCACGCGTCGCCGAGAGTAAACGTCAAAGGCGTTTGCGATATAGGATTTTCAGGATCGCAAACCTGATACCGTGGAGGGCAGTTATGACCGTCGAAAAAGTAAAGAAACCGGCCTCGAAATTCTCGACTATTGTTTAATCCTTATCGGAACAATGCTTGAATATCACTATTCAAGTTGGAGTTAAGACTAAGACATAAAAACACGCGAAACGCCGAAAGGAATCAGTCATGGCTATTCTCAACGAGACCGATGTAAGGAATTCTTTCCAGGGCGCGGGAATAAAATTCGCCTTTCAATACAGAGCGTTTGGCTATGAGTTCGATTACAGATATATTTTTCCAAAAACCCCGGACATTCGCGGTCTGATCGGCAGTTCATTCGCCATGCGAATCTCCATGTCGGGCAAGATACTGGATGCCTTTTAGCCTGTTTAACCGTTTGAATTCTTTACAGTCTGATAATACTATTGGTCAGAATCCGGGCGCGACATCAGATATAGCTTATTGTCAAAAACATAAAACGGCGGCAGAACTCCCTCATATCCCTGATTTTCCAGATATAATCCGTAATTATTCTCGCTGATCACTGCCACCGCTTCGAAAACGTCGGATTCGTTTAAGTGAAAAATACTATAGTGGTTGTAAAAAACCGAATATCTTCCCGTCGCCGTGGAATCATCGATAATCGCTGTCAGAATACCCTCGGCGGGAATAGCGGGGAGCTCCGTCGGGTCGGCCGGATCGGAGAGATCCAGTACCAGATGGTTTTTGGGAAAATTCCGATAATCGCCTTCAGGCATGATAACCTTATCGCCATACATAAACCCTGAGCCATAGGTAAAGAAATCTCCCGCGTAGATTTCGATAATATTCGCGGGATCGCCAGAATCGAAGATTACGGGATTAGGGGCATTGTAGTTGAGGGATATGAGGTAATCCGAGGAGAATGTCACATAGTCCGAGTAGACTCCCCCTATACTATCCAGCCGCGTTATGAAGCTATCGCTGGAATAAGAAAAAACCTCAATAATGCCGTATTGCGTCACGGCTATAATGGTATCCTTTTTAGCGAATGACCTGGAGTAGCCGGGGATATCGAGATTGTACAATTGTTCCGGGAAGTACGGATTTTGAATCAAATAAACGTAAATCCCGCTTTGAAAGGTAGAGTACCAGAGCGTATCGCCGTAGAGCTTTAACCTGGATACCGAGCCGGGCAGCGTTGTCGATGACAGCTCGGTAACATGGCTATCGTCGTATCCATAGATCCTGAATTTCCCAAGGTAATCCAAAGTCAGAATCATTTCCGGCTCGATGCTTATCAGGCTGCCCTCGATCTCCCCAATCTCGTCGAATTTCCATGGAGTCGGTTCAAGGGTATACCGGGTACGCCGCAATTCAGGAATATTTATCGAAAAATAGTTGTTTTTGTAGATATCGGCTGAATAACCTGCGGCGGTTGAGGGAAGCATAGCCCAGCCGGCGCTATTGGTTTCCACCAGGTACCAATCCCAGTCAAACCCTCCGCTGATCCAGGCTCCGGCAATCGGCATACCCTGTGGATCGTTTACCCAGACAACAAAAGCACCGTTCCCCGGCGATGACGGTTTATCGTCGCAGGCAAAAATCAAAGACACCAATACCGCGAGGAAGACAGCCAAATTCATTTTTCCCGTTTTCATGATAATATCCTCCCTGGAAACAGATATGGGTTTCCCTGATATATTAACCTATAACATTATACAGACTGGAAACGGAATTATTCCCGGAAATTGGATTTCAATCGGATGATCTCGCTATTTCCTCGAATACCCGCCGAGAGCTTTGGCCGTCCATATATAAATTGAATCGCGATCTGATCCTTGCCCTGGCCTCTTTGAATTCATCGGGGCCGTTGATAATCTTATCGATGCTGCCGGTTAGCTGGTCCCAATCGCGGGCTTTCGGTCCGGGAGCTATCTCGTCGTAGCTGTAGTAAAGCTCCCTGTCGCCGGTTGTGTACTCTTCCAGATCGAACGGGGTAAATATCATCGGCTTGCCGGTTAAAAGAAAATCGAAGATGACGCTGGAGTAATCGGTAACCAGAAAATCGACTAAGGTCAGGAGAGGGTAGATGTCTCCGCAAATATCGGAATCATTCAGAAATATAATATTGGAAAGTTCTTCGGGCTTCTTTTGGTGATGATATAGCTCGTAATGGTGATATTTTATCAGCAGGATCGCGTCGATTCCGGCCAGATCATCGTTGGCTTTGTTCAGATCTCCGGGCAAAAGCGATTCGGAGCTGGCTATCCCTTCGCCGCGGTAAGTCGGCATATATATGCCGATTTTATGATTTTTCTTAAGCTCGAGAATTGTTTCCTTAAACGGAAATCCCTCGATCCGCTGAACGAAGAAAAGGTCGTTTCTGGGATATCCGGTTATTTTTATATTGGCCTTTGATGATCCGAAGGCTCCGGCATAGATATCTTGAACCTGTTCCGACGGCGCCATTATCAAAGCGTCGGAGAAATCCCGGCCGAGAAACGGAAACAGCTTTCTTGATACTCTCATCGATAACGAGTTTCCGGTCTGATCCGCTTTATTGTCCCGGCCGATTTTTTTGATCGGGGTTCCGTGCCACAACTGAACGATTTTCGTCCGGGAGGAGGCGAATATATTAATATCGGTCATCCAGGTGGAAATCACCCCTGTTTTCGCTCTCAAGGAGAGCCAGGTTCCCATGAGGCCGTAAGTCCTGACCGCCCGGTACCCTTTATGCCTGATAAAATCGACCGTTTTGGTATTGGCGGAAAGCCAGACCGCTTTTATTTCAGGGTGGTTTTCGTTGATATATTCGAAAAGATATTTGGAGTTATCGGAGTACTTCTCCCCCATCCATGAACCGAATACCCAGAGGGCGTTATTTTTCGGGATGAATATCGATATGAGATAAATGATATCGCCGATGACCCAGACCAGAAAGGTCAGGGCCTTTTCCCATGACGATAATTTTTTCCCGATCTGTATTCCGCGCATCGATAATATATCCACTTCGGAGCGGCGCGTCCGAAGATTAAAAATCCTTGAGGATTATATTTTTCATTATATCGACATCGGGATGGAAATCGACCTCTTTCCAGTCGGCGGTATCGATTTCGGTCTGGCTTATAAACACGCCGTCGTCGATCAGAGAATTGAATATTTCCAGCCAGAATTTACCGAGATACTCTTTGTTTTTTATCAATTCGACGATCTTATTGACGAACAGCTTTCTGCTTTTCTCTCCCTTGACCAAAGCCAGCCCGACCGATTCGGCGTCGGTATTCTCCGGCCGTATAAGCTTGCCGATCTTCGTCACCCGGCCGTTATCTCCGAGGGTGACTTTCATATCGTCATCGTCGTACTTATCTTTGTAGTCGATAGTAATCTGAATCATCTCGGCATTGTCGGAAATGATCTTGCCGAAAACGCTGTTTTTGTAAATATTATCTCCATTGGTCAGCATGAAATCGGACTGGAGCATATGGTGATGAGCCGTCCAGGCGGAGACCAGATTATTGCTGACATCATAAAACGGGTTGTATGTGACCTTTATCGGTATTCGCGCATGATAATCTCTGATCTTGGCCTCGATCTGTTCGGATTTATAGCCGGTGATAATAATGATCTCATCGAATAAATCGTTCTTGATGGCGCTTTCGATCTGCCGTTCGAGTATCGTAGTGCCGTCAGTGAATGTCAGCAGGGATTTCGGGGTATTTTTAGTCAGCGGCCAGAGCCTTTCCCCTTTGCCGGCCGCCAGTATGAACAGTTTCATATTAACCTCCCGCCTCGCGGCGCTAATCGAAGTACTCCCGGAACCATAGCTCCAAATTCAAAAGCATCCAGACCTTAAGCCCCGAACCGTGCTCCCTGAAGAGATCGGGACGGCCGAGGAACTTTTCCAGGCCGTTTATATTATAAAAATTCCGCTTTTTAGCTCTTTCGTCAAGCATTATCTCTTTCGCGAAACTATTGAACTTCGCCCCGAACCAGAGATGAACAGGAACCGGAAAACCGACTTTTTTTCTATCGACGATTCCGGCGGGAAGAGAATCTTCGTATGATCTTTTCAAAATATATTTCGGTATATCGTATTTCTCGCTGATCTTGTCGCTGATAGTTTCAGCCGCCTGTTTCTTGGCCTCCGCCGATCTCCATTTCAGTTTGTATTCCGACGGTATGGACATGGCGAACTCCACCAGCCGATGATCGGTAAAGGGCACGCGAGCCTCCACCGACGCCGCCATCGAAGTCATATCGACTCTTTGGAGAAGCCCGACTATATGTATTTTTTCGAATACCCACATGTACTGATCGTAGATATCCAGATCAGCGGTTTGCTGAAACAATCTGGCGAATATAGCTTTCTGATCGGAGTCATTATTAAGCGCCGCGATTATTTCGGTGTTGAGAAAAGCGGTTTTATCGTCCCAGTTTATATAGTTATAAAGATACATGAAATGATCTGAAGGCGAGGGGAATTCCCGGCCGCCGTATTTTTTAAAAAGCTCATTTCTCAAAGCGCTGTTCATATCGGCCGAAGCTGTATTTTTCATTCGGATATAATCGTACGGGCTGCGGAAGATTCGTCCGTAACCGCCGAATATCTCGTCGGCTCCCTCGCCGGAAAGAACGACCGTGATATGCTTTTTCAGTTCGCGCGACATAACGTGCAGGGCCGGCTCGTTGGCCACTCCGAGAGGAGCGTCTTTATAGCGTATTAATTTCAGCATATTATCGATATAATCTTCGGCTCCGAGCAGAATCTGTCTATGATCGGTATGGCAATGATCGGCGACCCGGCGGGCATGCTCGAACTCGTTGTACCCTTTCTCTTCGAAGCCTATAGTAAAAGTTTTCACCGAAGTTTCGCCTTTTCGTGACATAATCGAGGTAATAACGCTCGAATCGAGGCCGCCGCTCAAATACGCCCCCAACGGCACATCGGAAATCATCCGGTAACGGACCGCGCTTTCCAGAAGCTCCCGTATATTCTCAATATAGAACTCCTCGCCGAAGTCCTCTTTAATCTCATAAATCGGAAGATCCCAGTATTGATGGAGCTTAACGCGGGCAGAATCGATTTTAAGATAATGACCCGGCGGAAGGGACAGGATATTTTTAAACATGGTATTTTCGCCGATCGGATACCTATAGCTTAAATAGCTCGAGATGGCGGTGGTATCGGGCTCGGGGATAAATCCGGGGTAGAGCAGTATGGCCTTTATTTCCGAAGCGAATATGAGTTTGCCGTTGAACAGCGTGTAATAAAGAGGTTTGATTCCTATTCTGTCCCGAACCAGAAAAACCTGTTCGCTGGTTTTATCATATATGGCGAACGCGAACATGCCTATGAAATTTTCGAGACAATCGATGCCGTTCTCCAGGAAAGAATTGAGTATAACTTCAGTATCCGATTCAGATCTGAATTTATATTCGCTGGCGGCCAATTCCTTTCGAATTTCCCTGAAGTTATAAACCTCGCCATTGTGAATAATTCCGGCCCGATCTTCGGTATCGAACATCGGCTGCCGTCCGCGGACGCTTAGATCGAGAATCTTCAGCCTGCGATGTCCCAGGGCTATCCGGCGGTCTGTGTAAACCCCGGAATCGTCGGGGCCCCGATGTTCTAAAGAATCGGTCATCTTCCGGATAACGGGAATGCGGATCGGTTCGCCCGGCTCGAGATTTATTATACCGGTTATTCCGCACATAACGGGATCTCTCCGGATAACGGTATGAATTTTCTGACCGCGTAGAGTCTTATAATTATCACCACCATCTGGGTCAGAACCGAAATCGCTGTTACCAGGTAAACGTTCATGATCGGTATGACGGCCAGAAGCAGGACCAGATGAGCGACCGAGGCTATTATTACGCTGTAGTTGACATATTTGGCTTGACCCATGGCGCCCAGCAAAGGATAGCCGAGCAGGATGGCCGGGACTATTATGGCGCTCAATATGGAGAATATCCGCAGAAGCCCGACGGTGACCTGGAAACCATCTCCGTATAATACCTTTACAATAACTCCGCTGAAAATAAACACCAGGCCGCTTATCGCCAGGTTGGCTAACGATGAATAGGTGAAAATTCTTTTATAAAATCTAAGATTACGAGCCTTGCACATATATGGGTATAGGGCGGTGGTCAGGGGAGTGTAAAGAGTCCATAGGGCGGTAAAAAGTTTCTCGGCGGCCGAATAGAACCCAGCTATGCTGTTGCCCAGGAAAAGCCCTATGACAAATGTATTGCTGTTGGTGTACACCGAAACCGATACCCGCGAGAGAAAATACTGAGAGCTTCTGCTGAAATGACCGTAGACCCCGGAAACAGTCGGCCTGACCGCGGGCAGTTTGAAATCGGCGAATATGGTATAAAGCGAGATTACGCCAGCGATAATATAGCCCAGCGAATTGAATATCGGAACATAGATATAATCGCTTTCGCCCCTGACGAAGACGAAGATCAGTATAGTGAATATCATTTTGGCCGCGATATTCAGGACGGTAATATATTTCATCCGCTCCATCCCCTGGAAAAACCAGACCGGAAAAAGCACGTTGCCGATCACCATCCCGAATGTGTAGAAATACAAGAGCCGGTCGGCGGAGAATTTACCTATGGAGAAAACCATAACCGTCAGGATCGCTGCGCTTATCAGAAGGAGGATAATTCTGGCTATCATAACCGAAAAAAAGATTTCGGAGATCTTCTTTTTGTCATCCCGGAACACGGAGATTTCCCGGGTCGCGGAGAGATTGAAACCGTATTCTGTTATCAGACCGAAATAAATGACAAATGACGACGCGAACATGACCAGGCCGAATTTCTCGACACCCAAAACTCTGGCCAGGTATGGAAGAGTAACCAGAGGCAGTATATAATTGACAATCTGCAAAAGGGAAAGCGAGACGAAATTCTCCGCCAATCGTCCGAGGTCCTGATCTTTCAGGCCGGTTCTTATTTTATCCAGAAGTTTTTTCAAGTATTACAGCGCCTTCCCCGACAGAATTTATTTGAGCAAAATGACTTAGAACGGCTTATATGTCAAGGAGTTAATCGGGGAGATCGAAGTTCGGCTTATTGCCATCGGATACGGTATTGGGAATATTATGAGAATGATATTCATAAATATATTGACAGTGGAGATATCAGTCTCTTTAATTAGTGTCAAACTTTTAGACTAAAGAGGTGAGTAAATGAGAATTCTTTCAATTGTTTTTGGGGTTATCGGGGCCGCGCTGACCGTACTGGCCTTAACGGTAATTTCAGGCTGCGAAAGCCCCGGGAAAGCGGTTGTTAATCCGATCGAGCGGGGCGAATATCTGGTTACTATGAGCGGCTGTCATGATTGCCATTCACCGAAAATTATGACCGAAATGGGGCCGGAGCCCGATCCCGCCCGTTTGCTTTCGGGTCATCCGGCCAACGAGAAACTGGCGGAGATTCCCGTCGATTTGATCGGGCCGGATAAATGGGGCGCCATAACCAACAACAATCTAACCGCCTGGGCAGGTCCCTGGGGTGTTAGTTTTGCCGCCAACCTGACACCGGACGAGGTAACTGGTACCGGCGCCTGGACCGAAGAATCGTTTATTCAGATTATGCGCACGGGAAAACATCTCGGAACCGGACGACCGATTCTTCCTCCTATGCCCTGGTTTAATTTGGCTAAAGTCAGCGATCAGGATCTTAAGGCAATTTTCGCCTACCTGCAGTCGTTAAAGCCGATTGAAAATATGGTACCGGCACCTATTCCCCCGTCGGGCAATTAAGATTTTTCAAGAACCATTCTACCGTCAGGCCTGCTCACCAATCATGGGCAGGCCCGGCAATTTGGCCACAAATTATTCATAATCGGGAGACAATCAACGCGGCAATATATTCGGAGTTTTCTATTTTCTTATCCTTTACAGGGTAAGGATCGATTCTGATCAGCTCGACCTGGTAACTATCGAATCCTGTCCTGGCTTGATCCGGATACCCTTTTCGGTTTATCAGGCTGGCCGGGAATACAGGCCGGCCGATCCGCGATATCTCTATCGATATCACCGCCTGACCTTCCCAGACACAAACAGCCCCCTCAGGGCAACGGGAATCTTCGGTAACGGCCGCGAACAAAATTTCCATTCTCTCTGATTCAAAGCGAGCCTTCTCTCCGATCCTGAGCTGAAATTCCCGGTCCGTAACGGCCGTAATCATCGACGATTTGGACTTATCCGGTTTTCGATGTATCGAATCGACACAGCCTGAAAAAAGCCAAACCAATGAAATTATCAAAGGCAGCGAGAATCTTGAGAATATTTCTTTATTCATAACTGCCATAACTATCGGCGATAAAACCCAGTATGTCAATTCAAAATATCGGTTTGTCTTAATCGATCGGTCTTAGAGCGATGCCATATTTCGATAGCTATATCCGATCGATTTGATTAGAATTACCGGGCGAATGAGATACCCGACTGGAAAAATTTACGATCGACCAGGTATGACATTTTTTATAGCCGTTCTTTTGCTTCTGGCCTCGCCGATCGTTTCATTCGATAATGCCACGGCCGGAGAGAACGGAAAGGGATCAGCCGGGAAAAGCTCAAACCGTAAATTCATTATTCGTTCGGCCCTGACAGCGGGAGCCGGCGCCGCGTTATTCATTTTCGATGGAGAGTTGAACGAACTAAGCCAAAAACCGAGGCTTCATGGCTCGGCAGCCGATCGATTTTTCGATATCGTCGAGAATTTCGGACGGGAGCCGGGGGTTATGATCTCGGTTCCGGCCTTTATCGGGTATGGGCTGATCGCCAAAAATGAGAAAAGCCTGAGAACCGGAGGGGAGCTGGCGGGCGTGATCCTGGGCGGCCAGGGGATAACCTGGGCCGTAAAAAGAACATTCGGCAGAAAACGTCCCTTCGAATCGGATTCGCCGTATCGGTTTTTTGACGGGGGAAGCTCATTCTATTCGGGTCATACCATAACGGCTTTTACCATATCCGCGATCATCTCGATCAATTATCCTCGTCAGAATCTCGCTTTTCTCGGAATTGATCGGGAGGCGCCGCTGGTTCCGATAGCGTTGTATTCATTGGCCGGGCTGGTCGGTCTGCAGCGGTTGTATAGCGACGCCCATTGGGCGTCCGATGTTTACGCGGGAGCGCTGGCCGGGTACGGAGCCGGCCGGCTGGCGGTTTATTTCGGCAAAAAGCTCGATATCGGTTTTCTGACTGTCGTTCGGGGCGGGGCTCCGATCGTCGCCGTATCGCTTCGCTTCGATTGATAAATTTACAGGTTTTTCCCGGCTAATATTGCCCCTTGACAAAATCAATCATAACTCCGAAACATGCCGCATGGCAAAAAAGAGAATCGAATACCCGGGAGCTATGATCAACATGGCCGACCCGGAAAAACACTTCGCCTTCCACGATCAATGGATGCGCGACTATTATCTGGGAGCGATCAAGTCTATCCTGGAGATAAAGCAGATCGAGGGAAAAGTACTGGATATCGGCAGCGGCCCCGGAGCGTTTGGGATACTCCTTTGCGAACGCACGGAGTTTACCAGTGTCATAGGCCTGGAGCAATCGAATACCTTATTGCGAGTCGGGGAGGCGGTATCGTCGCGCTACGGCTATACCGGCCGGATATCGTTCAAGATCTGGGAGAACGACAGCCTGCCTTTTGCCGATAACGAATTCGACGCCGTGGTCAGTTTATCGTCGATGCACCAATGGAAAGAGCCGGCTAAGATATTGGCTGATATCGAAAGAGTAAAGAAAAAGGACGGTCTGGTATATATCTCCGATTACCGCCGGGATCAATTCCGGCTGCCGTTTTATTTTTACGCCAGGAAAATGCGCCTGAAGTTCGGTAAAGAGATATCGTCGAACCTGAAAAACGGCCTGCGGGCAGCGTATACGTCGGAGGAGATCAGGGACCTTCTGGAAAACCTGAACTTGACGCAATGGCATCTGGAGAAAAATCATCGATGGTTCAACCTGATGTTTCCGTCGAAAACCGCGAGCGAGAATTTAGGAGAATAAAACGGCCGGGACGATCAGGCCGGGAGGATTTTATGAATATCGAGCTTCCACCACGTTTTTCTTTCTCGCAGCTACCCACTCCGCTGGAATCGCTGCCTTTGTCCCCGGCCCCGGAATCAAGGATAGAGATTTTCATAAAGCGCGACGATCTGACCGGATCTGTTTTGTCGGGCAATAAGATACGAAAACTGGAATTTCTGTTTTACGATCTGGTTTCCAAAGGGGCTGATACGGTTATAACCTGCGGCGGAGTCCAATCCAATCATTGCCGGGCGGTAGCGGCACTCAGCGCCACATCGGGGATTCAATGTCATCTTGTTCTGAAAGGGAAAGAGCCTAAAACTCCGGACGGCAACTACCTTCTTTCCCGTCTTTTCGGGGCTAAGGCGAAATTCATCACGGCCGCGCGGTATGAATCGGGAGTCGATTCCGTAATGGAAAATCTGGCCGCCGTTTACAGGAAGAAAGGGAAAAAGCCGTATATTATTCCGGAGGGAGGCTCTGATCCGCTGGGAGCCTGGGGATATATCAAGGCCTTGCGGGAGATAAAAACGCAGGTCGATCAGGCAAATATCGATATAGACGCCATTTGTTGCGCGGTCGGTTCCGGCGGGACCTATGCGGGGCTCTATCTGGGAACCAGGATTACAGGTTGGGACGTGAGTATATTCGGTGTGGCTGTGGCCAGAAATACACAGTATTACCAGAAACGGATCTACGATATCTGTATCGCGGTGGAAAAGGATCTTGGCCAGTCTCTTAATATCGATCCGGAGGAATTCGATATCGATGACAGTTTCATCGGTCCCGGGTACGCCAGGATCGGACCGGTCGAAACCGACTTCATTAGGAACGTAGCCAAGAATTCCGGGATACTGCTCGATCCGGCTTATACGTCGAAGGCGCTCCTGGGGTTATTCACCCGGGTGGCTGAAGGCAAATTCAAGAATGGTTCGAATATACTGTTTATTCATACCGGCGGGCAATGGGGACTACTTCCGTTCAGAGGGAAATTGGGCCTGTAAAAGGCCCGGAATTATGGACTTTTCGGATAGATTTTTCCGGAGGCGGTTGCAATTAATAGGCAATTCAATTCACAATAACGCAGTTTTAGCTTGCCATAAATACGGTCTCCAATTATATTGTCCAGAGGCATTGAACGGCCCTCATTGAATGGACGTAAGTAATTACCTGATAAGGAATTGGTGTCGGCTCTGCGGGGCCTTGGCAAGAGAATATATGATCGGAGGCATAGGGTTTGCTTTAATCACGGTAAAAGAGACAAAGTAAACTCGGGGGTCGAATGTTAACAAACGGATTGGAAAGAGGTTTTACAGACATAACCTTGACGCTTTTGAGAAATCCCAAAGTCGGCAAGGATAAGATGGGCTGGTATATCTATACGTTGAGCGAAAACGCCAAGGTTTATTTCGATACCTTTTACAGATTTTTGGAAAATACCGAAGTCAAATGTCTGAGAGAGCTCAAGGATCTTGAAGATAAGATCAATTCCACATCCGAGGAACATGGCGAAACACTGTCGTATTACCGTGCCCGCAAGATAATTGTCGAGCAGATAGTCAAGCACCTTTATCTCTGCTATACCGATTCGAAAAACCTGTCGTCGATCATGACTCCCTGGTGTTTCGGAACAGTGGTATTGGAGAAGATCGAGATTTACCGCGACAGAATCTCCAAAGGTCTGGTGCAGGATCGCAATATCCCCGAGTACCCTTATTACGTGCTTCAATATATTGATGAAATTTATAAGAAATCACTCCTCGAGCTTTTCGGATTCCCTGAAAAGGCGTTATCCATGCGCTGGCAGTATTCGGAGCTTTTGAAGAGATACAGCAAGGTGCTTTCCAACGTGACCAACTCCCTGCAAAGCGTCCTGACAATGATCAAAAGTCAGGGTATATAAAGAATTACTCTCTCTTTTTTTGGGTAGCCCCGCCTTCCGGCGGGGTTTTTTTTAAGGGTAAAAATCTCGTTTTTCGCCGAACTTCCGGAAAATAACTAAATATTCTCTTGCCAAAAGCTTTTTCCCAAGCTATTGTAACTCCCGCAAAATTATGGCAGGGCGGAAGCCGAAGTATGACATTGGATAGCGAAGAACCTAATAACAACAGCGAAATCCCCATAGACGGTATTTCCAAACGTTTATTATCCGTTGGTGTTTCGCGGCTTGTTTTATTGTTTCATGTCGGGTTGTTTCGAGTGGCATGAAAAACAGGCGCGTCGAAAAATCGTCACTGATCGCGGAAGCGATCCGGCATAATTATCTGGCTTTGGCCGAAGATAAAATCAATATAAATTTGTCCGGGAAATACGGCTACCTCGAATCGGCATATTATTTTTCCCAGGACCTGGAAAACCGGCAAGAGACTGTCCGTCCTACCTGTAAAGAGATTCTGGACGCTTATATCGTCCCGGTATCGCTGGAAAAAGCCAAGCTGGCCGGAATCGGTATCCCTAATTATTATCTTACCAACGGCTATTTCGAGCCGCCGGTCATCATCGATCCGATCAATCCGTTTATGTGGCGAAGCAGTATCATATTGAAATCTTCCAGGAAGGCACAGATCGCGAAATCACTGACCAGAAATTACACTTACGCTATCTGCTGCCAGGAGCTGCCGCCGTTATCGAAGGTAGTTACCTTTCATGCCGTAATGGGCTGGAGCGTATCGGAACGGTACAGGAAAATCGCTGAGGCGATCTGGAAGATCTTCTCGATCCCTGTCGCCACTGTCAGGATAATAATCACCGACGACGACGGCATTATTTTCAGCAGCATTTCCGATCTGGCATTTGAAAGTCTCAATATGCGGGAGCTGGCATATTTGCAGGAGAGGATCACCTGGGCAGAATAGGGGTTTACATAGAAAGATATACCGTTTCCCGCTCCGAGGAAATGGAAGCGCTGATGAAATTCGGGCAGGTCGCTCGTCGTCAGGGGCATGATGTCGATTATCTTTTCCGTCCGGATATGTATAAGATACCGCAATATGACGCTATCTTCATTAGGGCTCTGACCGATCCGTTGAACTCGTCATATATCGCCGCCAGGATAGCGGAACTGCACGGTGTCCGGGTTATCGACGATCCGGCGTCGATTTTTATCTGTTGCGATAAGGTCAATATGTACAGCCATCTTCAAGGGGCGAATGTACCGATCCCGGATACCTTGTTTTTCCAGAAATCGGACCTCACTATAAAAAAGGGAGCCGAACTGCTCGAGAGTATCGGCAGTCCTTTTGTCCTGAAAGCCCCCAACAGCAGTTTTTCCATGTATGTCGAGAAAATCGAAACCGCAGAGGCCTTTGTTAAGATCGGTCATCGTTTTCTAAGGCGGGCCGACCGGATAGTGGTTCAGAAATTCATCCGCTCCGAGTACGATTGGAGAGTCGGCGTTCTCGGCGGAGAGCCGCTCTATGTTTGCCAGTATACCATACCGAAGAAACAGTGGAAAGTACTGACATACGTGGAAAACGGCCGGATTATCTACGGCCCGGTAAAGGCGTTCGAGCTTGAAAACGCCAATCCTCGTTTGTTGGAAACGGCAGTACGGGCCGGCTCGGCTATCGGCGACGGGCTTTATGGAGTAGATCTCAAACAGGTCGGTGATGATTTCGTTGTCATCGAGGTCAACGATAACCCGACTATCGCCGCCAACGAGGAAGACCGCAAGGCTCCTTTGCTTTATGAAAAAGTTGTCCGCTACCTGATGAAGGAGCGGGGATAGCGATCTTGCGGGCGGTAATCAGAATCGGCGGTATAAGCGATCTGGATTCCCTGGTGGAATTGGAAACCAGGGGATTTCTATTCGATAGATTCGATCGCGGCCAATACCGCTACCTTCTCACCAGGGCGAACTCCACGGTCTATATACTCGAACATGAAAACAGGATCGCGGGAACGGCTGTCATGCTCTGGAGGAAGAATTCGTCGGCCGGACGTTTATATAACATCGTGGTCGATCCGGAATATCACGGACGCGGTTTCGGAAAGATGCTTATGGAAGCCTGCGAAAGGGAAACTGTCAGGAGAAAACTGGTGGAGATTTCGCTGGAGGTGCGGGTTGATAATCTATCCGCCATAGCTCTTTATGAAAAGCTCGGTTTTAAAACCGCCGGACTGCTCAAAGGATATTATTCCGACAACTCCAACGGCCTTAAGATGATCAAGAAGCTCGGCTCAATACCTTATAGATAATTCGCGGCCTGGGTTTGGCCTGAAGAGATTTCGTCAATTAAGGCTTTCAGCTTCGCGGCCGATTTAGCGACATCGAATCGCTCCGCGGCCTCGGCCTTAAACGTTTCGAACTCTTTTTTCAAATCGCTCCGGGTCATGGCGGCGGCCATAGCCGACGCCAGCGGTTTTGATTCGCCGGTTGGGATAACTATAGCCGGGGTATTTATTACGACTTCACCCAATCCCAAACAGTCACTGGCGATAAGCGGAACTCCGGCGCAGAGAACCTCGCAGGCCAGAAGACTTAATCCTTCGAAAATCGACGGCATCAAGATGGCATCGCACCCTTTCATCGCCTCGGATATGTCGGGCCTGAACTCAAGAAAACGAAAATAATCTGAGAGGCTTTTTCGGCTGATATCGGACGAGTAAACCGAGTCGTCGCCGGAGCCGACTGTCAGGACAACGAATTTTCCGAAGGGGTTTCCGGACTTAACCAGCATAGCGACCGCGTCGATAATATGGTTGAATCCCTTCTGCGGAGTGAACCGTCCGAAAAAGCCGAATATGAATTTATCTATAGCAATGCCCGATTCTTCCCGCAGCCTTCGGCCGGCATCGGGAGATTCCCCGGAGAAACGTCCGATGTCTATCCCGTTTTTGATGACCACCCATTTGGTATTCGACCGGTATTTTTCAGGCACAGATTTTTTGAAATGCTCCAGAACATCATTACCCACCCCGTGCGCCGCTTTCAGGCTTCCGATGGTTTTGCGAAACAGCAGTTTTTTGAGTCTGCCGGAGAATCCGCGAAAATAATGATCATAGACAGAGCCGTGGACAGTGAGCAGATGAGGGATTCTGAAAATTCGGTTTATCAGGTAGATATGCGAGGCGGCTATGTAGTCCTGGCTATGAATCAGGTCGTATCTGTTCTTTTTCAGGAGATTGAATGCCCGCAGGAAGAGTAAGTTTTTACCGAAAAACGGTTGGGCCCAGACCGTTTTCATCCCAGCGGCCCGCATATCGATTTCGAACTGTTCTTTTTCGAACGTCGGGTTGGCCAGGATAGTTATTTCGTAACGGTCCTTTGGAAAATAGCGAAAATTATAAAGCAGAAATGTCCGCAGCCCGCCCCATGGCCAGAGTGTTGTTATCAGTATTCTGGTTTTTTTCATACGGGCGACACCCCGACACGCGAGTAAATCATAATATGTGGAAGTATATGGCAACGGGCGTAAAAGTAAAGCAGGATTTGGAGAAAAGAGACTCCATTAGAGGACGGCATTTACCCACGGAAGCGATATGGCGAAGAGATTCCCGCCAATGACTATCAGCTCATTCTGCGTTCGGCGATTTCCTTTTCCCAGTTGAATCGGGCGGTAAACTGCATAATTACGAACAGGGTAAGGACGCAGCAGGCTGTGATCGCCAGCCCGGTGAAACCCTCGAGGAAAAAGGCGTAAGAGAAGAGCACCAGGTACACGAATTGTGACAGGCCTATCTCCAGAAAGGCGAAGCGCAATCCTATAACGAGACGCATATAAGAAATCACCAGAAAGATCGAGACCGCCGAACATATAGCGAACGCGAGATGCAGGTCGATATGATCCACGAGATAAGCTAAAAGCAGATGGAAACTGAAAAACGACGCCGCGATGAAGAAATAGTTCATCGGATGGATTTTGATTTTTCTGACAATGGTTATGATGAACATCAGAAACATGAAAAGAAACAGCGAGACCGGCGCGAAATAACTTACCTTGCTGACAAACGGACCGGGGTTGAGCTTCTTAGGCATTTCCATGCCGATTTGAATTCCGGATATCAGGTTTGTGTATTCCCAGGTCAGATTCCAGCCGCTATCGGTTTTCTCTTTTCCAAGGGGCGCTATACCGTTTTCGGGGAAATTGATATCGTCGAAATCGGTGGTCATGGTCATTTTGAAATTCTTTATCTGGGAAACACCGTCGCCGAACAGATACCACCATTCGTCCATCCCCTGCGCGCTGTAACTGATTTTGATCAGCCTGGTTTCATCCGGCTCGAGCGGCAGTTGTAATGTTATCATTCCCGATTCGGGGGATAGTTTATCCACCGGCTTACCGTCGACGGTCATTATGAAATTATCGTAGATACCGTCCCTGTTGGGAAAGGCCCAGGTGAAGAAAAAATCATAGCTTTTCGCCTGGTCGTTTTTGATCAGATATTCGCCGGAAAAGTCGACGCCGTAAGTCGAATACCAGAGCAGTCCCTTTTTCCGGTATTCCAGGTTCAGTCCGACGGCGATATCGCTTTTTTCGAGAGTGGCTTGATAGTCCTGAGTCACGATTTCTTTCTCCACGGTCTTCTTGCCGTCGACGGTTCGCTCGACCTCTTTCTCGCTATCGACCTGATACTGAACGTTCGGGGCTTTTTGCATTTGGACGCTGCCCCAGAGCTGTGCCACATCTTTTTTGAGGTTTCTATCCTGCACTCTCGATCTGGTATCGGTAACCCCTCCCAGGATAATCCAGGCGAGAGAGGTCATTATGAAAATGAATACCAATGCTCCTATTTGCTTTGCCATGTCAGTTTCCTTCCGTAAATATCGGTTTTATGCCAGAGGTAAGCGCATATGATGTTATTCGAACTTTAGCCGGAACAAATCGCCGTATTCGTACCATTCAGCGCTTATTATAAGGGGATATGACTGGATTGTTCCAGGGAAATCTCCCTGAACAAATATCTCCAGTCTTGACCTGCGGGTCTCCAACTCCTATCTTTCAGTCAACATGGCTATTGATTTTTCAGAGAGGTTCGAGCGGGTTTTAGCTGACGCTAAAACAGTTGTCGTTTCCACCGGCGCGGGGATCTCCGCCGAATCGGGCGTGCCGACATTCCGAGGGGAGGACGGCCTCTGGAAGAAATTCCGAGCCGAAGAACTGGCTACTTTCGAGGCGTTTCAGGCCAATCCGCGGATTGTCTGGGAATGGTACAGTTACCGCCGGGAGATAATAAACAAGATCAAGCCGAATCCGGGGCATTACGCCGTGGCCGAAATGGCCGGACTGTTCGATAATTTCCACATCATCACCCAGAATGTCGACGGGCTTCATAAGCTGGCCGGCTCCGAGGACGTAGTGGAGCTGCACGGCAATATCAAACGCAACCTCTGCGTTGACTGCGGAAAGATGAATTACGATGAGGAATTCGAAGCGATCCCTCCGCTGTGTTCATGCGGGGGGCGGCTTCGTCCCGACGTGGTCTGGTTTGGGGAGATGCTTCCGGCCGGGGCTATCGAGCGGGCCTTTAAGGTTTCCAAATCGTGCGATCTTTTATTCACCGTGGGAACGTCCGGCATAGTACAACCGGCCGCGTCGCTTCCTCCAACCGCCAAACAGCACGGAGCCTTTGTAGTGGAGATCAATATAGAGCCTACCGAGCTGACCTTTATAGTCGATCAGCATTTCCGTGGAAATTCGGGGGAGATTCTACCGTTTATAGTCAGAAAAATCAAAGAGATAAGGGGAATAAAATCATGATCGATCAAATTGCCGATAAACTATCCGGGCTCCCGGAGAAAACCGGACGGACCGTGGCTCAATTCGTTCACAAGATGACCGAAGCGTTCGGTGAACGAGTCTATTCTATATTACTTTTCGGCTCCGCGGTCGGAGAGGATTTCATCGAGGATAAATCTGATATCAATACCCTGGTGATTCTCGATGTTGTCAAGGTGTACGATCTGGAGATAATGATGGAAGCCGGGCGGAAGCTGTTTAAGAAGGGGCTGGCGATTCCTTTGATATTCGAAAAAGGACATATTGTCTCGTCCCTCGATACTTTCCCAATAGAATTCTCCGATATGAAACGCCGCCATATAGTTCTGCTCGGAGCTAATCCTCTGGAAAACGCTGTGGTCGAGCAAAAGAATCTCCGTTACCAGTGCGAACGAGAGCTGAAATCCATCGTGGTCAATCTCCGTCGGGGGTTCTTGCGTACCGACGCGCAAAGAGATAATATAGAAAAGCTGCTTGACGGTTCCATAGCTTCCACGCTGGCCGCCTGCCGGGGATTGATCTGGATGAAGGGCAAAACCCCGCCGGATGACGTAGCCGATATGCTGGCCGATATCCGCGAAACCTACAATGTCGATATCACCGCCATTGACCGGGTATGGCGTTTGCATAAAGGGCAGTCCGGCGCGACCGCTTTGTTAGAGGCAGTTTTCGACGATTATATCCGCAATATCGCCGACCTGGCGGCGGTGGCGGATAAACTCTAATCCGCACGGCTTTAGCTCTTCGGGGTGACGATTATTTAAAACTTATGAAACCATGCTCATTCCGGCGATCCGGCTGGTAGTCCAGGCGTTCTGAAAATTGAATCCGCCGGTGATACCGTCGATATCCAGAACTTCGCCGGCGAAATAAAGTCCCGGGCAGAGTTTGCTTTGCATAGTCCTGAAATCGACTTCCTTGAGGTCGACTCCGCCGCAGGTTACGAATTCCTCTTTGAACTCCCCTTTGCCGCCGATAGCGAACTTAGCGGCTGTCAATTCAGAGGTTATCGAGGTCATGACTGTTTTTGTCAGGTCGGCCCAGACTGTATTCTCGGCGACACCGCAATACTCGGCTATGCGGCTCCAGTATCTTTTGGGAGATACTGCCGGGCTCCAGAGCCGAACATGCTTTTTACCGTTTTGCTCTTTGTAGGCCAGGAGTTCCCGGTAGAGCTCTTCCGAATTGCGATCGGGCAGGAAGCTGACGGTCATTTCGGCCCGGTAATTATTCTCATGAAGGAAACGGGCGCCCCAGGCCGAAAGCTTGAGAATGGCGGGGCCGCTCAATCCCCAATGAGTGATAAGCAGAGGCCCGGTCTGTTCAATCTTTTTCTTTCCCCTGCCCGATAAGGCAAGCCGCACAGCCGGGAAACTGGTTCCGGCCAGACCATCGAGGCGACGGTCTTTTATATCGAAGGTAAACAGCGAGGGAACTCCCGCCACGATATTATGTCCGAGGGCCTTAGCCAGCCGATGCCCCTGCGAGA
>JAHEDG010000029.1 GCA_024641335.1 Candidatus Zixiibacteriota bacterium
AAGGAAGAGGCCGGGGCCGATACAATAGGTCATAAACACGAAATGAAGATGGATTCCTCAAAGAGCGGAGGGACCAGCGGCGTCTACACCTGCCCCATGGATTCGCATTCGAATGTTGTTCAGATGGGTCCGGGCAAATGCCCGGAATGCGGCATGAAGCTGGTGCCCGCGGAGGAAACGTCCGGCCGCACGGTTTATGAATGCCCTATGCCGGAGGACAGCGTGGTTTCGTCAAAGCCGGGGAATTGTCCGAAATGCGGAATGAAGCTGATTGAGAAAAAGATCGAGGGCAAATAGTTATGATTGAGAAAATAATTGAATACTCGATAAAAAACCGGCTGATCGTCTTTATCTTTCTGGCGATCGTTGGAGCGGGAGGGATTTACGCGCTATTCAATATCCCCGTAGACGCCATCCCCGATCTTTCTGATGTCCAGGTGATTATCCAGACAGAATTTCCCGGACAAAGCCCGCAGGTGGTGGAAGACCAGGTGACTTATCCCATGGCTTCCGTGATGCTGTCGGTTCCCAACGCTAAAACGGTTCGAGGCTATTCGTTTTTCGGAATCAGCTTTGTTTATATCATTTTCGCCGACGGAACCGATCTTTACGACGCCAGAAGCAGGGTTCTGGAATATTTGAGCGGTATTACCGCCCGTCTTCCGGAAGGCGTGACTCCCCAACTTGGCCCGGACGCTACCGGTGTCGGCTGGATATTCGAATACGCTATCGAGGATACCAGCGGACGGTACGATCTTTCCGATCTGCGAAGCCTGCAGGACTGGTTTTTGAAATATGACCTGACTGCCATTCCAGGAGTGGCCGAAGTCGCGTCTGTGGGAGGATATGTCCGTCAATACCAGGTCGAAGTCGATCCCAACAAACTTCTGGCCTTCGGCATCCCTCTTCGTATGGTGAAAGAAGCCATCATGCGTTCCAACAACGACGTGGACGGCGGGCTTTTGGAAATGGGCGAAACCGAGTATATGATCAGGGGCCTCGGATATATCAGCAGTATCGACGATCTTAAGAAGATCGCTGTTATGACCACCCGGGAAGGCGCTCCGGTAACTTTAAGCCAGATCGCCGACATTCATCTCGGACCCGAACTGCGCCGCGGAGTGGCCGAGCTTGACGGAAAAGGCGAAACAGTCGGCGGAATAGTGGTGATGAGATTCGGCGAAAATACGCTTCAGGTAATTGACAGGGTCAAGGCTCGATTGAAGGAGTTGGCGGAATCTGGGGGTATTCCGGAAGGCGTGGTCATCAAACCGGTTTACGATCGATCCAACCTGATAAAATCGGCCATTTCCAACCTTCAGCATAAGCTGATCGAGGAAATTCTGGTTGTGGCCCTGATATGTATAATATTCCTGCTCCATTTTCGCTCGGCATTCGTGGCAGTATTTACGTTGCCGGTGGGCGTTTTAATTTCTCTTTTGGTCATGCATTTTCTAAATATAAATGCCAACATCATGTCGCTGGGGGGTATTGCCATCGCTATCGGGGTCATGGTCGACGCGTCGGTAGTGATGGTGGAGAACGCCCATAAACATCTGGAGCGGGACAAGGGAAAGAAAAACCATACCCAGATAATGATCGACGCCTCGAAAGAGGTCGGACCGGCGCTGTTTTACTCGCTTCTTATCATTACTGTCTCTTTTCTGCCGGTATTCGTTCTCGGTGATCAATCGGGACGGTTGTTCAAGCCGCTGGCTTACACCAAGACATTCGCCATGGCCGCCTCGGCGTTCCTGGCGATTACGGTCATTCCCGTATTAATGACTATCTTCGTTAAAGGAAATATTCGGGCGGAAAAAGACAATCCGATTTCCCGATTCTTTATCGCCATCTATATGCCGACTGCCAGGCTGGTTCTGCGATACAGATGGTGGACGCTTGGAGCGACTGCCTTGATCCTCGCTATCTCGATATTTCCGGTGACACAGTTGGGATCGGAGTTCATGCCCCCGCTGTACGAGGGGGATATTCTATATATGCCGACGACTCTTCCCGGCATTCCCGTTTCCAAGGCCAAAGAACTTCTTCAGCAGACGGATCGTATCATAAAATCGTTTCCCGAGGTCGAGACGGTATTCGGAAAGATCGGCCGGGCCGAAACGGCTACCGATCCAGCGCCGATGATGATGATAGAGACGACCATCACGCTAAAGCCGGAGGATCAATGGCGCGACGGTATGACTCCCGATAAGCTTGTCGAGGAATTCGATCAGGCTATACAGTTTCCGGGCCTGACCAACGCCTGGACTATGCCTATCAAAACCCGTATAGATATGCTGGCCACCGGTATCAAGACACCGGTCGGTATCAAGATAATGGGGGATAATCTCGACAGCTTGAGTGCCATTGGCGAACGGGTGGAATCGGCTGTCAGGAAGCTTAAAGGGACGCTTTCAGTTTACGCCGAAAGAGTAGTCGGCGAAAACTATATCGATTTTAAGATCAAGCGCGACGAAATCGCCCGATACGGACTTACTATTGCCGACGTGCAGGATGTCATGATGTCGGCGGTTGGCGGCATGAACGTAACGACGACGGTCGAAGGTCTGGAACGTTATCCGGTCAACCTGCGCTATAGCCGGGAATACCGCGATAATATCGAGGCCTTGAAAAGAGTTCTGGTTCCGACGAAATCCGGCGCTCAGATCCCGTTGATACAACTTGCCGATATGACTATCCACAAGGGGCCGGGAGGTATCAAATCGGAGAACGCCCGCAAGAGCGCCTGGGTATATGTCGATATCCGGGGAATCGATGTCGGCACGTATGTCGAGAACGCCAGGAAAGTAATCGCCGAGCAAATCGCGCTACCTCCGAAATATTCGCTTGTCTGGAGCGGGCAGTTCGAATATATGGAGGCGGTAGCTGGAAAACTCAAAGTGGCCGTGCCGCTGACCATAATAATTATTTTCCTTCTGCTTTATTTCCATTTCAAGAAAATGTCAGAAAGCCTGATAGTCATGTTGGGCCTGCCATTCGCTTTGATCGGCGGCATCTGGTGGTTATATCTGGCCGGGTACAACACATCGGTGGCCGTTTTTGTAGGTTTTATCGCTTTGGCCGGCCTGGCGGCCGAAACCGGGGTAGTCATGCTGGTTTATCTCGACGAGGCCAGGAATCGTTATATGAGCGAAAACCGTCTGCTTACCATTAACGATCTCAACAGCTCCATACTCGAAGGCGCGGTAGAGAGAGTCAGGCCGAAGCTAATGACTGTTGCCACAACCATGATAGGCTTGTTTCCGATCATGATCGGTCATGGTACCGGATCCGAGGTCATGCGTCGAATTGCCGCTCCGATGGTTGGGGGGCTGATTTCATCAACCTTATTGACATTATTAATTATTCCAGCTATTTATTCGATTGTAAAAGGACGGGAGATTTTTAAAACAATCGAATTCAAGGAGAAAGCCAATGCCTAATTTCCACCCAATGCTGGTGCATTTTCCGATCGCGCTGATATTTATCGTGGTGGCGTGCGATCTGATTGGCCATATCACTGGTAAAAAACCGTATATCAAAGCGGCCAACATAATCACCGGCTTCGCTGCCCTGGGAGCTATAGCCTCGGTTCTCACCGGGGTGGCCGCGGAAGAATCGGTTTGGCTTCCCGGCTCCGCCCATGATCTTTTCGAGCTGCACGAGCTTTTGGGATTCACATTCCTCGGTATCGTAGTGGTATTGGCTATTATCAGGCTGGCGGTCGGAGAAAAAATATACGGCTCTATGGGTCGGGTAGCCCTGCTTATCGCCATTATCGGAGCCGCTGTTGTCGGTTGGGGAGGATATCTCGGTGGTGAAATGGTTTATACTCACGGCGCCGGAGTGAAACAGGCCGAGATATCCACCGCAAGAGCGGATTCGCTTTATAACGAACTGAAGATCATAGATGAAGAAGAGTTCGAGGATGAAGGATCGGAGGATAACCAGGATAATGACGCTCATAAGCATTAGACTTGTGCTTGCGAAATGGTCATTTTGATTTGATATTTCTTAAACTTCAGGCGGTTTCTTCCGATATCTGAACTGATAGCCATCAATTTCAATTTATCGGGAGGAGAAATGAAAAAGACCGCCATTTATCTCGGATTGGCAATTTCGGCGATGATCCTGATCCTGGCCGCGTGCTCCGACAAGAGCGCCAACAACGCCAAAACCGAGGGAGATTATAACGACCCCGCGTTCCTGCAAGCCAAAAGCTTCGCCGATTATTATGTAGATACGACTTTTTCCGCCACCCAGATCGCTATGGGCTATCGGAATTTCGACGGTACAGGGCCGCTTTCAGTTGCCGGTGATTCGTTGAATATCGTTTACAATCCGGATCTTTGCTGGTGGATGATTTATATCAGCTCCGATACCACCGGGTTTCATCTGCTGGTCACCGATTCTGTGAAATTTGTCGACGTTCTATCGGCTTGCCAGCAGTTTCCAGATTCGGTTACTACCGACCAGATCGATTACTACGCCTACATGGAAGTCGCTCTCGATGATACCTTAAGCAGTTTTGATATCTCCGGTTATCAGAGAGCAAATATCTCCGGGTTTCAAACGGATCAGATCGTTATTAACGGAACCTCGGCGACGCAAATGGGTATGACCATAAATCTGACAACATACGATATCGCCTACAGCGCGTCTGTCACCGATCTTACTTTTTTGACAGCGGATGTAGTGGCCGATACCGCGGTTTATCCTCTTTCAGGCGGTATGGAAATCAATATGGCGATGGCTGTTGTTTCGGTACAGGGAGGGGCCTCGTACAACTGGTATCTGGTGATCACGTTCGGCACAACCGGTTACCATGCTTACGCCGAATCGGGCGACAACTACTGGGAGTGGGACGAGCCTTACGGCGGCTGATTCATTTATATAAGATTTCTTCAGACCGGCGGATCGATTCGCCGGTCTTTTTTTTCGGACGGAAATCTGTTTCCCGGCGATAACCATTTGAAAAAAATTCCGATCGATGATATGATTTGTCTAAAATTGCCCGGCTGCCGGAAGGAGGTTCCGCATGGAAGCGTCGTGGTCTGTTTTAATATCGTTTTCGATTTATACTCTGGCAATAGTATCGGTTGGGCTCTGGTCGGCCAAATACGCCACCGATACCTCGAAAGATTACCTGATTGCCGGAAAAGGCCTGGGCGCATGGGTGACTTCGATATCAGCGTCGGCTTCGTCGGAATCGGGCTGGGTTACTCTCGGTCTGGTGGGAGAAGCGTTCAACAGCGGCCTGGGAGCGCTATGGGTGATCCCCGGCTGCCTTTTGGGATATCTATTCAACTGGTTTGTCATGGCCAAACGAATCCAAAAATACTCGGCCAACGGGGACTCCTTGACCATACCTGATATCCTGGCCGAACGGTTCAGCGATCGCGGCAAAACTATCAGGATTATTTCCGTGGTAATTATCACGGTAATGATGACCACGTATGTATCGGCCCAGCTCAACGCCGCCGGAAAAGCGTTGTCGGCTGTTTTCGGGACCGGATATGTAATCAGCGTATTAATCGGGGCGGCGATAGTGCTTGTCTATACCATCTCCGGCGGGTTCAGGGCTGTGGCCTGGACCGATCTGGTGCAGGGGATTTTAATGGTTATCGCGTTGGTGGTTCTGCCTGTAATCGTAATCACCAAACTCGGCGGTTTCGGGGCGATGTTCGCCAAATTGAGCGAGTTGGACCTTGTCTCAGGCAAGTCGCTATTGATGACTCCGGCCGCCGGAAGCGTGGGGCTGTTCGGCCTCGGATATATAATCGGCCAGCTCGGTATAGGACTCGGTTATCCCGGCCAGCCGCATGTATTAATTCGTTATATGGCGGCGAAGGATCAGAAGTCTTTGAAAAAAGGGGCCATCATCGCCATGGCCTGGGGCACTCTGGTGTTTTCCGGGGCGGTATTTCTGGGTTTGGCCTGCAAAGCGATGTTTACCACAATGGGTGACGCCGAACAGGCATTGCCGATAATCTCTGTTCAATTGCTCCCGGGCATTTTCGCCGGTATGATGTTGGCGGCGGTGTTAGCGGCGATCTGTTCGACAGCCGATTCGCAATTGATAGTGGCATCGTCGGCCATATCTCACGACATCTTCGTACGGGCTCGCGGCAAAGCACTTACGCAAAAGCAGGCGGTCAGGATCGACCGGCTCTGGGTGGCTATAATCGGGATTGTAGCGATACTGTTCGCCTTGACCGAGAACCGGGTCATATTCGAATTCGTGCTTTACGCCTGGGCCGGTCTGGGGGCGGCGTTCGGCCCCATGTTCATCCTCGGCTTCTTATGGAAAAAGTCGACGTCGGAAGGAGCCATTGCGGGGGCGGTGGTCGGCTTTCTGACGGTGATCATCTGGCGAAATGTGCCTGCGCTAAAGGCGATGGTTTACGAACTGGTGCCGGCGTTTATTCTGGCGTTAGCGGTGAATTGGGCAGTGAGTATGGTTTATTACGGCAAGAAGGCCAAAGCCTAATGGATGGCAGATAGGATTTTCCCGGGTTATAGGGTGGATAAAACCCGACATTCCCGGACCAAGGCTCAATCCTAAACGAGTTTGGGAGTGCCACACAACCATTGTGTTATTATATTTCCTTGCCAATCAGCCGGGATTATAACACGCGATAAAAAAATTGTTTCAGAGATTCAAAGTGTTAAGATCAGTCGCAGCGGATAATACCGTGCGTTCACTACCCTGCCAGCGGTCGTTCTCCCTCCGTGCGGGCGATAACCACCGCTCCGCATGAATCGGAGAATACGTTGACCGTGGTCCGGCACATATCCAGAATCCTGTCGAATACCTGGATGATGGCGATACCCTCGAACGGCACCCCGATGGCCGCCATGATCATCGGAATAGTCGCCAGGGACGCTTTCGGAATAGCGGCCGTGGCTACCGATGCCGCCAAAGCGGTTATGACTACGATAATCTGCTGTACTATTCCAAGATGTATGCCGTAGGTTTGGGCTATGAAAAGAACGGCTGCCGCCTCGTAAAGAGCCGTTCCGTCCATATTGATCGTCGCGCCCATAGGCAGAACGAAACTGGTAATCTTGTTCGATACTCCGGCACTATTCTCGACCCGTTCCATTGTCAAGGGGAGAGTCGCCCCCGATGAGGCGGTGGAGAAGGCGGTAAGAAGGGCAGGTCCCATCGCCCTGACATGCTTAAGCGGACTGACCCGTCCGATAAATTTCATGATTAGCGGCAGAGTGATAAAGGCGTGGAATACCAGGCCGCCGAGTATGCAGAAAAAATATAAAAGAAGCGGTCCGAAGGCATCAAAGCCGGTTTCAGCGACGACTTTGGTAATCAGCCCGAATATTCCCAGAGGAGCCACGCTGATTACCAGATGAGTGATCTTCATCATCACCTGGAAAAAGGCCGAGAAGATATCGGTCAAAAGAACCCTCGGCTTTTCAGGAAGCCTGGTTATGAATATCCCGAACAGGATACAGAAAAATATCAAAGGCAGAATATCGCCGTCGGCAACGGCTTTGAGCAGATTGGTGGGAACCATGCTCTGGATCAGCTCGTAGACCGCTCCCCAGACGCTTTTAGACGCGGTAAAGGTGTCAGGCGCTTCGCCCAGGTTCAGGTGCACACCGAAGCCGGGCGCGACCATGTTCATGATCACCATGCCGACAACAATAGCCATCAGAGATGTCGACATATAGTATAGGAAAGTTTTTCCACCCAGGCGGCCCAGGCCTTCGCCCGCTCCGATTCCCGATATACCGGAAATCAGCGAAGCTGCTATCAGTGGCACAATGATCATTCGCAGAAGCCGGATAAACATGGTTCCCAGCGGTTCGGCTACAATCAACGCCGGTTCGCCTATAAGCCATCCGGTCAAGCCTCCCAAAGCTATGCCGATAAAAATCCAGCCGGTGAGATTTATTTTTTTGAGCCCAGCTAATAAGATCATAAAAACAAATATGGGAGATTGACTGGAAGATTACCACTAAAATATAAATAAGGACGCGAATATCGGACGACTATAGATCGTCGATACTCTTTACCGTGACATGACCCAGTTTTTTCAGATCTTCTTCCACGTCCGCCGCTCTGGAAACGACGCACATGACCATATTGTCCGTATCGATTAAAAGGCCGGCGATACGACGGATATCATCTTTGCTGACCTTTTGGATATTCTCGGTAAAGTCCGTGATATACGATACCGGCAGGCCGGAAAGCCTGATCCTGATAATTTCATGGGCGATGTCAGATGGTGTCTCCAGGCTGACAGGATAATACCCGGTATAAAAGCCAATGGCGTTCTTGTACTCTTCATCGGAGATTCCGTTTTCGGCCAGATCTTCCATTACTTTCATGGCGGCGTCTATAGCTTTCAAAGTGGAATCGTTTTCTGTGAAAGTCCGGCAGTAGAAAGCCCCCGGCAGACGGTTGAATTCGTTGATAGTCCGTATATCATAGGTAAGTCCGCCTTTATCTCGAACCTCGGTCATCAGACGGTTGATAAAAGAGACTCCGGCTCCGAGCACATAATTCATCACCTGAAACGAATAATAATAGTCGCTCTCGCGGGTGATACCGAATCCGCCGAAACGGATATTGGTCTGGGTGGCGTCGGGCTTGTCTATAAGCAGGATCGACCGTCCCTCCGGCGCGGGAGGGGTTGAGAGTTTCAGATTTTCGATAATTCCCTTTTTCCATTGGCCGAATGCCCCGGTAATCGCGGCCATGACGCCATCCGGTGTTATATCGCCGGCTACCACCAGGAAAGAGTTGTTGGGCAGGAAATATTCAGAGTAATAAGCGGCTATGTCTTTTTTCGTGATGCTTTCGACCGACTCGATGGTGCCGTTTACCGGATGTCCGTAGGGATGATCGCCGAATAAAAGTTTGTTGAAATTATCGGCGCAAACCAGGGAGGGATCGTCCTTCGATTCTATTATCCCGTTTATGGTCTGTCTGCGGTAACGCTCGATTTCTTCATCGTCGAAAGCCGGATTCAGGATCACGTCGGACATGATATCGAGAATAGCGTCGAAATGCTTCAACAGGGTGTTTGCCGTTATGTATACGGCGTCGCGATCTGCCTGGCAGTCCAGTGATCCGCCGACATAATCGATTTGATCGGCTATCTCGGTGGCTTTGCGGGTTTTGGTTCCATTGCGGAGCAGGCTGGCGGTGAATCCGGCCAATCCTGATTTATCAGCCGGATCGAACAGCGAACCGGAGCTGATGACCATTTCCAGGGAGACAATCGGCAGTTCGTGATTTTCCACTATGATAACATTCAGACCGTTGTCGAGAGTCCTCTCGGTAATGGGAGGGAGCTTCATATTCCCGGCCGAAATCGGAACGCTCAAGGCAAGCGATAACAATATCGGGATTGTTCTATTTCTTATCATGTAATCCTCCAATAGCGCTAATCGGATTCCGCTCCATCGGAGCTTTCGGCCTTCTCCGGTATCAGGTTGACGACGGTTCTGTTTCGCTCGTTGAGATATTTACCGGCGACCCTCATAATGTCGGCGGCGGTTACATGGAGAATTCTCTCCGGGTAGGTCATGACATTTCGGTAATCGTCGGTATTGATTTGATATATGCCTATATTAAACGCCCTGTCTTCGTTGGACTGCAGTCCCATGACAAAATCGGATTCCAGCCGGTTTCGGGCTTTCTGCAGTTCGTCGGAGCCGACCGGTTGGTTTTTTAGCCGATCTATCTCCTCGAATATCTCTTTTTTTATCTCTTCAATATCGGCCTCGGGATTGGCCTGGGCCGAAACATAGAAGAGATACGGATCGTGATGAGTCTCGGCCTGCCCGCTTATCGAAAAGGCTTTTTCTTCGGTATACACCAGCCGTCGATAGAGCCGCGACGATTCGCCGTCGAAAAGTATTCTGGCCGCTACCTCCAGGGCCATGATATCGGGGTCCGAAGCGCCCGGGATCTTATACCCGGCGATAAACGCAGGCAGCTGGGCCGCCCGATAAAAATCGATTCTCTTTTCGCCTTTCTGTTCCGGCTCCACTGATTTTACCGGAGGCGGAGGTTTTTCGGCATTCAGCGATCCGAAATATTTATCGATCATTTTCTTTGCCTGCCCGGTCTGGAAATCTCCGGCTAATATCAAAAATGAATTGTTGGGAGCGTAATGAATACGATAATATTCCAGACAATCATCCAATGTGATAGCCTTGAGATCGCTCAAAAAACCGATAACCTCCCAGCGGTAAGGATGAGCGACGAAGGCGTTGTTGACCATAACCTCATACATCGAGTTTTCGGGCGAATTATCCAGGCTCCAAAGCCGTTCGTTGATTACGACATTTCTCTCCGATGTTATATTATCGTTGTTGAGGGTCAAATTTCTGGCCCGGTCGGCTTCGAGCTCCAGGACCATTTCGAGTTTATCGGCCGGGACGATCTCATAGTAGGCGGTATTATCGAGCCAGGTCCAGGCGTTATCGCGGCCGCCGATGGATTCGATCATGCGGTCGAAAGTCCCGCCGGGATATTTATCGGTGCCCTTGAACATCAGATGCTCGAAAAGATGGGAGATGCCGGTAATGCCGGGACGTTCGTTCCTGCTCCCGGTTTTATACCAAACCTGCGCCGTCACCGATGGATTGGAATGATCGGGCAGCAATATAGCCGTCATTCCGTTATTTAGTCTGTATTCTTCGATCGGGAATGATAGCTCGCCGGAATGGGCGAGTGGATATAGAAACAGCAACAATATCGAAATCCGCGCGAATCGCATCTGACCTCCGCTGTTATTCGATTTTCAAATCGTAAGGCATTCTTAAAAGTAATGCGTTGTCGTCGGCCGCCTCCAGCCACTCCGCGATTTTTATTTCGATCACGTTCGGTTGGAACGGCTCGAAAAGCGAATACCGGTGCCGGGGAAAAATCCTGATGGCAATTCTATCCTCGGTATCGATCTCGGCTTTCTGCCGGGCCAGATCGACAGCTTCCCAGATTCCGCCGTATGAATCGACCAGGCCGCGTTCCCTCGCCTGACGTCCTGTCCAGACCCGTCCCTGACCGATTGCGTTTACCGAGTCATAATCAATTTTTCTCCAGGTCGACACCTTGGAAACAAAATCATCATAATATTGCCAGACCTGTCTTTCGGCCATTTTGCGTTCTTCTTCGCTGGCAGGTCTTAGCGGCGAACGGATATCGGCATGCCGGCCTCTGGTAATAGTCTCATAACGAACCCCGATTTTTTCGTATAGACCGGAAAGATCCGATTTCCCGGCCACTACGCCGATAGATCCGGTAATGGTTCCGGGAGACGCCAGTATATCATCGCCGGGTCCGGCGATATAATATCCGCCGGAAGCCGCTACTCCGGCCATTGATACGACCAGCGGCTTTTTTCCTTTGAGAAGCTCCAGCTGACGATGAATTTCATCCGAACCGAAAAGATCGCCGCCGGGAGAATCGATTCTCAACACTACCGCCTTGATACTGTTGTCATATCGGATTCGGGCCAGCTCCCGGGCCAGGCCGCGCGAGCCGATATACTTACCCTCTAAAAAATCGAATCCGCTGTTCCCCGGCCTGATGGTTCCGACAGCGTAAACTATGGCGATAGATTTCGGTTCGCTCCAGCGGGGGTCATAACTTTCCACTTTGTAAATTTTCTCCAGTTTGACCAGATTTGGGAACTGGGCGGTTTCTCCAGAAGACGCTAACTCGTCGAAATGCTTCAACCCATCGATCAACCCGGCCGTGTAGGCGTCCCTGGCGCTGTACGGACCATTATCAATCAAGCGCTTTACGTCCTCGGAAAGCAATTTTCTCCCGGTGGAAATTCCCTCGACAAACTGGTCGTAAATATCGTCGAGGATCCAGTTGATCTGCTCTCTGGCTTCCTCGGTCAGTCCGGTTTCGGTAAACCCGTCTCCGTAAGTTTTATGCGCTCCGGTTCTGATTACCTCGGCTTTGACGCCGAGCTTTTCCATAGCTCCGGTATAAAACATGGCTGTGGCGGATAAACCGTTAAGCTCCAGAAAACCGGTGGGATTCATATAGGTTTTATCGGCGGCCGAAGCGAGGTAGTAGGCGATATTGCCGCCATTGTCCAGATAGACCGTAACCGGTTTGCCGTTGAGGCGGAATTCCATAATGGCGTTTCTAAGTTCCTGGGCCGAGGCGAAACTGAACCTGGCGCCGTCGATTCTCACCAATAGTCCGGAAATTCCGGGATCGGCAGCTCCCTTTCTAATCGCCGCGATAACATTATAAAGAGATCTTTTCGACGACCCGAACAGCAGTCCCCCTGACGGTTCCTCTACAATATCGCTTCCCAGATTGATCAGCCCGACCCGGTCGGAATAGGAGATCATCGATTCGTAACGTAATGCCCCCAGTTCGGCAAAATAGGAACCTCCTCCGTATTCCCGAGATCTGTTGATATTGCCCTGCGCCCCGATTCTGCTCTGGTCGAAATTGAATATTAATCCAATTTTCCAAAAACCTTCCGTGGCGTAATCCGCGCCGAACGATACACCGTTGAACGGCCCGAGAGCCAGGCGAAAATCACCTTCGATCTTATTAACATCATTACCTTCGATCCATCTGGTGTCGGTCGAGATCGTCAGTTTCTCTCCGATAGGACGAACGGCGAATCCCGAACGATACAAGCGCCTTTCTTTCCTTCCGTCGAATCTGGGTTCGTTAATATTATCGACTACGAAACCCAGCGAAGCGAACGGCCGCGGGTGATATAACAATCCCAGTTTCCACACTTTCCGTTTTTTATACAGCGTACTGGAACCGCCGAACCAGCTGTAGGATATGCCGCCGTAAAAATTGGAGGCGAATCGTTCCCCCATGGCGAACGTATACTTTCGTCGAAAAATACCGTTTGTATGCCGGAGCCATTCCAGGGCGAAAAATCCGGTTTGCGAGCAGATCAGAAATGAATCGTCGCCTCTATAAGTAGAATCCGCGAAATTGTGAGTATATCTGACCCCCATGGAGCCGAAAAATGACAGCCCCGCCGGATTGATTATCCCCGATGATATGTCTCCGACCGTAGCCGTCGATTCATTGTGATATTCGGCGCCGTCAAAAGGGCCGGCCCATAAACTGCCGGGTATAAACGCGGTTACAACTAAATAAACGAGAACGGATTTTCTCATCGGAACTCCTTTGTATTTATCATCGGGATGATAGGGGGTTCTATATCAGAGAATCAAGCGGTTTAACTGCCACTGATATCGACCGCCCCGATGCCGTTGACGATAACCTCGATTCTGGAATCGCCATCGCCCAGCATCCCCTCGAGACGGGTCGGATCGAGTAATTTCGGTCTTATATTCAGGTTGGAAGTATGGATTTTTCCACCTTTGTCGACAGTCACCGCCAGCCTGGCCGAAATTTCCTTCGGCAATACCAGTTCGACATCGCTGTAACTGCTCGATATATTAAGATCGCAATTGTCGATTTCGTCAAAATAAGCCGTAATCTGAGCGTAACTGGTTTCTATCTTCGAAAAACCGTGGTTGATCGATGATTTCTTAATTGTGATTTCGGCGTAGGCTGTTTCGCAAACCAGTTCCCCGATAACATTTTCCAAATCTATGGCGGCGTTGGCGGTACGAACGACTATCGAGCCGTCGGGAGCATCGATCTTTTTGGCTCTAATTTCCGCGTGGCTGGTATAGGCCTCGATCGAACCCTGGACATTCATCATTTGTATCTCGGCGTTAACCGTCTTTAAAACCGCGGAACCTGACGGTACTATAATGTCCCTGGCCGAAATTTCGGCGTTGCTGGTCGAGGCCAGAAGATCACCTTTGATAGTCTGCAGATCCAGAGGTCCCCATGAGGATACTATATCCACCGATCCGTAAATCCTGGCCAGAGAAATAGCCGAGAATTCGCAGTTCATTTCGACGTTCTTAAACGGTCCTCTGATATCGAAATTCAGGTATTTGGCGGTACCTCTGATATCCAGTCTTTCCGGAAGCTCGATATAGACTTCCAACTGAACCTCTTTATCCGCTTTCTTGCCGAGATCAGGGCGCGAGTTATCCCAGGGCGCGTGGGAGGGCGAAAGAATATTAAGGACGACCTTATCGCTGTCTTGTAATTCCAATCTGAGTTCGATAAGATCTATATATCGTTTGGCCTTTGCCTCCGAAGACGCCTTGACATACTTGGTGAAAGCCACCCTTATATCTCCGCCCTGGCTGGAGATGATATGCACCGCTCCGTCGATATTCCGACTTCCCTTGATTTCCAGAACGGTTTGATCGCTCAATGTCTGTACTATATTGCCGGTCTCTTCGATAGTATTTCCCAAGGCCGAATTTCCCGAATTCAATATCAGGAAGGTCAGTCCCCAGAGGATCGATTTAAAGCGTTTTTCTGTCATCATGTTACCCTATTCCAATATACGGAATCAAAGTCCTCGCGGTTGCGATTAAAAATCCCTGATTCCGGAGTTGAAAACAGCCTCGATAATCACATTCCCCACTTCTCCCAACGATTCTGAGGAGCATTTGTCGGGAGTATCGGCCTGCGTATGCCAGTATGGATAATCGAAATCGATTATGTCAACCGCTTTTATGCCCTGTGACAACAGGGAGATATGATCGTCGGATACCGTGTGATTGACCGAATCGATAAAAGACTCCGCTCCGATCCCGGCTGCGATCTTCCAGATATAGTCATTTAAATCTCCGGCATATTGTTGGGAAATCGCTTCCCTGTAAATCATCAGGTCGCTGTCGCCTACCATATCAAGCAGTATGGCTGCCCTCGGACGGTATCCTTTGAGGGTTTGGATGAAATATCTCGATCCCAGAAACCAGCCTCCCCGCCAGTTGTCGGTACCGTAATCCTCGCCGTCGAACAACGCGATATCGATCCCCACCGGCGGCTTGTGAACCTTCAGTATCCGCCCGATCTCCAGTAATATGGCAGTCCCGGATGCTCCATCGTTGGCGCCAGGTATGGCCAATGTCATCATGCTCGAATCGGATTCCTGGTCTGAGAAGGGGCGGCTGTCCCAGTGAGCGCATAGCAGAATCCTGTTTTTCTCCTCGGGATAGTAAGACGCGATGATATTGAACATTCGTCTGGAAACTCCGGCCGTGGAATCGTAAATGGTAAACGATTGAATTCTGCAGATATCGGTCGTGCTCCGCAGGGAGTTGTAAAGAAATTGCCCGGCTTTTGTATGAGCTTCGGTATTGGCCACTCGTGGACCGAACGAGCAGATTTGTTCCAGATCGTCGAAGGCCCGGTTCTTATCGAAAACCGGCGGAGACGAGCATGCCGACACGATGGCCGCGGCCATGACCGCCGATATAATGAGTTTCAATTTCTTTTTTAGAATCTTATCTCTGTCCAGATTCCCAGCTCCCTGATATGCGTTTTACGTTCCAGTATTTTATCGTTGCCGTCGCTCCACGACGCTCTTAAGCCTCCGGTAATTGCCCTTGAAAACTGATATTGAACTTTTGGCTCCACTTTTAATTCGCTGCGGCTGGCATCGGGAGTTTTGATTTCGCCGGTCACCGATTCCGATTTGGAGTTCCTGATAGATATATCCATCGAGATAGTAAGTTGGGAATTAAATTTCACCCTCTTTAAAAAAGGCAGTTTGAGACCCTGGGGAGCGCTCAGGGAATAAGACATGTTGATCGTCAGACTGTTTTCAGAATTGTTCCGGGTAATATTCGCCTGCCCTTCGCCGCGCAGATTCTGGTTTTTGCCTTTTGTCGATTCATAGCGGATACCACCCCGAACGTTGTTAATCAGATTCAGAGTCAATCCCATCAGGGGAGCAAAACGTCTCGAAGTATCTCTGGTGTAAATTTGATTTATATCGGCCCGGCCGTCTTCATCCACTTTTTTCGAATAGCCGAATTGGAACGAGGCTGTCTTGGAGAACTTCTTGAACAAAGGAGCCTTTTCAACCCCGGATAAAGTAACTGTAATATCGGGAAATGTAATGGATGTCGATTTGGTCGGATCCGACGATGGTCTTCTGGAAATAGTTTTCTTGTTATTATAATTCAGCCCGATATCGAGGTTCGCGACAGGTTGAATCCCGGAATCGAATGAATAGGTATCCGAATAATTGGATTGGCCTGGGCTGGTTCGACCCTGCGACGCTTTCTCGGCGGCCCGGGGATTATCGGCGAAACCGAACATATACTGCCATGACGGTCTTTCTATCAGGCCCTGCCTGTCGAGCCTTTTATCCTTAACATAGTACCCTCGGATCGGTTTAATTGATCTGATTGCCCCCCAGATTCCTCCCACCAGTTTTTTAGGAGCCGTAAATTTCGGTTTGTCTTCGCTCTCCTCGTCATCGTCATTATTGCCCTGGGTTTGATTCTGCCTGCCTCCAGCGCGAGGCGGAGGGGCTTTAGCTCCTCCTTTTTTGGATATCAGGCTGGTTATATTAAAAGTCACATCAGCCCTTAATGCTCCCTGAAGCTGAATGGATCTGGTGGAATCGGGATTGCGCTGAAAATCAGAATTCTCCCCGTAACTGGAATTAAACGAAAACTTATTGTCGAAAAGCTTCAGGATTTTAGGCTGGAAACTCGAGTCAAATCTCTGCTGAAAAGACCTCTCTCGGCCGAATTTCAGTTTTGACGGGTTGACACTGAGCTTGAATCTCCCTTCCTCGGATATATCCCGGGCCGAAGTTATATTATAGGAAGCCTTTAAAGTGGAGAATAGCCCCAGGCTTGTTCCGCCGACCAGATTCATATCCTTGGTCCTGGAACTGGTGACAATTCCCCGCTGGTTCACACTGTATCTTTCGACCCCGTTGATTTCGGCTTTCAAATTCAGCTTGGTGGGAAGGTAGAACAGTTGAGCGTCATATATTGATTTGGGCAAGAAAATGTATTTTGAAAAGAAAAACGGTTTGAATCCGGGCTTGGCCCTCGGAGTCAGATCATAGGTCGCGTCACCCTTATAGGTGATCACCCAGCTTTCGGGTGATGTCGGAGAAGTGCCTGTTGATTTTGAATATGTATATCCGCTGTTGAACCTGTTCAAAGTCAGATTCCAGATCGGATTCTTGGTGTTTTTGTTAAACGACTGGTTGACCGTGTAGCTGAATGATGAATTCTCCGTTCTCTCAAATCGCCTGGCTGTTTCCTGAAGAATAATATCCGAACCGGTCTTTAAGCGCGGTAATGATAAGGTGTTTTGCCAGGTATAAGTAACCGGCAGGTTCATGCCGAGCGACGGCGGGAAGAAACGATTCAGGCGGGCGCTCAACCTCGCTGACTTGCTGGTTTGGGTAGCTCCCGAGGGTGTCTTGACCGAAAGAGGAAAGAAATCGGCGCCCATCTTGCTATAGGTGATATTGGCCTCGGCGAAATCGGAAAACTTGGCCGTAGCCTGCAAACGGCTGGCGAAATCGGATTGACGGCGGACATCGGTTACCACCAACTCGTCTATCCAGACTTCGCCCGTGTACGGATTGGGGGCAGATTCGTCGATTTCTATTCCGACTATAAACCATTTGACCTGCGAGAGCGACGGATTGCCGTATATGGAATATTTTCCGTCGGTAGTATCGGCTACAGAAAGAGATTCCGGGACTGTATTTTTGTGTAGCTCGTATTTCAGCTCGGTAATTTTTTCGAAATCTATGAGCACCTCATTATTCTCTGACCATCCCGGTTCAAGAGTTGTTCGATATTCATAATAATTACTCCCGTCCTGGCTTAAGCGGAAGAAGAAGATCACATGGCCATCGGACGTCAGCGAGTCGCCGTGGACAAACATCTTCATGTTTTCATATAAGGTGTAATTCTCGGCCTGATACAGATTCCAGGCCGCCCCGGCGACATGACCCGGGTATAAATTCTGACTGGATAACACCAAGGATTGCTCCTTCTCCCTGATCTGTGTCTCCCTGTCAAGTTCCCCTTCGACTCCCGGAGGGGAGTTGTAATCGGTGTTTTCCTGATTGTTCTTGACCGTTACCTCGAATTTCTCGCCGGATCTGACCGTATCGCCTTCGGGATAACCTATATCTAACTCCTGCCATTTATTCCCGACCAACTCGAAGGACGCTATTTTTAACAGGTAATGTTCCCTGGCTCCGGTCATCCATAAACGGGCAAAATTGAGTCTGGAGAAATCAGCCGCCTCCGCCGCGCCGCGGGGAGTTCCATAAGCTTCGATATCCTGCAAAGGTATGCGCAGCAGTTTCCAGTTGGACGTCGTGGAATCGACCAGGTATTCGGGATTGTTCAAGTCGACAGTATAATCGAAATAACCGTTCTGCCGGTCGAGAGAGCTGTTATTGTTGATATCCTCGGTATCGAAACGGTCTCGTCGATCCGGATCGAGCCTGTTTCCCTCGGTGCCGTTGATTCGAGAATAGTCATGACTATTATCTTCGCTGTAATGCCAGTTATCGCCATTGGGATCGGGATTGTCAGGGCCATAGCCGGGCTCTTCGCTATCGAACTTACCGTCAAGGCCCGTGTCCTCGTCGGCCTGGAAGATACCGTCCTGACGGCCGTTGAGTCGGTCCTCGGTTTCAAGTTCGCCGTTGTCATTGAGATCTTCCGATATCATTCCGAAATTAAAATGCAAAGTCGGGGCGGCGCCGGCATCTACAGTGGTATCCGGAAAATACCAGAACTCTATGAATTTGCTCAAGCTATGATCGGCCAACCCGCTGAACATCGGACGAAATATCCCCGCCCAGGTCGATTCAGGAAGGGCGGTGGTGGTATCCGGGAAGAATTCCAGGTAGAGAACGTCCTGACGGTTATCCTGCGATTTGACTTCACGATCGGGCCAGATCGTTTTAATGGTGATCGGTTCGATCGGATTGTACCACCATAAAGGTGCCTTGTTGGCAAGATCTAATTTCTGATTGGCGTTATCCAAAGGCGGCGAGCATCTTGTCCAGATTCCGCGTCTGCAGGAAAGATTGGTACTGATTTTGGTTCCCTCGAAGTCGTCGATATAAGCTTTATCTTTGGTATTCGGGTTGGGAAAGCTCTGGGCTATTTCACCGGATATATTTAACGCGGAATTGGCATCGGCCTCCACCAGAGGAAGTATATCCACCAGGTCGGTCATCAGGTCGGGCTGGAAATTCAGAGCGAAGTTGGCATCCCAGACAAGCCCTTTGCGAGGCTCCCGACCAACCCTGGGCCTGGGCTCGGACATCGTTTCGGAACGGTACATCGCCGCTACAGAGATATCGGAATTTTCAAACAGGTGATACTGCCCGGCTACGCCGAAAAGAGTCTTCTTTTCCGGCTGGAAGAACGGGGCATACTCGAAATCAATCGAGATATTAGCCGCCGGATTAAGGGCCTCGTCGGTCAGGAAAGTTATCTGGCCGATATCATAGTTGATTGTATAGTCGACATTGCGCTGCAATATTCTGCCGTCGCCGAACTTGACGACCTCGGATCCCTCAATAATATTGGCCCGTCCCAGGGGGAATGAAGAAGATCTCTCGGAGCTCTTGACCATGATATAATATTTTGTCGCGTTCCGGGCATCAGAATGTCCCGGAGTTTTGGAGTATATCTCTTCCACTGTTTCGTCCAATTCGGGATTAAGAAACGGCTTCCGCTCCGGGAAGAACAGGTGCCCTTTGGCGGCATCGATTATCCTGTTGTTAAAATCGCATATACTGTCGGGTACAGGGTTATTATTGCTGTTGTTTACGCTGTCCAGCCCCAGAATCGTGACGAACGGCTTTCCTCTCTGATCTTCGGGGTCCAGCTCGCCGCCGCCTCCTTTGAAGATCCTCAATTCGAATCCATCGGATGATAAATTGCGGGCGCGAAGATCATAGACATTGCGCCACATCAGATCCCAGGTCGCGAAAGAAGGCGTAGGCGAGGAGTGCTTAAGTAATTTCAAAACCAGGGTGGTATCCGGTCGATAGTTTAGATTCCCGACAACTATGGTATCTGCCTGCCCGTCAAGGTCGTAGCGAGCGAATTTTATATAAGCTCCGAGAATGGCGTTAGGCGTACTTAGCGGAGTATGCAGCGATACCACCCAGGCCTGCCTAAATACATCATATTGCGCGGAAGGTATAACCGCGAACGGGCCGACCTCGTATTCCACACGGGTTTCCTCATCCGGGCTTATATATGGCAGGCTGTCATTGGGCTGCACACACATAATGCCGTTGGGATCCTGCCCCTGAAAACCTTTGGTATACAACTCCACCGAAATAAGGGAGTCCAGCGGATTGTAATCTGAGCGGAGCGAAAAGTAGGCGTTGGCCAGATATTCGTAATCTTTTATCGTGGTGGAATCTCCCCGGGCGCCGGCGTTGAAACTGGCTTTTTCCGACGATCCTTTTTCCTGGCTGGTTATCATGGTGAGATCGAAATTACCCACCTTGGCCGATGCTTTGATGCCGAAGAGCCCCTGGACATTCTCCGAATAGCCGATAAACTGGGCGTTGGGTAACGCCAGATTGGTGTTGCCGGCCTCTATCGACTGGAGGATCTCGTCTTCATCTCCTTTATAGCGGAGCTTTATGGTATTGGCCAGTTCGGTATTTCTCTGCGAGTCCTGATCGACTTCGACAGTTATTTTGGAGCCTATCGTGCCGGTTACCTTAAAGCGTGATTTCTGCTCCATCTGAAGAACTGGAAATTTGGACTGCTTGAATGTGCCGGTATTGACCAGGCCGTCTTCCCATTGCGATTTGCCCGAAAAAGTTATAGACCTGGTGCCGGTCACTTTAATGTTTGATCTTCCCTCTCCGATGATCCCGGAGATTAGCCTGGGAGGTTCCCAGGGGATATCTATCTGAACCGCCCCTTTATCCCCGTCCTTGGCAGCCTTGCCTAATTGGGTTTTCAAATCGTATTTCCACGATTCGACGAAGGCGTCCTTTTTCCTGATGTTTATAAAATTGGCCAGATTGTATGACTGGGTTTGGGATAGCTGATAAAAACCGTAATAATCCTGAAATATAATATAACGTCCGTCAGAGGAAAAGAAGACATCGCGGCGGTAGTTTTGAGCTTTGAAATCGAGCAAATATGACGGAGCGTATCTATTTACCCCCGATTTTTCCTTCGGGGGGCCCACGCCGGCTCTAAGAACAAAATGGCTCTTGATTCTTAATGGTTCCTCTATATCCCCGACCCGTGCCGCCGTGTACGGGGATAGAATGGCCAGAAACAAGAGCGTTAAGGATATTTTTGCGGTAGTCGACAGCATTTGTCCTGCCGCCCCTTTGGGGCCTTTACATAATACAATCAATTCTTATCGATATTCCGTTAAGCCTCCTTTGCCAAAAGTTTACTCAAGCGTCAATATATAAAATTTCCCTTTGCAAGTCGACCCCAAATTTCTCCATTACCGCTTTTTTCATCATTTCCACCAACGCCTTGACCTCGCTCGATGACGCTTTCCCCTTATTGACTATAATATTACAGTGTTTTTCGAAAATAGAAGCGTCTCCCACGGACATCCCTCTTACGCCGGCTTCTTCCAGCAGCTTTCCGGCCGGAGTCACGTTTTTCGGATCATCCAAAGACCGCAGATTCTTAAAAACCGATCCAGCGGATCCCAGCCCGACCGGATGACGATCCCATCTGAATTGCCGTCTCTCATTTACTATTTCGGTCAATCTGGTTTTATCTTCACGCCTGAGCTTAAGTCTTACTGACAGAACAATATCCCCGGAATCCGACAGGCGCGACTTCCGATAAGCGAAATTGAAATAATCATTTCCCACAATCTCGATTTTGCCTTCTCCGGTAAGCATCACTGCTCCTTCGAGGATCTCGTTGATAGCGTGGCCGAACGCGCCGGCGTTGCCGTAAACCGCTCCTCCTATGGTACCTCGGATACCGGCGGCGTATTCCATGCCGCCCAGGCCCGCCTCGACCGTAGCGTCCACAATCCGATCGACTACGGCACCGGAAAGAGCCGATACAATCTGCCCGTTAATCCTGAACCTCTCGGTTTTATCCCTGATTATCAGGCCGGAATACCCCTGATCGTCGAACAAAATATTCGATCCTCCGCCGAGAATAAAAAATTTCAGGCCTGTTTTGCGGGCGACCCCGACCGCGCGTACCAAATCGGCCGGTTTTGAAGCTGCCAGAAAGAAACGGGCCGGTCCTCCGATTCCGAAACTGGTAAATGGCGCCAGAATAACGTTTTCTTCCAACCTGTCGCCGAAAAGGCCTTTCAGCTGGCTCAATTGATCATTAATCATAGACACTGCTTTCATATCGGCAGAATTCATACCGAATATTATACTTCGGGCCGCCATTCAAAGTTCGTTAATTTGTTTGTGGAAATAGCTAATGATGCTGCCAACAGGACCAAAGAAAAGAATACAATTATTAATCCTGAATTAATCGAGCTGAATGTCCCTGCTCCGAGGATGCCTGCTACTACACCGAGCAGGCCGATCAGTATGGTCAGGAGAATAACATAGCGGATAATCCCGCCGCTTTTTATCATCCTGTTGGGATTGTCCCAGTTGAAATCTCCGAAGAAAAGCCCCAGGGGAAGCCCGATAGCCATGCCCGCCCATGAAAAACCGATCAGCATTAGTATATACCCGACCCCCCCGGGAGCGCCCGCCATCAGATGAATAGTGCCGGCCGAGATTGCCAGTATAGTCACGAATAGCAGGCCGACTATCGTTTTACCCAGAACAGCCAGCCTCAAACCGCCCGGAGTTGTCATATTGATCCAGAATCCCAGCCGCTCGATCGGGATCATACGCATACCGATTTGGTATCCTAACAATATTATGAAAATCGAACCAATCGGAGAAGAGACATTAAACAACCCTTTAGAATCGGGGCTGCGACCGACCACGAATGGAAACAGAATCAAAAAAATGAACATAATAAGGCTTTGAACCAAAGCGTTGAACTCCCGGAACATTATAATTAGATCTCTTTTCATATGCGCCAACAGAGGGGAGACCCCGGTTAGAAATCCGAATGACCCGGAGATCGACGCTTCCGGAGATTCCTCGACAACGCCTCCGGAATAATAATGGGCCGTAGACTTGTACGCCAGAAAGCCCAGAATACCGGCCGTAATGGTCAGGATGGCCAGAAATAAAATCCCGGTCCCCCAATCTCCCGCAGCGGCTGCAGATAGTGACCTGGCCGCCCATCCCGACGGCAGATAATCGAGCGTCGGCATCAGTGTTTCATCGAGACTTTCGAAAATACGCGGATTGCCGATCAGGCCGCCGCTGGGAATGCCCGGCCGGATCAGGTTGATTCCGGTCCATATCCCGATTCCCAACAAAGATCCGATCACCGCCAGGATATTCTTCAGATTGCCCCTTGAAATCCTGCGAGCGAAAAATGAAGCCGCCGTAATCCCCAGCATACCCGGGATAGCCGATAACAGAAGAGTCACTATTATTCCCAGAGGATAAAAAAGCGGTGAGACAGAATAATAAGCTCCCATTACAATAATCAGGGGAATGAAAACCAGAAATGCGAACCGGGAGCTTAGGAATATCGATTCGATCATCTTGAAAATGAAAACATCGAATGACTTGATTGGCAGCGATAATAAAAGACGCAGATCTCGGGAGAAAAAGACCCCGAAAATGGCGAATGATAGTCCATAGAAAGAAAGGAATACAAATATCCCGTGCAGAGCCAGCGAGGCAAATGACCGCAGTATCGCCTCCCCCTGTTCCGGGTTGGAGACCGCGAAAGCATATATCTGGTAGAAAAAGCCGGAGATGAATACCAGTATAAAAATTGCCGAAACCAAAAGCAGTATGGATCTTCCCCTGTTCTCGATCTTATTGAAAGCCCCGAAGAATGACTTCAGACGGTATTTTAGAAGCAGTTTTTGCATTTCAATCGTTCAAATAGCGAATGACTTCGCCATATTCCGATCCGCCGGTCAGTTCAATGAAAAGCTCTTCGAGGGTAGAGCCCTCCCTGGCGGATTGTTTCAGCTGGGCGATCGGTCCCTGAGCGACGATTTTCCCTCCGTTGATTATAATCAGGCTGTCGCACATATTCTCGGCTATTTCCAGAATATGAGTTGAAAAAAGGACCGCGCATCCTCCACGGGCCAACTCTAGAATGACATCTTTTATCTTGCGTGTGGCCCTGGGGTCGAGACCGCCGGTGGGTTCGTCGAGAAGCAGCGCTTCGGGCCTGTGAAGCACGGCCGCCGCCAAGGATACCTTTTGCTTGTTGCCGTGCGAAAGAGAGGATATCAATTTTCCCGCCTGCGGTCCGAGATCGAACAGCGAGATTAGATCCGCGATTCTCTTCGACGATATCTTCTGCGGCAGCCCGAAAACGTCCGCTATGAAGCTCAGGAATTCCAAAGGCGTCAATTTCTCGTATAGATGCGGAACATCGGGCACGTATCCCAGCTTCGATTTGGCGGCTGTCGGCTCTGTCGCCAGGTCATGTCCGCAAATCTCGACTTGGCCGGAGTCGGGCTTTAGTAGGCCGGTTAGCAGTTTCAGTGTGGTAGTCTTGCCGGCGCCGTTGGGACCCAGGAAGCCGACTATTCTGCCGGGGTCGACTTTAAGCGATATATTATCCACCGCGACCGTGGGACCGTATCGTTTGGTTAAGTTTTCCGCCGAGATTTTCGATGTCATGTCAAGTCCTGGTTGGGGATAAGATCGCTATTCGCTTTCGTTTTTTTTCTGATCTGAAGATGATTCCCCCTGGTCGTCTGACGGCTGGTTGTCCTTGCCGTCAGGACCTTTCTTTGTTTCATCCAGATAGTTCATGCGAAGTTCGTAAAGGGTATGCCGAAGATATTTCTCTTCGTCTTCGGTCAGGTTCCCTTTGGTCTTGGTCTCCAGCATACCCAGCATATCTATGGAATGTTTGGCCATTTCCAGATCGCGTTCTATTTTTCCAGTTATGACGCTCTGTACTTTCCCCATCTGCTGCCAGGCGGCCGCGTGGAATGACAAGATCAGCTGAATAAAAAGAGATTCGTTCCCCCAATTTACCCCCGATAAACCGTTTTCGTTTCTCTGGGTATCGCTCAAATTTTATTCCTTTGATGAGAGTTTAATGGCCATGGATAATTTGTGCTGCACGTCCATCATGTCGGCCTCCACCTGCTTCAATAGCCGCTGAAGATCGAGATCCTGAGTATCCGGGATCATCTTCCTGATCAATAAATCGAGATCTCCCGCCAGCTCCAGAGCTTTCTGGGCGTTTTTTTGCATTTATCCTCCTTCAAAAAACCGCCGATATTGTCTCAGCCTATTTTCGAATAACGAATTTTGTTTCTCATTCTTCTTTTCAGAACTGTTTTGATAAAACGATTGTCCGCAGAATCCAGGCCGGGATCCTCATCTATCATCTCGAATGCCAGACTTCTGGCCAGTGATACTATCTTCGAATCAGTCAGGCTGGCGACCCGTAATTCCGGTAGACCGTGCTGCCTGGTGCCCAGTATCTCGCCCGGACCCCGTATGTCCAGATCCGCTTCAGCTATTTTAAAACCGTCGGAGATTTCGGTCAAGGCCTCAATCCTTCTGGAAGCCTCTTCGCCGACCTTTTTCCCGGTCATCAGGAAACAGTATGATTTCAAGCCGGAACGACCCACCCGGCCTCTTAGCTGATGGAGCTGCGACAAGCCGAACCGTTCGGCGTGTTCTATTATCATAATCGCCGCCGATGGCACATCGACCCCTACCTCTATGACAGTTGTCGCCGCCAAAATATCGATCTCCCGGTTCCGGAAAGAGGCCATTACCGCCTGCTTTTCCTCTCCCTTCATCCGGCCGTGGATCAACCCCAGTCTAAGATCCGGAAATATCTCTTCTTTCAATTTCTGGTATTCTTCGGTAGCGGCTTTAAGATCGGATTTCTCGGTTTCCTCGACCAAAGGGTATATCAGGTAAGCCGATTTACCATCTTTGACCGATTGGCGTGTGAATTCATACATCTGCTTCCGCTTATCCTCGGGCACATGCTTGGTTAAGACCGGCGTCCTTCCCGGAGGCATCTCGTCGATAATGGAAACATCGAGATCCCCGTAAATAGTCATGGCCAGCGTGCGGGGGATCGGCGTGGCGCTCATCACCAGGATATCGGGATTTTTCCCTTTGGCCTGCAGATTCCCTCGTTGAGCCACCCCGAAACGGTGTTGCTCATCTATGACCGCGAAACCGAGTTTTTTAAAATCGACTCCCTTTTGAATGAGAGCGTGAGTTCCGGCCACAACCGACGCTTCCCCCGAAAGAATCGATTCCAGGATAGCTTTCCTGCCCGCCCCTTTTACCGAGCCGCTTAAGAAAACGACTTTAATTCCGAGCGGCTCCAACAATCGGGAAATGGACAGATAATGCTGTTCGGCCAAAATCTCTGTCGGAGCCATAATTACGGCCTGGTATCCGGATTCGATCGCTCCCAACATAGCCAATACCGCCACTATAGTCTTGCCGCTGCCCACGTCTCCCTGAAGCAATCGATTCATCTGGTATCTGGCCTTCATATCGTTGTAGATTTCGTTAATGACCCGTTTCTGCGCTGATGTCAGCTCGAAACCAAGGTTATCAAGAAGTTTTCGGCCGAGTGTTTTGGGAGGGTTAATGCTGATGCCGTCGGCTTTGCGGCGGCGGTTTTTCTGACGACCGGCCATAATCAATTCGAGGTAAAACAACTCCTCGAAAGCCAGTCTTTGACGGCCGGAATCCGCCTCGGGCAGTGAATCCGGGAAATGTATCTGGCGGATCGCCCTGGAAAGATCATAGAGACCGTATTCTTTACGCCATTTTTCGGGAATGGTCTCGCACGGTTCATCAGCCAGCCTGTCCAGCGCCGGTTTGATTATTCGCCGAAGACCTCTGGAATACAGGCCGATATTTTTCAAAGCCGCGCTTTCCGGGTATATTGGTATCAGACGGCCGGTATGAATGGTTTCATCATCGGCCGATCCGACTATCTCGAATTCCGGATGGGGCAGGTAGAGACGACCGTAAGCTCTGACGGTCCCCGAAGCGCATATGACGTCGCCGATATTGAAGGCCTTGTCCATATACTTATAACCGGAGAACCAAACCAGTTCCAGCTGTTCCCGGTCGTATTCGATCACTGTTTCGAATCTCGGCTTTCTGCCTCTGACCAAACCGAACGCGGCTACTGTTCCCAGCACGGTTACGGTCATGCCTTCGGCCACCGAACCGAGGGGAGTTATCAGGGAACGGTCCAGATATTTCCTGGGGACATAATAAAACAGATCGAAAACGGTAGAGATCCCGTTTTGCTTGAGTATCTCTCCCTTTCTCGGACCGACACCTTTCAGATATTGAATGTCGGAGAAAAGATAATCCAGGCCCGCGGATGCGGTTTTCGATACGTTTGAGTCATTTTCGCCAGGCACAAAACTATCTTAGAATCCCATCGTACCAAAGTCAAGACGCATCGAAAACTGACCTGGCGTTATTAATTGAGTCAAATTGACGAAAACACTTGCCATATCGCGCGGAAAACATATATTGGGGGAAATTTGGAGGATTTAATGGCTCAAGTTTGCGACATTTGCGGAAAGAAACCGGCCAGCGGCAACAATGTCAGTCACGCTCATAACGTGACCAAACGCCGCTTTAAAATAAATCTGCAGACCGTTAACGCCAGAATCAACGGCAAACCGAAACGAATCAAGGTCTGCACGAGTTGTCTTAAAGCCGGTAAGGTAATGAAATAGCTTTTCGCCATACCAGTTTCTCAACCCGCCGATTTTCAGGCGGGTTTTTTATTTTCGGCATTTTCTTATAACTCAGCTCCGCATAGCTTTATTATTGTGTCAAATTAAACACGTTCGGGAGCTCATAACACATATCTCCTGCCAGCACAATCGCTATAATCCGTTGTCCTTCAGGGAGATATGCTGGTGGCACGATCTTTGTTTTAGTTATAGTAGGAATTGAAAACAAAACAACCTGAAAAAGGAGAAGTTATGAAGAATCAAGGATCACTTGTAGCCATCATCGTAGTATCGCTGATCGGGCTGACCGTGATGATTTTCGGCAGCTTGAAGAAAACGCCTCGTTTGGCGGAGACCACGGCGATGGCCGATGTTTTCGCGGTTCCGGAAACGGCGGCGTTTGCCCAGACCAACCGGCCGGAAACATCTTACCCCGAAGTAACATCGGCGCTTGTGGACCAGGGACGGCTGATAATCGGTACCAGCGAGGGTATCTTTATTCTACCGTCTCTCGTCGGCCAACCTGAGCCGGAGGAAAGGCGACTCGATACGGAGATCACTCATCTGAACCTGATTGTGCCTTTCGAGGACAACCGTTATATCGGGGCAGACTATCTTTACAAAGTTGACAACAACTACGCGGTCACTCTGGACAGGTATGATCTGGGAACCAGAGTTTATTCCATGCTCGGCTTCGGCGACGGGCTGCTGGTAGGAACCGATATCGGGCTCTGGTATCATTGCGATTTCGAAATAGATGGTTATTGCGCCGGCGATACGCTTCTCAAGGAAGGGCTGATAGTAACCTCGATGGCCGAGGATAGAGGCGGCCTCTGGGTCGGCACCTACGGACAGGGTTTATACCGTTTTGACGGCGAGAAATGGCGGGAGCGGTATCTCGAAAGGGATACTCTCATGTTTCAGTTCGTCAACGCTCTCGAATACAGCCATCCTTTCCTCTGGGTTGGCACCGATGAATCGATATTCCGCTATGACGGCGGAACCTGGCAGCAGATGTTCATCGCCGATTCCTCCGAGACCTTTGATGTCACCTGCGTCATGACCACTCCGGCGGCGACCTATATCGGTACCGGATCGGGATTGCTCCGTTTTGCAGGCGACAGTCTTTACGCGGTCGACGGTTTCGAGGGAATGGCGGTAGCCGGGCTGTGCGTAAGCGATAGAGATGTAATCGTGGCCACGCGTAACAATGGAATTTTCACATTCAATGGAAAGGAGGAGTTAGTTTCGCCGGAACAGCTTACCCCGCGCGATTTCGCAGGACTGGCGGAGCCGTCGGGGAACGTCGAGGATAAAGTCTTAGCCGAGACTGATCCTGATATTCTCGCCGAGAATATCGACTATTGAACCGAATAACGCGCCAGGTCTCATCACCGAACCGTGGCAGCGTGGCCGCGAACAGGGGCGAATTCAATCGCCCCTGTTTTTTCGCATATCGGTATTTATCTCTCCGGTTTTTTATCTGCCCGGGCATTTTCAAAATAAAATATAACAATCGTCCTCAGAAATTTGGAACTATTACGGCGGTTTTTCGGTATTTTAACTGTGTTTAACTTCATGCGAATCAAACGGCAGTTTAATCGATATTCGAAGGAGAGCCAAATGGGGAAAATCGTTTTGTCAACTGGGATCATCTCGCTGGCGATGTTCGTCTTTTTTTCAGGAATGGTGAAAACCGCTTCGGCCGATGTTCAGAAAGTTCGCCAAAGATCAGAAATCGACGGCAAATATAAATGGAAACTCGATGATATTTACAGGGATACCCTGGCCTGGCAGGCCGATTATGATATAGTTAAATCGCGGATGGGGGAACTGGAGAATTTTAAAGGGAAACTTGGAGAATCATCGAAGACTCTTTATAAATGCCTTTCTCTCAAGGACAGCTTGAATATCATTTTAGGACGGCTCTACGTATATGCCAACATGAAAAGTGATGAGGACACCAGGGTATCCGAATACCAGGAACTCGGCGGTAAGATCGGAGCGCTTAACGCCCAATTCGGGAGCGTCGAATCGTTCGTCGGCCCGGAGATCCTCGCCATCCCCGACGATAAATTGAAGAAATTTCTAAAATCCGATAGAAACCTCGATGTTTACCAATTCTATATAGAAAATTTAATCCGTTCCAAGGCTCATATTCTTTCCCCTGAAGAGGAGAATATTCTGGCCCTCTCGGCCAGCGCCACGCGGGGGCCGGGCAATATTTTCGGCATGCTCAATAACGCCGATATAAAATTCCCGTCCATAACAGACGAAAAGGGCCAGGAGATAGAACTCACCAGGGAACGGTACGGACAACTGCTTCAATCCACCGACCGCAGGGTGCGTCTTGACGCCAGCAAAGCTTACAACGAAACTTATCTCAAATATTTCAATACCCTGGGAGCGACTCTCAACGCTTCGGTGAATGACGACTGGTTTTTGGCCCAGGCTCGAAAGTACAATACCTGCCTGGAGCATTCTCTGGACGACGACAATATCCCGCCGGCTGTTTTCGCCAGTTTGATAGAGGCGGTAAACGCCAATTTCGCGCCGCTTCACAAATGGGCGTCGATCCGCAAGAGAATCCTCGGAGTAGATGAGCTTCACCCCTATGATCTCTCGGTGCCGCTGGTGCCGGAAGCCAAGAAGGAAATCCCGTATGACAAAGCCGTGGCAACATTGTTCGAAGGGCTCAAACCGATGGGCAAAGATTATCTTCGGGATCTGAAGGCGGGCTTGAACTCCGGCTGGATCGATGTCTATGAGACTGCCGGGAAACGAAGCGGAGCCTATTCCTGGGGTTCTTATTCCACCCATCCCTACGTACTCTTGAACTATGTTGATAATATGGAGAATATGTTCACGCTGTCGCACGAGATGGGGCACGCCATGCACAGCTATTACTCGAAGAAAACTCAGCCTTACATCAACGCTTATTACTCCACTTTCGTGGCCGAGGTTGCCTCCACCACCAATGAAGCGATCATGATCAAATACCTTTTGGAGCATACCACCGATAAGAAAGAGAAGATGTATCTTCTGAACTACTACATCGAACAGATCATCGGTACGTTCTATACCCAGGTGATGTTCTCCGAGTTCGAGATGAAAATTCATGAAGTTATCGAGCAGGGAGGTTCTTTATCCGCGCAATCGCTCAGAAATATGTACCGGGAGATTTACCAGAAATACTGGGGTCCCGAACTGGTCTTCGACGAGTGGAATGATTTCGGCGGTTTGAGAGTTCCTCATTTCTACAGAAGCTACTATGTGTTCCAATACGCCACCAGCTATTCGGCCGCCCAGGCTATTTCGCGGAAAATAGTCGAGGGTGATAAAAATACGCTTAAAAACTACCACGAATTTCTGACCTGGGGCGGCAACGATTACCCGGTCAACCAGCTGATGAAAATCGGGGTCGATATGACCACCCCCGGCCCGGTTAACGATACCATCAAAGTGTTTTCCGATCTGGTCGACGAGATGGAAAGGTTGCTCAACGAAGGCTAATAGCTGATTCCCAAATCTCTTTGGCGGGATATAAAACGGGTTAACCGTTTGTATCCCGCTTTTTATTTCCTGCCTAAAGGAACTATTGCGGGTGAATCGTATTATTATGTATATATGGTGAAACAATCGCGGGAAGGCGAGGAAAAAATGAAAACGATTGATCCTGTCTGCGGAATGACCGTTGATTCCGTTAAAGCCAAATACAAAACTGAATATAAAGGTGAAATAATCTATTTTTGCGCCGCAGGGTGTCTTAATAAGTTCAAGGCGGAGCCTGAAAAGTATCCGAATCGGAAAATTCGGGAAAGGGAGAAGAAACAGCCTGTTCACGATGATGTTAAGGTTGACGGGATGGTGAAGCTGACCATACCGATCAGCGGAATGCATTGCGCCTCCTGTGTGGGCCGGGTGGAAAAAGGGTTGAGGGAAATTAAGGGGGTCTCGGAGGTTTCGGTTAATCTGGCTTCGGAACTCGCAACCATAGATTATTATCCCGCGGCTGCCGGGCCGAATGAGTTTCTAAAAAAAATAAAATCGATAGGTTACGATATTCCTCTTCAGAAAACCGAGTTGATTATTGCCGGAATGAGCTGCGCGTCATGCGTGGTTACTATAGAGAAGGGGCTTCGCCATGCCGATGGCGTAGTCGAGGCATCGGTTAATCTCGGCGCCGAAAGAGCATTCGTGACTCATCTTCCGGGAATAGGGTTCCAGGAGCTTAAAAAGATCGTGGAAGCGTCGGGCTATAAAGCGATGGAAATATCTTCAGAATCATCCGGCGATATCGAACAGAAGCTTCGGGAAAAACAATATAAGGATTTGAAAACCAGATTCACGTTTTCCGGAGTTTTGAGCGTTATTGTCCTGCTCATAGCCATGACCCATATATTCACCCCCCAGATAAATCATTATGCCCAGATGATTATTACCATACCGATAATATTCTGGGCTGGATCTCGTTTTTACACCGGTTTCTGGGCAGGGTTACTGCATGCGACGGCTGATATGAATACTCTGGTGGCGGTCGGCACAGCCTCGGCGTTTATTTACAGTGTGGCGGCTACAGTAAATCCGGGATTATTCATGTCGGCGGGACGGGCGGCTGATGTCTATTTCGATACAGCCGCGGTAATCATCACGCTCATATTGCTGGGCAGGCTTCTGGAAGCCCGGGCCAAAGGCAAGACATCGGAGGCCATCAAGAAGCTGGCCGGCCTTCAGCCGAGAACGGCTCGAGTGGTTCGCGACGGCCGCGAATCGGATATCGAGATCGGGAATGTCGTGGTCGGCGATATCGTTGTTGTCCGCCCTGGCGAAAAGATCCCGGTCGATGGAGAGATCATCGACGGTTATTCGAGCGTAGACCAATCCATGCTGACCGGAGAGAGTGTACCGGTAGAGAAAAAAACCGGAGATAATGTCATCGGAGCAACCATCAATATTACGGGAAGCTTCAGGTTCAAGGCGGCTAAAATAGGACGGGATACAGTTCTTGCGCAGATTATAAAAATGGTGCAGCAGGCCCAGGGCTCCAAAGCTCCGGCCCAAAGACTGGCCGATAAAATAGCCGGCATATTCGTGCCCATAGTCATTGGAATCGCTGTGGTAACATTCTTTATCTGGTTTTTGTTCGGACCTGAACCTGCCCTGACTACCGCTCTTTTGAACTTCGTGGCGGTTATGATAATCGCCTGCCCGTGCGCGCTGGGTCTCGCTACCCCGACCGCTATCATGGTGGGTACCGGCCTGGGAGCCGAAAACGGCATCCTGATCAAAGGCGGAGAGACCCTTGAAAATGCGCACAAAATCGATACTGTCGTGTTCGATAAAACCGGCACATTAACCACGGGCAAGCCGCGGGTCACCGATATAATACCGGCTGATGGTTTCTCCGAAGAGCAGGTTCTCTTCTTCGCGGCTTCGATGGAAAAACGATCGGAGCATCCGCTGGGCAGGGCAATAGTCGATCGAGCCTCAAAAAATAATATCGATCTGCGGGAGCCGGAGGATTTTTACGCTCTGCCGGGAATGGGTATTGCCGGAAAGGTGAATGACAATCTCATACTTCTCGGCAATTCCAAATTAATGGCCGAAAAAGGGATATACCTGTCGTCCATAATTTCCGGGCACGACAGGCTGGCGTCAGAAGGCAAAACCTTAATGTTCTTATCGGTGGATATGAAACCGGCGGGCCTGATAGCCGCCGCCGATACTATCAGGGCCGACGCTTTCAGCGTAGTAAAAGAGCTTCATGAAAGAAAAATCAAAACAGTGATGATTACCGGAGACAACAGGAATACGGCGGCGGCGGTGGCCTCGGAAATAGGTATCGACGACGTTATCTCCGATGTATTGCCTCAAGATAAAGCGGCCGGAATAGAAAGTTTGCAGAATGAAGGAAGGGTAGTAGCCATGGTTGGCGACGGTATCAATGACGCCGTGGCGCTGGCCCGGGCCGATGTGGGGATCGCTATCGGATCCGGCTCCGACGTGGCTCTGGAAGCTTCGGATATAACCTTGCTCGGCAGCAATCTTCATGGAGTAATCAAAGCGATTAGGCTCTCCGGCAAAACATTGATGACCATTCGCTGGAATCTTTTCTGGGCGTTCATATATAACATTATCGGCATACCGATAGCGGCCGGTGTTTTATATCCTGCTTTCGGGACGGCCGGATTTCTGAATCCGATGATCGCGTCGGGCGCCATGGCTTTTTCATCGGTTTTCGTGGTGACCAATTCGCTAAGGCTGAAACGGATAAAGCTGTAATTATTCTAATTCAAACCGTCGGCCGATTGTAGTATTTCATAACAAGTATTTTCTATATTCCGGTTGCTTGTCAATTGGCAATTGCCTAATATACTATGTAACCCGCGGCGATTTCATCCGGGAGGAAAAACATCAACGGCGAAAGACCGAAACTAAGGATCGACCTGATCATCTCCAGCCAGTCCGACGGGGGAGAGATCTTCTATATTATCAAAGATCCGAAAACCGGGCGGTTTTTCAAGATCAGGGAAAACGAATATAAAGCGGCCGTCCTGTTCGACGGCGAAAAGGATATAGATGAAATCGCCCTGGAGTTTTCCGGGAAGATCGGACAGAATGTTCCGCCCGAGACTGTGGTCGCTTTCGGGAAAAAGCTCGAATCTCTGGGACTTATCGAAATCGCCGGAGACGAAGCCGCGGCCGTCCCTGTCGATCCGGGTCTCTGGAAGAAGCGATCTCTTCTCCAGAAGGTCCTTTTTCTGAAACTGAAGGCCTTTGACCCCGAACGATTTTTGGTTTCCATTGCCCCGTTCACCGATATATTCTTCTCGCGGTATATTCTGTCGGCCTATTTTGTTCTCATCGGAGCGGCCGTGGCCATAGTTCTCTCGAACAGGCTCGAACTCTCCGAACAGCTGATCCGTTCAATAACGCCGGAAACCATACCATATGTCTGGCTGACCACAATTCTACTGACCTGGCTGCATGAACTCTCGCATGCGCTGACCTGCAAAAGACACGGCGGCCGGGTTTCGGAATTCGGGGTGCTGCTCTTATATCTGCAGATCTGCTTTTATGTTAATGTTTCCGACGCGTATCTTTTTCCCGACAAGAAAAAGCGGATCAAGGTTACCCTGGCCGGCGCGAAAAACCAGATAGTTGTCTGGGCTCTGGCGGTTATTGTCTGGAGATCGACCGAGATAGGAAATTTCATTAACCAGGCGGCCTTTCTGGTAACCGCAGTTACATTTATAATGATAGCATTCAATGTCAATCCTTTGCTCAAGCTCGACGGATATTATTATCTTGTGGATAAATGGAATATCCCCAACCTCCGTTCCAGGGCTTTCGGCTTCTGGAAGGAAAGATTGCTCTGGTATCTTTTCAAAATCGAGCCGGAATCGTCGCTGAACGAGCGAGAGAAACGGATATTCAGGTGGTATGGTCTGGCGGCCATTCTCTATTCATTCGGATTATTCGGCTATATTTTCATCAAGCTCTCCGGTCTCCTTTTTTCATGGATGGGAATTTTAGGTGTGGCGATACTGACCGCCATTGTATTATATCTGGTATACGAGGCTTTGAAAAAGTCGGGTATTCTAAAGGCGGCGATAAGTGAAAGAGGCAGAATATTGAGACCGCGAAACTGGATTATAACGGGAATAACCCTGGTTTGTCTGATAGCGTTATCCATGATAATCGATATCGAGCTTAAGATATCCCATGATTGCCTGATCTATCCGATAGAATCTCTTTCGCTGACCTCCTCCGATCCCGGATATGTGGAGCTGATATTGGATAGGGGATCGGGTGAAAAAGGTGTTCAGCGGTTCAACCTGACAGGCTCGGATTTGAGCGTCCTTTCTATCAATCCGATGGTTAAAGAGGGGGATATTGTCAGATCGGGCGATCTTCTGGCCCGAATCAGTTCGGCCGAAACACAGGCGGAGCTTTCCGAATCCAGGGCCAATCTCGATAAAGTGACATCGCAATTGGAGCTTCTGCGAAAAGGGCCCCGTCCCGATGAAATCTCGCAGGTCGACGATCTTATCAGGCAGGCGGATATGAAGCTGAAAAAATCCGATTACGACCTGCACAGGGCCGAAGAACTCGGGGCCAAAGGAGCCATTACCAGGGACGACCTGGAAAATGCCAGAACGTCGAACCAGGTACTAAAATCTCAACTCGATTTTTATAAAAAACAGAAAAAACTTCTCAAGGACGGCGCCCGTCCAGAAGAGATTGAAATCGCCGAAGCCGAGATCAGGGCGATGCAGGCCAAAATTGACCGTCTGGAAAGCAACCTGGCGGCCAATAATATTCAATCTCCGATCAACGGAATCGTAACAGCGGTCAAGGCCGGTTCGGATATTGTCATGGTTGCCCGGGTCGATACCATGCGGGTCAGGATTCCGGTTCCTGAAAAGGAAATCAGCCCGATTGTTCCAGGAAGAACCGTAAAGCTTAAAACCCGAAGCTATCCGGGCGTAACATTCTCCGGTGAAGTTACCAAAATCGCGGGACAAACCGACCAGGGAGAACTGGAGCCGATCTTCGTGGTTACCGCCGAGATCCCCAATCCCGAAGGCTTGATAAAACCGGGTATGACCGGCCACGCCAAGATCTACTGCGGGAAACGTCCGGCCTACAAAATCATTTTCTGGAGAATAGTCCGCTGGTTCCGGGTGGAGTTTTGGAGCTGGTATTAGCAGGACCGCGAAGGGCAAGTTTCGGTCCCGATTGCCGGGCGCCCGTTCGATAGCCGCATAATCCGACCTGTCGATTATACTGTCAAATCAGGCATTCCTTTGTTGTTTCATTATGCAACAGAGCAGTTGCGATTTGTGATTGATCCATCTTAAAAGGAACCGATATTTCTATTCAGGAACCAAATTAAGGGCGGAGGAAAGTTATGTTCGGAAGCTATGACATTTTCGGTTTTTTGAGCCGGTATACATTCGGCCGGATAGACACATATAATTATAACAAAGCAGACAGCTGCTCGACCCCGAATCTTAATGACACTTCTACTCCGTCAGGAGACGTGGCCGGCTCGGATAGTTCAGGGTCGATCGCTCCACTACCTAAGGAAGCTGTCCCTGGCGATGTCATAGAGCTTTCCAATACAAATCCGATCGCGCCGGATAACCTTTCGTCGGCTTCCTATAGTCCTGAGACTGTCAAGGCCGCCGGCGAGGAAGCCGGAGCCGCCGAAGGGACTGAACAGAACGAGCAGACAGAGCAGACCGAGGAGCCGGCGAACACTAATACGCTTGCAGGCGTGAAATCCAAAATGAAAATGAGCCTTAAAATGGTTTTCAACCTCAGTGATTTTCAAAGTCTGGTGTCTGCCGTGGCCGAGGACGCCAAAGA
>JAHEDG010000066.1 GCA_024641335.1 Candidatus Zixiibacteriota bacterium
CCTCGACCGGTAAATTATATGGATTGCGGAACAGCTGGTGGTATGATCACAGAAGAGATTTCGAAAAATCCACCAGGGCGGCCGCACGTCATCTCAGAGATCTTTACGCCCAGTTCGGCAACTGGGAGTTGGCTCTGGCCGCTTACAACAGCGGATCCGGCAAAGTCAGCCGTCAGATAAAAAGCAAGAAAAGCAAAGATTTCTGGAAACTCAAGCTACCCAGAGAAACTAAAAACTACGTCCCTCTTTTTATGGCAGCTACTATTATCGCCAAGCAACCAGAAAAATACGGGTTCTACCCGGTCTATGAAGCGCCTTTGGAATACGACTCGGTGACCACTTCCAAGTGTATATCTTTCAATAACATATCAGCGGAAACCGGTATCGCCGTCGCTGATCTCGAGTTCCTGAATCCTGAACTGCGCCGCGGAGTTACCCCGCCTGATTATAAAGAATACAAGTTGAGAATACCAAAAGGATCAGAATCCGGTTTTTTGACCGCTTATGAAAATATACCATCAGAAAAAACCACTAACTGGGCTACTCATAAAATCAGGAATGGTGAAACGGTTTCGACCATTGCCCGCAAATACGGTGTCTCCATAGCTTCCATTGTTCAGGCTAATAACTTGGGACGAAGAAAACAGATATACGCCGGAAAAACCTTGATGATCCCGATACCTCCGGGTAATACCTATGTTGAACGCCCATCGTCTTCCAGCGCCAAAGTTAAGAATGTTGTCGAAAAAAGCTCCAACGGAAAATACCTGGTCAGGGAAGGGGACACTCTCTGGGATATCGCGGTGGCTCACGGCGTCAGCGTTTCCCGATTGAAAGCCGCCAATCGCTTGTCATCCAATAAAATCTACGCCGGCCGATGGCTGGTTATTCCCGAATCCGGGCAGATTCCGGCATCGACAACCGCCGGTTATTCCAAATATCGAGTCAGGCGTGGAGATAATCTCTGGAAAATTGCCAATAAATTTAATACTACTATCGCGGCTCTTAAGCGGGCTAACGGGCTCGTATCTAATGAGATCTATCCCGGTATGTCTCTAATGGTTCCGGGATATTCTTCAAGCGATACTCGATATAATGACGACCAATCCGCGTCCTCTGAACCAGGTAATGCCTACTCTGAATATGTGATCAAGAGGGGAGATTCCCTGTGGAAAATCGCCCAAAAACATAATGTAGATATTAAAAACCTGGCCCAATGGAATAATATAACTTCAAGCTCCAAACTTTATCCCGGCGATAAACTGAAGATTTATTCAAGGTAAGTTCAAAAAACATTTGACATTAGAAGATTCATAAACTATTTTCGCCTTTGTCATTATGAGCAAGAACAGGGATAAAATGATAATCGGCATAATAATAATCGCGGCTGTAGTTGTGTTTGTCATTTTCTCCGCGGTTTTCTACGGTATGATGAGGGATTCCAACAGCTTCACTCTTCAATCGCTTGGCGGAAAAGTAGCTGTTGTCGATATCAGCGGGGTTATCGACGGTTCCGAGTCGGTAGTCCGGCAATTGAAAGGTTATATGGATGATAAGTCGGTAAAAGCTTTGATCTTAAGAATAGACAGCCCCGGCGGCGGTGTGGCCCCGTCACAGGAGATTTACGACCAGGTACTTAAAGCAAAAGAAAATGATAAGTTCGTTATAGCCTCGATGAGCTCGGTTGCCGCCTCGGGAGGCTATTATATCGCTTGTGCCGCCGATACCATCATCGCCAACCCCGGCACTATTACCGGTTCGATAGGAGTGATTTTTTCGTTTCCGGTTTTCGGGAAGCTCATGGATAAAGTCGGAGTGGAACTTGAAGTCATAAAGTCCGGGGAGTTGAAAGATGTCGGTAATTTTTCACGGCCGGTAACTCCCAAAGAACGTAAGATGCTCCAGGCAGTAGTGGACGATACCTACGATCAGTTTATCAGTGTCGTCGCAGCTTCCCGTGGTCTCGATAAGGAATATGTAAGAAAATTGGCTGACGGCTCTGTCTATTCAGGTCGTCAGGCTCTTGAAAAAGGACTGGTGGATATACTCGGTACTTACGAGGACGCTGTCTCTATCGCCGGAGCTCGAACCGATCTTGGCGACGATCCGTATATTGTAAAAGAGAGACCGCGCCGCAGGACATTACTGGAGACAGCCGGGAGTATATTCGGTATAGATAGCGATCTTCTCAAAGAGAAGCGTTTATGGCCGTCATTGGAATACCGATATATTCAATAATGAAAAATGCCGATTTTTGAGTTTAATTGCTTGGAATGCGGCGAAGAATTTGAGATATTTGCGCGCGGAGGTTCGAACGAGAAGAATTGCCCTGACTGTGGGTCGGACAGAATCGAAAGGAAATTCTCAACGTTCGGACTAAGCATAGCCGGCGGCAGATCTGTTTCCTCTTCCCTATGTTCTTCCGGGGGATGTAGCGGAGGAAGCTGCGGAAAAAATTGTAAAGGATGCAAGTGATAGTTATGAATAATAATTTTATTCCCAGAGGAGGTGGAGAATGACCAAAGCCGATCTGGTTGAGCAAGTGGCGGAAAAGACCGGCCTTACCAGGACAGACGTTGCCGCCACCGTTGATGCTTTTCTTGACGCGGTAAAACGTAGCCTGGAGAACGGCGCCAATATCGAAATCAGAGGATTCGGCACGTTCAAGATTAAGCCTCGCAAAGCCCGCAAGGCCCGCAATCCCAGGACTGGCGATGTCGTCCCTGTACCGGACAGAAAAATCCCGGTATTTAAACCATCTAATGAATTTAAAAATCTCGTGATGAACTCTGAACCAAACAGAATGTAGGAATGGATGCCCAGCGGTAAGAAGCGTAAAAGACATAAAATCAAGACGCATAAGCGCAAAAAAAGGCTGCGCAAAGATCGTCACAAAAAGAAAAATAAATAATAATGAGTTTTCGGGACTTATCCGGTAAAATCTGGGTTGTTTCGGACACTCACTTAAGATCTGATAAATTCCTCCCGGATGCCTTTAGACACAAAGTCAGCCGGGAGGATATAATTTTGCACCTCGGGGATTTTGTTTCCTTTGATGTGGTTCGCGGTTTGCGGAATATAGCCAGGCTCGAGGCGGTCCATGGAAATTGCGACCCACCGGATCTGCGAAAAGAATTTCCTTCGGTTAGGGTGATCGAGATCGCCGGAAAGAGGATCGGTATGACCCATGGCGGAGGACCCCATTCTGACGCTCTCCGGCGCGTAACCCATGAATTCCAGGGAAAAGTCGATATAGCTTTGTTCGGGCATACACATCGGCCGTATCATTCCAAATCAGGGGGAACCCTCTTTTTCAACCCGGGCAGCCTTACCGATGGCCGGGGGAATTCTTCGAGCTTTGGCCTGCTTCATCTGGCCGGGGAGATCTACGGTGAGATTTTCGAGCTGTAAAAATACAGTCTTCTTTCTCTTTAAGTTGACTTGAATCACCGATACGGCTATATTCGTTTTTAGTGCCCTCGTAGCTCAGTAGGATAGAGCGTCGGTTTCCTAAACCGCAGGTCGCCCGTTCGAATCGGGCCGGGGGTATTTATATTGAAAAAATTCTCTTGCATATAATCGCCGATAAAGTTAAATTTGCACCGTTTTGGGGAATAGCCCGAAGCCTGTTGTGTATAACAGTATGCAGGCTTATCGAGAGGGCGCCTCGAAGGAGGGATCGTTATCCCTCGATATACTCAAAAAAATAAGAACGGACCGGATAGCCGAAATTTGGAGGAATGATGACTAAGTCGTATAGGTTTTTGTCGGCGGTATTATTGATTTTCCTAATCCCCGCCGTTGCCGGCGCCCAGCTGCTATATACTGGATCCAATTTTTTAGAATTTAATTCCATCGGCGGAGGAGCCAGAGCCGCCGGTATGGGGGGGGCTTACCTCGGAATAGCAGAGGGAGAGATGGCATATTCCTGGAACCCGGCCGCCATGATTTTTACCGATAAAACCAAAATAGGTCTCCAACTCGCTTCAATATCCGATAACAATAATTCTGTTATTGCGCGGCGGTCGTATTTGTATGTCAACCCCAATATCCAGTCTCTCGAAACTAAGAGAGATCATACCTATCTGGATTTCGGAGGATTCACCGCCCCCTTCTATTACATGGATAGAGATTGGGCGGTCGGCGGCGGTTATAGAAACTATATCGACATGTCTTTCGAATACAGCAATCCCGGCTTCAACGGGACAAAGGATAGTTTTAACCAGGACAGGGGTATAGACGCTGTCAGCGCCGCGTTTGCCAATAAGATCATGGACGGCATAGGCGTTGGATTGACATTAAACAGATACATTCGAAACAGCGAATATAATCAGTATTTTGGAGCCTCCACCATGTATATAAGTCCCGGACTCGATACCTCGCTAGTCGACTTTTGGGAAAACGCCAATTCCCATTTTTCCGGATTTAATATGGATTTGGGGCTGGCTGCTGATTTCGGAATAGTAAAAGGCGGGTTGGTTATTCATACGCCGTTATCACTGGAACAGCAAGTTAAGCTTACCCAATCGCTTGTTATTCCCCCTGATCCGATTGGCGCTATTAACAGGGTTACGATAACCTATGATATGCCTCTGAGCTATTCAGCGGGAATTGCGATCACGCCGATGGAGAACCTGACGATGGCCTTCGATTTCGACAGCAGGCCTCTTTCCAAAACAGAGTTAAAAAAGGATTGGGAATACGAGATCATTCCTGATACAGCCTATAATCCGGGTTGGGAAGATTTGAATCAGTTCAGGGTCGGCCTGGAATACATATTTAACAGCGATTTCGCAAATATACCTCTGCGCGTCGGATTCCGTAATCAACCCGAGCCTGGCGATCAACTGCTATCCATTATAAACGGCGTCGGAACATACGGCGATCAAATCTCGACCAATCTCTTCAGTTTTGGCAGCGGCTTGTATTTCGAGGAGGTTTGGTTCGATTTGGCTTATCAGTTGGGCAGCTCATCCTACGACAGAACCGTGAACTACGGAACCCCGACGATTTACGAAATTAAAAAAGACTACAGCCGATTGTTTGTTTCCGTCGGAATGTACTTCTAAAACCGATGGGAATTTAGGTTTTCGGGCGGGCTGAATACGGTCCGCCCTTTTTATTCAATGCCTCGGATACTAAATAGTAGTTGCCTGAACGTAATTTTTATTATAAATTTATAGTTTATGATTGTAGATGAACAGCCAATGTGTAAGGAGTAAACCGAATGAACCCCGGCAAGAAAATCACCAAGAAACAGATAAAAGAAGATAAATTGGTTACCTCGGCCTTCAAGGTTAGCGAATATATTCAGAAGAACCCTACTTCCTTTGTCATAGGAGGATCAGCGGCTCTGGTCATATTCGCGGTCATTGTGCTTTTCTTCTGGAATAGCGGAAAAAAGAACTCCGAAGCCGATGTCCTTTTCGGCAGGGCGCACCTGTCGGTGGAAATGGGGCAGATCGATGGAGCCATAAGCGATCTTTTGACTATAGTGAACAGCTATGCCAATACCCCGGTCGCTCCTATGGCCTGCTATACTCTGGCCAATATGTATTTCGAGACCAAAGACTATGATAACGCCTCCACCTATTTCAAACTGATCGTCTCCCGGTACAATATCGATAAAATGATCCTGGCCGGAGCGGCCGCCGGAGCGGCTGCCTGCGGCAAGATCAAAGGCGACTATCAGGAGGCCGGCAGTTTGTACAGGCAGGCCGCCGATCTATATCCTGACGAAATGTGGTCGCCGAACTACCTTCTACAGGCCGGGAAAAATTACACCGCCGCCGCTGACACCGCCTCGGCCATATCGGCCTACGAAGCCTTAACCGCGAATTATTCTCGTACGGTGGAAGCTAATTCCGCCAAGAGAACTCTGGCCGAATTGAAATATTAAGCCGATGTCTTTACGGGATATGCCTTCAAAAGACGGTCCCGCGTTAAAACTGGCCTTTCTCTGGCATCAGCATCAGCCATACTATAAAAGTCTTCTTAACGGCAAATATCATATGCCCTGGGTCAGGCTCCACGGTGTCAAGGATTATCTCGATATGGTGGAAATTCTTAAAGATCATCCATCCATAAAACAGACTTTCAACATGGTGCCATCGCTTTTGGAGCAGATATTAGATTACGCTGATGGTACCGCCGTTGATCCCCATCTGGAATTGAGCCTGATAAAAGCGTCCGAGCTAACCCCGGACGACAAGGCCAGGATGATAGAAACCCATTTTCAAGCCAATTACGACAATCTTATCGCCCCAATGAGCAGGTTTAGGGAGCTGTACGACACCAGAAACAAGTCATCCTCATGGGAAGAGCAGGATTGGCTCGATCTCCAATGCCTCTCCAATCTCGCCTGGATCGACCCAATGTTTAAGAGATCCGGCAGGCTCAAAGATCTGGTTATGAAAGGGGAGAGGTTTCTCGAAGAGGAAAAGCTCGAAATACTGGAGCATCAGAAGAAAATCATGGCCGGTATCATCCCGACGCTGAAAGAACGGATGGAGGACGGTCAGATTGAAATATCCACCACGCCGTATTTTCACCCGATCATGCCGCTGGTATTCGACAGCTCCAGCGCTTTGGAGGCCATGCCGGGCGCTCCGATGCCCCAAAACAGGTTCCGCCGGCCCGAAGATGTCAACCGCCAGGTCGAAATGGCGATAGAGATGTATACCTCGCTCTTTAAGAGGCCTCCTTCCGGCATGTGGCCATCGGAAGGTTCCGTATCCGAAGATATAATACCGATTCTGGCAGGCCATGGGATCAGATGGATAGCTACCGACGAGGAAATTCTGGCCGAGAGCTGCGGCAATCCCGCCAGGTCGGGCGGAATCTCCAATCTGGTGACATCAGGCGATCTTTACAGAAGCTGGAAATTCTCCAAAGACCCCGATGAAATGACTATCTTCTTCAGGGATCACGCTTTATCCGATAATATAGGCTTTGTGTACTCTCGCTGGGATCCCGAAAAAGCTGCCCTTGATTTCGTCTCGAAATTAGCGGCTATTCATCGAAATCTGCTGTCCAAGGGCATCAGCGATCCTATTGTGTCGGTGATACTCGACGGCGAAAACGCCTGGGAGTACTTTAAAAACGACGGTCAAGACTTCCTGAACGCGCTTTACAGCCTGATATCGAAATCCGATTGGATCAAAACTACGACTTTCAGCGGCCATCTTGACGAAAATCCTCAAAGCGGCGCTCTTTCGAAGCTTTTTCCCGGAAGCTGGATTAACCATAATTTTTCAGTTTGGATCGGTCATGAAGAGGACAACAAGGCCTGGGATATGTTGTTTAAGGCCAGGGAAGAGTTAGTATCTTTCCAGGATAGCAATCCGGAATTCGATTTAGAGAAAATGAAACTGGCCTGGAAAGAAATATTCATAGCCGAAGGTTCCGATTGGTGCTGGTGGTTCGGTGAAGACCATATCGGTCCCAATAACGATGAATTCGACAGCTTGTTCAGGGCACATTTAGCTAATATCTATTACCTGACCGACCGGGAACCGCCCGCGGAGCTTTTTAACCCGATCCGATCGAGTTTCATGCTGGCACATATCCTGAAGCCGATAAATTATATCACTCCTGTAATCGATGGCGTTCTTACACATTACTATGAATGGCAGCAGGCTGGATATTTCGATTGTCTGAAGGCAGGCTCGACCATGCATAAATCCGAAAATGTCATTTCCGGCATTTGGTTCGGCTTTGATACCGACAATCTATATTTCAGAATAGATCGAGGGATTACCGTCGATACCACCAGATTCGAAAAAATGAGTTTTCAGTTGGAGTTCTTTGAACCTGTTAAAGCAACCGTTTCAATAGAGAATGGCAAATATAAATCCAGCATAAAAATACGCGACGACTCCGCTATATTGTTTAAGTTCGTCGATATTTTGGAAATCGCCATACCCTTGAAATCTCTAACGATCCCTGAAAAAGGATCGATATCGGTCCGGATTAGTGTCAGGGAGGACGGAAGCCTTTTGGAAAGCTGGCCGCCGTCAGAGACTCTCCTGATAGGGCTGCCAGGAAGCAGCCAGGGCGAGATCCCCTGGATTGTCTAAATAACTCATTGTTTTCCTAATTGGTCCTATAAGATATATTATGTAAACTACGGTGATATAAATAGCAAATCCGAGGGTCAACGCCCTCCTCTATCTTACGACTATATTCAATAGTTTTCCAGGGACGAATATCCTTTTCACGATTGTTTTATTGTCGATAAATTTCAAGAGCTTATCGTCACTCATAGCCAAAGCAAGAAATTCTTCTTCACCGATTTCTGCCGGTACATCAAAACTTCCGCGTAATTTACCGTTGATTTGTACAACCATAGTTATTTTTTCCAGCTCGAGAGCTGTTTCATCAAAAGCCGGCCATTTCTGGTCGAAAATGCTTGAGGGCCCACCAATCATCTCCCAGAGCTCCTCGGCCAGATGCGGAGCCATTGGAGCTATAATCTTGATTAACTGGACAATCGAATGATAATACAATCCGTTTCCTGCTAGGCCGTCGTCTGATAGCTTGTAGAGGTCGTTAACCAGTTCCATCAACGCGGCTACAGCGGTATTAAACTCAAGGTTCTCGATATCATGACCGACCCGCTTGATTGTTAAATTCAACCTATAGTTTAACTGTCCGCTCTTATCTTTGATTTGCATGTACGTTAACTCGCGATATTTCTTTAATTCTTCGGTATTGCCTGATACCAAACGATAGATCCTGCCTAAGAACCTGGAAATCCCGTTAATTCCGGTATCGTCCCAATCGCCTCCATGACTGTATGAGCCCATAAACATCAAGTACATGCGAAACGTATCTGAACCGTAAAGTCCGGTGAAATGGTCCGGATTGATGACATTGCCGCGGGATTTCGATATTTTGGCACCCTTATTGGTGATCAGGCCTTGATGACGAAGCTTAAGAAAAGGTTCATCGAAATCAAGTAATCCTATATCATGAAGGAATATACAAAAATACCTGGCATAAAGCAGGTGCATGACAGCATGCTCCGCTCCGCCGATATACATGTCTACTGGCAGCCATCGTTTTACTATCTCCGGATTCCAGGGGCCATCGTCATAATGAGGATCGACATATCGCAGGAAATACCATGACGAATCGACGAAGGTGTCCATTGTCTCGGTTTCTCGTTGAGCTTCTCCCCCGCATTCCGGGCAAATTGTGCTGACGAACTCGCTAACCTTGGCCAATGGCGATTTGCCGTCGCCTGAGGGTCTGAAATCATCGATTTCAGGCAGTTTTACCGGCAGATCCTTTGGGGGAACAGCGACTTCACCGCATTTCGCACAATGAATGATAGGGATCGGGGCCCCCCAGTATCTTTGACGCGAGATAAGCCAGTCTCTAAGCTTATATGTGATCCTGAACTGGCCGGCATGCAATGACTTCAGCTTTTCAGTGACCTTTCTGATACCATCGGCCGAACTCAGGCCATCGAACTCCCCGGAATTCATCATTATCCCATAATCGATATAGGCGGCTTCGT
>JAHEDG010000067.1 GCA_024641335.1 Candidatus Zixiibacteriota bacterium
CCCCCATAGTTCGCTGAACCATCAAACTCCGATGGAATTTGTTGAAAGCTATGAAAAATCGTTGACTAACAAACTTGAAACTGTTAGATTATGACTGGACCAAACTATGGGGGAAGGTCATTGTTATCGTATTATTCTATTAATAGAATATTATAATAATAGAAAAATAATGACAAATCAGGAAATAATAATATTGGCCATTCTCCTCGAGACCGAAAGATACGGATATGAAATTGATAAGATTATAGAGAGCCGCGGAATCAGGAAATGGAATAATATAGCCTTATCATCGATCTATGTCGTTTTGAATAGATTAACCGCTTTTGGTCTGGTTAGTTCGCGGAGAGTCGAACAGGGGGGACGGCCTTCGAGGAAACTATTTTCTATCACGGAGAACGGTCGAATAGGGCTGGAGGCTGAAATCGAGGAATCGTTGGCGCAGAATGGCGGATTAACAGGGAAATTCGATATGGCGCTTTTGGTTTGGCCGTTTCTTTCATCGGAGCGGAGGTCAGCGATGGTAACTGGTTATTTAGATCGATTGCGGGTTAAGGAGGCGGACTATCAAGCGCGGTTAAAAGGAGAAATGGCCTGGGTTTCGGCCGCATCGGCAGAGCGCTCATTATTTATTGTCAGGAGTGAAATAGAATGGCTTTTGTCATTCGCGGTCAGAAACGGAGTCAAAACTGAAACGAGATAAACGAATACGATGTTTCTATATTCTGGTAATATCGATACGAAAAAGAGTAATTATGGGCAGCAGTCGGAGGTTGAATTTCGTCCTGGCTGGCAGGCTATGGCCAAATCAGGGCGAGTTCCGAAACGGGTGGATAGTACTGCTCCCAAACCTATCGGGAGTACCAGGAAGATAAAGATAGCGATAATTATCCAGCTGAATACCATGAGTACCATAGAGCCGGTCAATAGCTGGAATAAAAAGAAAAGAAAAGGTGAAGTTCCGAGGGCCAGGCTGCCGTAGATGAATGTCTTGAAGCTCATATCGTCGGTATGGAGAATTTTGGAGCCGACGATGATACTAACGGCGGTTCCGGCCAGGACCATCGCTCCGATGACCATCAGGGGCAAAGCCAGGAGTGCCAGAGGAATTCCCAATATGGTAATGCAAAGCGCGATAAAGGCTAATGGAGTCAGGGCGAAAACCAGATAACCCTTGAAGAAAGATCTCCAGGGATTTATCCTGATGGATTCGATCAGGCAATTTATGTTTTTCTTCAGCAGCGAGGCCGCTGTGGCCGAGAGGACTATCCAGATAAAAAAGAGTATGAGGAAAACAGTTGCCATTATGCGAAACGGGCCGCGGTCGTCGATAGTATTGTAGGATATCCGTTTTTTGCCGTCCATGGTAGGGCCTTCCACCCTGGCTCCGGGCTCGAGCTTGATCTTTCCTGAGAAGGCGGCGGCGGTACCTTCTATATAGCCTGTTGAGGCTACATAAATGTCGCCGGACATGGCGAAGACGCCACCCTCCACAGTTCCCTTGACGATAATATCGCCGAAGGCCGAGACGACATCGCCTTCAATCGTTTCGTTTTCGCCGATAACCAGTTTTCCGGCGAAATGCACTTTATCTGTCTTGATTTTGTAGGCCGGTTCGCTGGGATCGTACGAGAAACTGAATATGCTGTCATTATCCAAAACGATGACCACGCTGTCGCCTTCAAGGGTCAGTTCTTTTAATTCCAGCCCTTTATCGAGCTCTTTCAGGATATTCCCCAAACCTTTGTATCTTTCTTCGAGAATGAAGATCTTATCCTGGAGCTGCTGTTTAAGAAACTCCTTATTGGGCAGTGTCGCCTGCAGCGATTCGGCGGAGACCATCAGAGCATCCATGATGGAATCCTCGGCTTCGGATCTCATCAGCAGTTCAGGGAATTCGGATGGTTGGGCAGGTTCCGGTGGGGCCGGAAAAGCGGCCCGGACCAGGAGAACAGAGAATATTATCGGGAGGAGCTTGTTCATTTTCTAATACCTGTCTATTGTGATATCGCCTGAAGTCGTGGAAATTTCCAGTCTACCAGAGCCATTGCCCATCTTGCCGCTGAGCCTGGAATCGGAGAAACTGTCTATATCCGCCGAAAGACGCGAATTTATCGAGCCTGAATTCGATCTCAATGAGATTCTTCCCTCGAATTCCGGGTTTATTTCCATGATAACGTCGCCCGAGACGGAGTTGATATTGAAATCGCCGTCACGGGATGAGAGCTGTTTTAACCTCATATCGCCTGAGGATGATTTGGCCTGAATGGAACCGGCCACGCCGTGAGCATAAATATCGCCCGACGACGAAACAGCCTCGAGATCGCCGCCGATGTCGGTTAATCTGAAATCACCTGACGAAGCCTCGATATCGACCGAACCGCTGATACCTGTATAGTAGCCATCCCCTGACGATGTTCGGCTGGATACGCTGCCCTTAATGTTCTCAAGGCCTATATCGGAGGAATTGCCGGTTATTTGAATATCTCCCTTGTGGTCAGAAATGTCGACGTCGCCGGAAGAAAGATCGGCGTAAAAATTCCCTTCGGTATCCCGGATGACTAAATCAGAGGACGATCCCCTGATATCCAAATCGGCTTTGATTCCGGTGACATTCAGATCGGCGGACGAAGTTTTCACCTCGACTGTTTTTCCGTCGGGTACCCTTAAACGCAAATATGTATTGGCGTTATTATTCCAGTCTCCGGAAAATAGTTTATCGAGGACATTGCGGCCCCGGCGCCTGTGTTTGGGACGTTCGACTGTAATCAAAAGCTTGTTTTCCCGGGTCTCGGAGCTGAAATTATAATCGTCGTTGATTTTGTCGGCCTCTTCCTGGTCACGGGCATAGACTACGTTTCTGTATTCGATTTCGATATTGCCGGAGGTGGAATTGAGGATCTCGATATCTCCGGATGGTATATCGATTTTGATTTCGACAATAATGTTTCCGTCAACCTGGTCGGACTTATCGAATTTGAATTCTCTATCCGCGTTGGCGGCAACGGACAGCGTCAAAATCAGGGTGGCGGTTATCAGGGTTAATTTTCTCATGACGGCCTCCGATTCACCTTACCGATTTTAGTTTTTTCTTCAAGAGTTCCCTGGCGCGGAAAATACGAGCCTTAACCGTCCCGACAGGCACATGCAGGATTCCCGCGATCTCTTCATAAGGTTTATCTTCTTTGTGCCTCATGATGATGACCTCGCGGTATTTATCGGGAAGTTCGTTGATGGCTTCCTCGATGCTGACTCGTTTGCGTTTGGAATCCAGGTCATGTTCCGGGTGATAGGAGAAATCGGCTACTTCCATCCGGACTTCGCCGTCTTTGGTGGAGATCGGCTTATCCAGCGACATAGCGTTGATTTTGCGTTTTCGGATGGAGTCGATGGAGCAATTGGCCGCGATTTTGTAGAGCCAGGTGGAGAAACGGTAGGAGGGATCGTATGTTTTCAAAGAGCTGAAGGCCTTGATAAAGGTCTCCTGGACCAGATCCCGGGCTTCTTCGGAGTTCCGGATGATCTTGAAGGCGATATGGAAAATCGCCTGCCGGTGCATTTCGAACAGAGCCTTGTAGGCTTTCTGGTCTCCGGCGAGGGCCGATTTGACCAGGGCCTGGTCGTCATCTTTGGGCATTCCGCTCCCTTTTAACTACGTAAAGCCGCGGTTAATTGTTGCGGGTATGAAGATAGGGGAAAGGGATGGTAAGTTCAAGGGGAAATGGGGGGCATTAAATAACAAGTGAGGAGACCGAGGATAAAATGAATAGGAATAGGGGTATTAACGGGAACGTGGCCATGGGTTGGTAATCGATCGGGAATATGGGTATTCTCCTAAAAATCCCTTGCTCCGCCGTTTGCGAATCTATATACTCCCTCCGTAGACAGAATCATCAGGGGTGGTCGTTCGGCGTGATGCCGAAGGGCCTGAGAGCAAACCCTTAGAACCTGATCCGGGTAATGCCGGCGTAGGGAACATCAATAAGCCCCCGATCAGGAGGGCTTTTTTGTTCCCCGAAATCGGGTCACAACGACCCGAGGGAGGAACCAATGTTTTCCGAATCAATCGTCGCAATCAGCGCCATAATCACCATTCTGGCCAGCGCGGCAAACGCCGCCGAAATCAACGGTACAGTCATCAGCGCTGAGACCAACGAGCCGTTGGCGGGGGCCGTTATCAAGCTCAAAAGCAGCGAATTAAGCGTATTGACCGACGGGTCAGGTCGGTATAGTCTTGCGCAGATACCAGCGGGTGATGTCACTCTCATGGCCAGCGTGATCGGCTATCATGTATCCTACCGCACGATCTTATTGGCGGATGTCGGTACGGTCGATTTCGCCCTGACACCGCAAGTGCTTAAAGGGCAGGATGTGGTAGTTACCGCCACCAGGGCCAAGGATGGAGAAACTCCGGCGACATTCGCGAATTACCCAAAGGAGGATATCGAAAAAGACTACTGGATGCAGGATACTCCGATGCTTCTGGCCAACCTGCCGAATATTTTTGCCTATTCAGATGCCGGCAACGGGATAGGATACTCGTATTTGAAACTTCGGGGATTCAACCAAAACAGAGTGGCGGTAACCATAAATGGAATCCCTCTCAACGGCGCGGAATCTCACGAGGTTTACTGGGTCGATCTGCCTGATTTCGCCTCCAGTCTTCAGGATATACAGGTTCAGAGGGGTGTCGGATCGTCGCTTTACGGGCAATCAGCGTTGGGGGGCTCTATCAATATGGTCACCAGCGATTTTTCGGTGAGCCCCTGGCTGAAAGCAGAATCGGGAGCCGGCAGCCACAATACCAGGAAATTAACCATTTCAGGGAATTCCGGCTTGATTAACGATTCCTATGTTTTTTACAGCCGGTTCTCGAAGATGCAGACCGACGGTTACCGCGAACAATCGTGGGTGGATATGTATTCCTATTATTTCGGCGCGGCCCGCTACGATGAGAATATGACCTGGAAGTTTAACACCTACGGCGGCCCGGAGGAGCTTCACTTAGCGTACAAAGGGATAACCGCCGAACAACTGACTGCCAATCGCAAATACAACGAGTTCGAATACGCCGACGAGATCGATCATTTCAATCAACCCCATTATGAGTTTTTCCACGACTGGAAATTGAACGAGAATTTCGATCTTTCCAATACTCTGTATTATTTCCGGGGCGACGGGTATTACAATCAATACAGAGAGGATCAGGATCTGGCGGAGCACAACCTGGGGACATTCTACGATTTCGATTCCTGGAATATGTACGCTTATTCCGATTCGTCTTTCCCGTCGGATTATTATGCCAATTTCGATTCCAATGGCGTTCCAATGGCCGACACCGGCGGACAATACGCCGGGTATTATCAGCTGGCGGCAACGACCACCGATCTGATTCGCAAGCCGGTAGTCGGCGAATATGACTGGGGCTGGATACCGAATGTTTCGATCACACATGAAAACGGCGAGTTGATTCTGGGCGGCGAAATGAGACTGCATCAGAGCCACCATTACGGCGAGATATTATGGGCCGAGGCCTATCCCCGCGGATACGCGCCCAATCTTCGATATCATGATTATCGGGGATACAGCCGCACGTATACGGCCTATGCCAGGGAAACCTATCGTTTGAGAAATAATCTGCGAATCATGGCCGGTTTGCAGTATCAGCGTCATAATTACAAGCTATCTGACGATCTGCGTTACGATGTCTCCTTCGACAGAAGTTACGACTTTATCTCCCCTCGTCTGGGGATTCTGTACAAACCCGGAAAAACAACCGATCTTTATATCAGCGCGTCGATGTCCTCCAGACAACCGACGTTCCAGGATATTTATGATCCGCAGGATTACTGGTCGAATCCGATTTTCCGCCGAGTCAATTTCGAGTATGCCGACGGAGCTTATAGTTATATCGGGAAGGAGTTAAAACCGGAAAAGCTCTTCGATTTGGAATTGGGCGGAAATATCTTAAGGAAAATAAGCGCTGTCGATCTTAGGGCCGATTTCAGCTTTTACAGGATGGAAATCAGAGACGAACTTATACCGTATGCCGGGCAGATCGACGATATGAATCTGCCGGTGGCCGGCAACGCCGAGAAAACGTTGCACCAGGGCGCGGAATTATCGATATCGGCGGATTATAACCGGCAGGTTACGATAAAGACAAACATCTGCGCTAACAATGATCACTTTGTCAGTTACAGCGAATTTGGCTGGGACGGCCAGCCGGTTGATCTCTCGGGCAATAGAATAGGAGGATTCCCCGATATCCTGGCCAACTATCAGTTGGTTGTCAGGCCCCGCGGAATTGAATTGGGGCTAAGAGGCGTTTACTTCGGCAGGCAATACATCGATAATACGCAGCAAAACGAGATCGATTCCTATAATTTATTCAACTTCGATATCTCATACGATTTCGGGAAATTGCTTGAGGCCAATTCGCTCAAGGCATCAGTGAGGATCCAGAATCTGTTTGATAAAAAATATGTTCAGGCAGGATATTCGGACTGGAACGACGGATTGCCGAGATATATGGTCGGGGCGGAAAGGAATGTCTTCATTTCCTTATCCACGGAATTATGACGGCTCGACCGGAATCGTTTCAAAAGTCAGGGCATGTTTCGATAGTGTTTAACGATCACCGCCCGGCCTTCGACAGTGATGGAGAATTTATCGGACGAAAGCTCGTTTCTCAACGGGGCGCTGCGGCCGAAATCGTAGTATCTGTCTTTGGGGCGGTATTTAAGCCCCGAGGCCCGATACTTGATCTTTCCCCCAATCGGTATAACCGATATCATGTCGCCGGGAAGGCCGGTTCCGTGGTAAGTCTCGTCGATCACAGGAATGATTTCCTGCGAGAAATCGAGCATCCTGATGGATTCGAAGGAGTTTCGATAGATCACCATGAGGAAGATGTTTCCCAGAAGATGATCGGTTTCCGATCCGGAATCCGACGCGCCGTATACGGTAATATTCTTAATGCCGTATCTAAAGCAGTAGTCGATGGCGAACTCGAAATCGGTCTTGTCCTTTCCATCCGATGGAATTCTGATTGTCTCGGCTTGCTGATATTTCGCGATGGCAGAGGAATCTACCGAATCGAAATCACCGATTATAACATCGGGATCAGCTCCGGCTTTCTCAAATATCTTCAGGCCGCCGTCCACCGCGATCAATATACGGTTATCTTTGACGTTACCAAGCCGGCCGATGTAGAAATCTAAATCGTTTTCCGGATAATAACCGTTGAGGAAAATCGACGCTTTGGTTATTTTGACTTTAGGTTCCATGACAATCATCAAATAAAGCAAATAAAGGAGAGATTTCAAGCTAATCCTGATGAACATTCTTGACCTTACATTACTGGGCCTTTACCTCGCTTTTCTCGTCTATATCGGGTTTCGCCGCCTTTCCGATGGTAAAAACAATGTCGACGAGTACCTGGTTATGGGGCGACGGCTGGCTTTGCCCGGGTTCGTGGCCAGCCTGGTGTCCACATGGTACGGGGGAATTCTCGGCGTAGGCGAATATTCTTATAGATACGGACTGGCCAATTGGGTTGTATTCGGTCTGCCCTATTATCTGGGCGCGCTTTTGTTCGCGCTTTTTCTGGCCAGGAGGGCACGCCGGACAATGCTCTATACAATTCCCGATCAGCTTGAAAACGCTTATGATCGGAAAACGTCGTTGGCCGGGGCGTTGTTGGTGTTCATCACGACCGTCCCCGCCGCTTACGTTTTGCAGATCGGATTTTTGGCCAATACAGTTTTGGGAATTCCTGTCGAGGCCGGGATTATAGCGGGGACACTGTTTTCGATATTCTATATCTTCACAGGCGGATTGCGCTCCGATGTCATCACCGACAGGGCGCAGTTTATCCTGATGTTTTCCGGGTTCGCCATTATGCTGGTATTCCTGCTTTTCAATTATGGCGGGTTATCGTTCATAACCGGAAATGTGCCGTCTGAAAACCTGACCTTAACCGGCGGACGGCCCTTTACCTATATCCTGGTCTGGTATTTCATCGCTCTGGGGACGTTGGTAGATCCGGCCTTTTACCAGCGATGTTTCGCGGCCAAATCGGAAACGGTGGCCCGCAACGGAATATTCATCGCTATCGGTTTCTGGGCCTTATTCGATTTCATGACCACCTCAACAGGCCTCTATGCCAGGGCGATAATACCCGATCTGGCCGACCCGGCGACATCCTACCCGATGCTGGCTGTGAAGGTGCTGCCCGGAGTGTTTCGCTCTATATTTCTGTTGGGTTTGTTCGCCACGGTTATGTCCACCGTGGATTCGTTCACGTTTATTTCAGGCCAAACATTCGGTAAGGATTTCATTCATAAGATATGGGGAGGCGATGTTAAAAAGCTGACCAGAATCGGGCTGGCAGCAGCCGGCGGAGTGGCGGTTCTGATCGCCGTATTCAAACAATCGGTGGTGGCCATTTGGTACGATCTGGGAAGCATCTCGACAGCGTCGTTGCTGATACCGCTGGCCTCATCATTCAGCGCTCGTTGGCGGATGCGTCCGAATTTCGCCTTTATCGCGGTAATAGCGGGGGGCCTGGCTGTCATTATATGGATGATATCAGGCTACGCCACCGGGCAGGAGCGGTTTTTGGGAATCGATTCGATATATCCGGGGTTAGCTGTTTCGGGAGCGGTGTATGCGGTGGATAGGATCTCGAGGAAGTAGTCTGAATATTCCTTAGTGGCGTCCCAAGTTCATGCTTACACCGACTATCGTAGGTATGAGCATGCCAGCCGGAGCCTTCTTTAATTCAACGGGATAATGGGTAGCGTGCTTTTTCTGACCTATAGTCAGAATAGGCATGTTACGCGAGGAGATTTCCAGGTGACATCGGTTCGCTCATACGAGCCGATTGGACTGCCCCGACGTTGTCAGCCATCGCGGTCGGGTGAGGCCACCCGACCGCGTGTAATCGCGCTATAGTAAACTCAGAACTTCTTGCCTATACTGATCGTGAACGCCGCGTAGGTCACATCGTCGAACTCCGGCGCGTAACCGACCGGCTCCCAGTCGCTGGACGCCGAACCCGCTACGAGGAACCTGTATTCGGGGGAGATCACGAGATTCCCGCCGAAATCGAAATCGACTCCGAAGCTGATAACCGGCAAGGCGAAGATCCACTCGCTCCAGCCGCTTGAGTAATCATAGTCAGCATCGTTGGCGAAATCAGTGCCGACCCCGGACCCGTTATTGTTAAAGCCTATGTATTGCAGCCCTATTCCGGCATAAGGAGCGACAG
>JAHEDG010000095.1 GCA_024641335.1 Candidatus Zixiibacteriota bacterium
AGCCCCTCTTATTAAAAATCCCCCTCTCCAGCCTGAGAAAAACACAATAGCTAACCATGATTCAGGCTGGAGAGGGGGCCAGGGGGTGAGGTCAGCATATTCCTCGTTCTATTTCCCCCCTCTCAAACACAATAATGTACGAGCTTGGAAGATAAAGCTGTTTGATAGGAGAACAAAAGGAGAAAGATAATATATTTTCGTATCTTAAAAAGTCCGGCGGGATATTCTTTTCTTCATGTTGTATAATAACTTTAACCGGCTAAAGGAGGGTTTCTCCCATGTGGGCATGGTTTGTTGACAACAGCGTCTGGATTCTTATTTTAGCCAGCGTGATGGTGGTTTTACTCCTCTTTTTTAATGACAGGATCAGGGCCTGGTTCTCCAAGATAACACCGGAGAAATGGCAGCACCACTTCTGGGGCAATATTACCGCTATTTTCTGGGTAATCGAGGCAATCTTTATTTTCATTCTGTTAATGGCTTTCTTAGCCCTCGCTCTTGCACAGGAAGGCAAGCATGTCTTCGCCATGCCCAAGGTGGTTGAAACGTGGTTTCTCGCCCATGGCATGACGACCGTCGTTATTCTGGTCGTCGGGATTGTCCTCTGGATTGTCGCGAAGAAGACTATCCCTCCGCTGGTGCGCCGCATCATGACCCGGCCTCAAAAGGGGGAAAGCCGCGAGGGACTCCGCAGGCGGGCCAATACCCTGGAGGGTGTTTTTCTCGGCCTTAGCCGGATTATCATTCTCCTGCTGGTCATCTTCATGATACTGTCCGAACTCGATGTTCCTATCGGCCCTATCTTGGCCGGTTTCGGGGTGGCCGGTATCGCCGTCGGCTTCGGCGCGCAGTACCTCATAAGAGACCTCATCGCCGGTGTCTTCATCCTCATGGAGAACCAGTACCGTGTCGGTGACGTCGCCAAGGTGGCCGACGTCACCGGGTTGGTGGAAGAAATAAACCTCAGGAAAACGGTGCTCCGTGACCTCGATGGTATCGTCCACCATGTGCCTAACGGTGAGATAAGGGTAGCCAGCAACTACTCGCGGCACTTCTCCCGGGTCAACATGAATATCTCCGTCTCTTACGGCACCAACCTTGATTTCGCCATCAAGGTCATCAACCGTATCTGCAATGAAATGGCCGAAGAAGAAAAATGGAAGAAAATATTCAGGTCGGTGCCCCAGGTACTCCGGGTGGATAATCTCGGTGATTCCGGGATAGACATCAAGATTATCGGCGATGTCAAGCCCCTGGAGCAGTGGAATGTCATGGGGGAACTCAGGCTCCGCCTGAAAAAGGAGTTTGATAAAGAAGGCATCGAGATACCCTGGCCTCATACCAAGGTATACTTCGGCAACAAACCGGGGGATTAGGTCAGCCTGTTTCTTATTCCGCTGGAAGAGTTCAGCGGACTGCTTGGTTTAGTCTTGCCTTCAGTCCTTGAACATGATACAGATGTCGTCGGCATCGGTAATTACTTCTTCCACCAGGGGTATGTTCTTCAGTATATCGAGTAGCGGCAGCGGTTCCTGAAGGTCGAATACTATTGACATCCCCTTCTCGGAGGCGGATTCCTGAACGTACTTGATGTTGGGTATGTGGATAAGATATTTTTTCAGGTTTTTAAGGTACTGGTAGTCAAACGGTGCTGATATCGACTTCATTTCTATCTGCCCGCTGAACATCGTATGCGTGCCGTTCTTGCCGTTGGATTTTTGCCCCAGTAATCTCAAACCGAGTGCCGGAGTTTTTGCTGTTTCCTTGTTATTATTGTTATTTACCGGTGTTGACTTGGCTTCTTCCTCTTTTCGGACCATCGCTGTAAATTGCTCGAGTTTCTGTTGCGTTTCCGCGATTGTTTGTGCCAGCTCATCGGTTTCGGTTCTCAGTCTCGCCTCGAACTCTTCCATCGTCTTCTTCGCCTTGGTGATAATCTCGGTAACTTTCTGGCTGATTTCCGTCCCGCTGTTGATGATTTCGGTAAGAATTCTATCCGCTCGTTCCCTCGCCTCTTCAATAGCCCGGGACGATTGTGCCTGCGTCTCCTGCCGGCATTTCTCCGTTATTTCTCTGATAACCTGCTCGGCATCGTTTTTTGAAGCCATCAAGATATCGCTACGTTCTTTATCGGCGGACTCCTTTGTCTGTGTGATGATGTCTAAAGCGTCTTTCCTGGCTTTAGTGATGATTTTATCTACCTCGGACTGGGTCCTTTTTTTAGCCTCTTTTTTACTTTTATCCTCAGCTCCGTCGATTATCTGCTTGGCTCGCTTTTTAGCCGCCACGATAATATCCTGCGCCTCGATATCCATCGGCGATATCACCTCGTTCTTACCGCCGTCTGATTTCGGTAACGCGCGGGAAACCAGGACTTCCAGTTCTTCTGTCTCACTGCGGGCGGGTGCGTCCGGCGCTTC
>JAHEDG010000030.1:0-16178 GCA_024641335.1 Candidatus Zixiibacteriota bacterium
TCTGTATAAGCCTCCGAGAATCTCTTGACAGCAGCTTCTAATTCTCCACGTTGGAATCCGGCTTCTATATATGCCACCGAATAGCGTAGAGCGGCGGTCGAATCAGTTTTCACTATCCCAGGATCCCGCGGATCTCCCGCCATCGTCACCGCATTGCTCGCGATTATACACACGATAACTAATCCTATCTTCATCTCAATACCTCCCCTCGATTTATGCAAACCGGTGTAGTTATATTAGCCTATTCCTCCGGCGCCAGCCTTTCGAAGACCAGCTTGCCGTCCCGCTCCAGTGCCAGCACCTTGCCGTTACTGATCCACTCGGTAGTCTTGCCGCTGAACTGCCTGACCACTTCCTTTTTCTCGACGTCGAATATGTAATTCTCCACGCTCTTAACGGTTCTTGAGACAATCCGTTTGACTGGACCGGTCCCGGCCAGTTCCGTCTCGACATCTTCTTTTATAAACAGGAGCCTATGCCCATTATCGGGAACCCACGGCCTTAAATTTGAAAGGTAAGACCCTCCTGCCAGGACACCTAAATTATCTGGAAAAGTTACACTGGTAACTCCGGGAGGAAGTAATCTCTCCCTTACTTCTATCGCTAATAACTTCGCGTTCGAGGAAGTTTTATATAGCTGAACAGGCTCATGTTCCACCTTATTGAGACTTAAATAGTATTCTCCATCCGGCGAGAAATATATGTCCTTATAGTCGGTCTGCTCTGTCTTGCCGGTTCGTGGATCCCACTTAAATACTGTAGTTCTGCCCTTATAATAGTCTATAAAATAGAGACATAGATCATGTGCCGCCCAAAACAATTCGTTAGCCTTGTCGGCCGCTTTGATTTTTTCGCCGGTATTAATGTTATATATCCAAAGACCGGTAGTAAGCTTCTCATGTTCTTCTGGATATTGGACATTATAAGTTATTATTGCCACGCTATTGCCGTCTGGGCTCCAGACATAGCGTAGACAATCAGGAAGCGAATGAATAGTGTCACCTGAGCGATTTATAATTCTCAAATTTACTTCAGGTAAGATATCGTATTTCCCCTGCCTTCCGGTTTCTTCGCTTAGATAAAGACCATCTTTGAAATTGATAAATGCCAGATATTTGTCATTCGGAGATGAAGAAAGACTTGAGAGCTGAAATACTTCAGCAATTTTATATATAGGTTGTGGAATTCCGCTCTCAAGCTTATAGATTAAGCTGTCTTGCCTTGAAACAAAGAGTGAATTTCCATTTTCGCCCAACCGCTGGCCCCCGCCAATTGCTTTCAGACCACTGATTGCAGATATTAGCCCAAAGCAGACCATTGCTTTCCCACAAGAGGTCGCTAATTTAAATATCATTTTATCCTCATTTGGCTATCGACATCGTTTATTTTCTTCAGTTTCCGATACCATCCGGATCATCGATACGAACATGAAAATGATCATAATGAGCAGTATCATCTACTACAACACTTCCACTTAAACCTGATCGAGCCACGTCAGTGAATATACTTACAATGTTGCCTCTTTCAATAAATAAATCAATAAGATATTGGGTGCCCTGTTGATCATAATGCGCCGGATCTTCTTTTAGATTTAGTCCTATTTCTCCACCGTCATTTCTTACATACCTCATGTCCACATCTAAGCCATTTCGATGAGATCCGTGCGGAGGAAAGTAACCGCCGTTCTGCAAACTCAAATCGCCAAACATCATTCTAGAGCTTGTATGTGTCTCATTCCAATTGCGGCCAGTGCCTTCTATTACGTTTATTAGAGCCAAGGTCCCCCAATCATCTGTGTCCATCGGGTCGCCAACGGGATTGTGATAGTATCCCGTCCCATTGTCCGGTAGATTTATCCCCCCTTCAAGCGTGCCGTTATTCGGTAACCCGCGGGCCAGACTCGGATTGTCATTTGCTAACATGTAATTCGCATAGTGACAGCATGTTACCTCCATCCTACCCGCAGCTAAGTGGCCTCATTGGTAAAATACGTTATTATTATAGAACTCATAATCGCAATCAGCATTCGCCGAAAACCAGAACAGCTATTTTATCATACGCTAGTCAGGGCAATATTGCAAGCGAGAAATAGAGATTATTTCATAAAAGCATAACCGCTACCGTAGCCGCCGCGAACAGAGTCCCGGCCAGATTAACCATATCGTTGTTGATAAAAGCCAATCCGCCGGCCTGTTCGGCGCGTGTGCCGCAATGAATTTTCCTTTCGGTAATCCGTCCGCATATCGCGCAATGGCAGTGTCCCTGGATCGACCCGCCGAGGATCGAATCGAGCAGCGAACCGGCGAATCCGGCGTTAGCCGCGGCCAGGTAATACCCCAACGGCAAAGCGGGAAGACCTTTAATGCCGGGCCAGATCAGACAGACGCTGGTCATTACCGCCAGCGAACCTGCGGCTGAGGCCAGCGTTCCGACTAATGTTATCCCGCCGGATCGTCCCAGTTCGACTTTTTTGAGCGAGACAATGGAAATCGACTTTGCCGAAGATAAAGTTCCCAGTTCGGTGGCCCAGGTATCGGCCGCCGCCTCGCATAACGAAGCTAAGAACGGAAAATACCAGAATATATTTCCGGTGAAAAAATATATCAGAACACAAACGGCGGCGACTCCGCCGTTAGCCAATGTCTGCCAGATATCCCGCGGCCCGATCTTATCGAAAGCGATCATCGACCGCTCCTTGATCGGAGTCTTGATCATCGAAAACAGGCTCGACGAGACGAAGAAAAAGATCAGGGGGACGGCGAAAATCACTCCGCCCAATCCGAATACGATCGTGCCTATAATGATCATACCGAACGCGCCCGAACGGGAAAGGGCTTTCAGTTTATACGAAACGACGCCTATAATAAAAGAGAGACCCGCCCCATATAGAACCGACGGCAGATCGAACCTGTTTATCCACTCGGAGGTCATATCGAAAATATACGATCGGCGTTAAAAAGGATAAAGCGAAATTTTAACCGGCCGATTTTACTCGGATATTATCGGCAAATCGGTCATTTCGAGTTTCTCTGTTCTGATCTCCTTGGAGATGTTTTTCAATCCGGAGATCCTGATGGCTGTATTAAATATAAATTCTCCGAGCCGATTCGAGGCCGATTCCAGCTCCGGTTTCTTGGCCGATGATATTTCGCCTTTGAGCCACGATTCCACTTCGCGAAAATTGGCGAAGCTCATGGTTTTGATATTAAGTTTGCCGATACAATAGAACTCTCCAGAGGTATCATCAAGCGGTATGGAAATCCGTCCGGTGCCGCTGATCTCATCGAAAGTCTCTCGGCGGCCGCCGAGGGTATGCTCCACCGCTCCGATCGGCTCTTCTTTCAGTATAGTATATTTTTTTTCCCATGTATCGTAACGAAGCCTGATGATCAGATCGTAAGCTCCGGCCAGCCTGTCGAACCAGCCGGGTCGGCTTTTCCATATCTCGATCCGGTACTCGAAAGCGATCGGGGCCCCCTTATCTATATGAGCGCTCAAATCGGCCGGCAGTGAATCGACTATATCCAGCCTGATAGTCAGGTCGCTGTTATGGTAACCGATATAGGTGAACCTGATATCGACCGCTTCGGCGGACGATATCGGAATCACGGCGGCCAGAAGAATGAAAAACGCCGATTTTACCAGCAAAGAGGCAGCCGCCGGAAAGAATCCGGCGGTCGCGAATTTATTAATTTTATCCACTGTCTATTTATAATTCTCCCGCGGAGTTTTTTCAACCTATTCCGCTGTTTGAAACCAGCCGTCTTATCCGCCGTTAGAACAGGATCTGCCCTCTAAGCGAGAAAACAGGCGAGCGATCGATATCGTCGAGCCTCTGCGCCAGGTTCAGCCTGAGATCATCGCCGAACAGAAACGAAATCCCGACCGCTGTTTTCAGATCGGCGGTCTCGAACTCTTTCCCTCCGAAAGCCGCCTTGCCGGCGTCGAAGAAAACTCCCGCGCCCAAATCGCTGTCGAAAAACCTCCAGATATATTCGGTGTTGACCAGGATATATCTGTTTCCCTCGAACTCTTTGTAATCATATCCGCGCAGCGATCCGAGTCCGCCGATGAAATATCTTTTGAACAGCGGCAGGACATCGTCGGAATACCCTCCCCGCAGCCTCACGAAAACGGTCTGGTCAGTGGCCGCCGGATAGTAAAATTTCACTTCGGTCGAAACAGTCTGATACTCGAAATCGGACGAATCCGAATCCAGGGTTTTCTCCATCCCCAGGAACGCTCTGATACCGGATTCAGGTTCGAATTTGTCATCTCTGCTATCATATTCGAGACCAAGATCGATGGTCTTCAGATCACCTTCCATAGCAGCTATTGACAATGAATCAGGCAGGACAGTCGACCAATTTTCCCTGAATTTTTTCTTGCCTCCAAACAGGGCTTTATCGGTGTTTTTCCGCAGGGTTTCGATGGCAGCGCCAGTGTAGGCCAGCGTAGCGTTGAGATGATCGCCGTACCATACGCCACCTCCGCCTGAAAATCCCCTGGCCCAGTAATAATCGTAGAAATCCTCTTTGAATATCAAAGCCGCGATCGTATTTTCCGGTAAGCGAGGTATCAGCCAGTAATCCGAAGAGCGGACCTGACGGAACATGCCGCCGAAGAACCTCGGTCCCCAGTTTTGTCCGATTTTATGTTCCACTCCGAAATCGTATTCCCATCTTTTCAGAGCGAAAGCGTATCCGCCATTCAGATTCAAGGTCGGATGCCGTCCTTTTTCATCTTCGTATTTAAGCCTGGGAATCAACGATAAGCCTTCGACCCGGTTATATCCTCCCTCCAGCCCGAAGGTGACCCAATGATCCTTTGCTCCGAATCTTCTGACCGAAACGGCGTCTCCGCCCACCTCGGCATCCTCGTCCTGGTAAATTTTGCCGAATGGAGAGACCGCGTCGCCAGCCACATACCCTCCGGCCTCGACATGAACATCACCGAAAACCGAGACCGCGTCACCCATAACCTCTCCGTAAATCGTAATGTCCCCTCCCATAGAGACCGCGTCGCCCGAAACTTTTACCCCTTTTTCAATAACGATATCGCCGAACTTCACCACATCGTTGTCGGTATCGGTATAGACTGTCACCAGCCTGGTCCGTTTGGTCACCCGATCATTCCTTTTCCCGATATTGACATCCCACCCTTTCTCTCGTTCTTCTTTATCCACCGAGAGTCGTTCCAGCTCATCCTCTGTCAGCTCGATACCGTCGATAAATATTCTGCCGTTTTCAATAGTCAACTCGTTTTCAACCGTAATTCCGGATGATGTTTTGTTTAGCTGATCCTTGCCGATGGTTACGGTTTTTTCGATACCGTTTTTTTCCATCACTACTTTTACCGAGTCGGCCGAAATCGAAATCTCCAGATCGCCGTTATCCGCCGGTTCTTCACTGCGCCCTACCGAAAAAATAAACAAAGTTATCAGAAGAGCCGTTAAAGCTCCCCAGATCATTCCCCAACCGATTTCTTTTGATCTATTCATTGGAATCTCCTTTCTTTCCGGCTTCCTTAAAAGCAACCTTTATGCCAATCGAGTCTGATCAAAATGCGATACTACATAACAAGTTAACAAAACCTATCAGCTTCCGGTCGTGTGCATACAACACGAGATAGAGCTAAAACCGTGAAGATATCGCACGGGTATGTGCCGCCGCTTATTGACATCAGCTGGTTGAGAAGGTAAAATCAAAACGAGTGAAGATAGAAGATCGGTCGGCTTCTATTCTTTTCAGACGGTATAATGATAGAGAATGTTACTAACAGGAGTCGAATATGAAGAAGGTTTTATTATTGGCGATAGCGTTAACGGCTATGGCCATGATAGCGATCCCGGCCGATAGCGAGGAGCGGTTAACCTTCAGGCTGAACCTTCAGCCGGGAGAGCGATACCTTTGCTCCATGAATATCGATCAAAAGACAGCCCAGGTCAGCGATGGAGAAGAACAAACCATGGAACAAACCATGCTCTTCACCTGGGACTACGATATTATTTCGCGCGATAATACCGGGGCGATGGAAATACTGATGAAATATGTCCGGATAAAAAGCGTTCAGACCTTCGGTTTTCAAACAGTTGAATACGATTCGGATAACCCTCCCGAATATATAGATCCATCCATGAAAGGCCTGCGAGCTGTGGTCGGTTCGGAATTGCGGGTCACACTCGATCCCGCGGGAAAATTAAAAGCGATTGCAGGAACCAAAGAAATGGTCGAGAAAATCATTGCCAGCCTGGACCTGCCTGATTCGCCCGGAATTGAACCGTATCTCGAGAATATCCGTCAGCAATACGGCGATGGCGCTATGAAACAAACTCTGGAACGAATCACCGGTTATTTTCCCGATCACCCTGTAGGAATAAATGACAGCTGGGCCGATACGGCTATTATCGACACCGGATTCCCGATGATAATCGAATCGGCGTATACTCTTCATTCGCGGCAAAACGGTATTGCCCATATAGATCTCTCTGCCCGAGTAGTTTCCAACCCCGAGGCCGAACCGATTGCCATGGGTCAGCTGACCCTGCGTTACGATTTTGAGGGGACTCAAAGCGGTTCGATCGAAGCTGATGAAACAACCGGATTGCCTCTTAAATCTATAATCAATCATAGCTTCTCCGGCACTGTCACCCCATCGGGATTCCCCGACCTGGAATCCTCGAACCTGCCGATATCGTCCGAAGGACGGATAGAGATTACATTTGAAATGCAGTAATGGCATGCGGCATCGATAATGTCGCCGTTATTTTTGAGCAAAGATTCACTGATCTGAAATCATACGTCGGCTGTTATTCCATAGGAATTTCGATCAGTATTTGGATCAGCATATTCGGTCGGTTTATACGACTTGACAAGAAAATATGATTACCCCGATAATTATCCCGGCTTAATCGTCGGACGGCAAATGAAAGAAAGTTACTTTACATCCGAAACAATCGGATCTAAATCGCTGGAATTGAAGCACGACCTGATAAATATCCGGCACGGCGCCGATATTACTTTCGCGCCGGAACGTTCGGCCTTGCTGGTACTGGATATGCAAAAATACTTTTTCAGCCCGGATTCGCACGCCTTTATCCCCAGCGCGCAGGCCATAATTCCCGGCTTGAAAAAACTGATCGATTCGTACTCAAGGCGCGGCTTACTAAGAATCTATACCCGTCATTTGAATACCGATAATGATGCCGCCATGATGAACAGATGGTGGACGGACATTATCAGGGAAAACGATCGGTTCAGCGGGCTGATAGACGAATTGGATTTTTCAGACAGAGTAATCATAGAGAAAACCCAGTATGACGCTTTTTACCGGACCGGGCTGGATTTGATTCTGCGGGAGAACGGGATTACCCAGTTAGTTATCTGCGGGGTCATGACCCATCTTTGCTGCGAGACCACCGCTCGTTCCGGGTTTGTCAATGGATACGAGATATTTTTTATGATAGACGGCACGGCCACATACAATGAGAAATTCCACAGGGCGACACTTTTAAATCTCTCCCACGGATTCGCCAGGCCGATGTTGATAAGCGAAATATTGAAAGGATGAGGATTTTATAATGCATGTCGAGGATATTGTCATTATCGGGGCCGGACCGGCGGGAATCGCCACCGGTATCCAACTTAAAAGATACGGGTTCAATCCAGTCATACTGGAAAAGAATAAGGTGGGAGGATTGCTCTGGAACGCTCATCTGGTGGACAACTATCCCGGATTTCCAGGAGGAGTCTCTGGTTCTGTTCTGGCCTCCCTTTTCGAGGAACAGTCCTCGGCCTGCTCGCTCAATTTTATGCCCGAAGAAGTTACTTCGATAGATTATGACGGCGGGATGTTCAATATAGAGACTTCTCATCGAACCCTCTATTCCCATACGGTTGTAATCGCCGCCGGCACCAAACCGATAGAGTTTGCCGACCTGGAAATCTCCGGGGATATTTCCGACCGGGTATTCTATGAGGTTTATCCGCTGGCCAACGAAAGCGATAAGAAAATCATTATTGTCGGCGGCGGAGACGCCGCATTCGATTACGCATTGAATCTGGCCGAAAGCAACGAGGTTCTCATATTAAACAGAGGAGCCGAGACCAAATGTCTGCCACTGCTCCGGCAAAAAGCCGAGGATTCTTCCAGAATTACCTATCAGCCGTACTCTACAGTATCCGGTATCGCTAAAGAAACATCAGGACAGCTTACGGCCCGATACGATACCCCCGAAGGAGAGAGATCGATAAAATGCGATTACCTGATAATTGCCATAGGCAGAGAGCCTCAAATGCAATATATTACCGACCGGATGAAAAAGAATATGGCGGAGCTGGAAGACAGAGGAATGCTCTATTTTGCGGGCGATATCAAAAACGACAGGTACAGGCAGACAGCTATCGCGGTCGGCAACGGTATTATGGCGGCTATGCAAATTGCCGAAAGACTGCGGGAAACTTAAATTGAAAATTATCTCTCGTATAGGCGAAAACAACCCGTCCGCGGTCTATATGTCGCGGATGCGTGACGGACGGATCGTCGAATTCGCCGAATCGCTTCAACCACCATTGCCGATCGATGACAAATGGGTGATCATGGTATCGACATTGTTCGGCTGTCCGGTTCATTGCCCTATATGCGACGCCGGCAGTCATTTCCGGGGCAGGCTCAGCAAGGACGAGATCCTGTCGCAAATAGATTATCTGGTGGAAAACAGGTTCGGAAGGCTAGCTGTCCCTTCGAAGCAATTCAAGATCCAGTTCGCACGGATGGGGGAACCGGCCTTTAACCATAATGTTATAGATGTCTTGAACGAACTGGTTGGCCGCTACGACGCTCCGGGACTAATGCCCAGTATCTCGACCATCGCCCCGGCCGGCAGGGATGATTTTTTCGAACGTCTTCTCGAAACCAAAAACAGATTGTACAATCAGGGGAATTTCCAGCTGCAATTTTCCATCCATACCACGGATTCAAAACGCCGAGAAAAACTCATACCGATCAAAAAATGGAGTTTCGCGGACATCGCCGCTTTCGGCCAACGGTTTAAGAGCGGAAAAGACCGTAAGATTACTCTCAATTTCGCTCTGGCTGCAAATTCAGATTTGGATCCGGATACTCTCCGGGCGTATTTCGATCCGGCCGTATTCATGGTGAAAATAACGCCTGTCAACCCCACTCGCAACGCGGCCAGAAACGGCATGATATCATATATCGATCCGGATCGTCAGGGTAATGACTATGATTTTATCGACCGGCTCCGCTCACTGGGATATGATGTTATTGTCAGTATAGGCGATACCAGAGAGAACGAGATCGGCAGCAACTGCGGACAGTATGTAACCGAGTATCTCTTTGCAGATAAGTTCCTTGACGGCGGTTATAGGATGAAATCGGAAAAGAATATAGAAAAATCGCCGACAGCATCTTGATTAGCTAATTTTCTATACGAATTATCTCGTTATCGAGCAGCCTGACCCCTTCGATTACAGTCACCAAGGAGATCATCACCCGGCCCAGGAGCTTATTCATCGGTTCGAGATCGTCCCAGCGGTCGAACGAAATATAATCGACTTTCGTTTCGGGAACAGCCTGTATTAATTTACGCATACGGTTTTCGATTGTCTTCGTCGACCGCTCACCCCCGGCAATCATCTCTTTGGCCAACAGCAGCGATTTTCGGATTACTTTGGCTTTCTCCAGCCCTTTTTCGGAGAGATAGGAATGCCGTGATGACATGGCCACCCCGGCGGCGGTTCTGACAATCGGCGCTTTTATGATATCGATATCGAGATTCAGATCGCGCACCATCCGTTTGATAACCGCCAATTGCTGGCCATCCTTTTGGCCGAAAACCGCTATATGCGATTTGGTGATGTTGAAGAGCTTGGCGCAGATAGTGGCTACCCCCTTGAAATGCCCGGGCCGTCTGGCCCCGTCGAGGATAGATCCGATCCGGCCCGGATCTATGAAGGTGGAGTAGTCTTCTGGATAGATATCCCTGGTCGATGGGTGAAATACTATTCGGGCTCCGGCTTTCTCTATTTTTTCACAGTCTGATTTGAACGAGCGGGGATATTTGCCGAAATCCTCGCCCGGAGCGAACTGCGCCGGATTGACAAAGATTGAGACGATTACGATATCCGCCTTTTTCCCCGCGATATCAACCAGCTTGAGGTGTCCATCGTGCAACGCCCCCATAGTCGGCACCAGACCGATAGTCTTGCCGTCGGCACGAATCGACTCGGCCAGGGCCTGCATTTTTTTGGGGGATTTTACTATCAGGAGAGGCATTAGGTTAAATTAATCGCCGGGGATATCTCAATATGCTCCAGCGTTTATTAATATTACTTATACGTTTCCTCATCACCTGGGAAACGTCCGTTCTTGACATCGTCGATATACTCCTTGGCGGCCTTGCGTATCAGTCCGGCCGCATCGGCGTAAGCCCGTACGAATTTAGGCCGGAAATCCTCGAACAGGCCGATCATATCGGAGACCACCAGCACCTGACCGTCGCAATGAACTCCGGCTCCGATGCCGATAGTCGGTATCCTGATCGATTCGGTGATCGCCCTGGCCATGTCGGGCAGTACCGATTCCAATACTATGGCAAAACATCCGGCGTCCTGCAACGCTTTGGCCGACTGCAGCAAATAGCTTTTCTGTTTCTCGGTTTTTCCCATAACTATATGCCCGCCGAATTTGTTGATGGATTGCGGAGTCAGGCCGATATGCCCCATGACCGGTATACCGAAATCAACCATTTTCAGGATCAACGGGGCGATCTCCGAGCCGCCTTCGAGCTTGACTGCGGCCGCTCCCCCTTCCTTGAGAAACCGTCCGGCGTTTTCGATAGCGTCAGACTCCGATTTTTGGAAGCTCATGAACGGCATATCTCCGACCACCAGCGCCCGTTTCGCTCCCTTGCTGACCGCCTTGCAGAGGAAAATCATCTCGTCCATAGTTACGGGCAATGTATTTTCGTATCCGGCGACTACCGTCCCGGCCGAATCGCCCACTAATATGCAATCGATTCCTGCGGTATCGAGAATCCTGGCGGTCGGATAATCATAAGCGGTCAATACGGCGATTTTCTTTCCGTCTTTCTTAAACCTGCGGAATTTTCGCGTGGTCACTCGGTCGGTATCGCCTTTATATCTGGAGAAATCACCCACCCCAAACCTCTTTCGATTCCTTCACTTTTTTCATGACCTGCGACGATACTTCTTTCAAGAAATCCCTCAATGGAGTTGACGACACCGGCTCGATTATCCCCGGATCGAGTTCCAGAAGCGGCTCGATCACGAACCTTCGACTTTTTATTCGGGAATGCGGGATCATCAGATCCACTGTATCGATATGCATATCATCGAAAAGGAGTATATCGATATCGATAGGCCGGGGAAGCATATGGCTGTTCGGCTCTCTTCCCAACGCGTCCTCGACAGACTTAACCGCTTTCAACAGTTCGTGCGGTTTAAGTTCGGTCCTTACCCTGATCGCGCAATTAATATAATCGGGCTGAACCGAAACGCCCAGCGGTTTGGTCTCGTAGAGCGACGAAACCGCCCTGACCTTGATCCGATCATGCTGATCGATCAGATCGAGAGCCATCTTGATATTAGATTCTCTATCTCCCTCGTTCGAGCCGATTCCCAGAAAAACGTCAGCCAACTCTCGATCCTCCGTTCAAATTATCCCGATGTTTCAACTTCCACAAACTCGATATTTCCGGGCATGGGCGGGATCATTTTCCTGACCCGCAGAGTCACCCTGGAAACTCCTGTATGTTTTTTTATTTCATCTTTCAATCGTTCGGCCAGGGTTTCAAGAAGATTGTAGCGATGTTCCTCCAGGAAAACCTCGATGATTTTATAAACCGAGATATAATTGACGGCGTCGTCGAGATGATCGCTGGCCGCCGCGTTGGTAATATCCATCTCCAATTCGCAATCCACCTCGTAACGGCGTCCGGTTTCCCGTTCGGCCGCGGCCACTCCGTGGTAGCCGTAAAATATCATGTTGGAAAGCCTGACAAAGGCCATGCTTATTTCTCCCTATTTTCCATCAATAGCCAGACTATCGAATGAAATATATTCTGTCCGGCTCGGTTTGGATATGATTTTATCGATCAGATAAGAGAATTTTTCCGAATCTCTGATAAAATCGACATTATCGGCTTTTATCACCAGCAGGGGAGAATCACTGTAATGGAAGAAATATCCGCTGTACGCCTCGATCAGGGTTTCAAGGTATTTTCGATCGATCCCTTTTTCATACGGCCTGCCCCGTTTTTTGATTCTCCGCATGAGAAAATCAACGTCAGCGGTAAGATATATGGCCAGATCGGGAGGAGGGGCGTTTCTTTCCAATGCCGAGGATACTTTATCGTAAAGAACAAATTCTTTTTCCGTCAGATTTATCCGAGCGAAAATCCTGTCTTTGGCAAAAAGGTAGTCGGAAATGGAGCACGCGGAAAACAGATCGCCGTAAGCGAACTGCTCCTGCCGGGAGTAACGGTTCATCAGGAAGAATATCTGGGTTTGAAAGGCGAACCGTTCCCTGTTTTTGTAGAAATCGGCCAGATACGGGTTATCGTCGACCGGCTCCCGTATCAATTTGCCGTTTAATCGTTCGGCCAGAAGCTCCGCTAAGGTGGTTTTGCCGACCCCGATAGGACCTTCCACCGCAATGTGACCGTTATAACTCAAATCAGGCTACCGTTGGAGCTATCCTTTCGGTTTGAATTTACGCTGCCAGATTTTCGAATGATGGGATATCCGTTCCAACGCTTCCCGCAGGGTCGGTTCATCGTGGTACAGACCGATCCTTACCCAACCTTCGCCGCTTTCTCCGAAATCGGAGCCGGACACCACTTTAACCCCGGCCTTGATGGCCAATCTCCGGGCGAAAGCCAGAGAACTGCTCCAGACGGGGGCCTTTACCCAAAGAAACGGCACCAATTTTCCTGCTCTCAATCGCCATCCCAGTTCCTTCAGGCCGTCCGCCAGAATATCGCGGCGGTTTTTCAAAATATCCATGCGAGATGAAAAAAGCCCTTCGGCGTTTTCCAGCCCGGCGATGGCCCAGAGGATTTTTCCGACATCGGGGACGAATCCGACAGTATCGAGAAGGCTTTTTAGAATGGCAATTACATCCCTGTGTCCGACCGCGAAACCCAGCCCATTGAGCCCGAAAGTCGTGGCGAAAGAATGCAGCTCCAACCCCTTCTTCCTGGCGCCCTTGACCTGAAGCAAACCTGAGATATCGGGATCACCCGGATGAATATGCCCGCAATCGGCGGCTATCAATACGTTTTCGAAGCTGATCGATTTTATCAGATCCCGGTAGAAGAAGTAATCGACCGAGGCTCCCGTGGGGTTATGAGGGTAATTCAAAAAGATCAATTTCAGTTTTTCAGGCAAAGGCAGTGTCAGGGATGATAAATTCGCTACGTAATCGTTGCCTTCGTTCAAACTATAGGGCCAGGGACGACCTTCGGCCAGACAGATGGCGGTGCGGAAATACTGCGTTCCGGGATCGGGATAGGCGGCCGTATCGCCGGGGTTCAAAAAAGCCATAGCCAGGAACGCGGCGCTCAATTTTATCCCGGGTGTAATGATTATCTCGTTTTCAGGGTCTAAGGCCGCCGAACTCAGAGAGAGATGGTTTTGAACAATAGACTCTTTCAGCTTAGATATAAGCTCACCATCGGCCGACGCGGCCATCCGGACAGGATCGAGAGCGGCCAGTTTTTTTCGGAACGGCTCATAGGCGGGGATTTCCGGAATATGGGAGCAAAGATCGATCATCTCCGCCCCGCGAGATTCCAGCCTTCTACGGACTGATTTCAGCGAACCCAATCCCGGTTGGGCCATACGCCACAACCGTTCGGCTTTGTCGACTATGGTTTTCATTCCCCGGATACGTTTTCCTCATCTTCGGCGCAGATAATCTCATTAATAAGGTTCGATCGGCCTGCGGCTTTGAGCAAACGCTCTGTTTCAACCGATGATAATAGATCGGCTCCGCCTCGACCGTCGGCAGTGAAGAGTATTTCGGCGAACCGTTCCACTGTTTCCATCCTGTCGAACGATTCCTCCAGCGATCTCCCTAATGTCAATACGCCGTGGGATTGCAGTAAAAAAGCATCATACCGGTCGATGTATTTTTCGAGATTGGCGGCCAGTTCGGCCGATCCGGGAGAAGCGTATTCCACGAGCGGCGCGCCTCCCAATGTCCCGACCATTTCCGGCAGAACCGCCATGTCCAGTGCTGTTCCGGCCACCGAAAAAGAGACCGCGTAAACCGGATGAGCATGGCAGACCGCCATCACGTCCGGTCGATTTCGGTAGGCGGCCAGATGAATTTTAATCTCGGTCGACGGCTGCCCGGCCCCTTCCGATTTTTCCCCGCGCATATCGCAGATAATCAAATCACTCGGTTTCATGTAACCTTTGTTCATTCCGGCCGGAGTGATTATTATTCGGCCGCCGTCAAGACGAGCGGAGAGGTTTCCCTCGGCCCCGACAATATATTTTCTATCATACAATCGCCGTCCGTACTCGACTATCTTTTCCGCTATTTTCGCCTGATTGTCCAAATCTTTTTCGCTTAGAACCGGAACAAGATCCTATTTTTTCTCCGAACGGGAGACCAGAACGGCCACCGCTACGGCATGTTCTTTTGTGTGCGAGAGGGTTATCAAAATACTCTTATCCCCGATATGATTGCGGATCGCTTTGCCCAATCTGACCTGGGGCTGTCCGCTGGGGTCGTTGACCACCTCTACCGAGGTCCATTTGACTCCTTCGGCAAAACCGGTTCCCACCGCTTTGAAAACCGCTTCCTTAACCGCGAACCGTCCGGCGAAAGAAAGCATCGGGTTTATTTTGGAAAGGCAATATTCTATCTCCCACGGGGTAAATACACGGCGGGTAAAACGTTCGCCATAACGGTTTATCGCCTGTTCTATCCGGTGGATCTCCACTAAGTCAATGCCCAAGGATTCTATCATTAACTCACCTTATGAAATATAGTTATGCGGTTATCAAAAGTCAAAAGCTTATTATGTACGGGCCGGCAGCATCGTTTTTCATGTCATGGCGGATTTGGTTTCGGTTACCAGGCAGGAGCCTGGTAACCAGCAGCAGGTCAGTTCACGAGGGATTAGGCCTGCAAGCCATCTCATTTCAGTTCCCGGGGGAACTGACCTACAAGTTAGCGATAGGCGTATCTATTAATAAATCAATTCACCAGTTTGGCGTTCAGTTTGATCTCCACCGAGGCCAGGGCCCTCGATACCGGGCAGCCTTTTTTGGCTCCCGCGGCGATCTGATCGAATTCATCTTTACTGATTTTAGGAACCTCGGCCAGGGTTTCCAATTCTATCAATACAATCGTAAAGCCGGCGTCGGTTTTATCCATATTAACTTTGGCGACCGTGCTTACTTTTTTGGGAGTGAAACCAGCCTGGGAAAGCTCGTGCGACAGGGCCATGGAGAAACACCCGGCATGAGCCGCGCCGATCATTTCTTCGGGGTTAGTCCCTTTACCGTTTTCAAAACGGGAGGTAAACGAATAAGGTCCTTCGAAGGCGCCGCCTCCGAATTTCACTTTGCCCATGCCGTCCTTGAGATTGCCCTCCCAGAACGCTTCGCCTTTTCTTATTAACATCTTTGATGTCCTTCCCTATTGGAGAATTAACTGTTATGTTCGTTTGGGACGATATATATGCGTGCTTTGGCCGAAGAATACATCGGCCGCCTCCATGATGGTCTCCGATAATGTCGGGTGCGGATGGATAGTGAAGCGCAGGTCCGACGCTAAGGCCGCCATCTCGATAGCCAAAACCCCTTCGGCTATCATCTCCCCGGCGCCTGGCCCGGCGATTCCCACACCGAGGATCCGTTCTGTCTTCGGATCGATGATCAGCTTGGTGAGCCCGTCGTTCCGGCCCAGGGTGGCGACCCGTCCGGAAGCCGCCCAGGGGAATTTGGCGGTTTTGATTTCCCGGTTTTGATTTTTGGCTTCGGTCTCGGTCAGGCCGCACCAGGCTATTTCCGGATCGGTGAAGACAACCGCCGGTATCGCCCGTGGTTCGAAGGCCGCTTTATGCCCGGCTATTACCTCCACGGCTGTCCGTCCCTCGTGCGACGCTTTATGGGCCAACA
>JAHEDG010000030.1:16188-34066 GCA_024641335.1 Candidatus Zixiibacteriota bacterium
GCTCGCCGACCAGATCGCCGATGGCGTAGATGGAATCATCCGTCGTTCGAAGCCTCTCGTTTACCGTCACAAATCCCCGCTCTCCGACCGTTACTTTGGTATTCTCTAAACCCAGATTGGCTGAGTTCGGTTTCCGCCCAACAGAGATCAGGATTCTATCAAACAGCCCTTCGGTTTTTTCGACGCCTTTACCATCGAATTTCACCTTAACGCCATTCTTCTGTTCTTTTATCTCCACAACAGTAGTGTTAAGCATGATGGAATCGAAGAGCTTGTCGGCCCGTTTGGCCAGAACCGAGACGAGATCCCTGTCGGCTCCGGGGAGAAGCCCGGGCATCATCTCGACGACGGAGACGCTGGATCCCAGCGCGGCGTAGACAGAACCCAACTCGAGGCCGATATAGCCTCCGCCTATGACCAGGAGCGATTTGGGGATATCATTCAATTCCAGAGCCGAGGTGGAATCCATGAGCAGCGGAGAATCGATGGAAAGACCGGGAATGGCCGCGGGGCGAGAGCCGGTCGCCAAGATAGCGTTCTCGAATGATAATTTTTCGCTGCCGCCGCCGACTTTTTCGAGCCGCAGGGTATTCGAATTTTCGAAGAAGGCTTTGCCCTGAATATAATTTATTTTTCTTTGTCTGGTCAGCTGTCCCAGTCCGCCGGTGAGTTTGGCGACGACGCTGTTTTTCCACGATCTTATTTTATCTATATCGATAACCGGTTTGCCGAATTCCACTCCCCATTCGGCGGCTTCGTCGGCCTCTGTTATAACTCCGGCTATATGGAGCAGGGCTTTTGACGGTATACATCCGCGATAAAGGCAGACGCCACCGGGATCGGGAGCGGGATCTATTAATGTTACATCCATTCCCATATCGGCGGCTAAGAAGGCGGCGGCGTATCCTCCCGGCCCGGCGCCGATCACGACCAGTTGTTTTGTTTCCGGCATTTAATCCTCCAGGGCCAGCAGGAAGGGATCTTCCAGCGCGTCGACTATCCAGCGTAGGAATCTGGCGCCGTCGGCGCCGTCGATAACCCGATGATCGTATGATAGCGCCAGCGGGAGCAGGAGCCTCGGTTTGATCTCGTCCTCGATAAACAGAGGCTCCCTGCTTGTCCGGGCCACTCCCAGGATAGCCACCTGCGGCCAATAGACTATCGGGGTGAAATTCGTGCCGCCTATTCCTCCGAGGTTGGAGATAGTAAAATTGCCGCCGTCGAGATCGTCGGGAGCGATTTTTTTGGTCCTCGCTTTTCCGGATATTTCAGTCAGCTCGAGCGACAGCTCGGCCACGTTTTTCTTATGGACGTCACGGATAACCGGCACCAGGAGCCCGCGGTCGGTATCCACGGCTACCCCTATATTATAGTATTTCTTATATATGATCTCGCCGGTTTCGGTATCTATGCTGGCGTTGAACCGAGGATGCACTTTCAGGGCGGTGGCGACAACCTTGAGCAGAAAGGCGGTGACGGTCAGTTTGCCTCCAGATTCCCCAACCTTGCCTTTATGCTTGCGGCGGAATTCCTCTAGTTCGGTTATATCGGCTTTATCGAATTGAGTTACATGCGGAATGGTTCTCCAGGCGAAGCCTGTGCTTTCCGAAGTGATAGTACGCACTTTATTCATCGGCTCCCGGGTAGTCTCGCCCCAGCGGGAGAAATCGGGCAACGGTTTTGTTCCAGCCGAAGGCACGGCGCCGGTGACACCCGTAATCACGGCTTTGGCGTATAATTTGACGTCATCCTCGGAGATCCTTCCTCCGGGGCCGGAACCGGCGACCCTCACCAGATCAACACCTAATTCCCTGGCCAGCCGTCGTACGGATGGCGACGCTGGAGGAGCTTCACCGGCCGGCGCTGCTGCCTCGGCGACCCGTTCCGGTGTCTCGATGGCTGTTTTTGACGATCGCTGCTTTGATTCTTCGGGCGGTATCTCTTTCGCAGGTTTCCCCGCGACAGCGGCGGAATCGCTTTCCAAGCGGAGTATTACCTCATCGATTTTGATCTTGTCTCCCTCTTTGACCAGAATTTCGATGACTTTCCCCTTTTCGGTGGACGGCACTTCGAATATGGCCTTATCGGTCTCGACCTCGACTATAGGCTGTTCCAGGGCTATAATATCACCCACGGCCACGAGCACTTTGACGATATCCCCCGAATCGATATTCTCTCCCACGGCGGGAAGACGGATTTCCTTGATCATTTGGTTATTCCTTCGTTACGAAAATATTGGATTCGGTTTATCGGGATCGATACCGAGATCTTTGATCGCTTTTGTTACCACGTCCGGCTTTATCTTATCTTCAAGGGAGAGCGAATACAGAGCCGCCAATACTATGAACCTGTGATCGACCTCGAAGAAATTGCGCAAGGCCGCGCGACTATCGCTTCGCCCGAAACCGTCGGTACCGAGCATAGCGAATCGGCCGGGGATCCATCTGGCCAGGGTGGACGGAAGCGCTTTCAGGTAATCGGAGGCGGCCACGAAAACTCCGTTTTCCTTCCCCAGGATTTCCCGGAGATACGGCTGTTTCGGCTTTTTATCGGGATTGAGCATATTCCACCTCTCTACGCTGATAGAGTCATGGTAGAGCTCCTTATAGCTGGTCACGCTCCAGACGTCGGCGGAGACGCCATATTCATTTTCCAATATCTCGGCCGCTTTGATCGCTTCGTTCAGAATCGACCCGCCGCCGAAAAGATGAGCCTTGAGTTCGGCCGATTTATTCTCAGATGTTTTGAATTTATACATACCTTTTAGTATGCCTTTTTCAGACCCTTCGGGCATGGCCGGCATTTTGTAGAACTCGTTCATCACTGTGATATAATAGAATATATCCTCCTGATCGTGATACATTCGTTTTATTCCGTCCTTGATGATCACCGCCAACTCATAGGCGAACGCCGGATCGTAGGCCTTGAGATTGGGCACGGGATAGGCCAGTATATGGCTGTTACCGTCCTGATGCTGGAGCCCCTCGCCTGCCAGCGTAGTTCGTCCCGATGTACCACCGATCAGGAAGCCCCGGGCGCGCATATCTCCCGCCGCCCAGATGAGATCGCCTATCCGCTGAAAACCGAACATGGAATAGAATATGAAAAAGGGGATCATGTTGATACCGTGAGTGGCATAGGAAGTCGCCGCGGCGATGAACGACGACATCGAACCGGCCTCGGTTATCCCTTCTTCCAGAATAGCGCCGTCAGTCGCCTCTTTGTAATACAGGAGGCTTTCCCTGTCTACGGGTTCGTAATTCTGCCCGACATGGGAATAAATCCCGACCTGGCGGAAAAGCGATTCCATCCCGAAAGTGCGGGCTTCGTCGGGCACTATGGGAACGATATTTTTGCCGATATTCGGGTCTTTGAGAAGTTTTGATAATAGATGGACAAATGCCATGGTAGTGGCCAGTTCGCGGTCTTTCGAGCCTTCGTGGAATTCGGCGAATATATCATCCGACGGCATTTCGATCGGATCAACAGTTACGATTCTATCGGGGATATAGCCTCCCAACGATTCCCGCCGGGCGCGCAGATATTTTATCTCCTCGCTGTCGTCGGATGGGCGGTAGAACGGGGCCGCGGCCACGTCATCGTCGGAGATAGGAATCCCGAACCTGCTTCTGAATTCGCGCAGTTCCTGCTCATTCAGTTTCTTCTGCTGATGAGTAATATTTTTTCCTTCGCCGGCCTCGCCGAGGCCGTAGCCTTTAATAGTCTGGGCCAGGATCACGGTCGGAGCGCCTTTATGTTCGACAGCGGCTTTATAAGCGGCGTAAACTTTCTCGGGATCATGTCCGCCGCGTCTTAGCTTGCGAACTTTCTCATCGGAGTAATCCTTGACCAATTCCAGGAGTTCCGGGTATGTGCCGAAAAAATCCTTACGGATATATGCGCCGTCGGAAACAGTATATTTCTGCGACTGCCCATCGAGATACTCGTCCATACGTTTGACCAGCAAACCGGATTTATCGCGGGCTAAGAGTTCGTCCCAATCATCGCCCCAGATAACCTTGATGACATTCCAGCCGGCCCCACTGAAGGCGGCTTCGAGTTCCTGGATGATTTTACCGTTACCCCGCACCGGGCCGTCGAGCCTCTGTAGATTGCAATTGATAACGAATATGAGATTATCGAGTTTTTCCCTCGAGGCCAGGGTGATCGCCCCTAACGATTCCGGCTCGTCCATCTCGCCGTCGCCCAGGAACGCCCAGATTTTCTGATCTGCGGGCTGTTTTAGCCCTCTATCCTCCAGATAGCGATTGAAACGGGCCTGGTAGATGGCGGTTATCGAAGTCAATCCCATGGATACCGTGGGGAAACTCCAGAAATTCGGCATTAGCCAGGGATGCGGATACGACGATAATCCGCCGCCGGGATTGAGTTCGCGGCGGAAATTTTCAAGATCTTTTTCGGTTAACCTTCCTTCCAGAAACGCCCGGGCATATATACCGGGGGCGGCATGCCCCTGGAAATAAATTATATCCCCTTCCTGTCTTTGATCGCGAGCGCGAAAAAAATGATTGAAGCCGACCTCGAGAAGGGTGGCGGCCGAAGCGTATGTGGAGATATGCCCGCCTATGCCATGCTCTGTTCTGTTGGCCCGCACGACCATGACCATGGCGTTCCAGCGGATAATGCTTTTGATTCGCCGCTCTATTTCCCTATCGCCGGGAAAGGGGGGCTGTTTTTCCACCGGGATGGTATTGATATAAGGGGTGTTGGCCGGAGATTGAAAGGGGATACCGAGTTTATGCGCACGCATTTGCAATGTACGGAGCAGATCTCTGGCTCGGTCGGCGCCCCCGCTTTCATAGACATACTCCAGCGATTCCAGCCATTCCTTGTTTTCTACCTCGACTAATTTTTCATTTTTGTCTTTATTTTCGATATTCATTTAAATCTCCTTATATCCAAAAACCACCGGGGAATTTTATAGTTCCCGATGAGGAATGGACATCAATGATATATTAGGAGAAAACGACATTCCTTTCAAGCTATTTTGGGGAACGTGGGTTTATATTTCCAATATGGGCCGTAAGTTATGTTATCGAATGGAATTGGGGCGGGCGGATTTTATATGGCAATCGCGGATAGATTTGTATATTTTAGAGGGAGGCAGATTGATTGTCGGGTTTCTGCGAAACTTGACCTGCTGCTGTAGTTGCTTTTAATGCTCCGCAGGACGATATTTTTACAACTCTGATATTCTGGCGTATCGTAAAACAACAACCGTTTAATTGGAGCATGGGATGGAGAATGACAAAAATCTATATTCGGTAAGCTACCGCCTTGGCTGGCTTGAAAAGGAAGTTGGAATTTTAGAAAACAAAATCGAATTTTATGATGGGCTTTTTTTCAAGATAAAAGGGTGGACGGTCGTTTCATGGTCTGGATTGGTATCCTACGCAATTAAGAATAGCGAATGGAGAATAGTCTTGTTTTCGCCGTTGATTCCCCTATTGTTCATGATAGTGGAGGCCAATTACAAACGATACCAGATACAGCTGGTAAAACGAACCCGGTATATTATGCGCATTCTCAACGATAAAAACGACTTTGCCCGTTGGCAGCTGATGGATGGAACAGTAAACTTCCCCATCTATGATCTCCTCAATATATATTCGGGCGAAAACGATTCCGATTCCACCGGGGGAAAATGGGGTTCTATTCTCGCGCCTCTTAAGAAGGCCAGCGTGAGTCTGTTGTATTGGTGTCTTATTGCCGCCAGTTTTGCGGTGATGATCATACTTATCTGTACAAGTTGACCAAAGTGGTCCTTATCCAGGATACGTTTATCGGGCCCATGTCATAATAATCATTGCTTTTTTACAGATGAAGCCAGAAAATCTCCTTTGCTTATGTTTTACTACGCCGAAAAACTCTCCGCGGAACGACTAAAACGAGTTTATGAAATCGCCCCGCCGAGGATGCGACAGTATCTTGAAGCCGAAATAGAGTATGTGATGACGAAGATACGTCCGAGCGATATAATCCTCGAATTGGGCACAGGCTATGGTCGAATTCTGCCTTATCTTGCGAGGATAACAGGAACTATTATGGGGATAGATAGTTCGTTATCCAGTCTCCGATTTGGATCCCAAACAGTATCGGGCCTGTTTAACTGTCAATTTGCCTGTATGGACGCTGTAAAGCTTGCCTTCCAGGATGATGTTTTTGACATGGTAGTCTGCATCCAGAACGGGATTTCCGCATTTCATGTAGACCAAAAAGAGTTGATCGCCGAGGCGGTCCGGGTAACCAAAGCGGGCGGAACTGTATTGTTTTCATCATATTCCGAGAAATTCTGGCCTGAACGACTGGAGTGGTTCAGGATGCAATCCGAAGCCGGGCTTTTAGGCGAGATAGATTACGAGAAAACGAAGGATGGCGTTATAGTCTGCAAGGATGGTTTTTCGGCCTCGACAGTATCGGAGAGCCGATTTCGGCAATTAACGGCCGGGCTCGACGGCCGGGTATCATTGATTGAAATCGACGAATCCAGTCTGTTTTGCGAGATAATCGCCGCTAAAAAGTGAGTTATTGCCCATAAATCCTTGCCATCGGATCGATTTTTCCTTAAAATCCCTATAATTAATGATGGCTTGGCTTGTCTGGTAGATGGATTTATATCTCGCCTATTGGATCGGCAGGGTCTGTATTATTTGAAGGATCGGCGAATTCGACCCCGATGACGGTTTTTTGAACTGGAGGAGGCTCATCCCGATCAAAGCGAGTAAACTCGATACCATTGAAAGGAAGGTTTTGATGAGCCAGGCCAAGAATGGCGATAAGGTCAAAGTCCATTATACCGGTAAGCTTAAGAACGACACTATCTTCGACAGCTCCGAGGGCCGGGATCCGTTGGAATTTACTATCGGAAGCGGGGAGGTTATTCCCGGTTTCGATTCCGCCGCTGTGGGGATGAAAATCGGGGAGACCAAGACCATATCAATTCCTCCGGAAGAGGCTTACGGCGGCAAACGGGACGAATTGATTGTGGTGGCCAATAGAAGCGAAATTCCCGACGAGATAAAACTCGAAGTCGGAATAAAGCTCCAGATCAATCAGCCGCAGGGCGGTCCTGTTACTGTCGTGGTTACCGAGATGACCGATCAGACCGTAACAATCGACGCCAATCATCCGTTAGCCGGCGAGACCTTGGTATTCGATATCGAGATGATCGGGATATCGTAACCTGCCAATAAAGTGGGAAGATAAAAACCGCGGCTCCCGGATCATTGATGCTTTGGGAACCGCGGTATTATTTTCCAGTCGAGACTATCTATTGGGAGAGTCGCGGGGAAAACCGGGGCAAATTAATACCTGTTACGGTATCCGCCTCCGCCGCCACCGCCTCTTCTATCTCCGCCTCTGCTGTCTCTGTCTCTATTTTTTGGAGGGCGAGCCTCGTCGACTCTCATGGTTCTCCCATCCAGATCCTGGCCGTTAAGGGCTTCCGCGGCCTTCTCGGCTTCCGACGGATCGGACATTTCGACAAACGCGAACCCTTTACCCTCGATAACACTAACCTGCTTGACCTGACCGTAATTACCGAACAACTCTTCCAACTGCGAATTGGTTACGGAATAACTAAGATTTCCGACGTAAAGTTTGCTGCCTTGCACTGTAATCTCCTGAGTAAGAGAGCCGTCAAACCTGTTGAAGTTTCCCGGTGGAGACACGATGGCTATAATTGTTTTCTCTCCGCCGGAATGATTCAACTAACAAGCTCCGAAAATTAAACTAAGATCGATCGAAAAAAATCTGGCTGTTCTCGACACCCCTTTCGCAATTAGTCCGGTTTTCGTTATAATCAGTACCACGACGCAGGATACTGTCGACGATAAATATTGGCCGAAGCTATGGGTATGTCAAGAAAAATCGACGCCCAGTTCGCTATGGATTTATAAACGGATTGTATTATTCACAAGAGGGAATTATCCGGGTAATCTATCTAGTTCTTTTCTTACCGCGCCGGCCACCGATTTGATGGTCAACGGTTTTCTTAAAAACGAGCTGGCGCCCAATTCGAGAGTTTTCTTTACTTTTTCCGATTCGGCGTGTCCTGAAACAACAATGGTCTTCTGGGTTGAATTTATTTCTCGGATTGCCTTGTAGGTTTCCAGGCCATCTATACTGTCAGGCATTACCATATCCAGCAAGACCAGGTCGACATTGTTGTTCTTGATATAATCCACCGCGTCATTGCCGTTCGATACGGTGACTACGTTGTACCCCAGGCTCCTGAGAAGTTTATGCGATACGTCTCTTTGCATATCATCGTCGTCCACCACTAGTATCTTCTCCTGACCGCCGACAATTTCCTCGCTGATCTGCGTTTTCAGATTCTCGCCGGTAACTGGAAAATACAGGTAAAATACTGTCCCCTCGCCCGGCGTCGTCTCCAGATCTATATAGCCGTGATGGTCTTCGATTACCGAGTGAACGACGCTGAGCCCCAATCCGGATCCTCGTTTTTTGCCTGCGGTTTTGGTGGTGAAGAACGGGTCGAATATCTTCGCCAACGCGTCGCCTGGAATACCAGATCCAGTATCTGAAATAGATACCCTGATATATTTACCTCCGGGTACCGGTCTGTTTTTTCCGCCAGGCCCCCGAAGTATATAATTTTCGGTTGTAATTTTGATCGTACCGTCATCATGCATCGAGTCACGGGCGTTGCTGAGCATATTGATCAAAATCCTCATAATCTGCGCCGAGCCGCCTTTGATATTAGAAAGATCCTCGGCAAATTCGGTTTCGATTTTCATGGTTTCCGGGATCGGAGAAAGCTGACCGATGACCTGTTCTATAGTCTCGTTCAAATTAATTACTTCGAGGTGGAAATGTCCTCTTCTGCCCAGCGTGAGAAGCTGTTGATTTATCTCGGCGATCCTTTCCGCCGCGCTCGACATATCATTGAGGTAAACTACGCAGTCGTGATCATCGGGAAGCATCTCTTTGATGAAACCGGGATAGGCGATAAGCGGAGCCAGAAGGTTATTGAAATCATGGGCGACCTGACCGGCGATCCTGCCCGCGGTTTCCAGACGCTGCGCGCGGGAGGCGAATTCCTGGAGACGACGAACTTCCGAAATATCTATTATGGCTATGATCGCCCCGCTGTAATTATCGTAACCATCGCGTTTACGGGAAACTGACAACAAAACTGTCTTGATATTCCCGCTGCCGACTGTAATCTCCATCTCAAAGCGATGGCCATTCAGTTTTTGTTCTCCCCTTATTCGCGATCTGGCAGCCTCTCTTTTTTCCTCAGGCATAAAATCCAAAATGCTCTCACCCACCAGATTCTTCTCCGAATCAACTTCGAAAATCCTCACCAACGACGGATTACAGTAGATTATCTGTTCATTCTCGTCGATCATCCCGATACCTTCCATAACCGAATTGAACAGCTCCTGATATCGTCTGTGGGAATTCCTAAGGGTCTCCTGCGCTCTTTTTCGTTCGGTTATATCTATGGAAAACTCCAGCACCTGATCGACCTCTCCGTTGTCGTCAAATAGAGGATGGCAATGGAGTTCGAATTCCCGAAGTCTTCCTTCTTTATCGTACAGAAGATGCTCCACTACAGCCGTCTGCTTTGTTCTTCTTACAATCTCGATCGGACAGGGATGATTTTCCTGCCAACATGGCCTTTGAGAATTATGAATCAGCGAATGGCAGGGAACTCCGTTTTCTATATTCCCTATCTTCGTGTTGGTTAATACAATCGAGTAATCTTTGACATTAACTACATAAAACGGGTACTCCAGAGAATCAATTACGTTGCAAAGAAAGTCGTGCTGTTCCCTGATTTGCGCTTCCGACCGGACAATTCCAGTGGTATCCCGGATTATGGTTATGATATATTCGATTCGGCCATTATTATGGATCGGCACTTTGCGGGTTTCGGTAAAAATTTCTTCGCCATTGATAATATTCCGTTCTTCGGAATAATGAATCTCGCCGCTGTTAAAAGTATGTCGATATTGATCGAGAACAGCGTCGTCCAAAAACGGAAACACGTCGGATAGCCCGCGACCCACCGGATTGGAATCCAATCCCAGCTTCAGATCCCACTTTTTGAAAGATTCATTAAATAAAATAATATTAAGATCGCGATCCACTACATGGATAGCGTCGGTCATGAAATTAAATATGGAATTACCTCGTGTAATACCCGGAATCAGCTCCAACGGCGAATAGTTGTCCGATTCAGGCAGGTTTTCCCTCGCCAGATCTGTTTCCACCATCCTTTTGATGGCCGCCAGTAATTTCCGCTGCTTTTTTGTGAACCTGGTTTTCTTGCCGTTAAGGAAACAGATAACACCATACATTTCGCCGGAGCCGTTTTCTATGGTCTGCCCGAGGAATGAGCCAAAGCCGATACTACTTTCCCAGCATTGACGCCACCTAAGTTCATCAGGATTGTTGGCCAGGGGTTCTGCCGATGCTGTTTGAGTCAGATATTCCAAAAAAGAGCCGGATGGAATGTCCAGGGTATTATTGCTTCCCAACGGTTTATCGCCTGCCAGGTTGGAGGCGATAATTTTCATTTTTCCCCGGTCAATTTTGGCGATGAACGCTACCTGTATATTTCCGACCTCCGTGATCATCTCGAGAGTTTGCCGCCAATGCGATATGGTGTTATCAGAGAGCGGCTTTTTAACCGGTCTTTCCGTCAACGTGGAATGGGAATTTATTTCAGGTTCGCCTATTATAGTAGACGGGGTTTCCAATACCTGAGTTTTGTTAGCTGGTGTCGCCATATTCTATTTAATTGTTTGGCGAACTAAGCGCCTATCCCTCTCCCCGGCATCCCAAGGCGTATTTTTGCCATTTGCCCGTGATTTACGTTCATCTTTTAAATAATGGACCTTCTAATAGCATATCGGCGAAATATGCCCATATATTATTTTTAAGGATTGTTGTTTCATTTTAGCCTAACTTGAAATCCTGGATAATAACTGAAAATATCCCAGCGAAAGGAAGCTTTACTAATTATTGATAAACCGGGTAATTATTGTCCGGCGGGGAATAATGCCCCGGCATATGGGCGATCGGGCTTACAAACAAGCCCTTTCATGGCAGATTCAGGGAGCTTCAATATACATCTAAGTCATTTTTTTAAAGGCAGTTATGGGGATGACGGCGTGTTTCTTAGGGAGATAGTCTCGGCGGTAGATAATTGGCATGACAATTGCAGTTGAATTAAGGTGAGCTAAAAACGTGGGCGAGAACCCACGGATATCTGCCTTTCCGCGACGCCGGCTGTTTGCCGGTATGAGGGAGCGTCGTCATTCAATCCGGCGCTCTCCTTTTTTATTCCCGTATTTTTTGAACCTTTATCGAGATGACCAAAGCTAACTTCGGGGAATCATCGGAGGTTATCGGCAGCCGTTATTATGTTAACTAACGGGAGCTCATGCCGATATTCCCAATATGATATGTTCATATAAGTTCCGACATTTTTCCAGGGGCGAGGTGGTTTTATGTACTCAGAAAATGACTCGAATACCAATTCCGGGGTGACGGGGATTGAAATGACGTTATCCCAGGCGTTCGGTTTGCTGTTAAATCGATGGAAACCGATTACCATTTTCGCTTTGGGCGTTGGTATCTGTACCGCCCTGATCACTCTTCTTATACCCAATGAATATACCGCCACCGCCTCCATCCTGCCGTCATCGAACGAAAATAAAGCGGGGGGACTGCTGTCGTTGGCCGACGGTATTCCCAATTTGGACATGAGCGCGATGGGACTTTCCGACAAGTCACCGTCGATACTATACCCGGAGATTATTACCAGCAGGACCCGGGCCGATGATATTCTAAACAGAGAATACACGTTCGAGCATGGAGGGCGAGCCGTCACTCAAAATCTATACCAGTATTTCGACCAGGAGAATCCCGATCGGGCTTACCGGAAACTGAAAAATATCACGACAGTCGATTATGATAAAAAAACAGGCGTGGTCAGCGTTTCGGTGACCACCGAATCGCCGGAGCTTTCCTCCCAAATAGCTAATTTTTACATCAGCCTGCTGGACGATTTCAATAAATATCAGCGGAAAACCAGCGCCGGATTGAACCGCGAATTCATCGAAACCAGAATAGCCGAAACCCAGGCCGATCTGAAATCCGCCGAGGAGAGGCTAAAAGAGTTTCGCGATAGAAATCTGAACTACTACCGTTCCACCGATCCGGAGCTATTGCTGGAGCATGAGAGACTATTCCGTGAAGTGGAACTGAAGAACCAGATCTATCTTATATTGGCCCAGCAGAGAGAATTGGCCGCTATTCAGGAGAAAAAGGAAATCCCTCTGGTTCAGATTCTCGATACCGCAAGGCCTCCGAGTTTAAAGAGCTACCCTGCCAGGACAAAAACCACGCTGCTCGGCTTGTTCGCCGGTTTTATGACCGCCTGGCTTTTGTTGTTTGTGGAAAATTCCAGACGCGATAAATCAGGGCATTCGGAAATTCGGAGATTGGCAATGAAACTGCGTCTGGGCAGGTCACCGGAGATGAACACAGTAGATCATGTTTAGCGAGATCAAGTCTTTTTTTAAATCGACTGTCATTTACGGGCTGGCCGGGAGCCTGAGGTCGTTTTCGGAATTTCTTCTGCTTCCCATATACGCCCGTTTTCTCGAGCCTTCCGAATTCGGGACATTGGATATAGTAATCGTTTATTTGGCCATTCTCACCATGGTCGTTGTTTTTGAAATGAACAACGGAGTCATGCGATTTTATTTTAATGATCATTCCTTTGAGTATCGGAGGCGTCTGGTTTCCTCGGCTTTTTTATATCATTTTGGCTTGTCGATCGCGGCTTTTATTTTGATTCTGATATTCGATGAACAATTAGGCCTTTGGCTATTGGGAGATTCATTTCGCGGACACCTTTTCATACTGGCCGGAGGATTCCTGGTCGTAAACTCGTTATTTACCCTGCCGGTGAATCTTCTCAGGGCGCAGAACAGGCCCCGGCTTTACGCCGCGGTAGTTCTCTCCAACATATTTCTATATGTCGCGGGGACTGTATATTTTGTTGTCGTTCTTAAATCAGGGATCGAGGGAATCCTGATGGCCAAGATCATTTCCGGTATACCTCTTTTGGCTGTCAGCGTTTATATTCAACGGGAATATCTCGGCCTAAGGTTCGATAAAGCCATACTGATAAAATTACTGCGTTTTTCGGCTCCGTTGCTGCCGGCCGGAGCGGCGTTATGGGGAATAAGTTCATTGAGCAGGGTATTTCTTTTGGCTTACTGCGATCTGGATGAGATCGGGCTTTTCTCAATAGCCGGCAAGTTCAGTGTCATCATAACGCTCTTTGTACTGGCAATTCAGCTCGCCTGGCCCCAATTCGCTTTTTCGAAGATGAACGATCGGCAGGCGCGGACGATATTCGCCCGAATATTCGCCTACTATGGCGCGGGGTCGGCCTGGATAGTGGTATCGTTAGCGCTTCTCGGAGACCTTATTATAAAAACGGTCGCCACGCCGGCATATTATCCGGCTTCGAGATTGATATTTCCATTGGCCCTCGGAATAATGTTTTACGGGGTATTTTATATCTTCACCACCGGGAGCAATATTGTCCGGAAAACATCAAGGATACTAATCCCGGTGGGCGCCGGGGTAGCAGCTAATGTCTCCCTGAATCTCATTTTCGCTCCGGTCTTCGGGGTCGATGCCGTAGCCTGGATATCGGCCGCGACTTATATAGTTATGGCCTCGGTGATGTTCATAATCGCCCAAAAATCGTACTACATTCCATTCGAATGGGGCAAGATCGCCCGGTTGTCTTTTGTTTCATCGATAATAATATGGGGGGCCGGTTATATCCCGTCCGATGGAGGATACTTGTATCTGGCGATCAGGCTTATTTTAGTATCGGGCTTTCCGGTGATACTATATCTGGCCGGCTTTTTCGACAATGAAGAGAAACGGGTGATCAGCGGGAAGCTTTTAATGAGGAAAAGGGCGGAAAACGGTATGGCCGCAATCGACACCTTACCGGTTGTTTCAGAGGAAGCCCCGATGAACTCGGCGCGGGAATATATCGATGTCTAAAAGGAGAAAATCAGTATGCCGATATTAACGGATTCTGAAATGAGGGCTTTTCCGGTTCCGCCGAAATCCCCCGGCAGGCTGAGGATCGCCTTATCCCATGAGTTTGTTGAGCTTTACCGGGGTGATAAGGACCTGCGGATCGGCAGGATTTTAGCCGAAAAATACAATTGCGAAATAGTGCATTTAGGCACCGATATCGCCAGCCCGGGGGATTCCAGGGTATTCAAAACGGGGGAATATCCTGTCGACCATGTCGGGCAATTGCCGCCCGATTATCATTTGCTGCTGATGAAATCCCGTCTGATTATTCACCGAAAGGGAGATATAGGAAACGGCGGTTTCTTTAGAGTGACTCTCGGAATAATTCCATCGTTGTTGAAATGGAAACCCGATTTGATCTTCGAAAATCCTTATTTGACTTTATCACCGCGCTCCTTTATGACCTTCATAGCCTCGAGAATTTTGAGGATACCGCTGGTCTATATCGATTGCGGAGATATAACCTATAAGAATTCATGGAAAAACAAAGTAGTTTATCCGTTTGAAAAACAAGCCGTCAATCGAATCGCGGCGGTAATAACTTACAATAACGCCGGCCAAGAGAGATTTATAAGAAAATACAATTATCCATGCGAGAACATACATGTAATTCCTAAACCTGTCGATACGAAACGATTCAGGCCTGATGTTGAGAGTCACGATTTCAGGCGCAGGTACGAGCTCAACGGCAAGTTCGTAGTTGCCTATTTCGGCCGTCTCTGCGCGAACAAGGGGGCAAGAGTTCTGCTGGAGGCAGCCGATATAATGCGCCAACGAAGAACCGATAATAATATCGTCTTTTTGTTCGTTGGGGGGAATCTCGAAGCCGGACATGCCGACTTATTTAATACGCGTCTGGAACAGTTGGGACTTGAAAATGTAAAGGTCACCGGCATGTTTCCCAATTCACGTATGCCCGAGGCCTGCGCCGCGGCTGATATAGCTGTTTTTCCGGACGTATCCAATCCGCCCGGGTTTTCGACTGTTTTGGCCGAAAGCATGGCGGCCGGATTGCCGATTATCATCGGAAATAAAGGATGGGAGCAGGCCACTCCGATTGAAAACGAGCGTAACGGTCTGGTCATCGAACCGTCGAATCCGGCCCAGCTGGCGGATGGCATAGAACGTTTGAAAAAGGATTCCAACCTGAAAGATAAACTTAGCGCGAATGTCCTGAAATTCGCACGGAGCGAGATGGATTATGAAATGGTAACCCGCCGGTATTTCGAGATATTCAGCCAATTAACCGGCAAAAGCCTGAACAGTAAAATGGACGTGACTGATGATTGCACAGAAGATAAACATAAAGAATTCGTTATCCTATAAAGCGCTATTTTTAGTCCCGGCGACTATGATCGTAGCTGCCACGGCCTGTTTTTTGCCTGCGGTATTTTTAATTATTTTATTTGGGGCGCTGTTCCATTATTTCTGGAATAATAAAGATAAAATAATCCTCTTCCTCCTCATATATACGCCTTTTGAAGAATTCATATTGAAGTCATTAACATACGATCTCTATTTAGTTGCGAGATACGCCTGGGAAGGAGCTTTGCTCTCCATGATGGCCCTTATACTAATTCAAAATTTAGCCCTGCGAAGAACATGGAAGAAAAGCCCTATCGATCTATTCGCGCTTCTATTTTTACTTACCTGGTTAGCCTCCACTTTTGTCAACGACATATCGCCGACCTTTAGCGCGATGCACTTGAAAAACATCATAAGATATGTACCTGTATTCTATCTTATTTACAATCTCGAATTAGGCAGTACCTATATTAAAACTATACTAAGAATCATCATCGCGGTCGCCATAATCCAATCGATTATTTGCATAGGCCAGGCTATAGAGGGGGATGTTTTAATCAAAGCATTTGAATCGAAGGATCTGGTTATCGATGGCAAAGCTCTAAGAGAATACAATTACGACAAGGGTTATTACCAATATCAATTCACCGGCAGCATGGGCGCTAATATTAATCTCGGTAATTACTTGTCATTCGCGTTATGTTTTCTGGCTGCGGGGGCTATTATAGAGAAACGTTCGTCGAAATATTTCATACCTATCGCGCTAACTCTAACGGCTTTGATACTCTCATCATCGCGCGTCTCTCTTATCGCGGCTTTCATAGGTATCGGAGTTATTCTCTTTAAAGTAAAAAGTAGGGTTCGATTTATCTATTTTATTGCCCCGGTATTGGCCGCCCTTGTACTTTTTTCCTGGATTAATTTCGATAATGATAATGTATATAGTCCCTTTAATATATACAAACGATTCGCTTATCTCTTCACCAGCGATTATTTTGATACTACAACTACTTTTAACCGAGGTTACGTGCTTTTATATGAAGTTCCCAGGGTTCTCGCGACCTCTCCCGCGCTCGGTCTGGGTCCGGGAACATTCCAGCTATTAGCGGAAGATATTTTTGACGAACAAACGTACGGCAAAGCGGCGTCTTTGGGACTCGATCCATCAGGATTAAAATATGTCCGGGATGTCGGGTACGCGGCTATTCTAACCCAGGTCGGGCTGGTGGGGCTTTTAATATTCGGCTTAATATTCTATAAAGTATTTAAGGCGGCCTCCGAGGTTTATGATGAAGTTCAAGAGAAGACAATTCGGATCTTTATGCTTGGAGCTATTGGCTTTTTGGTGGCGCTTGCGGTAGAAAACGTGGCGGTCTTTTCATTTATATACAGAAATCAATCGCTTTTAATATGGACAGTATGCGGAGTAGTGGCTTTGTATGCGAGCGCCAGGAAAACACAGAACAAAGCAGCTGATATTTCAGATTCTTGGAGTCGTGCGTAAAAAATAGGGTCGGGAAATCGACTGAGGATATCATGCGAGTTAAGTACATAATCAAGCGAAAACTTAAATCTATCCTGGAACTTTTCGGCTTTTGGGAAGCTATGAAGAAAAGCAAGCTGGCTTTTAGAAAGGCTATCGGATCATTAACTACATTCAAACCCGAACATCGATGCAATAAAGCGATATTAGGCGATTTATACGCTCGTTTCTGCGTCTGCCCCGATTATTTAAACGAATCCAGCGTTGTCTATTCGTTCGGCTGCGGGGATAACATCTCATTCGATCTCGAACTAATCGATAGATTCGATGTCGCTATATTCGCTTTCGATCCCACGCCAAAAGCGATCGAATGGCTAAACCGGCAATCCGTTCCCAAAAAATTCCATTTTCATGAAATCGGCCTTAGCCATTATGATGGCATAGCATATTTCCAACCACCGGGAAACCCGGATCATGTTTCTTACTCGATGGATATTGAAGGTAACCGTGATGACGATAGAATACAAGCCGAAGTAAATCGACTATCCTCCATTATCAAAAAACTCGGCCACAATCGAATAGATTTATTAAAAATCGATATCGAGGGTTCCGAATATCGGGTGATCGATGATATCCTTAAAAGCGGTACCAGGATCGGCCAATTGCTCGTGGAATTCCATCATGGAATCGGAGGCATCCCCAATAATCATACCACACAGGCCATAAATAAACTTCGCCAAAGCGGCTATATCCTGTTCGATGTTTCCGAGGAACAACGGGAATTTTCCTTTATTAATCTACTTAATGTGGCTAAGCCATCAGAGAACATCATACTCAATTCTGTATCTCTTGAAAGCAGAACATGAAAATCCTCATCGCCAATAAATATCTCTACCCTCGCGGGGGCGATTGCCTTTACACCCTTCGCCTGATGGATCTCTTGAAATCGCGTGGGCACGA
>JAHEDG010000068.1 GCA_024641335.1 Candidatus Zixiibacteriota bacterium
AGCTGATTTTAACTAGGCCGCATGATTCCGCCATTTTACGATCTGCCCAGGCACTAAGATTCTTAGTACTGGACGAACTTCATACGTATCGGGGCCGTCAGGGTGCTGATGTGGCGCTTTTGGTCCGTAGAACAAGAGATTTTCTAAATGCCAGACGGCTCCAGTGTGTCGGAACCTCGGCTACTCTTTCAACTTCGGGCAAATTTGAGGACCAAAAAGGCGAAATTGCTAAGGTAGCAACTCTCCTTTTTGGCTCCGAGGTCACTCCGGGGCATGTGATATTGGAAACACTAAGGCGCGTTACACCCGAAATATCGATTTCAGATCTCAACTATTTGCGCTTACTAAAGGAAAGACTTGAAAAATCAAACTACACTATTCCGAAAAACTTTCAATCGTTTATTACTGATCCTCTATCAAGCTGGATAGAAAGTTATTTTGGGATTCTGTCTGAAGATGGCCGTCTTAGGAGGGCAAAACCCAAAAGTATTTACGGGGAAAATGGGGCCGCCGCGGTACTGGCAGAACAGACTAAGGTCAATATAGACCAGTGCGCCAAAGCTCTTGAAGAAACTCTTCTTGCTGGATATTCCTGCGAACCGGATCCTGAGACGAAGTTTCGAGTTTTCGCATTCCGTTTGCATCAATTTATCACTCGCGGCGAGAACGTATTTTCCTCCCTTGAAGCAGAGAATAAGCGCTATATCACATTAAATGGCCAGCAATTTGTTCCAGGAGATAGAAGCAAGACTCTGTTGCCTCTTGTATTTTGCCGTGAGTGCGGGCAGGAATATTATAGTGTAAAGTTGGAAGAAGACGAAGATGGCAATAAAGTGTTTAGGCCACGTGAGCTATCTGATCGCCAAGGAAACTCAGAAGGAAAAAACGGATTTCTCTTTAAAAGCGATTCTAATCCATGGCCAACGGAATTTGATAAGTTAGTCAAGAGGCTTCCGGATGATTGGCTTGAAGAGAATGCTGGTCCCACTCGTGTCCGTGCTAATCGTAGAGAGTATATCCCCAAACCTAAAAAGGTGGGAACTGATGGGACAGAAATGGAGGGCGGAACCGAATACTGGTTTATCTCAGCGCCATTCAGATTTTGTCTTCATTGTGGAATTTCATATGATTTCAGGCAGTCCTCGGATTTTGGGAAGCTCTCGCTTTTGGGCATGGAAGGGCGCAGCACCGCAACGACCATCATTTCTCTTTCGACTATCCGTTCTCTAAAAGAAGATCAGACAATTACCAAATCTGCCTGTAAACTGCTTAGCTTTACGGATAATCGCCAGGACGCTTCTTTGCAAGCGGGGCACTTTAACGATTTTGTGGAAATGGGGATTTTGCGTTCAGCGCTTTACCGGGCTGTAAGTAAAGCCGGACCCGATGGGATAAGGCATGAAGAATTGGCGCAAAAGGTATTTAATGAGTTAGGACTGCCGCCTTCACTTTATGCGGCAGATCCTGAGGCTCAATTTCAAAGATTGGTTAATACTCAGCGTGCCTTAAGGAATGTTATAGGTTACCGTATTTATAGAGATCTAAAAAGAGGCTGGCGGGTGACTGCTCCTAATCTCGAGCAATGTGGTTTACTTGAAATTAAATATGAATCTCTTGAGGAGTTTTGTATAGCCGATCAGTATTGGCAAGGCAAGCATCAAGCATTGGTAACTGCATCCCCGGAAACAAGGAAGCGAATATCAAAGGTAATGCTTGATTTCATGCGCCGCGAGCTTTGTATAAAGGTCGATTATCTCGATCAGATTATGCAGGAGAGAATAAAGCTGGAGAGCAGTCAACATCTCAAAGATCCTTGGGCAATAGATGAGGATGAGCGTCTTAGCTATGCCTCTATTCTTCTTCCAAGATCATCTCAAAAAGGAGATCATGGCGGATTTACATTCCTGTCTTCTCGAGGAGGTTTCGGTCAATTCTTGAGACGCTCAAGTACCTTTACAAAGCTCAATTTACAGCTCAAAGTTGCTGACGCTGATGTGATAATTAGGCAACTTCTTGACTTGCTTAAAATAGCCGGAATTGTCGAGCAGGTTTTAGAAGGAAGCGGAGATAGCAAGGTTCCAGGTTATCAGATTGTAGCTTCTGCGATCATTTGGCTCTCAGGAGACGGGAGCCAAGCCTTCCATGATCCTATCAGAGTTCCCCAACAGCCTGAAGCTGGTATGAAAACCAATAAATTCTTTATCGAGCATTATGAAAAGGCCGGACCGAGTATGGTTGGATTGGAGGCAAGAGAACATACAGCTCAAGTGAAATATCGACAACGCGAAGCGAGAGAAGATAGCTTTAGGGCAGGGACATTACCGATTCTTTACTGCTCCCCGACTATGGAGTTGGGAATTGATATTGCCGAGTTAAATGTTGTTAACCTGAGAAATATCCCTCCGACTCCTGCAAACTATGCCCAAAGGAGTGGCCGAGCCGGGAGGAGTGGTCAGCCTGCACTGGTGTTATCCTACTGCTCTTCAGGAAGTCCCCATGATCAGTATTTTTTCAAAAGGCCCGAACTAATGGTCTCAGGCGAGGTTTCTCCGCCTAAACTCGATTTATCAAATGAGGATTTAGTAAAGTCTCATATTCACGCAATATGGTTGGCTGAAACGGGGCAGACACTCGGCAGCTCTCTTAAAGAGATACTTGACCTCTCAACTGATAAGCAGGGCTTGACCTTACAACAAAGCGTATATAATTCCATTAGCTCTACTTCCGCTAAGGGACGTGCCAAAGAGCGAGCTAAACGCATATTATCCTCATTCTTAATTGAGCTTGAAAATGCCACTTGGTATAGCGAGAACTGGCTTGATGATGTTTTTACGCAAATTGTCAGAGAATTCGATGCTACCTGTGAAAGATGGCGAAGTCTTTATAAAGCGGCTATGAAGCAGTTCGAGCTCCAAAATTCAATTATCTTAGATGCGTCTAGAAACCCGCAGGATAAAGATCAGGCCAAGCGTCTAAGACGAGAAGCCGAAGCGCAACTTGAGCTCTTGCGGGAAACCGAAAATCTCATTCAAGCTGATTTTTATAGCTATAGATATTTCGCTAGTGAAGGATTCCTGCCTGGCTATAGTTTTCCCAGGCTTCCTATCTCTGCTTACATCCCGGGCAGGCGAAATAGAAAAGGTAATGATGAGTTTCTATCTCGCCCGCGCTTTCTGGCCGTCTCGGAATTTGGGCCACGTTCTTTTATCTATCACGAAGGCTCCCGATACATTATAAATAGAGCGATTCTCCCCGTGGGAGAGGATGATATTCTTACTACTTCTGCGAAAATTTGCGAAGACTGTGGGTATTTGCATCCAATTGGAAGAGGGTCAGATCCCGATATTTGCGAGCTTTGCGATTCTAATCTTGGTCATCCAATAGCTCAGCTTTTTAGGCTACAAAATGTTACTGCAAAAAGGCGCGACAGGATAAGTTCAGATGAAGAGGAAAGACTTAAACTCGGCTATGAGCTTAAAACCACAATGCGCTTTGGAATGTCAAATGAGCAACCATTATACCGAATGGCCAGCGTCAAAAAAGACGGAGAAGAATTTTCCTCCATGCTTTATGGTCATTCGGCAACGATTTGGCGAGTAAATTTCGGTTGGATTCGTAGAAAGCAGGGCTCAATCGGTTTTGTACTCGATAAGGAGCGGGGCTATTGGGAAAAGAATGAGATGATTGAGGAGGATCCTGATGATGCGATGAGTAGCAATACTATTCGAGTGATCCCATTTGCTGAAGATAGAAAGAATTGCCTGCTTTTGCAGTTTAAGCCTGTTCCGAATCTAATAACTCTTACTACCCTGCAATGGGCACTCAAAAATGCCATCCAGGTCAGATTCCAACTCGAAGATAACGAGCTTGCATGTGAGACTTTACCGGACAAATCCAAAAAAAGATCGCTTTTATTCTATGAGGCATCCGAAGGAGGCGCAGGCGTACTAAAAAAGCTACTTGATGAACCGGGTATTCTGCCTGAATTGGCGAGATTGGCCTTAGAAATTTGCCATTTTAATCCCGATGATGGCACGGACCTAAAAAGAGCCAAAGGCGCCAATGAGGATTGCGAAGCTGCCTGCTATGACTGCATTCTAAGTTACAGCAATCAAAGTGACCATGCAATCCTGGACCGCAAGTCGGCCGTTGGAATTTTGCTTAAACTTGCCAGTTCTAGAGTTCATCTTTCACCCGCAACTGTACCCCGAGCTGCTCATCTCACCCGCCTTAAAAGACTGGCAGATTCCGATCTTGAGCGTAATTGGCTAAATTTTATCAACGAAAGAGGATATAATCTCCCATCGGATGCTCAAGTGTTTATTAATAGCTGTAAGGTGCGGCCGGATTTTATTTATAAGGACTGTCAGACTGTTATATATATCGACGGCCCCATGCATGAATATCCTGAAAGGCAGGATCGGGATAAGGCCCAAGATGTTAGCCTTAGAGATAACGGTTACAACAGCATTAGGTTTAGAACATATGATGACTGGGCAGAGATCATTAAGAATAACCCCGGCGTATTCGGGAGCGGCAAATGAGCTACGCTGTTGGATCGCTTGTTAGGACCAGGGGTCGTGAATGGGTAGTATTACCCGAATCTTCTGATGATTGTTTGGTCCTAAGGCCTCTTGGCGGAACTGAAGATGAGATTACCGGCATCCTGACTTCTCTTGAAAAAGTACAGTCTGCTACGTTTCAGCTACCAGATAAAAGTGAAGTTGGGGATTACCGCTCCTGCAGGTTATTGCGCGATGCTGTCCGCTTGGGCTTTCGCTCAAGTGCCGGGCCTTTCCGTTCATTTGCCAAGATCTCCGTCGAACCAAGACCATATCAGCTTGTTCCGCTTCTAATGGCGCTCAAGCTTGATACCATCCGCCTTTTAATTGCAGACGATGTCGGGATCGGAAAGACAATCGAAGCTTGCGCTATTGCCAGGGAACTTCTCGACCGAGGCGAAATTCAGCGGTTGGCCGTGCTTTGCCCACCCCAGCTTGCAGAGCAGTGGCAGGATGAGCTTTTTGAGAAATTTCATATTGATTGCGAACTTGTTCTTCCAAGTACCGCCTCAAGCTTGGAGCGCAATCTACCAATAGGCCGTTCTATCTTTGAAGAATACCCATTCGTCGTGGTCTCGATGGATTTTATCAAGTCAGATCGGCACAGGGATGATTTCCTTCGCGCTTGTCCCGAGTTTGTAATCGTGGATGAAGCTCATACTTGTGCTTTTGGCGACCAGGGACGAGGTGGACGGCACCAGCGGCATCAACTGATCAAAGGGCTTTCGGAGAATCAAAATAGACATATGGTGTTTGTGACCGCAACACCACACAGCGGCAAAGAAGACCAATTTCGTTCGCTTCTAACTCTCCTAAACAAGGAGTTCACCAATCTTCCGGAAAATTTATCTGGTAAGGAGAGTGAGCTCATCCGTCGCAAGCTGGCTATGCATTTTATTCAAAGGAGAAGGGCAGATATTCGACATTACATGCAAGCCGATACGCCATTCCCAGAGCGACTTGAAGGCGAAGATAGTTATAGTTTATCACCTGAATATAAAAAATTGTTCAACCGGGTATTAAATTACGCACGCGAAACGGTATTCGATAAAACCGGAAATCTCCATCGACAACGTATCCGCTGGTGGTCGGCCTTGGCATTATTGCGTTCTCTAGCCTCGAGCCCTGCTGCGGCTGCAGAAACCCTTAGAAACCGGGCGGCAACAGTCGATACGGAAACAGCGTGCGATGCTGATGAGATCGGACGCAGAAGCATCCTTGATCTTGAAACCGATGACACAATAGAGGGTTCGGATGTAGCCCCGGGAAGCGATATCGGAGAGATGGCTGCTGACGAGAAATCGAACCGGCGGCGACTTCTTGAGATGGCCCGAGAAGCCGATGCAGTCAAAGGCAATAAAGACGAGAAGCTTAATAAGGGAATAAAACTAATTGAAAAGCTTGTCAAAGACGGTTTCAGCCCCATTGTATTTTGCCGCTTCATTCCAACGGCGGAATATGTCGCAGCCGAACTCCGCAATAAACTTAAAGGAGTCGAAGTAGCCGCCGTGACGGGCATGCTTCCGCCGGCCGAACGTGAAGAACGCGTAGCGGAACTTGCCAAAGCTGCTAAGCATGTTTTGGTTTGTACCGATTGTTTAAGCGAAGGAATCAATCTTCAGGAGTATTTTGACGCGGTCGTACACTATGACCTTTCATGGAACCCCACCCGTCACGAGCAACGCGAGGGGCGTGTAGACCGCTATGGCCAGCCTAAATCTAATATTCGGGTCCTAACCTACTATGGAATTGACAATCAAATAGACGGCATTGTACTTGACGTTCTCATTCGCAAGCACAAACAAATACGAAGCTCGCTCGGCATAACCGTGCCAGTTCCGGCTGACGCAAATCAAGTTATGGAAGCTGTCTTCGAGGGGCTTTTGCTAAAAGAAAAATCGGGTGTCGACCAACAATATCTGCCGGGATTTGAGGAATATTTCAAACCTCAGAAGGAAGATCTTTTTGGTAAATGGGACAACGCTGCAGATCGCGAAAAGCGTTCCCGAACCATGTTCGCCCAGGAATCTATAAAGGTCGATGAAGTCGCGACCGAATTAAAAGAAGTCCAGGCGGCCATAGGCTCTTCGGTCGACGTGGCCGCTTTCAGCAAAGAGGCCTTCAAGGTTTATGGCGCAATTATTAACGAAAACCACTGGGTTAATTTTAATCTAAAGGAAGTACCAAGAGCCCTTCGCGAAATGACTGGCGATAACGAGTCATTCAAAGCGAAGTTTGAGCTTCCCGTAGAAGACGACGTTATCTACCTTAATCGGACACATCCTGTCGTTGAGGGTTTGGCCACCTACATAATCGACGCGGCACTTGACCCGCTCGCACGGGCTAAGGCAAGGCGGGCAGGTGTTATACGCACAAAACAGGTCGTTAAGCGCACCACGCTGCTTCTGGTTCGTTTCCGCTATCATATCATAACCAAACAAGAGGGCAAAGAAACGCCGCTCCTTGCCGAAGACTGCCAGCTGTTGGCTTTCTCCAGTTCGCCTGAAAAAGCTCAATGGCTCGAATCATCACAAGCTGAATCTCTTCTCGACGCCAAACCCGAGGGCAATATCCTGCCTGAACAGGCTCAAAGCTTTCTTGGCGATATCATCGATGGCTTTGAGCATATCAGGCCGCATATTGAAGAGACCGCCCGGATGCGAGGCGATCAGATCCTCGAGTCCCATCAACGTGTCAGAAGAGCCGCGGGGCTGAAAGGTGTCACATATCGCATCGATCCCAAGCTTCCGCCCGATGTCCTCGGAATTTACATCTATTTGCCCGTGGTAAGCTGAGGAATCAGTGCAGATAAACAGGCGAAATATCTTTACTACTATCCGCACCGAAGGTGCTATACTGCCGGCGGATCTCCTTAAGAAAATTTCCGACAATGATAAATCTATCGATGGATTGACACCGGGAGCATATCATCTTGACCCCGGTGAAAAATTAAACGAAGCCATAAGTTCGGCCTGGAATCGTCTTCTCGGCGCCTGGAGTAATTTCAAGTCCGCCAGAGAAAAACTTTCTACGAACGATGCCGGCACTACCATCACTCGCGAACGCTGGCTTTTGCCGCTTTTCAACCATTTGAGTTACGGACGGCTTCAACTCTCCAAAGGTATAATTGTTAATGGTGAGTCCTTCCCGGTATCTCATGCCTGGCAGAAGACCCCGATCCACCTTATTGGCTGCAATATTGGGTTGGACAAGCGTACGCCCGGCCAGGCCGGTGCCGCACGGATGAGTCCGCATGGAATGGTCCAACAGCTTCTTAATCGCTCTGACGATCACCTCTGGGCCTTCCTCTCCAATGGCCTGACGCTCCGTATCCTTCGCGATAACATCACCCTTACTCGCCAGGCTTATGTCGAGTTTGATCTCGAATCCATGATGGATAACGAGGTTTACTCCGACTTCATCCTGTTGTTTTTGCTTTGTCATCAATCCAGAGTCGAGGCCGAACGCCCCGAGGAATGCTGGCTGGAACGCTGGTCGAAAATCGCCCAGGACCAGGGTATCCGCGCTCTCAATCAGCTTAGATCCGGTGTCGAGGAAGCCATAACCGCCCTGGGCAAAGGCTTCCTTACTCATCCCCAAAACAGCCTTTTTAAGGAAAAACTCAAATCCGGCGCGCTTTCAAATAACGATTACTACCGCGAGCTTCTACGTCTCATATATCGCCTGATATTCCTCTTTGTGGCTGAAGACAGGGAGCTCCTCTTTACAAGTGACACCAGTCCCAAAGTTAAGGATCTTTACACGCGCTACTATTCCACTGGTCGGCTGCGCCGCCTGGCTACACGACGTAAAGGCACTCAACACAGCGATCAATGGCAGGGCCTTAAACTTGTCTTCCAAAAACTCGGTGCGGATGAAGGCTGCCCCGCGCTCGGTTTGCCTGCCCTGGGAAGCTTCTTGTGGTCCAACGATTCTACTCCCAATCTCGATTCCTGCGAGCTGGCCAACGCCGATCTTCTGGCCTCGATCAGAGCCCTGACTGTGACCTCCGATAGCAAGACACGGCGTCCGGTCGATTACAAGAATCTCGGCTCCG
>JAHEDG010000069.1 GCA_024641335.1 Candidatus Zixiibacteriota bacterium
CCGCAGATCGAGATGGGCCCCTTCGGCCACGCTTTGCGGGGAAATAGGATCGAGTAAAGGGGGGCTCTGGGCGAATGATATCGAATATAACGCAAAAAATGCTACAACTATGGCCATCGCCAATCTTGTAAATTTCATTACAACCTCAAAAGATAAAGAAACTTTACCGGTATTCAGACTTTAACTGAAACAGCCCTCCAAAGGCCGATACCGGACTACTTGATCAAGAGCATTTTTTTAGTTTCGTCAAATCCATCCGCTCGAAGGCGATAGAAGTAAACTCCTGTTGATAAATTATCGCCGGAACCGGATCTGCCGTCCCAATTGACAGAGTGGCTGCCGGCCGGTATGAAGCTATTTAGAAGAGTAGTTACTTGTCGTCCAAGAAGATCGTACACCATAATTTCCACATTTGAGGCCGAGGGAAGGCTGAAGCTGATATTAGTTCCGGCATTGAACGGATTGGGATAGTTCTGATCCAGGATGAACCTGTCCGGCAATTGTCCTTCTATTTCAACCGGGATAAATTCAGCCGCGGGATTGACAATTAGAAAATCCGTGATAGCCAGATCGTCTTCGAAATCGAAAGCCGGATCGGTTACTCTGAAATTGAGGTTAACCAATTCTCCGTTCCCGGGGCCGAAACTCCCGCCGCCCAGGTTGTAAATAACGCCGTAAATTTCGTTATCGGATACATTGTAATCGAGCATCATCCCGGAAATCAAATCACCCGGTTCCGGATCGAGGGCCCGCAGAACATCGGAGTTGTAGGATATCCTGAATTGGACCGCGGAAGCCTCACCCGACATTTCCGCTCTGAACGGGACGGTCAGGAGATCGCCCGATGACGGAATATCATCCATAAGCTCCACAACCACGGGAGGGTCTGACGGATATAACAACGGTGGAATATTAATCTCGAGAATTACGTTAATTATTTTTTGCAGATCCCCGATATTAACCCGTCCCGAGCTGTCAATATCGGCAGCCTCGAACTGCCTTATGGAGAAATTCATCTGTCCTAAAATATAGGCTACTATGGTCACGCAATCGCCGACATTGACAGTTTCATCGAGGTTGGCGTCGCCAAAACGATCAACGGTAAAATACCCGTTCTCCGGCTCGAGATTCTTGGTTGTGACAGAATCTATAATCTCGATCGCCTCTGCCAGGCTCAGCTCGGTATGACCGAATTGCGCATCGTCGTTGACATCAACAACCAGTTCCGCCAGGGGGCCGTTGCCCGATGGTATCGTATCCATGCCTACCGAAAAGGTGATTATGATGATTCGTCCAGGCTGCGGCTCGTTGTATGAAAACCACATATTCTGATTTCTATATGTGGATAAAACGTCACTGATAACTATCTGTTCCGGATCGTAAAGGACCTCGAACTGCGCCCCGAAAATCGGTCCGGAATTGAAGAGTATAACATCTACAGACCGGTCTGCAGCGCCCCGTATGCCACCCTGGTTATGGGCGATAATAAGACGGTCGTTGGGCTGATCGAAAACCACGATCTGAACCGGCATGGTGGTCACGTTGTTGTGATCGTCAACCGCCACGAAGGAGACCAGAAAGGTATCGGGCCCTTGAGTGTAGCTCGGACGGAAGGAAAAAGTTGAACTGATCAGGGAATCTCCCTGGGCCGATGGGAAAAAGGCGTTCTCGGGAAGATTTTCTGCGCTTAAGGTGATAGGATCGGCTTCCACATCATGCGCTACGACCGTGAACTGCAGCAGCTGACCCTCGGCGACCGATTGATTCCCCACGTTGGTAATAACCGGCGGCAAATTTATATTTCCGCCGCGAACCTGGAAGGTACCGGGCAGCAACTGCGGGATAAAGAGATCGCCACCAATGGCTGGCGACCAGGCGTTATCGCCCAGGCCCTGATCGACGAATTGCATAAGGGTACTTCTTCCCGGAACCGCTCCACTCTTAACCAGAAATTTGATCCTGACCGTATTGCCGAATCCTCTGGGAATATAGTTTGATTCAAAACTGTAGGCCAATATTCTAATTACTCCCGGAACATCCATATCAGCGGCAAAAATCTCGAGCGCGCAGCCTCTATCAAGACACTCGGCGCTTAATGCTCTGATCAACGTGCTATCGTAGGTTATCCGGTGCGAGATACCGCCGACGTCGATAGTCGTATTGGCCATGTAAAGGTATACGCTGACAGTATCGCCCGGCAGCCCGCTGGCGTCCTGGACCCGCATGGTGTCCTGATCGGAGTAAATAGTATCTGCCAACGCTCCCGCACGGAAAAACAGACCCGCGCTTATCATTAGAAAGAAGATTATTCTTCTCATAACTCCCCGCCTTATTACTTCAAAAGTGTCATTCTTTTGGTAATCGTTCTTTGTTCAGGCAAGCTGATACGATAATAATAAATACCCGATGACACTTCACTGCCGTCATCAGCCCGGCCATCCCAAACGATCGATTGTTTTCCCGCGTCAGCCCGGCCGGAATAAAGCGTGCAAACTTTCCGGCCCAGCAAATCAAAAACCTGCAGATTCACAAAGCAGGCTTCGTTCAAGGTAAATGAAATTACCGTCCTTTGGTTAAACGGATTCGGGTAATTCTGCTCCAGGTCATACAAACCCGGGGTCAACAGCCGCTCATCTATGCCGGTGAGAGCCGTAACATCGATCGAACCCGACACAAATATAGGTATAATCAATTCCCTGCCCAGAGAGTCAGATAGGGAATTATCAAATGATGAACTATCCACATCGGCGAAATCGAATTCATATACGCCGGAAGAAGCGTCCGGCCTGATTTGCATGGTAATATTCGCGACCGGGCCGCTGCCGGGAGGAATAGCGTTTTGTATCGGTTGAAACGAGGTGGCCACAAAACGCAAGAATCCGGGAGTATCGAAATTATAGCCGTTCAATTCGAATCCGGCTGATCTGCCGGTGGTTTCGATTCGAACGGGAATAAAGGCCGACGTATCGTAGGATATTCGAATAGCGATTCCGCCAACATAAAAAGTATTAATTAGATCGACCGGCAAGGTGATACTATCTCCGGCCATACCCTGCAGATTTCCAATGCTAAGCGTGTCGTCGTTCGAATATACCTGTCCCCAAACAGGAACCGCGAAGAGGTGAATAGCTATCAAAAGACCTACCAAGAATAGCTTTTTCCTCACGTCTGGTCCTCCAATTGTGGCGATACCGCCCGGTTTACTAGTTCTAGTTATTAGAATACTCGCTTGAAAAAACCTATTTTAATAAAGTCATCCTTCTGGTCGTTTGAGGCACGTCGGAACCCGAAAGCCGGTAAAAATAAATCCCTGAAGCCATAGCTTTGGCGGACTCATTCCTGCCGTCCCAGATTACCGAATGCCTGCCGGAAGGCAAAAAAACCCAGTTATATTCCCTTACTAATCGGCCGGTAAGATCGTAGATTTGCAGCGAGACCTGATCAGCGGCGGATGAAAAATCAAATTCTATTTTGGTTTCCCCGTTGAACGGGTTGGGATAGTTCTGAAACAGGTTTATTGCCCTGGGCAGAATCTCTCCTTTATCTTCGATGCCGCTCTGGAAGTTAAACATGACGCTGCCGTTGATCAAAGTGGGAACTTCATTTATATAGCCGCTGGAATCAGAAATGGAGTTGTCCCGATCCGGAGGTATGGAATCGTCCCAGAAAAACAGCGAATCGGTGTAATGCAAAGGCGCGTCGGGTTCGATAAAAATATAAACTCGGGCCAATTCGTGCAATCCGGGCGTCAGCGGCGGGGCCCCGTGTCCCGATAAGTCGCCGATTCCCACCAGCCTGCAGAATCCGTCAGTCATTGTAGGGTTAAAAAAATCAAAATCCAGAACATCATCTCCGCGATCCATCCTTTGCAGACTGGCATTCGAAGAATCCCTGAGAACAAACTGGGTCTTGAATCCGGCTACCGAAAACTGGGTATTTTTAAGAAAGATCGATATCTCGACCGTATCCCCCGGAGCGCCAACCGTATTGGTAATAAACAATGTGTCAGGACTTTGGGCAAAACCGATGCCGGCCCAAAGCGTGACCAGTATGCCTGTTAAGAGTTTATTCCTGATCAAATTAATCCCCCGATTCTAATGTCAAAAGGTCTTTTCATAATAACCTCCACCAAAACTATAGCAAATAACGTGCCTTAAAAACCATAACTTTTTTATTATCATTGAGTTACCATTATCCCCAACCAATGGAAACTCGCATCCCTTGTGGAGTCAATATAATAATTTCTCTCTAAAATAAAAAGTCTTTTCGAATAAAAAACGCTGGAAATTTTGGACATACGTATTACCACACATTACTCCTGCAACAATTAACAAATCTTTTGCACAATCCCGATATCAACACCCCCTCTCCATCGGCTTGAATTTTATGGATAGGAGAGGGCGAACCCTCTCCTATCCTGTTGACTTGAAGCGTCTTGCCGAATATTACTTCAGCAGGGTCATCTTCATGGTCTGGTTGAACTCGCCAGCGGATACTTTATAGAAGTATACACCGGAAGAGACGTTGGAGGCATCCCAGGTGATGGAATGCGCACCGGCCTCATAACGACCGGACATGCTCTCAACCAACTGACCTGTCAGGTTGTAGATGCTGACGTTGACATCGCTGGCAACGGGCAGCGCGAAGCTGATCAGGGTCTTGGCGTTGAACGGATTCGGATAGTTCGGAGCAACCGCGAACTCGGTCGGAAGCGGAGCCACCAGGGAAGCGGAGGTTTCTAAGAGACGACCATAGGTGTCGGAAACCGAAGCTTCGGCGAACTCGATGCTGCCGCTGTTGTTCGAAATCACAGGCAGAGTGAACAGGGTCGATGTGCCGGCCGGCAGGGAATGGCCGTCGAGCGAGTAAACGACGACATGCATTACACCGTCGGCGTCATGCGCGCGAACGTCCATGCCATTGGCGGCAATCGGAGCGCCCAGCTCAATACCGTTGTGATTAATGGACAGAAGAACACCGCCAACCTCAAGACCGGAGCTGATGGAGACTTCCATGTTGTCGCCGATAACGTTCGGCATCGTGATGGAAGCGGCCGAGGTGGCCGGATCGAGCTTCGGAGGATTGATGTTGCCGTTGATGATATTGATGAAGGTTACCAGGTCGGCAATATCAACAACACCGTTGTTGTTCAGATCGCCAGCAGACTCCTGGAGAGCGTCATCATCGGTACCACCGGGGAGACCATGACAGTTGTCAGCGTTCTCGCCCCAGACACCGTATCCTTCGATCAAACGACGAGCGACCAGAACCGCATCACCGATTTCATAGTAATAGCAGTTCATGTTCGGATCGCCTTTGTAGGATTCGGGATCGACGATGGTTACGCAGCCGGAATTAAGAACCGGGTGCCAGAAAATGTAACCGGATTCATCCGAAATGGTATTGTCTGTGTAGTCGTTGGTGATGAATTCGATCGGAATCAGCATACCGAACGGCAGGGAAGCGTCTACCGAGAAACGCAGGTAGAATACAGGATCGCCGCCGGCAGGGGCCGGGCTGTGAGGAACGCCGTTATTGATATCGGAAATCCAGACAACTCTGGCGGAATTGATATTCGGACAGTCTTGGCAACCGTCATTAAGATTGACATGGAAATATTCACTACCATAGTCGATGCGCTCGGCAGGAATGACTTCGAGCAGGGTCAGAGCGGTGTTATCCCATCCGACCAGAACTTCGAAACCACCCATTTCAAACACGCCTGTTTCCAGGCTGACGGGTACTAGGACCTCGCCACCGGGGAAAGCGCCGGGGCAATCGATGCCCAACGCGATCTCGGTAACGTCAACTGTAACATCAATAACGACTCCAACCGAACCGTCGTTCAACTCAAAGCTGACAACGTAGGTGCCGGCTGATCCGAAGGTGGCGCAGAAGGTAGCGGTAGCGGCGCCGGGGGCGTCGTCATATTCCGTAACCGTGCCATAAGAGGTGACCTCGGAAATGGTCAACTCATCTTCGTCCGCATCGGTACCGGCCAGGAAGAAGCAGACTTCCAAGCCCGCGTCGGCCATAACTGTGCCTGACGGGTAATCAGTCCATTCCGGATCCTGGTTCGGGCTGAAGAACAAACTGGAGAATGTCTCCAGCGGGGTAACTATAGTGACACCATCCTGAAGACCGAAGGTGATGCCGTTATTCGGAGCACCCTGATCGCCGGAAGCAAAAGCTACGACGGTCATATTCAAATAGGCCGGATCAGCGGTGGTGTGCATCATGTGCGTGGCAACCTGCCAGGTAGCGCCACCGGTATTCAGGAACGGATTCGGGCCGCCGCCGAGATCGGCGAAGCCCAGGATACCCTGGTAGGTCCAGCCGGGAAGGCTGTTATCAGGACTAGCGCCCAGGAAAGAGACGTCATCCCAATCGGTAAACGGATAACCGAAAGTACCGCCGTTGCGGGCGGTGATATAGAGATCATCAGACGCTAAAGGAATGTGACAGAAGTTAACCGAGTCAGCGTCATTTCCCGCGGGGCTGGCATACCAGACCGCTACTTCGATATCGGCATCAAGCCCGACACTTAAGTCGGAACCGTCTTGATTACCATAGGTAAGAAAATAACCCGGGGTTTGGGCAGCCGCAATGCTAAAGGCGAAGCATGTTGCTAAAGCTAACAGCAACAATTTTTTCATGTTTTACTCCTTAAAATACCGTGCATGGGCGTTTTAAGTGAACAGTTCGTTTGCCGGAAATATGGAAATCCCTTTCCAACGCAAACAATTTGCTCCCCTCAAATTAATATGTCTTCTTCTTTGTTAGGCTCTCACCCCCTTCACAAGGAAACCAGGTTTTGTTCATCCTTAATCATTATATCAATCCTATTTTCATTCACACGGACCCGGCGCGGGCCCATTCCCTTTAAAATAGCTGACAAGAAATACCACGTCCAAACCGTTTACCGTCCCGGAACTGTTGGCATCCGCCAAACAGGGACAGCCTACGCAATAAGAAGTTCCGCCTTTAAAATAAGCGACCAGGAAGGTCACGTCAAGCCCATTTAATGTGCCCGAGCTGTTAGCGTCGCCACGAACCAGATCAGAACCACAGGCGTTAACACAGAAGTTGTTTCGTACCTTTATGCTGGGCAACAAGTTGAGTCCGCTCGAATCGGATATCGACACGTTGCCGAAATTCATCAATTGGCAGGTATCGGAAACGCCGGTAAAAGTGGGGTGGATGGTGAAAATCAAGCCATCGCCCGGGATCAACATATCATCCCCCACACCCAGCGCGGTAACTGTCAGCCTGTTGTGTGACGGTCCGGCGACCTGGAATGAAAAACTCATCCAGTTGGAATTTCGGCTTCCGACAGTATCGGCAACCAGGGTATCGGTGGGATTGAAAGATAGCCATGACGGATCTGTAGTAGCGATTTCAATACTGAAGCCACCGACCGTACAGGGATTATTCATATATATCGGAATATTAGCGCGGCTGCCTGCGCATGGCTCAAGGGTAACTTCTCCGATAGTCACGCCGATTACGCAGTCCTGCGAATAGGATACGGCAGGAATCATAATACCTATCAGGATAATAATCACAAGGAGCTGTTTTCGCATAATCTTTAGTCTCCCCATTTTCGCTGTGCTTTTTAAAAATGACTATTGGAAGCTTTTTATGTAAGTCAGAAGCATGTTGACAACTATTGATCTCCTTCGCGGACTTCGTAATCCAATAAGCGATCAAACATCACGGAGAACAGAAGAACGCCATCAGGTCAACCGACAAAAGCGATGATCGCGATTAAATGTCAGAGAGCTATCAGCCAACGGTCAAAAGCAAAAACTAAATTGACCCTATCATACCGAATATTCGAATTCTCCAAGAACCATTTAGCAAACATGTCTCAAAAATTTCAGAAGCTAACCTAAGATGAAGCCTTTGCGGGAACTACCTTAGGCGAAGCTAAATATAGCGTACTACGTTTTTATGTCAAGCTATTTTTAAGATTTGGGAAGGGGGGGGGACGATTTTTCGCTTAGCTCGAACTACCAGCTGCGATCGACAGTGAAAATATGTTCAGCTCCCGCTATTTAGCTCCATTTTTTGCTTGACATAAATGTCAATAGATATTTGATTTGTATTAAGTGTGAGGGTAATGGGAATTAGTATCTAGAGTAATAGCATTTTGAAAACTGCATTTAAATAATATCACCATAACTCCGAAAGGGGGTGAGTCGATGATAGATCTTCTTTATGTTGAGGAATTGGAAGAGAGGATCGCCCCGGGCGGTTATACTGGAGCCGGTTCCTGATCTCCCGCCTGAAAACCTCGGGCCGCCGTGAGGCGGCCTTTTTTTTGGCGATCCTCTAAATCCTGATGAATTCTTTATTTTTCAGTTCAATCGATATTTTATTCAGATTGGCCATAGCAGGCATGGTTAGAAACTGATTTATCGGGAATCCGTCCGGAAGCGATGAGATCAGTTTATCTCTGTATGAATAGGCCCTGTCGGCTGCGGCCTGGGCGTCTTCAATCTTCAGGCAGGATAAATATATCA
>JAHEDG010000003.1:0-65565 GCA_024641335.1 Candidatus Zixiibacteriota bacterium
TTCCCTCCGGAAAAAATGATAATGTGGGGATTTTGTCCTTGTATTTGAAGTTCCGATAAAGGAGTTTGACTAATGAAGGCCGGCGAAAACAGAGAGTATTCGTCATACGATATAGACCAGATCGCCAGACGGGGACATCTCCGGGAAGCACTCGAGATTTCTCTGAATGCCATCAAAACCGGCGTCTATCAGGATGATCTGTTTTTCATCGCAGCCGATATCGCCTATCAGCTGGGGGACCTCGATAAAGCCGCCCAGCTTATCAACAGACTCCTCGGCGCTGATCCCGAGCATATCAATGGCTGGGTACTATTCGGAGATATTTTCAGCCGGAAAGAGGATGCCTCCCGGGCCGCTTACGGCTACCAGAGGGCAGAAAATCTGTTTCCTGCCATGGCCGAATTAAACAGGGAAATCGTGGCTGCGGTTAAGAAGAAAATAACCATAAAAACTCCCAAAAAAAAGGAACCGGCCTTCTCCGATCACGGTTTTGATACCGCGACATTCGCCGGAATCTGCGTACAACAGGGGTATTTTAATAAAGCCCTGAAGATTTATTACCAACTTCTTAAAAACGATCCTGAAAACGTCCAACTAAAAGAGAAAATCAGGGATCTCGAAAAAAGGCTCGGTAAGAATGACTAACGATAGAATTAAAAAAGCTTTTGATCTTCTCAGGAAAAACAAGATCGATTGCTTTATTGTCACGGAAAATACCCATGTTCGTTATCTGACCGGATACTCGGGTTCTAACGGCATCGTGCTTTTGCTGCCTCCCAAATCGTACTTTCTTACAGATTTTCGCTACTCGGTCCAGGCTCAGAAGGAAATCAAAAACAGCGCCATAATTATCGCCGAACAAACTCTTATTTCAGAACTGCCCAAGATTCCCGGCCTCTCGAAAAAAATGAGGATTGGCCTGGAATCCGAATTCGTTTCCATGAAACTTCATGAAAAACTCAAAGATCTCTTACCCAAAGCGGTTTTCAGACCTATCGAAGGACTGGTCGAATCCCTGGCGGTCGTCAAGGATATCGACGAATTGAAGAAAATAAAAAAGGCCGTTAGAATAAGCGATAAGGCCTTTGAGGATACACTCGATAAAATCAAACCCGGAGCCAGGGAAAAGGATATCGCCTTGGAACTGGAATACAGAATGCGCTCCCTGGGAGCCGACGGAGCCTCATTCGATATTATTGTCGCTTCCGGCCAAAGGTCTTCCATGCCTCACGGCAGGGCATCGGATAAGAAACTCCGCAAAGGAGACCTCGTTACTCTCGATTTCGGATGCTTCTACCAGGGCTATACATCCGATATCACTCGAACAGTGGTTCTCGGAAAAGCCTCCCAGAAGCAGAAAAGTATTTATAATATAGTACTGACTGCCCAGAAAGCGGCTTGTAAGGCTGTCAAGTCCGGCCTGGCCTGCGGCCGTCTCGACGGCGTAGCTAGAGATATCATTATGAAAGCCGGATACGGTGATAACTTCGGACACGGTTTGGGACATGGTATCGGCATGAACGTACATGAAGGACCCCGGCTGAACTCCAGTTCTACCGAAACGCTCGAAACAAATATGGTGGTCACTATCGAACCGGGTATCTATATTCCCAACTGGGGCGGCGTGAGAATTGAGGACGATGTTGTCGTTACGGCCGGCGGCGGTCAGATCCTGAGCAAAACCTCCAAAGAACTGATCGAACTTTAAATTCTATCCCGATTAAACAGGGGAAATAAAAAATGAGAGCTTCGAAAATTAGAGCCCTAATCAAAATAGTGGAAGAATCGGATATCAACGAGCTCGAGGTCTCCAGTTGGGGACGAAAAGTCAGCATCCGCAAGAAAATCGGCGCCGGTAACGGACATAAAAACAATCCCGGAATTATCGAAATGCCAGCCGAATCCAGACCAGCTCCCGTGGCTATGGAAGTCGCCACTGCCGAGCCTAAGGCTGCCCCGGCTAAAATGAATCTGGTCGAAATTAAATCTCCTATGGTCGGCACGTATTATAAGGCTCCCGCGCCTGACGCCAGGCCCTATGTTGAAGTGGGGCAAACTGTTAAGGCTGGCCAGGTGGTTTGCATTGTCGAAGCGATGAAGCTTATGAATGAGATCGAAGCCGAAATTGCCGGGCGAATAGTCGAAGTTCTTATCGAAAACGCCAAACCGGTTCAATTCGGACAGGCGCTTTTCCTGGTAGAGCCAGTCTGATCTTTTAGATTAATCATCACCCTATAAATGTCGATATAATTAATGTTATCCGCGTGCGCGGAATATTGGATCTTTATGTAAATCCCGGATTGCGAGAGGTGAAGAATGACTTTTAAACAGATGATACAGGCAATGCTCGATCAGAGCGCCTCCGATTTACATCTTCGGGTAGGGCTCAGACCCACTTTGAGAGTCGACGGCAGGCTGGTCTATATCGACGAGCAGATCCTGTTGCACGAAGATATGGATAAGATCCTCGCTCAAATCCTCAACGAAGAACAGACAAAAAGATTCCATACAAAAAGAGAAATGGATCTGGCTCTTTCGGTTTCCAAAATGGGACGATTCAGGATCAATCTCTATAAGCAGAGAGGAACTATCGGCATCGCCATCAGACGAGTCAACACCAAAGTCCCCAATTTCGATGAACTTATGTTGCCTGAGGTGATTAAAAAAATTGCCGCCAACAAACGAGGCATGGTGATTGTCACCGGAACAACCGGTTCGGGTAAATCCACTACTCTGGCCTCCATGGTCGAACATATCAACGCCAACAGGGCCGAAAATATCCTGACTATCGAGGATCCCATAGAGTATATATACCGTGATAAAAAATCCATTATCTCGCAAAGAGAGGTGGGCGGCGATACCGAAGGATTCGCCTCCGCCCTGCGCTATGCCTTCAGGCAGGACCCGGATATTATCCTGGTCGGTGAAATCAGGGATGCCGATACCATGAATATCGCCCTTACGGCGGCCGACACCGGCCATCTCCTGCTGACCACTCTCCATACTCTTAACGTCGTGGAGACCGTTTCCAGAATAATCTCCTTCTTCCCGCCGCACCAGCACCAGCAGATCAGACTGCTGCTCGGAGGTACCCTGAGAGCCATTATCTGTCAAAGATTGCTGCCCAGAGCCGACGGCCCCGGCCGGGTCCCGGCCGTTGAAGTTTTAATCACGACTTCCTCGGTCAGAGAAGCTATTATCGATCCGTCCAAAACAGCCAATATCATGGATCTGGTCGAGCAGGGGGCTATCCAGTACGGCATGCAGAGTTTCGACCAGTCCATCATGAAATTATACCGCTCCGGACTGATTTCCTATGAGGAAGCCATGACCCAATGTTCCAACCCCGATGATTTCGACTTGAGAGTCAAGGGAATCACATCGGCCTCCGATCGTGGATGGAGCGAGTTCGAGCAGGCTAAACCTAAAGACGATTTCGGCTTCTAACTGATTCTTAAAAATACCGGATTTATAAAGCGTTGGAGAGTAATCTCCGGCGCTTTTTAGTATTAATTACTTTAATGATTGTCAAACTTCAGGATACCATCCGTCCTTCTTCAGTTGCCTATTGGGCCTGTCCCCGGAAATCTTCAGAAAATCTGGTTGATTGTCCGCCGGGAAGTGCTATATTTACCGCTTGTAATTTTATTCAAGCGAGGCGGGAGGATTTTGTTCAAAAAAATACTGATTGCCAACAGGGGCGAGATCGCCCTCAGAATTATCAGAGCCTGCAAGGAACTGGGAATCGCCAGCGTTGCCGTTTATTCAGAGGCCGACGCCGATTCGCTCCATGTCCGTTTTGCCGATGAGTCGGTATGCATAGGACCTCCGCCGCCGGGAGAAAGTTATCTCGATCCCCGACGGATTATTTCCGCGGCCGAAATTACCAATTCCGAGGCTATTCATCCGGGCTACGGTTTTCTGGCGGAAAATCCCGATTTCGCCGAGATTTGTAATTCATGCGAAATTGTGTTCATCGGGCCGCATCCCGATTCGATAAGAGATCTCGGAAATAAATCCCTGGCAAAAAAAACTATGGCCAAAGCCGGAGTGCCGGTTATCCCCGGTTCGGCCGGTCTCATCCCTGATATAAAAGCCGCTAAAATCGCGGCTGGCGAGATAGGATACCCCTTGATTATCAAAGCCACGGCCGGAGGCGGCGGACGGGGAATGAGAATCGTCGGTTCGCTCGACGAGCTTCAACCCGCCTTCGATAACGCCAGGTCCGAGGCCAGCGTGGCCTTCGGCAATCCCGATGTCTATTTCGAAAAATTCATTACCAACCCGCGGCATGTCGAAATCCAGATACTTGCCGATAGCCATGGCAACACCGTTCATCTCGGAGAACGGGACTGTACCGTCCAAAGAAGGCATCAGAAATTGATTGAGGAATCGCCGTCGCCGGTTCTGACCGCCCCGCTGCGCGAACAAATGGGTAAAGCCGCGGTGGAAGGAGCCGCTGCCGCCGGTTATATCGGAGCGGGAACCTTCGAATTTCTGGTAGACTCCGACGGCAGCTTCTATTTTATGGAAGTCAATACCAGAATCCAGGTAGAGCACCCGGTTACCGAGGAGATTACCGGCATAGATCTGATCAAAGAACAGATCAGAATCGCCGAGGGGGAAAAGCTGGGCTTTAATCAGGATCAGATTACATTCTCCGGGCATACCATCGAGTGCCGCATCAATGCTGAAGACCCTGATAAAGGCTTTAGGCCTTGTCCCGGACAAATAACCGCTTTCCATATTCCGGGCGGTCATAACGTGCGGGTCGATACTCATGCCTACGCCAACTACGTGATTCCCTCCAATTATGATTCGCTCGTGGCCAAACTTATAGTCTCCGGTAAAAACCGGCAGGAAGCTGTCAGCAGGATGAAGAGAAGCCTGGAGGAATTTATTATCGAAGGAATTCCCACTACCAGGGGATTTTTACAGAGAGTCTTTAAAAACGATGATTTTATACAGGGACGATATGACAATACTTTTGTGGAAAAGTTCCTGGCCGCTGAAAAAAGCGGTTTGGAGAAAGAAAGTGGCCCGGTGGCCAGGGAGGATGAGTGATACCCGATAATTTGAAATATACCAAAGAACATGAGTGGATCAAAATCGAAGGTGATATCGCCGTAGTGGGAATCACCGATTATGCCCAGGGCGAGCTGGGAGATATCGTTTTTGTCGAACTCCCCGGAATCGGCGCGCCGGTTCTCAATATGAAACCGTTCGGCACCATCGAGGCTGTCAAAGCTATTTCGGATCTGTTCTCCCCACTGACCGGCGAAGTGGTTGAAATTAACAGTGACTTGGAATCCGACGCCTCGGTTATCAATACAGATCCCTACGGCAACGGTTGGATTATCAAAATAAAATTCTCCGATCGTGGTGAGCTCGATGGTCTCCTTTCGGCCGCCGATTACCAGGCGGTGATTAATAAAGTATGAACTACATTCCCAACTCACCGCGGATCCGCCGCCGTATGCTCGAAGAAATAGGGGCGGCCGATTTCAACGATTTGATAAAATCTGTTCCTGCCAGTCTTCGCCTGCAGCGTCCGTTGAATTTGCCCGGGGCTCTCTCCGAACAGGAGCTTCAGGACGAGGTCAGGGAAATTGCCGCTAAAAACACACCTGTCCGGGTTAATTTCGCGGGCGGAGGGGCTTACGACCATTTCTCTCCGTCGGCCGTTAATCATATCCTGCTGAGATCCGAATTCTATACCGCCTACACTCCCTATCAGGCCGAGATCGCCCAGGGGACGCTCCAGGCGATCTATGAATTCCAGACCTTTATTTCCCGGCTCACTGCCCTACCTGTCACCAACGCTTCCATGTACGATGGCGCCAGCGCTCTGGCCGAAGCCGTCCTGCTGGCTATGGCTCATACCGGTAGAAACGAGATATTGATTTCGCGGGCCGTGAATCCCGCTTACCTGGAAACGGTCAAGACATATCTCTCGGGAAAAAACGTAAAAATAAAATCCCTGAACGCCTATGACGGACAAATCGATTTTCAGGACCTGAAACTTAAACTTTCCGAAAAAACAGCCGCCGTAGTGGTTCAAAATCCCAATTATTTCGGTCTGATCGAAAAAGTCCCGGAGCTCTCCGGCGATGTAAAACAATCGGGAGCTTTGATGATCATGGTTTACGATCCGCTTTCGCTCGGTATCCTGGCTCCCCCCGGAGAATGCGGCGCTGATATTGCCGTGGCCGAGGGACAGAGTTTGGGACTTCCGCTAAATTTCGGAGGGCCTTATCTCGGGCTTTTTTCCGCCCGAGCGGAATTTTTAAGAAAGATGCCCGGACGGCTGGTCGGACGAACCAAAGACAGTCAGGGCAGGGTCGGATATGTCCTTACACTTCAGACCAGGGAACAACATATAAAAAGAGACCGGGCTACCTCGAATATCTGCACCAATCAAGCCTTGTGCGCTCTCGCCGCCACAGTCTATCTCTCGCTTCTAGGAACCTCCGGACTTCGGAAAATCGGTGAGCTCTGCGGATCCAAGGCCCATTACGCCGCCGAAAAAATATGCGCTATTCCCGGATTCTCATTGAAATACAAAAGCTCTTTCTTTAAGGAATTCCTGGTTGAAACACCGGCTTCCCCGCAGAAAATCATTGGAAAACTGTCGGCAAAGGGCATAGTCCCCGGTATCGATATGGGTCCGCTGAAAATGGGTCTGAAAGGCTGCCTGATGATAGCGGTAACGGAAAAAAGATCCAAAAAACAGATCGACGATCTGGTTTATGAGCTTTCAAGGTTCTCATCGTAGAGCCGGAGGAAATAACACCGAATGAAACCCGACGCGTCGCGCGATGAGCTTATCCTGGTTTTGACTACCGGCAACAGTATCTACGCCAATATGGTCAAAGCCGCCCTGGACGAAGAGAATATAGTGGCGATTCTGAAATCGGCCGCCGGATATCATTTGAGAGGAATGCTCCCGTTCGAGCAGCGTTTTTTCGATACCAGTCTTTATGTTCAAAAACAATTCAAAAGCAGGGCGGACGACATAATCAGGACCATCGTCCCGCCGGGGGAAATTCAATGATATATTTACGGCTGTCAACCGCGCTATTGTTAGCCGCGGCTCTGACTTCATGTTCGACCGGAAGCAAACCGCTTCCGACATCGATAAATTTCACAACCGACTTCGAGACCGCTTTAAAAGACGCTTCCCAATCAGGCCATCCGATGATCATAGATTTTTACACCGATTGGTGCGCCTGGTGCGATTCGCTTGACGCCAATACCTATACCGACTCCCTGGTTATCGGCATGTCTGTTGATAATATCTTTGTCAAAATTAACGCCGAAACCGATACAGCGTTGGCCGAAAAATTCAACATCTCCAGTTTCCCCACCATTGTGATCACCAAATCCGATGGCCGTGAAATCGATAGAATATGGGGTTATCTGCCTCCCACCGATTTCTATAATCAGATCCAGCTCTATTTTCAAGGGAAAGAGACTCTCGATGATTACCTGACCCGGCTTGTTGACGAGCCCGAAAATACCGATTACCTGTCGATGGTCGCTGATAAATACACCAGCCGTTCCGATTTTAATGCGGCTATCGAGTGTTACAAAAAGATAGTTGGCCTGGATCCGAAAAATGAATTCGGTCATGCCTCTTCCGCGATGGCTTCCATTTACGAGTCGTGGGGCCTGGCTAAAGACTATCAAGCGGCTGTAAAGACCTGCCAGGAGCTGATCGCTAAATATCCGCAATGCCTTCAGGCCGATAATGCCGCCGCCATGATTGGCTATTATACCGCCAAATCAGGAGATTCCGCGGCGGCCCTGAAAATTTACAAGGATTACCTGAAAAAGCGCCCCGACGGCTCCGCCGCCGAATGGGTTAAAAGACGTATCGAGGATATAGAGGGGAAACGGTAAATGACCTCTATGTATGATAAACTGATTTTCAACCTTTCCACTGAGGGATCGGAGGGTATATCCCTTCCCGAAAACGATGTTCCCGATTTTGATTTCCGCCATGGGTTAGCGGAAGAGCTCCTGCGCAAAACCGATCCGGGACTGCCCTCCGTGGCCGAGCCGGAAGTGGTACGCCATTTCATCTCCCTCTCTTTGAAAAATCACCATATCGACCGGGGCTTTTATCCGCTCGGTTCCTGTACCATGAAATATAATCCCAAGATCAACGAGGATCTGGCCCGTCTGGACGGTTTCGTGGCGGCTCATCCTCATTTCCCCGATAGTCTCGTCCAGGGAACCCTGTCCCTGCTCTTCGAGCTGCAGGATATGTTGCGGGAAATCGCCGGTATGGATGCCGTGACTTTGCAGCCCGCCGCCGGAGCGCATGGCGAGTTCACTGCCCTGCTGATGATAAGGGCTTATCATAATCATCAAAAAAGATCTCCCATGAAGATAATCCTTCCCGATTCCGCCCACGGCACTAACCCCGCGTCGGTCGCTATGGCCGGCTATGAGGTTGTCCAGATCAAATCCAATCCCGAAGGACGCGTCGATATCGACCAATTAGCCCGGCATTGTAACGATAATCTGGCCGCCTTTATGTTAACCAATCCGAATACGCTGGGATTGTTTGAGTCGGAAATCCAGAAAATAGCTCACCTTGTGCACGGTGCCGGAGGGCTTCTCTATATGGACGGCGCCAACCTGAACGCCCTCTTAGGCATCACCAGACCCGGAGATATGGGGTTCGATGTCGTCCATTTCAATATGCATAAAACATTCTCCACACCGCATGGTGGAGGCGGACCCGGCGCTGGCGCCCTGGGAGTAAAATCGAATCTCGAACCGTTCCTGCCGATACCGATAGTCGCCAGAAAACAGGATCGCAAAGGTACGGACTATTTTTTCCAGGATTATAAACGGCCGCTGTCGATTGGCAAGGTCCATAGTTTCTTCGGCAATATCGGCAACCTGGTCAGGGCTTATTGTTACATCCGCAATCTCGGAGCGGCCGGGCTGTCCGAAGTTTCCGAGACAGCCATCATTAACGCGACTTACCTGCGCGAAAAACTCAAAAGCCGATTCGAACTCTTCTTCAAAGGAGAGACCATGCACGAATTTGTGCTTTCCGGCAACAAGCAAAAAGCCAGGGGAATCAAAACACTCGATATCGCCAAAAGAATACTCGATTTCGGCATCCACGCCCCCACTGTCTATTTCCCCTTGATCGTGCCAGAAGCCCTCATGATCGAGCCGACCGAAACCGAAAGCAAGGCATCTCTGGATAACTTTATCAAAATAATGTTCCAGATCGATGATGAGATAGATACCGATCCCGAAAATATCTTATCCGCGCCGCACGATACTCCGGTATCTCGGCTGAATGAGGCTTTGGCCGCCAGAGAACCGGATATCTCATACCAGGAATAAATCCGGCGTCTTGCTGAAACGTCCCGGGAATGATCGAAATTAAAAACATATCGGTGGTTTTCAACGGCAGAGAAGGCAAAATCCCGGCCTTATCGTCCTTAAACCTCTCTATCGATCAGGGAGAGTATCTCTCTATACTCGGCCCCAACGGTTCCGGCAAATCGACTCTCCTGAAAGCCGTATGCGGCCTGATTCCCGCGTCGGATGGAGAAATTCTTATCGATGGCGCGCCTGTCGTTCCGGGGAAGTTCGGCCGATTGCTTTTCGGAAAAGTCTCCGTCGTCCTCCAGGAACCGTCCGGTCAGTTCCTGATGCCTTCGGTCAAAACCGAAATCATATCCGTATTACAGAATCTCGGACTGCCTGAGAATACGCAGCTGCAACGGCTCGATGCCATCGTAAAGCAGTTCTCGCTGGAGCCCCTGCTCGATCTGTTAGCTGATAATCTCTCCGGCGGACAAATGCAGATAATCAATCTGGCTTCTGCCGCCGCGGTTTCTCCCGGAATTCTGCTGTTGGACGAGCCGACCACCTTTCTCGATAGACGATATCGTCGCGTTCTGCTCGATTATCTCGATGATCTTCACGGCCGCGGGCTGACTGTTATTCATATCACCCAGTACCCGGAGGAATCCCTTCGCTCCTCCAGAGTTTGCGTTCTCGACCACGGAGCTATTATTTATGACGGCGATCCGCGGAGCTGCTTTTCCGATCCGAATCTCATTGGGGGATCAAGGCTGGTTGTTCCACGCGATTTGAAATTCGAAAAAGCCTTCTGTTTCGATATGAATAATTCGGATGCGATGAAATCATTTATCTCTCGCTTGAATCATCTGCCCGGCATTTCAGAAGCTAATGAGGATTCCGCTCCGGGGGAATACCCCCCTCTGATATCGTTGAAAAATGTCTCGTATTCCTATGAAAATAATCCCTTCCAGCTGAATATCGAAAACCTGCGGTTCTATCCCGGTCAAATTACGGCTCTTGTTGGCCCGGCAGGCTCCGGCAAATCGACGCTTGCCTTGCTTCTGGCCGGCCTGCTAAAACCATCCAAGGGAGCCATTTTTCTGAATGATCGCCCTCTTGCCGATTACTCGTTCAAAGAGCTTCGCCTGCGAATCGGTATTGAATGGCAGCTTCCTGATTCAGTAATGATCGGCCCGACTGTTATGGATGACATCTCTTTTATCCTCGATAATCTCGACCTGAAAGTAGATCATCTCGATCAACTGCTTTCCAGATCCGGATTGCGAGGATTCGAAAACCGTATCGTCGATTCGCTTTCCGGCGGGGAAAAACGGAAACTCTCTCTCGCCGGTCTGCTGGCCTCATCGCCGGATTTTCTGGCCCTGGACGAGCCGGCCGCTTTCCTTGATCCTTTTTCCCAAAACCAACTCTCGGCTATGATCGGTGATATCGCCCGGGACGGCAAAGGGATACTCATGATCGGCCATGATCTCCCGTTTATCGCCGAACTGGCCGAAAGAATCATCGGCATCAGGGACGGTCGAATCATGTTCGATATTTCCGCCAGGCAATTCTTCTCCTCTGATCAATACCTGCGAAAACTCGGGTTACCTGACGATCCTATGGTAACTTTCAGACAGAAACTGGCTGAAATCGGCCTTAATATTCCCGGAGCAACCATCGACCCTGAAATTGTCAGGACTTACTTGAAAAACCCCGGCCGGAATTGAATAAATTTCCCTTGACATCAGGCCCGAAAAAAATTATTTATACCAAACGCCGGCTCCCGGCGGCCAAAAGGTCTGTGGCAGTGAATTTACCAGAAAAAGAACGCAGAATCCGCCTCACGGGCGGCTTTTTTTTATCAATGGACGTCTGGTGTCAGGCGACTTGATTATAACGGAGGGTCGATGGCCAAAAAATCCACGGAAAAAATAATGACCGAAGATTCTATTGATCAGGCTGTGACACGTATAGCTCGCCAGATAGTGGAAAGAAACGATGGCGTCGACAATGTCGTCATTATCGGTATCCGCACCCGCGGCGCCTTCCTGGCCGAACGGCTTAGAAAAACACTGGAAGATATCAGCGGCAACGATCTGCCAGTCGGCATCATGGATATAACCTTCTATAGAGATGATATCCAGGATAAACTCGATCATCCGGTTGTGCAAAAAACAGAGATACTGTTCGATATCGTCGATAAGATCGTAGTCCTCGTCGATGACGTCCTCTATACAGGCCGAACCGTTCGGGCCGCCCTCGACGCTATCATCGATTTCGGCAGGCCCGGGGCCATTCAGCTGGCTGTTCTGGTAGATCGAGGACACCGAGAACTGCCCATCAGCGCCGATTACGCCGGCAAATCCGTATCCACATCCGCTGCCGAAAGGGTGGAGGTTCATCTAAAAGAACACGACGGAGCCGATGAAGTCATCATCGATAGAAGCGGAAGGGGAGGAGTATGAGCCTCTCGATTCGCCATCTCCTCGGTCTGGAAGGTGTCTCCGCCGATGATATCAGCATGATCCTCGATACGGCGGTTTCATTCAAAGAGGTTCTTTCCAGAAAGATCCCCAAAGTGCCGACTCTGCGTGGCATCACCATCGTAAACCTCTTTTATGAGCCCTCCACCCGAACCAGAATATCATTCGAACTGGCCGAAAAAAGACTCTCCGCCGATACCGTTAATTTCTCCGCTTCCGGATCATCGGTCTCCAAAGGGGAGTCCCTCAAGGATACCGTCTGGAATATCGAAGCCATGAAAATCGACATGATTGTCATTCGCCACGGAGCGTCGGGAGCGCCCCACTATCTGACCACCTGCTGCCAGTCGACTGTTATCAACGCCGGTGACGGAGCCCACGAGCACCCGACTCAGGGCCTGCTGGATATGTACACCATCAGAGAAAAATACGGCCGTCTCGAAGGCCTCAAAGTAGTAATCGTCGGCGATATCAAACATTCCCGTGTCGCCAGATCGAATATCTGGGGATTGCTGACTATGGGAGCCCAAGTTTCGGTCTGCGGCCCGCCCACCCTTCTCCCGGTTGAAATGGAGAAATTCGGAGTACGAGTCTTTGACGATCTGGACGAGGCTTTGGCCGGCGCGGACGTGGTCAATATCCTCAGGGTCCAGAAAGAACGGCAAAAAGCCGGACTCCTGCCGTCGATGAGGGAATACAGCCGTTATTACGGGATCACCAAAAACAAACTAAAATTGCTCAACGATAATTTTACCATCATGCATCCAGGTCCGATGAACCGCGGTGTGGAAATATCATCCGAGGTCGCCGAAGGGCCGTATTCGGTCATTCTTCCCCAGGTTACCAACGGTGTCGCTGTCAGAATGGCTGTCCTCTATCTTCTCTCCGGCGGAAAGGGTAAAGTTTATGAAGAATAATCTGATATTGGCTGGCGGAAAAATTGTCGATCCGGCGACCGGTTATTTCGGTCCGGCCGCCGTCTATCTCGAAAACGGTCAAATCGCCAAAATCGAAAAACGCCCGAAGGAAAAACCCTCGGGGAAAAATGTTCTTAAGCTCGACGGTATGATTATCTGCCCCGGACTGATCGATATGCATGTGCATCTGAGAGAACCCGGTCGGGAAGACGAGGAAACTGTTCTCTCCGGAGCCGAAGCCGCGGCCGCAGGAGGATTCACCGCCATTGCCTGTATGCCCAATACCGATCCGGCCATAGATAATGCCGAAACAGTCGAATATATCAATGAAAGAGCCTCGCTGGCTCCGGTTAAAGTTTATCCCATCGGCGCGGTTACAGTCGGACGAAAAGGCGAAAATCTGACCGAGATGATGGAAATGGCTGCCTGCGGAGCGGTGGCTTTCAGCGATGACGGTTCCGGGGTGCAGAACAACGATCTCATGCGGCGCGCCCTCGAATATGCCCGGTCATGCGACGTGCCTGTTATCAGCCATTGCGAATATTCCGATCTGGCCGCTGAAGGTGTTATGAATGAGAGCTTCGTCTCTACCCGGCTCGGCATGAAAGGAATACCATCCGTGGCTGAGGAGCTGATGGCCGCCAGGGATATCATGCTGGCTCAGTATACAGGAGGAATAATTCATATCGCTCATGTATCTACCGCCGGAACGGTCGATCTTATCAGGAAAGCCAAAAAAGCCGGGATCAGGGTAACCGCCGAGGCAACGCCCCACCACTTTACTCTCACCGACGACCTCATCGAATCTTTCGATACCAATCTTAAGGTTAATCCTCCGCTTAGAACAAAGAAGGACGTCGACGCTGTTAAAAAGGGATTGAAAGACGGTACAATCGACGCGATAGCCTCCGATCACGCTCCTCATTCGCCCGAAGAAAAAGAGCTCGAGTTCGATTACGCCCCTTTCGGAGCTATCGGCCTGGAAACTGCCCTGGGTCTGGTCATCACAGAACTGATCGACCCGGGTTTATTGTCCTGGATAGAGGCTGTCAAATGTCTGTCTCTCGCCCCCGCGACTATCCTTAATGTACCGGGAGGGAAGCTGGAAGCAGGCGCACCGGCCGATATCACCGTGATTGATCCCAAACTGGAATGGATGGTCAACCCGGACGAATTCAAATCGCTCTCCAGAAATACCCCATTCCGGGGACGAAAGCTCACCGGCAGGGCCGTCATGACCATTGTCAACGGAAACGTAGTTTACTCCATGATGTAAATTGTGCCGGTCTGTCGAGACATAATAAAAGTCAACACCGTCGGCTTCTGCTCGATCCACGATATCACCCCCGATGTCTCCGCCATTGTCGATAAATCCGGCATCTTTCAGGGAATTTGTACTGTGGCTGTACGAGGCTCGACTGCCGCTGTCAGCACAATAGAATACGAACCCGGACTCCTTGAGGATATACCAGGGCTCATGCAGAAACTAATCCCCGGAGGAATTCCTTATGAACATGACAAAACCTGGGGCGATGGTAACGGATTCTCGCATCTGCGGTCATTCCTTCTGAAAACATCGCTGACCGTCCCTTTCGATCACAGTAAGCTCGATCTCGGAACCTGGCAGCAGATTATCCTGATAGATTTCGATAACCGTCCCAGGTCTCGCGAACTTGTTGTCCAGCTGGTGGGAGAATAATGGATATCTTCGCCAAACTCGGCTTCCGTCCGATCTTTTGGAGTGACGGCCATCTGATAGTTCTCGATCAACGCAAGCTCCCTACGGAGGAATCTTATATACGCCTGGAAACGGTTGAACAGGCTGTCATGGCTATCTCCGATCTAATTGTCCGCGGAGCCCCTCTGATCGGGATTACCGCCGCTTATGCCTTAACTCTCCTGCCGAATATTTCCGATAACCTGGCCTTTGAAAATTCCTGCGCCATGCTGAAATCGACTCGTCCCACAGCCGTGAATCTCTCCTGGGCGGTCGATAGAATGGCCGCTTTCTATCGACAGGCCGTCAATCGCGAGAATTTAGCTGATGATCTTCTTGCCGAAGCGGTCAGGATTCATCAGGAAGATGCCGAGTCATGCCGGAAAATCGGTGATCATGGGAATCAGGTCATCTCCGATCCTTGTCGTATCCTCACTCATTGCAACGCTGGAGCGCTGGCCACCGGAGGAATAGGCACCGCCCTCGGAGTCATCTATACGGCTTTCTTTTCAGGCAGGAAAATCGAAGCCTGGGTGGACGAGACCCGGCCGGTTCTGCAGGGGGCCAGACTGACCGCCTGGGAACTTTCCAGGGCCAAAGTACCTTTCAAGCTGATTACAGATAATATGGCAGCCGAGCTGATGTCCCGGAAGCTGATTGACCTGGTCATCGTCGGCGCCGACAGGATCGCCGGCAATCTCGATATAGCCAATAAAATCGGTACTTATGGTTTGGCCGTCCTGGCTTCCTATCACGATATCCCGTTTTATTGTGCCGCCCCGACCTCCACTTTCGATACCGCTTGTCCCGACGGCCGTTCGATTCCAATCGAATTCAGGGCCGAAGCTGAAATAACCGCCATGTTCGGGAAAAATATCGCCCCGGAAAATTGCCCCGTCCGCAATCCGGCTTTCGATATCACTCCGAATGAGCTGATAACCGGCATAATAACCGAAAACGGTATCTTGAAGCCCGGCCGTCAAGGTCTCCGATAAAATAATCAATCGCCCCTGTTTACGATGTAATCCATTGTTAATTAAAAGATTATGGTTAATACTGCCGCCCCGCCGGCCGAAAGGGATACTATTGCCGGTGACCCGTCCGAGCATGACGGTTATTACCGGTCTGTTTGTCGAAAAAAGGTCAGGAACGAAGGTAATTCTCGAAAAGGGGATAAAAGGGGGAAAATTCGGATTATTTTGCTTGACATAGGCATACTAATCTTTAAATTACATGATTTGTTGAATTTAAAGGGAGTTAGGCTAAACGGAGCCAGGATGGATTCTAAAACTTTAGTACCAAAACAGGACAGAGAAAAGCAAAAGTGGTATCTTATTGATGCCGAGGGCGAAGTTCTTGGACGGCTGGCTACAAAAGTCGCCACGCTCTTGCGCGGCAAAGATAGCCCGCTATTCACACCTCATCTCGATATGGGCGCCTTCGTCGTTGTCATCAACGCCGAAAAAATCGCCCTGACCGGCAGAAAGCTCCTGCTGAAGAAGTACTATTCCTATTCAGGATATCCCGGTGGGTTAAAGGAAACTTCTGTCCAGAGCATGCTGCAAAAACACCCCGAAAGGGTCGTGGAAAAAGCGGTCAAAGGGATGCTGCCTCATAACAGGCTCGGACGGCGTATTAACAAAAAGCTGTTCGTTTATACGGGCAAAGATCATCCCCATAAATCGCAAAAACCTGAAACTATTAGTGTTCAATAAATTTTTTGGGAGGACAATTGGCCGACGATCACTTCACAGCGACCGGACGACGCAAAAACGCGGTTGCCAGTGTAATCGTTAAAGGCGGCCGCGGAAAAGTCATGGTAAACGGCAAGGATATTAGTGCCTACCTCTGCCGTTCAACCCTGGTTATGCACGCCCTGAAGCCCCTCGATGTTACCGAACTCCAGGGGAAACTCGATATCACCTGCGTAGCCAGAGGTGGAGGACTTACCGGACAGGCCGGAGCGATAAGACTGGCTATCGCCAGAGCGCTTATAAAATATGATTCCGAGTTCCGCCCTTTGTTGAAACGTAACGATTTGCTTATTCGCGATCCCCGTATGGTGGAACGCAAAAAGTATGGCCAGGTTAAGGCCCGCAAACGTTTCCAATTCTCGAAGAGATAATTTCTTAACGACGCACATCGGTGGACCTTGCGCGGGGGTCTCTCAACATCTAATGAGAGCCGCGCGGGGGAAGAAACCGATGGAGGAGAAACCAAACAATGTCTAATCTAACTGTTAAAGATCTGCTCGAATCAGGGGTCCACTTCGGTCATCAGACCCGCAGATGGAACCCCAAAATGAAGAAATTCATTTTCACCGCCAAAAATGGCATCTATATCATCGATCTCAACAAAACCCTGCTCTCTCTGAACAGGGCCTGCCAGAAAGTTCGCGAGGTCGTCGAAGGCGGCGGACGAATACTCTACGTAGGCACCAAAAAACAAGCCAAGGACGTCATTAAAACACAAGCCCTGCGCTCCGGACAATTCTATATCACCGAACGCTGGCTGGGCGGGATGCTGACTAATTTCGCCACCATCAAACGGAATGTCAAAAGACTAAAAGATATCGAAAAAATGAGAGAGGAAGGCCTTCTTGAAAAAATGACCAAGAAGGAGATCAGCAGAATAGAAAAAGAAGCCTCCAGACTCGATAAATTCCTCTCCGGAATAAGAGAAATGTACACGCTGCCGTCGCTGCTCTTCGTAGTCGACAGCAAAAAAGAAAAAATCGCGGTCGCCGAAGCCAATATACTGAATATTCCGGTCATCGGAATTCTCGATACCAATTCCGACCCCGATCCGATCAATTTCCCGCTAGCGGCCAATGACGACGCTATCAAATCGATCTCGGTGCTGACCAGGGCCATCGCCGATGCCGCGATCACAGCCCAAACCAAAGTCAGCTCCCAGGAAATGGAACAGGCAGCCGCAGACGATAACCAGTCCGATGACACAAGCGCTGAGGAGAATCAATAAAATGGCAATTTCGGCAAAACAGGTAAAAGATCTGCGTGACGCTACAGGCGCCGGAATGATGGACTGCAAAAAAGCCCTGACCGAATCCGATGGTGATTTCGAGAAGGCCGTAGCTTTCCTCCGTAAACAAGGACTCTCCAAAGCCGCTAAAAAAGCCGATCGTACAGCCGACGAAGGTTTGATATATTCCTATATTCATCCCGGAAGCAAACTCGGAGTACTGCTCGAAATCAATTGCGAAACCGATTTCGTCGCCCGCACCGACGATTTCCAGCAGCTGGCCAAGGATATTGCCATGCACGTGGCCGCCGCCAGCCCGCTGGTTGTGGAACGCGGCCAGATCGAACCCGGCCTGATCGAAAAAGAGGCTGATATCTATCGCACCCAGGCCCTCAACGAAGGCAAACCCGAAAAAGTCGTCGATAAAATCGTCGAAGGGCGTCTCGAAAAATATTACCAGGAGATAGTTCTTCTGGAACAGCCCTTCGTTAAAAACCAGGATGTCACCCTGAAAGACCTGCTCACCGATGCCATCGGCAAAATGGGTGAGAATATACTCATAAAAAGGTTCGTTCGTTTCAGACTGGGGGAATAATTGAGCCCTTCCCCGAAAGCCATTTCTCCCGATGGGGATAAAAAACCGAATATAAAATTCAAGAGAATCCTCTTGAAGCTCTCCGGTGAAGTCCTCATGGGGGATAAAACCGGGGGAGCTCTCGACGACGAGACCCTCGAGGCTATAGCCAGCCAGGTGGTCGAAATTGCCGACCTGGGCGTTGAAGTCGGCATTGTCATCGGCGGAGGCAATATCTTCCGAGGATTGCAGGCCGCCGCGGGCGGTATGGACAGGGTCAGCGCCGATTACATGGGTATGCTGGCCACAGTCATTAACTCCCTGGCGTTGCAGGAGTATCTCGAAAAACGAGGCAAATACACCAGGGTAATGTCAGCTATCGAAATGGCCGAGATCGCCGAAGCTTTTATCAGACGGCGCGCGCTTCGCCATCTGGAAAAAGGCAGAATTGTCATTTTCGCCGGAGGTACCGGTAATCCCTACTTCACCACCGATACAGCCGCCTCGTTAAGAGCCAGCGAAATCAACGCCGAAATCATACTCAAGGGAACTAAAGTCGATGGTATCTACGACAGCGATCCCGTGACCAACAACGCCGCAGTGAAGTATGAAAAAGTCACCTATCTCGACGTGCTCAATAAAGGTCTTAAGGTCATGGACGCTACCGCCATCTCCTTGTGCATGGATAACAAAATTCCAATTCTCGTCTTCAATCTGTACGATAAAGGCAATCTGAAGCGTATAATATTGGGAGACAAAATCGGAACACTCGTTTCTTAAGCGGGGATGTTATGCTAAAAGAGATTTATCGCGAAACCGAACAGAAAATGGATAAGGCCATCGAAGCTCTCAGCAGAGAACTCGCTGGTATCCGTACAGGCAAGGCGACTACGACAATTCTCGACGGCATTAAGGTCGATTATTACGGAACGCCCACGCCTCTGAAACAGGTCGCCTCCGTATCCGCGCCCGATCCCAAATTGCTGGTCGTTCAGCCCTGGGAGAAAAACGTTATTCCCGAAATAGTTAAAGCCATTCAAAAAGCCGACCTGGGATTGAATCCCGTCACCGAGGGAAATATCGTCAGGCTGCCTATCCCGGCTTTAAACGAGGAAAGACGCAGAGATCTGGTCAAACTGGTGAAAAAATTCGGCGAGGACGGTAAAATTTCCATCCGAAATATCAGGCGCGACGGTATCGAATCCCTGAAAAAAGCCGAAAAAGAATCCGCGATTACCGAAGATGAGCTCCACCAGGGACAGAAGCATATCCAGGATATTACCGACGGTCATATTGTCAGAATCGATGAAATGATGACGGCCAAAGAAGCCGAGGTTATGGAAGTCTGATTTGCGGTTTATGCCATGTCGCCCATGAATTTGAAAGATGCGGTCCTCTCCGCGGAGGTTATGCCGGAGCATATCGCCATCATCATGGACGGCAATGGCAGATGGGCCAAAAAAAGAGGCTTGCCCAGAACAGCCGGCCACAGAGCCGGAGTTAAAACCGTAAAGAAAATAGTGCGGCTCGCCGGAGATATCAAACTCAAATACCTTACCCTCTTCACCTTCTCCACCGAAAATTGGAAACGTCCCAAAAGCGAGGTTTCCGCCATAATGAAGCTCCTGGAGGAAACAACCAAACGGGAGCTCAATGAGCTTTTGGAAAACAATGTCCGCCTGATAGCTACAGGAGATATCGACAGCCTGCCCCCGTCGCGCAGAGACGTTCTGCTCGACGCTATCAGGCGCACTACCGAAAACACCGGACTGGTTCTCAACCTCGCTCTCAATTATTCCGGCAGAACCGAGATAATTCAAGCCGTCAGAAACATCGCCCGCGATGCCGTCGATGGCAAACTGGATCCGGCAGTTATTGATGATACCGTTTTCGCCGGCTACCTGCAAACCGACAACCTGCCGGATCCCGATCTGCTTATAAGAACGTCGGGGGAGATGAGAATCTCTAATTTTCTGCTCTGGCAGACTGCTTATACCGAGCTTTACGTTATCGATGTTCTCTGGCCCGATTTCTCCGAAGATGATTTTCTGCGGGCCATTATAGATTATCAGAGTCGCGAAAGGCGATTCGGCATGGTTTCGTCGCCCAAAGCATGAACGGCAATCTCGCCAGACGATTAATTGTCGCCGCCGTAGGTATTCCCGCTCTTGTATTGGTAGCTTATAAAGGCGGTTTTTTCTTATATGCCTTCTGCCTTTTGGTGGCCCTCCTGGGGACCTGGGAATTGGCCGCCATGCTGCTCTCCAAACAAATAGAGATTAATAAACGGCTGGCCACCATCCTGACAGTCGGACTGGTTTCCATGTTTCAATTCCTATCTTTCGTCGAGACCGGGTTTTTCATCTTATTTATTATGTTTTTTATAACTTCCTTTCTTATGCTTCTGAAAACCGGAATTGAAAATTACACCTCCCGCTTATCTCTGGTTCTTTTCACCGCGATTTATCCCGGTTTTTTCATCTCATTCGCTATCCCGCTTCATAGAGATTATTCCCCGGTCGGCTGGATCATTCTGATTTTCATCTTCGTCAATACCTGGATCGCCGATACTTTTGCTTACGCTTTCGGCTCCTGGTTGGGACGCCGTAAGATGGCCCCGGCTATTTCGCCCGGCAAAACCTGGGTCGGATTTATCGCCGCTTTCCCCGGCGGAATGATCTCGGCATACCTCGCTTTTCCGTATTTAAAAGATGAGTGGAGTCTCCTCATTCTTTTTATAGCTTCGCTCGTGGCTACCATGTTCGGACAGATCGGAGATCTGGTCGAATCCGCGATCAAAAGAGATTGCCGCGTCAAGGATTCCTCCAATCTGATTCCGGGTCATGGTGGTGTTCTCGATCGTTTCGATTCATTGCTGTTTGCCCTGCCGGCGGTCTATTTCACTCTTAAATTGCTTGGCTGATTACCCTCTTTATTCTATATAACATCTTATTGGATAACTGATCATCCGGTCTGTTGGAGGTGAGCCCGATGGAAACTCTATTCGATGATATAAGTATACCCGTCGAAAAGAGCTTCATCGATTGGATTTTTTTCTTAAGGCCGGTACTGCATCCGCCGGTCTGGACCATCGTACTCCTCGGCTATGCCCGATGCCAGGTCAAACCGGAATCTTCCTGGCTTATTGTTTATCTGCTGTTGATATCCTCGGCTCAAGCCTCATGGGCCTATATTGTAAACCAGATCGCCGATATCGATTCGGATCGCGAAAACAACAAGCTCTTCTTTCTGCCCCGCGGTCTGATTTCCAAACGTATGGCCGTACTTTCAGCGGCCTTTATGGCTGTCGCCGCCGTTGCCGGCTCTTTCTGCCTCAAAACCGAGCTGGGTATAATCGGCATTGGCGGTATCATTTTGGGTTATTTATATTCTGGCAGGCCGTTTTATGGTAAAAACCACCCGATCGCCGGACCGATACTCAACGGCTTAGGTCACGGCTCACTGACCTTCGCCCACGGTTTCGTGGGAGCGGGAGGGCTTATCGCTGATGCTCTTTTCCAGTCGGTCCCATATGTATTTGCCGTTATCGCCGTTTTCCTGGGAACGACTTTGCCCGATATCAGGGGGGACACGGTCTCCGGCAAGAAAACTCCGGCGGTTGCGCTCGGCGCCGATATCACCATTATCCTCATGACTCTGTCGCTGATGATCGCTTTGATCTTGTCATTGCTCCTATGGGATATTCCTTTGCTCATAGTTTGCAATATATGCATGCCATTCTATATCTACTCGATCATAAAACGCGATATCAAATCAGGAGTTATCGCAGCCAGGGTATCGGTTTTGCTTCTATCTATGGGTGCTTCTGTCCTGTTCCCGTGGTATTTCGCTTTGCTTCTGTTCCTCTTTGTAACCTCCAGGATATATTATCGCCGTCGTTTCGATCTTGCCTATCCCGATTTTTCCTAAAAATAATCCTGTCTTTGGCCGATACAGTTAATATGAGACTTTCTATCAGTTTCAGTTCGGTTCTGCTCATTCTGGCCGTCGGCTGCTCCGGTCCGGCCAGGAATGCGGATAATTTTTCCAAACTACAGCCCCTCTCCAAAAAAGAAGCCGGGACGCTTATTGCCGGGGCCTCCAACCATATCGGAGAGCCATACAGGTACGGAGGGAAAACCAGCCGGGGATGGGATTGTTCCGGTTACGTTACCTCCATGTACAGGCGATATCTGAATATGAAGCTTCCCAGAAGCACCAAAGGCCTGCTGACTGCCAGCGTCGGGATCGAGCCGAAAAATAGAAAACCGGGCGATCTGATCTTCTTTGTAATCGATTCCAATAAACCCTCGCACGTCGGTATCTACATTGGCAAAAATAATTTCATCCATGCCTCGTCGTCCAAAGGCGTTATCGTTTCCAGCATGAAAGAGGACTACTATCGCAAGCGGTTCGCCGGATTCAGAAGACCCCTCTATATCGACCTGGCCCAATCCGAATAAGCCGGCTGAATTTTCCGGTTGCCAATCACTGCCATATATCCTATAAAACCACCGCCAAATTATCTTTTCAGGGAGGTTCTTGTATGATCGTAACAACAACACCTGGTATCGAAGGAAAAACCATAACCGATTATCTCGGTATTGTCACCGGCGAAGCCATCATGGGAGCTAATATCTTCCGCGATTTCTTTGCCTCTATTACCGATATCGTCGGAGGACGTTCAGCCGCTTATGAAAAGGAACTGGGCCGGGCCAGAAAACTTGCTATGGAGGAAATGACCCATCAGGCTCACGACATGGGGGGATTAGCCGTGGTCGGAGTGGATCTCGATTATGAGGTTATTCGCGATGGTATGCTGATGGTCACTGTGTCGGGAACGGCCGTAAAAATACGCTAATCGTCGAATCGGAAAAGCCAGACATCCCCGAAGTAATCGTAATCATTGGAATATTCCTTCTTCGATCTGATGAACAGCATCATCTTATCGTCCGGGGAAAACGAGGTCATGTAATCTATCGGCTCATCCGATTTCTCTATCTTATATCCGGTCGCCGTATACGTATCGTATATCATGATCCAGGTCGGACCGGTTCCGCAGACAGCGGTTAAATAACGCCCCGTGTTCGAAAACCTGTCCAGAAAACATGGTTTGTCGCCGAAAGTCAGCTGTATAATGGAATCACCCTTTATCAGGTAAATGGCACGCCAGTCGAACCTGGTATCCACCGTCGTCTCAAACGCCGCCACAGATGAATCCGGCGAGGCTATTACCATGGATACATATTCTGTGTACCGCTTCGGTACCCTGTTGTACTGCGCTTGAGCCTGACGCGGATATCTGTAATCCCCCGAGAGAGTGTATAGCTCCCGGTCAGCGATATCGATCCCGTATGGCTCCACCAGATCCTCTTCGGTAATCCCCGCGGCCGTCTCTGCGTCGGTCACCAGAAGACGGTTGAAATACACCAGGCTGTCGCCCGGTGCGAAAATCGGGTATAAGCCCCGACCATCGTCCGTTAACCGCTCCAGACTCCCTATCTCTGATGACGGCCTCAAGGAATCCAAAAAGTCCATTTTCTTCGGACTATTTTCATCCCCCGTTGAACATCCCAGAATCAGGAGAGCCGCTAACAAATAAAACGATTTCATGGGGTATATATACGATTATTACCGGATGTTGTCAAATCCGCAATCCCGGGTATTATTTATAAGCTTGACGATACACCGGCCAAATCGTAATAATCTTATCGCGGATCTTTCGTATCTTGTACCGCTTGCAAAGGACGGTGATTGGTGAGGAAAATTTTCGTTCTGTTAGCCATATTCATCATATTGATTGTTATTCTCGTTGTTTTTCTCCTTAACAATAGGGGAGACAACGGCCAATTGCCGGTTCTTTCCGGTACAGTCGAGGCCGTGGCCATAGATCTGGCCTTCAAATCCGGCGGCAGAGTAGAATCCATTTCGATCGACGAGGGACAATCGGTTTCATTAGGCGATACCGTAGCCGAACTGTCCCACGACGAAATCCTTGCTCAGATCCGGCAGGCCGACGATCAGATCGAAGCCGCCAAAGCCCAGCAAAGATCGATGGTGGTCGAAAAGGAAGCCGCCCGCAGGAATCTCGGCAAAGTCATCAATCTGATACCGACGGGAGCCGCCACCTCCGGACAAAAAGAAGATCTCGAAGATAAAATCAGAGGTCTGGACGCCGCCATCGATGCCGCCTCCAGCTCCGTTAAGGCCGCCCGTTCCCGAGCCGATTATCTTCGCGCGGTTTTCGAAAATGAGTTTATCATCGCTCCCGCCGGAGGAACCGTTATCTCCAGGCTGGCCGAACCGGGCGAGGTCTTGAGTCCGGGACAGAAAATAATTACCATAGCCGACCTGGATAATCTCGAAATCAGAGTTTATCTACCGGAAACATTACTCGGCAAAGTGCGGCTCGGACAGAATGCTCTTATAAATATCGATTCGCATCCCGGCGAAACATTCGATGGCGTCGTCACCAGGATCTCCGATAAAGCCGAGTTCACTCCCAAAAACATCCAGACCAAACAGGAAAGAATAAAAACAGTTTACGGCATAACCATCGGTTCTTCCGGCCATAACGGTATCCTCAAGCCCGGTATGCCTTGCGACGTCACCATTCCGCCGGCGCCATGAGATGATTGAGGTCCGGAATCTTGTCAAGAGGTTCGGCTCCCGGGATGCCCTCAAGGGAATAAACCTCCATATAGAAAAAGGGATGATATTCGCCCTCGTTGGCGCTGACGGCGCCGGGAAAACAACTCTTCTTAGAACCCTGGCCGGCATACTCACTCCCGATGATGGAGAAATCAGCATACTGGGGCGGGATATTATCAAAGATCCCGAGTGCGCCAAGGAACATATAGGCTATCTCTCACAGCGATTTTCGTTGAATCCATCGCTCACCGTAGCCGAAAATATCGATTTCTTCGGCGCCCTTTTCCAAGTACCCTACGGTGAAAGGGAGAAGAGGACAAAACGGCTGATGGAATTCTCCAGGCTCGGCCCCTTCAGGGATCGGCAGGCCGGAAAACTCTCCGGAGGGATGAAACAGAAACTCGCCCTCTGCTGCGCCTTGATTCATACTCCCGATATACTTCTCCTTGACGAGCCTACTACTGGAGTCGATCCTATTTCCCGCCGCGAACTCTGGGAAATCCTCTACGATCTTCTCGGCGAGGGAGTTACTATCGTCGTTTCCACCCCATACATGGACGAGGCCGAACGGGCCGGAGAAATTATGCTCATCCATAACGGCCGGGCAGTGATCTCCGGTACCCTCGATCAATTAAAAGCATCCTATAGATACTTTCTCTTCGAGGCCGTCTGCGATCAAAACAGGCAGGCCTTGCGTCTGGTCTCGGATCATCTGGGCAAAAACCGCGTTATGTTTTTCGGTGACCGGCTCCACATTGCGCTTAATGATGGCAGCGAATCAGCCGGCATAAAATCTCTCCTCGAAAACTCCGGTATTCAAATTCTAAGTCTGCTCAAGATCGACCCGGGTCTTGAGGATATCTTTATTCAGGAGACCTCCGGTGACAATTAATGACGGTAATGATAAACCCGCCGTCTGGGTAAAAAACCTGACCCGAAAATTCGGTGATTTTACGGCCGTCGATAATATCAGTTTCAATGTCGGCAAAGGGGAGATCTTCGGGTTCCTGGGCCCCAACGGAGCCGGTAAATCCACAACTATCAGAATGCTCTGCGGAATAATTGAACAGACATCCGGCGACGGCTATGTCGGCGGTTACTCCATACGTGGAGAAAACGATAGGATCAAGAAGATAACAGGTTATATGTCCCAGAAATTTTCTCTCTATAACGATCTGACCCCGGCCGAAAATCTGGAATTCTACAGCGGGGTTTACGGTATGCCCGCGGCTAAACGTCGGGAACGCATGGAATGGGCCCTGGAAATGTCCGGTCTGGAATCCCGCCGTCATGATCTGACCGGAGATCTGCCCCAGGGGTTCAAGCAAAGGCTGGCTCTGGGCGCCGCCATTCTGCATCAGCCCTCGATACTCTTCCTCGACGAACCGACCGCGGGAGTCGATCCGCTTTCCAGACGGGATTTCTGGGAGCTGATCTACTCGCTTTCGGCCTCCGGCGTCACTGTCTTCGTCACCACCCATTACATGGACGAGGCCGAGCATTGCGATAGAATCGCCTTTATTGATAAAGGTATTCTCATCAAGCTCGATACCCCGCGGGCGCTGAAAAATCTTCAGCTGAGCGGCCGGATCTTCGAAATTATCGCCGCCGAATGGCTCAAAGCATTCAACCTCCTCCGAAACGAGCGAAGAGGTTTCGGCGAGGTCTCCTTGTTCGGAACCAAAATCCATCTCAATTTCATCGGCGATGATTTCTCGGCTGTCGAGTCGCTCCTGCGCGAAAAAAATATCCCCGTCGAATCGGCAAGGCATATCCCGCCGTCGCTGGAGGATGTTTTCGTCGCCTTGCTGCGTCCCGCTCAAATATCGGATTACGAGGGATAAATGAGGTATCTGGCTATCGCCAAACGTGAAGCTCTTTCCATTGTCCGGGATCCCCGTTCTCTCTTTCTCGTGGTTTTCCTGCCGGTCATGCTCCTGATCGTCTACGGATACGGCGTGACTTTCGATATCAGGCATGTGCCTGTAGCCTTCTACGATCAGTCGCGCAGCGCTCAATCGAGAGATTTGATAGATCGGTATTTATCGTCGGGATATTTCCTCCTGCGCGAATCGGCGAATTCCCGCGAGAGTCTGGATCGGCTGCTGATCGGCGACAAGATAATCCTCGGTATAGTTATTCCTCCCGATTTCGCCGATCATATCATAGCTAAAAACGGCGGGGAGATTCAAGTTCTCGTCAACGGTTCCGACGCCAATACCGCTAACGTGGCTATGGGCTATCAGGCCGCCGTCTTCGCGGACTACACCGGCGATATCTTCAAACCGCCTTCAAATCTGAAAATCCCCTCGGTCGATCTTAGAATTCGAACCTGGTACAATCCCGAACTCAAATCATCCCATTTCATTGTGCCCGGAATCATCGTCATAATAATGATGCTCCTGGGAGCTATCCTGACCTCCTCGGCTATCGTCAGAGAGAAAGAAACCGGGTCTATAGAGCAGATCGTCGCCTCGCCGATCAAACCATGGGAATATATTCTCGGCAAAATGACACCCTATATCGTTATCTCCTTATCCGATGTTATGCTGGTCGTGGCCGCAGCTTATTTCGTTTTTAATGTCCCGATCAGAGGAAATCTTCTCTATCTTGGTTTTTTTACCGTTTTATTTCTGGCCAATGCCCTGGGCATCGGCCTGTTTGTCTCCACAGTCTCCAGGACAGTTTCAAGTTCCCAGATGTTCGCGGTTCTTATTAGTTTGTTGCCCTCGATTCTGCTCTCCGGTTTTATCTTTCCCATAGAGAGCATGCCCCGGCCCATACAAGCTATCACCTATTTCGTTCCGGCCAGGTACTTTCTGGTCATACTCCGGGGGATTTTCCTGAAGGGAGTGGGAGTCGACGTGCTCTGGCCGCAGGCTTTGTTCCTGACCGCCAACGCCGCGTTTTTCCTTACCATGGCCGCTCTCAAATTTAAGAAAAAGCTGGACTGATGTTTACCCGGATCTATTTCATTGCCAAAAAAGAGATGATTCAGCTACTCCGCGACCGCCGAACCTTCGGCATGCTGCTCATCGCCCCCGTTATCCAGCTGATCATCTTCGGCTATGTCGCCACTACCGAAGTCAAACAAAGCGGCCTGGCCCTTTGCGACCTGAACAGAACCGCCGAAAGCCGCGGGTTCGTCGAACGATTCACCGCCGGCGGTTATTTCAACGTCACCGCTTATGTCGACGGGGTCGACGATATCAACCCGATTCTGGATTCCCGTCAGGCGGTTGTGGCCATGATTATCCCCCGCGATTTCGATAGAAAACTGGCCCGGGGCGATACTGCCGCCGTCGGTATCTATATTGACGGTACTAACTCGAATCTGGCCACGATCGTCTCGGCCTACATAAAACAAATAGCCGGAGAATATTCCAAAGAACTTGTGTTCGATTATTTTGATAGAAACGGTATCACCATTCCTGAAATTATGACCGCCCGCCCGCGGGTTTGGTTCAATCCCGAGCTCAAATCAGTCAACTTCATGGTTCCCGGAGTCATGGCCATACTCACTTTGCTTTTGCTGATGAATCTGACCGCCCTGGCCATTGTCAGAGAACGGGAGGTCGGAACTGTCGAACAGCTGGCCGTCACCCCGATTAAGGCTCTCGATCTGGTAATCGGTAAAAGCCTGCCGCCGATGTTTATCGGGTACCTGATTATTACTCTGGTTCTTGTGCTCGGCCTGGCCTGGTTTAAGATTAGTTTCGAAGGATCGGTTTTGCTTCTATACTTCCTCTCATTCTTCTTCATCCTGGCCTGCCTGGCCGCCGGCCTGCTGATCTCAGCATTGTCACAAACCGCGGATCAGGCTATGTGGGCCAATCAGGTCTTTTTTATTCCCAATGTTCTGCTTTCAGGTTTTATTTTCCCCATCAGCAATATGCCCAAACCAATTCAATTGATAACTTATTTATTGCCAATGAGATACTATCTCGATATCATCCGGGGGATTTTCCTCCGGGGCGCTGGGCTGCGACAGCATTGGAACGAAGCCCTGATTCTGCTGATTTGGGGGCTGGTTGTTCTGTCGATCGCCTCTCTAAAATTGAAAAAAAAGCTGGTTTAATCCAAAGATGGGAATAATATTACCTGGCGGACGTATAAAACTAATGAGACTCGCTAATGACTTGAGTCCGTTGGAGAAAAATTATGGAAAAATGGTTGTCCCTCATTATCGCTCTAATAATCATCTTTCTGGGAACCGCCTTTCTCACCGGCCTGTTGTTTCCGGATAAGGTCTATGGACAGGGTAAGTTGCGAACCGTCATGGGGGCGGTAATTCTCGGATACGGACTGTTCAGGGCGAGTATGGTTCTAAGACGACTGAAAAGAAGGGCAAACGCGGATTAATATGCCCAAAAAAAACTTGACATTGACCGTATTACTCTTATTTTTCAAGTTTAATTTGTTACGGGATCTTTTGTTAGGAGAGGAAGCCTGGTTTTGAAAAGAGAAATACTAATAACGATTTCGTTGCTTATGTTTGCCGGTCTTGTTCTGGCTGGTCCGGCCGATGACGCCGCTAAAAACGCCGAGTCGATGATCAAGGACGGTAAATATCAGGAAGCTCTTCAAGTCGTTACTTCCGCCTTGTCTGTCGAACCCGATCATTTCAAACTAAATTCTCTCGCCGGCGAACTCTATTTCCGGCTCGCGGACTATAAGCAAGCCTATCAATTTTATCAAAAAGCCCTGGATAGAAAAAAGAAAGATCCCGATGCTCTTTTCGGCGCGGGTATGTCCGCCTTCAAAAACGGCGATTTCCAAAATGCGCTGGAGATTTTCCAGAGAGGAGTAGATACCGGTAAGCTCAAAGGCGAATTTTATTATGGCCTCGGTATCACCCAGACCGAAATGGGGAACTATTCCGAAGGCGATCTCAATGTCAGAAAAGCCATAAACAAAGATAAGAAATCCGCCAAATATCACCTGGCTCTGGCCGAAGTGAATTATCGGAATAAAGTTTATAGAACCGCCATCAACGAGTTCGATGAAGCCTTAAAGCTCGACTCAACTTTCGAAAAATCTATTCCCGATATTCATTATAAGAAAGCCCGTGCGTACTTCAACAGCCGCGACCTCGAAAATGCCATGTCTGAATATCGAAAACAACTCGAGAAATTCCCCGACGACACGACCTCATGGCTGGAACTTTCCAGAATTTACGAGGTATCCGATAAGCCGTCCGAGGAAGTTTTCTGCTATCAGAATTATCTCAAAATCGCTCCCAACGGCGGCGATATCTGGTTCAAGCTGGGCAGGGCTTTTCTAAGGCTGCGCAATAACGAAGAAGCCGCGGCCGCCTTCGAAAAAGCCATCAGCTTCAATTCCAGCGCGGCCGAATCGTACGGTTTCCTGGCAGCGATTTATTCCGACCTGAAACAATATGAAAAATCATGGGATTCCTATGCCCGCTACGAAGCCCGGTTCGGCGCCCCCGATAGCGCCCTCTACTGGCTGGAAAAAGGAAAGGTCGGAATTAAATTGGGCACTAAAAATATGGCCTTCTTCGATTCCGCCGTATCATCCTTCAAGAAATCGGTGCGATATGATTCGACTCTCTCTTCAGGCTATGAATATGCCGGCCTGGCTTTCTATTACAAATCCAATTATGCAGGGGCCATACCCTATTTCATCAAAAAAATAGAACTCGATTCGACCAGCGTGAATTCCATGCGCAACCTGGCCTTTTGTTATTTGAAAACCGAATCCTATCGGGATGCCGCCGTGATTCTGGAAAAGGCTCTGCTCGTCAAGCCCGACGATATCCAGATGCGCTCCATGCTGGCCAAAATTTATACTTTCTCCAAAGTCTACGCGCAGGCGATCAAACACTACGAATATATTCTCAATAGCCAGGCAGAAGTTATTGCCGATTCGCTGAAATGCGCCGTTTATCCCGATCTGGGCATCAGCTACCTGTCCATGGAAAAATGCAATGACGCTACCCGTTACCTGCTGCTGGCCGAGAGATGCGATCCCAAAGATATTAACGTGCTGATGAATATAGGGCTTTCTTATGAACTCTGCAGCCGGGTCAAGGACGCCAATACCTATTATAAAAAAGTGCTGGCCATAGACCCCGGCAACAAAGAAGCCATGCAAAAAGAGATGCAAACCCATTTCCAGGGGCAAGATTGACGGAGGAGATTATGGGTATTAATAAACCCGATCCCGATTCGACCATAAAATACATGGGCTTCGGAATTCATCCCGGTGAAATCAAAGAGTTCTGGGCTTCCGAGGATGAGAAAAAGAAATATCTTAATAACGTTAAAGCCGCCGCCGAGCTTTCCCTGCTCGATCGCGACACTTCCTTGCTTAACGCGGTCCTGATGTCTCCTGTCGATAAGGCCGTTTCCTTGTTGGGAGGCCTTATTCTTATCATCGCCTTCTTTCTCCCGGCCTATTCCATCGATCCCGATGGAAAAGCCATATCCGGATCGGCCATTTCGTTTTTTCTGAATATTCCAATCATCGGCGGTTACGCGGCCTATGGCGGACCGATTATGATATTGACCGCGATCGTTTTCGGACTTATCTTGCTGGCCTGCCCCGCCGCCGGAATTCTCAATATCCTGGGGCTCCTTAATAAAGCCGGAGAAGATAATTACTTGGAAACTGTAAAGAAATACTCTCGATTCAATTACGTTCCCATCGTGCTCTATATCCTGTTGATTGCTATTTTGGCTGTGGGCGCTGCCCATCCGTTCGGCTCCCTGGGAATTAAGAACCTCGGTGATACTCTCCATGTAGGAGCGATCTTCAGCCTGACAGGATTCGGTTTCTGGCTGAATATCGTCGGGCTGACAATCGGTTTCGCCCAATCAAGGGGCATCTAATCTGGCTGATGTGGAGCTATATTAAATTCTGTTGAGATAAAAAGTGTCAGTAAGTGCAAAAATAAAATGAGGAGGCTTGTCAATTGCGTCAGGTAATTTTTGTAACGATTTTAATGGTCGTCGCTTTCGGTGTCGGATTCGGAATTTGGTTCGGTATCTTCAGAACCCAGCCCGATGGCACGCTGATGCACACCATGTATCAGGGCGGACCCCTGGTCGTCGCCCTGATCGCCATGCTTATTATGCTGGTCGGCTTTATTATCGAACGCGCTATTACTCTTTACCGCGGAGCGGCCGGTAACGCCTCGGTTCAATCCTTCTTCAAAAAAGTCATCACCGCTCTGCACTCCGACGATTTTGACGGAGCCATTGCCGCATGCGATAAGCAAAAGGGAACCGTCGCCAATATCCTAAGAGCCGGTATCGAAAGATTCAACGTGGTCCGGCAGGACGGTTCCATGAATTTCGAGAAAAAAATCACCGAAACGCAGAGAGCCATCGAGGAGGCTAACGCCCTCGAGGTTCCCCTGCTGGAGAGAAACCTGATTGCCCTTTCAACTATCGCTTCCACCGCCACTATGGTCGGGCTTCTGGGAACAACTATCGGTATGATCAGAGCCTTCGCCGCTACAGGCGACACCGCCACCGGTGCTATCAACGCCGAGGCGCTGGCTAAAGGTATCTCCGAAGCGCTGGTCAATACAGCCGGAGGGCTGGCTAACGCCATCATCGGGATTATTGCTTATAACTTCTTTGTTAATAAGGTGGACGCTTTCAACTACACTATCGACGAGGCGTCCTACGAGGTCGTTCAGCTTTTGAAAGATAAAGAAGGAAAATAAGATGGCCGGCAAGAAAAGGAGAATCAATATAGCTATTGATATGACTCCTATGGTCGATATAGCTTTTCTTCTTCTGATCTTCTACATGACCACTACCTCGTTCAAACCACCTGAAAAATTCGAAGTGGTTCTACCGGCGTCTGCGTCCGAGTACAATGTCCCCGACGCGGATATCATCAATATCACTGTCAATAAAAACGACGAGATCTTCCTCGAGTACATCATTACCAATATCGCCGAAAATGATACCATCATCAACGGCGAAGCCGTACCGGCCGGAGGATCATCGGTTATTCGTGATTATGTCGATGTCGACGCCAGAACCCTGAATGGCGAATTTATTAAGGTACAAGCCAAGTTCCTGCGAAAAGGCGGAAACCCGCCGCTCATTGTAAAAGCGGACAAGGGAAGCCGGTACGGTACTGTCAAGAAGATCATGGATACCCTGCAGGATCTTAATATCAACCAGTTTTCTCTCATGACCGAGAGAGAACGGCAAGCCCGTGCGGCCGCCGAAAACCCGGTCGGTTAGGATGTGAGGTGATTTAAATGGCCGGCGTAGATTTAGGCGCGGGAAGACCGCAAAAAGGAGCTAAAAAAGGGCTCAGAAGACCCAAACGAAGGGTTAATATCAGGATCGATATGACCCCTATGGTGGATATCGCCTTCCTGCTGCTGATTTTCTATATGGTTACTACAGTTTTCGCCAGACCCTTAAGAATGGAAATCTCGTTGCCCCCTAAACCGGAACCGGGCACGCCTCCTTCCGATGTGAAAATAGGCGCATCCAAACTGCTGATTATGTTCGTTGATAAAAGCGATTCTTTGTATTACCAAATCGGCGAAAATATGAAACAACCCGAACCGGTAAGCTTCACCAAACTCGGTGAAATGATCGAGACAGGCAACCGTACCATATCCGGATATACTATGGTTCTCAAGATGGATCAGGCCTCTTCATATCACATGATGGTAAATATCATCGACGAAATCCAGAGCGTGGAGCGGCGGATCAACACCGATATTGCCGAAGCCAAAAAGAGAGATCCGAGCCAGAAGGACTTCTCCATCAGGTTCAGTCTGCAGGATATGACCGCCTGGGACGAGTATGTTCTGGGTATTGTCAAAGAAGGGGGGACGGTCGAGCAATGAGCGCCAGATCTGTATTGTTAGGCTCACTCGAGCTGAAGAGAATTTACCAGAAGAATATGCTTCTGGGATTCGGCATCGCCGGAGCCGCCCATCTGCTGATTATCGGGACTATCGCCCTGATCATGACTATTCAGGCCAATAAGCAGATCAGCGCTCCGCAGGTAGTTATTCTCTCCAAGGCCGATCTGATTATTCCCCCTTCGATTTCCAAACCCAAAGAGGAGATCAGGGTTCATATTGATGAAAAACAAATTCGTCCTACCGTAGGTGTCATCGAAGCGGTTCCCGACGAAGAAGCCCCCGAAGAAACAGAGATAGCCACTCAGGATGAATTGGCCGAAATGGCCCCATCGACCCCCATAGAAGATCTTGAGGACCTGGGCGCCGATCTCGATATACAGGGCATTCTCAATGAACTTCTGCCGGCGCCGGATCAATTCGTACCCTACGAGGAAGCCCCCGTGCAGATAGAGACCGTCCAGCCTGTCTATCCGCCGCTGGCTCAAAGAGCCAGTATCCAGGGAGTGGTCTGGGTCAACGCCCTTGTGGATAAAGAGGGAAAGGTCCGTGACGTCATTATTGTCAAGGATTCCGGAGCTAACGCCGGATTCGAGGAGGCCGCTGTTGAGGCCGCCAAAAAAACCATATGGAAACCGGCTATCGCCAATGGTCAGCCCATCGCTGTCTGGGTTACCTATAAAGTGGAATTCAAACTAAGAAATTAGCGCCCTCTCAAAATATGCGCCAATCTATCCGGGCCCCGTTATGATTTGATAACGGGGCTTATTTTTCTTGGAATAAACGCGCCCTTTGAAACGTAACCTATATGAATCCATCGATCAAAGGAGGTAGTATGAGGTCATCCTCTCTCCCGGAGCTTAAGAAGAAATACCCGAGATATATGATCATCGCGTTTGGTATCTCGGCTGTGCTTCATCTCTCCCTGGCGGGTATTCTGGCCATGATCTTCAGCGTCAGCCCGGCAGCCGTTATTATCGCCGCCGGTGATAAGCATTATCATGACCGTGTAAAATTTATCCCGCCGCCTCTACCGAAAGAAAAGCCGTCCGGCAAATACTCGAGGGAGAATAAGACTATACCCGTGAATATCGGTTTGGCGCTGCCGGTTCCCGATACCGAGATCGTCGAGAATTCCGCGTTTCCCGACCAGAAAAATCTTATTGCTCTGGCGCCGAACCTGCCGGGCCTTCCCGGTGACGGCGGATATCAACTAACAGCCGATCAAATCATAGACAAAATCCTGCCCGGGCCGGAGGATTTCGTGCCGTACGATATCGCCCCGGTTCAGGTTGTCTCGGCCACGCCGCTCTATCCGCCGCTGGCTCGAAGAGCTGGCATCGAGGGTGATGTCTGGGTCAAGGCTCTGATCGGTACAGACGGACAGGTTCTTGATGCCGTGATCTTCAAGAATTCCGAAACCAACGCCGGTTTTGAGGAAGCGGCCATCAAAGCCGCCCGATTGAATGTTTGGAAACCAGCCGTAGCCAACGGAATCCCGGTGGCTGTCTGGATCGCTTACAAAGTCAGTTTCAGACTTCGCTGATATCTTTGGCGGACCGTTATCTTATCTTCTGTTTTTCTTATGAGGTTAAGCAGGGCCGGTTTCTATACCGGCCCTTTTTCTTCAGCCATAATTAGGATATAAGTCGTTCCCTGATTACCGTCATGCCCTATGCACGGTAAATTTATCCTTGACTGGAACCACTGATAATCATATATTCACCGCTCAATGAATATTTAGATAAGTGACTTGCTAATCAAAGGTTAAAAGGAGACGAAGGTAGATGAACTACGGATTATTAGCGGTTGGTTTGGGCGCTGTCGGACTGATTTTTGCGTTGGCGATATATTTCATGATCAAAAAACAGCCTTCCGGCAATCAGGTCATGACCGAATTGGCCGAGACTATTCACCGTGGCGCCATGGTGTTTCTAAAAAAGGAATACTCAATACTGCTGCCGTTTATTCTGGTAGTATTCCTTCTCCTGGCCTGGAAAATAGGAATTTATTCCGGCGTGGCCTTCTTAGGCGGAGCTTTATGCTCTATGTTGGCCGGGTTCTTCGGTATGAACGCCGCCACCAAAGCCAATGTTCGCACAACCGAAGCAGCTCGAAACTCCGGACAGGCTAAAGCTTTGCAAAATGCCTTCTCAGGCGGAGCGGTTATGGGCATGTCTGTCGCCTCCCTGGGATTGCTGGGGCTCGGGATATTATTCTATTTATTCTATAATCCTGCCGACCTTTCGGGCTTGCAGGCCCTCACCGGCTTTTCTATGGGAGCTTCCTCGATAGCCTTATTCGCCCGTGTCGGCGGCGGTATATACACCAAATCGGCCGATGTCGGCGCCGATCTGGTCGGTAAAGTCGAAGCCGGTATCCCCGAAGACGACCCCAGAAATCCAGCGGTTATCGCTGATAACGTCGGCGACAACGTCGGCGATGTGGCCGGAATGGGAGCCGATCTCTTCGAATCGTACGTCGGATCGATTGTCGCCTCCGTAGTTATCGGCATAACTATCGTCGCTTCCATGGGGCAGGCGTTTATCGGGTATGTCGCTTTGCCCCTGATGATCGTCTCAGCCGGTATTATCGCTTCCATGCTCGGAATCGCTTCGGTAAAAATATTCTCCTCAATGAACCCCGCGGCCACTTTGAGAATCGTTACCTATGTAGGGGCTCTTCTCATGATGGTCGCTACCTATTTTCTGACCGGCTGGCTTAAAGTCGATATCGGAGTTTTCTGGGCCGTGCTTTCCGGTTCTATCGCCGGAATAGCCCTCGGACTGCTGACAGAATATTACACCTCCGCCAAGCCTATCAGAGATATCGCCAAGGCTTCCGAAACAGGCCCGGCGACCAATGTCATTACCGGCCTGGCCGTGGGAATGGAATCTGTGGCTTTGCCGGTAGTGGTTATCTGCATAGCCATCTATGTCGCTTTCCATTTCGGTTACGATCATTCCCATGATTTGGGAATGGGCCTTTATGGAATAGGTATCGCAGCTGTAGGAATGCTGGCCACAATAGGCGTTACCATGTCGGTTGACGCTTACGGCCCGATCGCCGATAACGCCGGCGGTATCTCCGAGATGTCAGGTCTCGGTCCTGAAGTTCGCAAAATTACCGACCGGCTCGATTCCCTCGGCAATACCACTGCCGCTATAGGTAAAGGATTTGCCATCGGTTCCGCCGCCCTGACAGCGTTGGCCCTGTTCTCCGCTTACACCACAGCTGTCGATCTTTCAAGTATCAATCTGGTCGATTCCAGAGTCGTTATAGGCCTCTTCCTGGGAGGGCTTCTGCCGTTCCTGGTCGCGGCAATGACTATGACCGCCGTCGGAAAAGCGGCTTTTGCCATGGTTAATGAGGTCCGCAGGCAGTTCAAGGAGATCGCCGGGTTGATGGAGGGTACCGCCAAACCTGATTCTGAACGGTGTGTAGCCATCGCTGCCACCTCCGCTATTAAGGAAATGGTGCTTCCCGGTCTGCTGGCGGTGATAGCTCCTATTCTCGTAGGATATGTGCTGGGTAAGGAAGCGCTTGGCGGGCTTCTCGCCGGAGCTACTGTTACCGGTGTTATGCTGGCCCTCATGATGGCCAACGGTGGCGGAGCATGGGATAACGCCAAAAAGTATATCGAAGGCGGAGCTCATGGCGGCAAAGGATCCCCGGCTCATAAAGCGGCGGTTGTCGGCGATACCATTGGCGACCCTTTCAAGGATACTTCAGGACCTTCCATGAATATCCTGATAAAACTGATGGCCATTGTTTCCCTGGTTTTAGCGCCGTTGTTCAAATAGTATCAAAAGACTCCTTCGAGGGCGGGTTTTCCCGCCCTTTTTTTATTAAACTCCTTGCTCTTTTTACTCCCTTGAGCTAAGATATCCGTATGCGTCGATTAAATACTTTACTGGCGGCGACGGTTTTATTTATGTGCTGTTTTATTCCGGCCGGAGCGGACAACGGTTTTTCTATTCGCGGTGGAATTCTTCACGATACTCCGAGCGATAAACCATATAAAGATCTGACTTCCGGATTCGGTTATATCGGAAGCTTGGGCTATGATTTCATCGATGCCGCCGGATTCGAAGTCGGTGTTATGCACTCGACGCATGATTTTTACCTCGGAGTCATTTCCAACGTGGTTATCGAGGATAAAGCCGAGAAAACAACTTTTTTTATCAAGGGAAGGGTGGTGCCGTGGAAATATAAAAAGACAGAGTTGGCCCTCGGAGCGGGCCCTGCGTTTTTCGATATTAGCGGCAAAAGGCTCTATGGCCCTTCCTCCGGCCAGCGTTTTGATGAAGGTTTCTCCGGGTGGGGATATCTGCTCAATCTCGATCTTAGAACCTACCTCGGTGATCATCTGGCGGGGACTTTTTACCTTTCGGCCAACTTTATCGGCTATAGCAAATATTCCATTCTAAATCTCGATACTGCTTATAACGGTAAGCTGCCAGGCGGCGACTCGATCAGCTGGGGCCTGACTCTTTTCTACCGAATCGGAAAACCGTAAATATTTTTGAATAATTCATCTCCGACTGTGTATTTGCGCACAGCGATGATTTGAAACATTTATTTAAAATTTACGTTAATAAACCTGATGAATGGGAGGAGTGATCATGGAGAATGAAATTCAAAACAGCCTCGCCGCCGAAGACAATAACGCGGCAATCGGTTTCTTGGGGAAACTGGGGAATATCTTCGCCAATCCCGGGAAAACATTCCAGTCCCTGGATAGTAAACCGACCTGGCTGGCCCCTCTGCTCATCATTATCCTGCTATCGATTATCTCTACTCAATTTACTTTTCCGCTGATTATGCAAACCCAGCTTGAGAGTTTCAGGTCGAACCCCGATATCTCTCCCGAGCAGCTCGAAACCATCGAGCGGCAGTTTACAGATGAGCAAATGCTGCAAAAATCACTAATGATCGGCGGTCAGGCAATCGGGATTCCTGTCGTTTTTCTCATTCTCTCCGGAATTTTCTACCTCCTCGGAACTGTCCTCCTCGGCGGCGATTCGACTTTCAAAAAAGTATTTTCAGTATTTATCTGGTCATCTCTGATATCGACCCTCGGGATGATAATCAAATTACCGCTGGTTATAGCCAAAAGCAGCGTCAAAATAAGTTTATCTCCGGCGCTTATTTTATCGCCGGATCATATCGGCGGAAAACTGCACACCCTTCTTTCCAGTTTCGATTTCTTCACCATCTGGTTTTTGGCGGTATTCGCCACCGGATTCGGCATAATCTATAAATTTAGCAAACAGAAAGCCTTTGTATCGATAGGAGTCCTCTGGGCTGTCTGGATAATTATTTCCGTGGTTTTCAGCGGTTTTTTAAAAAATTTCGGTATGTAGATTAAAAGGAGTTGCTTCATGAAACGAGGTTGCGCGCTTCCCGCAGTTTTACTGAACCTGATTGTATTTATCTTCGGCGGATCGGCCCGGGCGCAGACTTATACCCTGGACGATTGCCTGAAAATAGCCCTGGAGAAAAATTATACCGTCCTGGCGGCCCGGAATTCCTATGATGCCTCCAAAGTAAACGTCTATTCCGCCTGGGGTGATCTCTTGCCCTCGATCTCCCTCTCCACATCCGCCAGCCGCAGCTGGGCCGGATATTCCTTCTCCGACCCTATCGATGGCAGACAGATATCAGGGGGAGTGATAAACAACACCTATTCGGGCGCTCTCTCTCTTTCGCAAAATTATTCCGGTTTGGGACTCTATAACTACGCCGCTATCAAGCAAAGCGTGCATGTGAGAAATTCCTCTTTCAGCTCCCTTGCCATGTCGCGAAACAGCCTCGTTCTGGAGGTCAAAAGCGGCTTTTTCGAACTGCTCAAAACCAAAATGCTCCTCGATGTTTCCACCGAGGCGGTCAAACGGGGAGAAGAGAGGCTCAGAGTCGTGCAGAGCAAATACGATCTCGGCTCGGCCTCCATGTCCGATGTTCTCAAGGCCAAAGTGCAGTTCGGCAACGATCGGCTCGACCTGGTCAGCAAATCCAACGCTTACAAACTGGCCAGGGCCAATCTCGCCTATACTATGGGTATCGATGTAAATCAGGAATTCGAAGTAGACAGCGGTTTCCACGAGTGGCAGGTCGATATGGAATTCCCCGAAGCGCTGAATAGAGCCCTCGCCAACAATCCTGAATACAGCAAGGCGCGCTTCGATTATTTCGCCGCCGCCGACGAAAAACTTATCGCCTATTCGAGATTTCTGCCGGCCCTTTCATTAAGATTAACCCATTCTACCAGTCCCGATCAATTTTCCAGCCTTACCGACCCCAAACGCAGCGACGCCAGTTATTACATGAGCGCCTCGTTATCCTTTAATATCTTCAATGGCGTCTCGGATTACGCTTATCTTAACTCGGCCAGAAAAAACCTGAATTCCAAAGATGAATATCTTAAAAACGCCAAAAACAGCGTGGCCCTGGAGTTAAAACAGGCCTTCCTCGATCTCGATCGCTCCAGCGAAGCCCGAAAACTGGCCGATGAATCTGTTGCCGCCGCCAAAGAAGACCTAAATCTGGTCAAAGAAAAATACAATCTCGGCGCCGCTACCATACTCGAAATACTCGACGCCGAAGTCTCATACAAACAGTCTCAGACAAATCAGGTGCAGGCTCTTTTCGATTATAATCTGGCGGCCGCGAGACTCGAAAAAACCCTTGGTAGATAAGCTGGAGGATAGAAATGAAGAAAAAATGGCTCATGATTGGCGGCGGAGCGGTTATACTGGCGATATTTGTTGTGCTGGCCCTGCGCTCCAGCGGTGAACAGGGGATTAAAGTCACGGTTGAACTCGCTCGTAAAGGAGAAATTACTTCAATAGTCACTGCTACCGGCAAGGTCCGGGCACAGGCCGATGTGGATATCTCCGCCGACGTCATGGGTAGAATTGAGGAACTGCCGATCAAGGAGGGAGATCGGGCCAAAAACGGCCAGTTGCTGGTCAAAATCGACGATCGATCCCGCCGCATGGATGTGGCCCAGTCAAGGGGATCGCTCCAATCGGCTATCTCCAGCCGGAATAAAGCACGAATCGATCTCGATAGAGAAAAACAACTTTTCCAAAAAGGGCTCTCCTCTCAAGCCCAGCTCGATCTGGCCCAAAGCGTCTATGACCAATCGGCTGCGCAGGTCCAGATCTACCAGGCCAGCCTTGACCGGGCCCTCGATCAGCTGGAAAAATGCACTATCCGATCCCCCATGGACGGTATCGTTACCAAGCTCAACTCCGAAAAAGGGGAAAATGTTGTGATCGGTACCATGAACAACCCCGGTACTATTATCATGACCATCTCCGACCTCTCGGCTATCGAGATCGAGGCCGAAATCGATGAAACCGATATCGCCAGCGTATTCGTCGGTCAGGATGTTGCCATCACATTGGACGCTTTTCCTGATACTTTATTCAAAGGTGATGTGGTCCAGGTCGGAAATTCCGCCGAGGTTTCCGTTATGGGAGGCTCTGATCAGGTCGCCAATTTCCTGGTGAAAATACTCATCGTCGATAAAATCCCTAATATCAAACCCGGCATGACCGCGTCAGTTGATATTACTACCGATCATCAAGCCGATATAATTAAGGTGCCCGCCGGAGCTGTAGTCATGAGACCCGAAGGAACCGGAGAAGAACATGCCGACAATGATTCCACCGATAATGATAACAAAAACGAAATTATCCCGGATAAAGATAAAAAGGAAATCGACGGTATATTTATTGTCGACCAGGGAAAATCAAAATTCGTTCCCGTTTCCACCGGTATCAGGGATCAGCAATTCGTCGAAATTTCCACTGGTCTTTCTGAAAGCGATAGCGTGATTACCGGGCCGTACAGACAGCTCAGAACCATAAAACATGGATCGAAAATCACCCCTGAAAAACCGAAATTCGGTCCCGATGCCGATAATAAATCGACAACTTCGAACGATTAGGCAGGGTCTTGTGAGAGGGAACATTTAATGCTGATAGAAACCAACGATCTTTGGAAAACGTACCAGATGGGCAGTGAAGAGGTTCATGCCTTGAGAGGCGTGACTCTGCATATCAAAAAAGGAGATTATGTCGCTATCATGGGCCCTTCCGGCTCTGGCAAATCTACCTTAATGAATCTCATCGGATGTCTCGATACTCCCAGCAGGGGTGATTACCTCCTTAACGGTCGTAACGTCTCGGGAATGAACGACGATGAACTCGCTCACATACGGAATAAAGAAATCGGCTTCGTTTTTCAGACTTTCAATCTCCTCCCCAGAGCGTCGGCTCTGCATAATGTGGAATTGCCGCTTATCTACAACGGTACCAGATCCGACGATAGATTGAAAAAGGCCAAAGATGCCCTGAGTCTCGTTGATCTCACTGACAGAATGACCCATAAACCCAATCAGCTTTCCGGCGGCCAGAGACAAAGAGTGGCTATCGCCAGAGCCCTGGTCAACTCCCCATCGCTTCTGCTGGCTGACGAACCGACCGGAAATCTCGATACGGCCACCAGTATCGAAATTATGGATCTTCTCTCAAAGCTCCATAAAGAAGGCAACACCATTATCGTGGTGACACACGAAAGAGATATCGCCGACTATGCCGACAGAGTGATCTTCATCCGCGACGGCCAGGTCGAAAAAGACGAACGAAAAACGGTTTCATAACTCGAGGACCGCATGTGGTTTATTGAAGGTGTAGCCATCGCCTTTCAGGCCATCTGGGCCAACAAACTCAGATCGTTCCTTACACTTATTGGTATGATTATTGGAGTCAGCACTGTGATCGCCGTGGTTTCGGTTATTAACGGAATGAACAACTATATGAGCGCCAAAATCAACTCCATGGGCTCCAATACATTCATAATAGATAAGGAAGGAGTCATCACCTCCGAAGATGAATGGCTCGAAGCCCGCAAACGAAAAAATATCACTCTCCAGGATATGAAAGCGATCGAAAAATACTGCGATCTTTGCGAGAATGTGGGAGGCGTCGTGGAAGCCTCCAGCCGAAGAGTCAAATACGGCTCCGATTATCTCGAGGATATCTGGGTGCAGGGAATTACCTACAACTTTATCGATATCTCCGACGTGGAGCTTGATTACGGACGGCTTTTTAACGAATCGGATGACAATCGTCGTTCATCTGTATGCATTGTTGGTCCCGATATCGCCTCCAACTTGATCAAGAGCGGGATGCCGCTGGGAAAAGATATTAAGCTGGGAAAATATTATTTCCGAATCGTCGGCGTGGGCAAATCGCGAGGCTCCTTTCTCGGCATGAATCAGGATAACTGGGTGGTCATACCGCTTAAGACTTACTCCAAATACTTCGGAAAGCGCCGGAGCCTGGCTATATACGCCAAAGCCCGAGATATGAACCTGATGGAAGAAGCTCAGGATCAGGCCCGGATGATCCTCAGGACGCGCCGCGATGTCAAATATGACCAAAAAGACGATTTCAATATCACCACCGCTGAATCCGTCATGAAACTCTATCAGGGTTTGACTAACGGCGCCTGGTTCGTGCTGGTCATTATCTCATCTGTTTCTCTCCTCATCGGAGGCATAGTCATCATGAATATCATGCTTGTCTCGGTGACCGAACGCACCAGGGAAATAGGGATCAGAAAAGCTATTGGGGCCCGACGGCGGGATATCATGTGGCAATTCCTGGTAGAAGCGGTTACCCTCTCCAGTATAGGAGGAATGATCGGTATTACCATCGGTATCATTTTCGCCCTGACCATCGCCCGCTTTACTCCATTGCCGGCTGATGTCGAATTATGGGCTGTTTTTGTCGGTTTCGGCGTGGCCGCCGGCGTGGGTATTTTCTTCGGGCTTTTCCCCGCGGTCAAGGCGGCCAGACTTAGCCCTATTGACGCTTTGAGGTACGAATGAGAAAATTCGGAAAAATCTCTATCATCCTGGCAGGAATTAATTCCGTTTTTACGATTCTGGCGCTGTTTAAGCTTGTCAACGGACCCGGAACTCTGGTTTCCGGTTTCCTCTGGGGATCTGTGATCGCGGCCCTATGGCTAAATTATTTCATCGTTTACTGTTCTAAAAAAACATGACACTCCACGAATTAAAAGAAAGCCTCAAGCTGGCTTTCGGTACCTTCAGAGCTCATAAAATGAGATCTCTCCTTACCGTTCTGGGAGTGCTGATTGGTGTCTTTACCATTATAACCGTTGTCTCGGTTATTACCGGTTTCGATAACTCCATGGCCAGACAGATCGAATCCCTGGGATCCAATGTCGTCTACGTGGCCAAGAACAAACCGGGGATTGTCATGGGTAATCGACCGGCGTCGGAACGCAATAGAAAAGGGATTACATTCGAGGATTCCGAGGCCATAATCGAAGCCTGCCCGGCCATAGTCGCCTCATCGCCGCAGAATTATTATTTCAATCCTGGCGGAAACATCGCTAAATATAAAGACCGGGAAATAAAAAACCCGTCCTTCTTCGGTACCCTGCCCGATTATGAAATTGTTAATAACGCCTTCGTAGAACAGGGACGGTTCATCAACGATTCCGACGTCAAATTTCGAAATATGGTGGCCGTCGTTGGTTTTGACGTGGGCGAGAGCCTTTTCCCCAACGAGGATCCGATCGGCAGGGAGATTCTGGTCAATGGCGATAAATTCACCCTGATTGGCGTTATGGGCAAACGGGAAACCATCGCCGGAGGAGGCGAAAACCGCTTCGTGGCCATCCCCTATGGCACCTTTAAAAAACTCCACCCGGAAGAGAAAGAACTCTGGCTGGCTCTTAAAGCTATCTCGCCCGATCTGATGCCTGAGGCGATCGATCAGGTGACCGAGGTCATGCGCAGACGACGAGGCCTGCAATACAACGAAGCCGATGATTTCGCGGTTTTCACCCAGGAAAACTTGCTGGAAATATATGAACAAATCACTCAGGCCGTCTGGCTGGTTATGATGGTGATCTCTTCCATCGGTCTCATGGTAGGAGGCGTGGGAGTGATGAATATAATGCTTGTCTCTGTTACCGAACGAACCAGGGAAATAGGCATCCGCAAAGCCATCGGCGCGAAAAAGAAAAACATCCTCTGGCAGTTCCTGATCGAGGCTATGGCACTTTCCGGAATCGGTGGAATCCTGGGTATCCTTTGCGGCATCGGTGCCGGCCAGCTGATCGGAGCCTTAACACCTCTGCCGGCCGATGTCTCTATTGCCTGGGTTTGTCTGGCCTTTTTCTTCTCTGTAGCCGTAGCCTTGGTTTTCGGTATCTATCCCGCTGTAAGGGCCGCCGGGCTCGATCCTATCGAATGTCTCCGCTATGAATAGCCCAGAAACAAATCTGTTCGAACCGTTGTTAAACCGTATAGCCCGGCGAATTTCCCTTGCTATCGAGCTGTAATTCGGCGTAAATTAATCGCGGAGGATATCTTGACTAAATTTCTGCTCAAAACCTTAATTCTCCTGGCGTTACCGGCCCTGGCCTTCTCCCAGAATAAATCCGGCTTTACCGATAACCTCATGCGAAAACCGGTCTATTTCGATTTCACCGCTTTCCGCGATACTTCCGCCGAAAATACTGTTATTGAAGTTTATTATAAAATCTATTCCACCGCTCTGACTTATGAAAAACGGGGCGAAAAATTCATGGCCTCCTATGAAGTCAATATAGTTATTAATAAAAAAGGCAAACAGATCACCGGCGGATCGAAAAGCGGCGAGCTGTTCGCTGAAACTTATGAGGCTACTCGAAGGGAAGACGATTTCATTATCGATATCATCAAATTCTCTCTGCCGCCCGACGATTATGGGCTCGAGGGGAATTTTATCGATCTCTTCTCCGGAGATCAGGAAAAACAGAAATTGAATATGAAATTAAAAGAGTTCAAAAAAAAGCCTCCATCCCTTTCCGGCATCGAATTCGTCAGAGAGACACTTTCCTATGACGTCGATTCCCCCTTCGGAAAGGACGGCCTGGTTCTGATTCCGTCCGTCTCTCGAGTTTACGGTTACAGCGAACCGGAATTAAAGGTCTTTTACCAGATATACAACCAGCCCGGATTCAAAGGAGATTACCTGGTGTTCTACGAAATATCCAAAAGCGGAAAAATCGTGAATACCGATACCGCCATGTTCGTATCTGATGGACCGGTAACCGATCGCCTCGAAAAACTTAATGTTGAGGAGTTCATGCCCGGAGAATATAAACTGTCGGCGCGGGTTACCTCGCCGGGGCATAAGCTCAATATCTCGACTCTGGATGATTTTATTATCGAATGGTCGGCTCTATCCATAGTAAAAAACGACTTCAAAACAGCCGTCGAACAACTTAAATATATCGCCTCCAGAGACGAAATGAAAATACTGCTCGATACACCAGTAAACCAGAGGCTCATCAAGTGGAATGAATTCTGGGATTCACAGGATTACCCCAAAGAAACACCGGAAAACGAACCCCAGAAAGAATACTACCGCCGCCTGCGTTACGCCGATCTCAATTTCGGACATTTCGGCCGGGACGGCTGGAATACCGATATGGGGATGGTCTATGTAACTTACGGCCCCCCCGACGAAATCGAGAGGCACCCCTTCGATCTGGAAACCAAACCGTATCAGGTCTGGTATTATTACGAACGGGAATTACGCTTCCTGTTTATCGATAGAAACGGCTACGGCGATTTCGAACTGCAATATCCTTATGACGGCGATATAAGAAGGGCGAGGTGACATGCGAAGTTCAATCAGAAAACTTTTGGTCTTTATTCTCATGGGTCTTTGCTCCACAGTGTCATTCGCGGAGGATAGCAGGTTGTCCGATCCGCTCTATTTCAAAGCCGATTATAGTGTCTTCCGTTATCCTCAGGATCTCTCCAGGTCTTATGTGGAAATATTTTATAATCTCCAGCGCAGCCAGCTGAAATATTCCCCCGATAGTCTGGGATATGTTGCCCTGGTCGATTTTAAGATTACCCTGAAAGATACATCCGGCGCTCAAATCGATACTCTCAGCTGGACTGCCGGCTCTCGAATCTCATTGTTGGCCGAGCTCGAAGATTCCGGATACCTGATTTCCGATATATTCGCCGATCTCTTTCCACCGGGCAATTTCATCGTCGAATTGGAGGTCAAAAGCGGATCACGGACAGGATTCGGAAGCTTCCCAGTGGAAATAATATCTTTTGAATCTACCGATCTTCAGCTGTCCTCGCCAATGCTGGCCTACGAGATTACCAAAGACGACCCAGGCAAGTTCTCCAAAAACGGCTACAAGGTAATGCCCAATCCATCCGGTCGATTCTCCCAGAATTCCAACGTGATCTACATGTACATCGAAGCTTATAATCTCGATATATCGCCGGATAGCGACTCGCTCTATTCGGTTTCTCTGGATATCCTCGATATCGAAGGCAAAGAGATTAAATCGATTCCGCCCTCAAAATACCGCAAGCCGGGTGATTCGGCCGTCGTTGTTACTGGTTTCTCCATCGCCGCCTTAAAAGCAGGAATGTACCGCGTCAGAGCCAATCTGACAGATGGATCTCAAACCTCATCGGCTGAAAAGGTCTTCACCGTGATCGCCTCCCAGGAAAGAGTGAAGGAAGAAATGATGAGGGCCCTCCTGAAAATATTCCCCCGGGCTAACAGTATTACCAATAAGGAAGAAGCACAACAGTTCCGCGATGATATCACTTATATAGCTACGATCGATGAATTAAGGCTCTACGATTCCCTGAATCTCGATGGCAAAGCCAATTTTCAAAAACAATTCTGGGCCGGACGAGACCCCGATCCCACGACCGCCGTCAACGAGCTCCAGCTCGAACACTATCGCCGGCTGAAATTCGTGGTCGATAATTTTGACCAATATAAAGGCGTCATCCAGGGTTGGAAATCGGATCCGGGAAGAGTCTATATCCTCTATGGCGAACCTACCGAAATCGAAAAATACCCTTCCTCCATCGAATCCCGTACCTGGCAAAGATGGTGGTATCACGGGATAGAAGGGGGCGTCTATTTCATTTTTGTCGATTTCGAGGAAACCGGTAATCTGGTCCTGGTTCATTCCTCAAAACAGGATGAAGTCAAGGATTACAACTGGGAAGATAAAGTCAAAATGACCGTTTTCCAGAGGTAATTCTTACAAATAATCTCCTTTACTAAAATAGCCGATATCCGATACTATATCGAACCTCTCGGCATCTACGGACGTTCAACGGTATGGTCAATCAGACTGAAAAGGAAAAATGGATAATCCTCAATTAAAAAATTACAAAACCAAAATCGGCTTTACCGATCGCGAAAATCTACTGGTCGATTCCTTCAGAGTCTTGAGCGCGGATCTCGATGTCGATATGGTGGTCAAAAATTCCCTCGGGTTCATTATTAAAAGGTTCGATGCCGACGCTGCCTGCCTGTTTCTGGCTGATCTTCATGATTATTCGGTCCGTTCCTGCTGCGCCGGATCCGCCGATCCTGAAAAAGTCCATATTCTCCCTTTTAAAGATGAACATAATATCAAAGGCTGGGATACCGCTTCCAGAAAACCGGTGATAATCAACGATATCGACCCCGAAGATCCTTATTCCAAAGCTATCTGCGGCTATGTCGGAATCTGCCCGGATAACGTTATCGGAGTGCCCCTCTTCGCCGGAGGAGAATTTCTCGGAATCGTACAGGCCATTAACAGCTCTGAAAAAAATAAATTCTCCAGTGATGATCTGGAACTGCTGGAAATCATCGCCGAGCGCATCGCCCTGACCCTGCGTAACGCTTGGATTCTCGAAGAAGCGGTCAGGGCTTCAGATGAAGCCAAATCTCTGTATGAAGTCGGTATCGCCCTTTCCAGCTCTCTCGAACTCGAAGATCTTCTCGATAAAATTCTGGAAAACCTGGCCCGCGTAATGGAATATGATATCGCTATCATCTACCTGGTCGATCCTCTGGACGGTACCATAAATCAAATCTCAACCCGCGGACTGGCCGATACCGTCAATGAACGTATCCACCTGAAAATAGGGCAGGGGGTGTGCGGACGGGTGGCCGAAACCGGCCAGGGGATTATCGTATCCGATGTCGATACCAATAGCGATTATATCGCCCTAAGACCCCAAACCGCCTCGGAAATGGCCGTGCCTTTGAAAGTCAAAGGATCCGTTATCGGGGTCTTTAACATCGAAAGCGATAAATCCGAGGCCTATACAAGACACGATCTCGAGCTTATGAACGCCTTCGCCAGCCTGGCCGCTGTTTCCATCGAAAGAGCCAGATTCCACCAGGAGCGGCTGGTCGCCAGAGAACTCGAAGACGAATTATCTATCGCCCGCAGAATTCAGCAGACCTTTCTGCCCGCTGAGAGCCCGTCCATACCAGGATTCGATCTGGCCGGCGTCAATATACCATCGGCCGAAGTAGGCGGAGACTACTACGATTTCATTCCCATAGTCGATAACCAGTTCGGTATCGCTATCGGCGATGTCGCCGGCAAAGGAATTCCCGCTTCGTTGATTATGGCCGCTTTCAGAGCCAGCCTAAAAGCCGAAATCAGAAATAACTTCGCTATCAGAGCTATCCTGCAAAAAGTCAATAATCTCCTGTTCGAATCAATCGAACGAGACAGATACGTCACCGCCGTCTACGGTGTCCTCGATTCCAAAAACAGGATCTTTACCTTCTCCAACGCCGGACACAACCCTCCGATTATCATTAGATCAGCCGGCGGCGTCGAATATCTCAAAGAAGGAGGCCTGGCTCTCGGTATTTTCGCCGAATCTGCCTATGAAGAACGGTCCATATTCCTCGCCCCCGGGGATACCATGATTTTCTATACCGATGGAGTCACCGAAGCCAATAATTCCGATGGCATCGAATTCGGCGAAAAAAGACTGCTCAAAATACTCCTCGAATCCAGAAAACTTCCGGCCCGAGATATCATTGATAATATAGTAAAAGATGTCGGTTCGTTCGGAGCTGATGGAGATAATCACGACGATCTAACCATCATCGTTCTCAAAGCGTTATAATTTTCTACTTTTGTAGAAGTTCATAACACATGCCGGCCATTCTAAGCTCATATTAAATAACCTGTTATGTCTACCAATGTATTTTGTTATTGTTTGTCACAAATTCGCCGTTCCAACGTGAGACTTTTGTTGCGACTAACAGGCTGAATAATAATGTCTTACGGTAATCATGTTTTATGGCACGCTAATTGCTTAATTACAAAGTGTAGTTTGCTTCTCTCCCCTCAGTTACTTGGGTTGGAGCCGCCATAACGGCGGCTCCAATCAGAAAAAAGGGGATTTGACAAAGAAATAAGCAGATATCGCCTGACACTCCGCTGGAAATGTCCCGGGGGAAATCGATTTTTACCCGACATTCCCTGTTGCTCTAAACAGCGCTTCTTGATTTTTCACCCAGAGGTAGATCAGATGGTCAGATTTTCACGAGAAAGACTAAAATCGGAATTCGAAACCTCCGCAGTAATTCACCTTGAATATCTTTATAGTATGGCCAGAATGCTTACAGGAAATTCCGCCTATTGCGAGGATCTGGTCCAGGAAACATATCTGCGGGCTTACAGTAAATTCAATCTCTACACCCGCGGCACCAATTGCCTCGCCTGGTTGATGCGGATTATGACCAATACCTATATCAACCATTACAATAAGGTTAAACGGATCCCGGTTCACCAGGAAATCATACACGATATCTACCCCGAAAACCTCGATCCCAATCGCCAGGTCGATGATGTCGAGGCTGTTGACGATGAAAAGCTCCTCAGCTACTTCGTCAGCGATCACGTCAAAAAAGCAATCAACTCCCTGCCGTCTGAATACAGAGAAATGGTCATCCTGTCGGACCTGAGAGGTCTTTCATACCAGGATATCGCCGCTAACCTCGGATGCCCACTCGGTACGGTCAGATCGAGACTCTCCCGCGGCCGAACCCTCCTCAAACGTAAGCTCGAATCTATCCTTAATTAACTCGGTACATTCGCCAAATAGCTTCCCCGATATGGCCTGCGGATCTTTCGGTCAAACCCTAACTTATTGAAAAATACATGGTTCGCTGTTGCCACCAAATTTCTTCGCGGATTACCACGACTGATAATCAAAAATACTTGACATTTGCTAATCCCCACAATAAGTTATAAGGCTAAGATAACTGGGCCCATAGCTCAGCTGGTTAGAGCAACTGACTCATAATCAGTGGGTCCCAGGTTCGAGTCCTGGTGGGCCCAATAAGTTTTGACGTTAGTGGGCGATTAGCTCAGCTGGTTAGAGCGTTCGGTTCACATCCGAAAGGTCACTGGTTCGAGTCCAGTATTGCCCACCATTTGAAAAGGAAATATGAGCAGCAAAAAATCAGATAGTCTGATTATGATATCCAGGTTTGTTTTTTACCGGAAGCGGCAGACGTTCGTCGCTTCCGATGATAAATTGAAAATTATTGCTCGGGAATGGTTGTGCGCCGCGTAAGGCGCATTTTTTATTTCCGGATAGGAGGATAATTTGCAAAATGATTTGGCTTTGCTTATGGACCTGCAGGAACTCGACGACCAGCTCGGAGAACTGGAACGATCGAGAATCTATCTGCCCGAAATGATCCAAAAACTGGAAAACGAATTATCCGAACTCGAAAGCAATATCGAAGAAAATGATAAATTGCTCTTAGAAAGCGCCCGCGAACAAAAATCGATCGAACTCGAAATCGAAACCGATAAAGAGCAGCTGGAAAGCTACCAAAAACAGATGAAAATCATTAAAACCAATAAAGAATATGACGCTCTGACCACCGAAATCGACACCAAAAAACTGGCCATCTCAGATAAAGAAGAAAAAATCCTGGCGCTAATGGCTACCATGGATGAATGCAAAGAAAAATCCGGACAGCTTAAGGAACAGTTAAAGGAAATCAAGGCCGGCAATACTCAACAGCTGGAAATGCTTAAAGATCAATCCTTGTCTCTCCAGGCCAAAATCGACGATAGAATGGCCAAAAGAATTCGGCTGGCCAAAGATATCAACAGGCAGATAATCGGAACTTACGAAAGAGTCCGCAAGGGCAAGGGCGGGCTGGTCGTTGTGCCGATCCGCAAAAAAGCATGCGGAGGATGTTTCAAACAGATTCCACCGCAGAGAATCCAGGAAATACGACGGGGAGATAAAATATTCTCATGCGATAATTGCGGCCGAATTCTGATCTGGATAGACGAAAATAATAATTAACCGAAAAATGTCGGCGGTTTGCCCGCAAATAAGATTGCCGGAAACCCTCTTTGGTTCTTAATTCGAGGTGTTATTATGGAATCAATGAAAGTTGCTCTTACATTCGACGATATCCTGCTCGTCCCATCAAAATCGTCGGTGCTGCCAAGCCAGGTGGATGTTCGCGCCAGGCTGACCAAAAATATCGATATCAATATACCGTTGATTTCCGCCGCTATGGATACGGTTACCGAATCATCACTGGCTATTGCCATCGCCCGCCAGGGAGGATTGGGAATTATTCATAAAAATCTGACTATCGATGAACAGGCCGCCGAAGTGGATCTGGTCAAAAGATCCGAATCCGGGATGATCGTCGATCCTGTGACTCTGCCTCCCGATGCCTTAATAGAAAGGGCTTGGGAAACTATGAAAAAATTCTCTATTTCAGGAATACCCATAACGAAAAACGGCAAACTGGTCGGAATCCTGACCAACAGGGATCTGCGATTCCATCGGGACCCGTCCGTGCCAATAGAACAGGTCATGACCAAAGATAATCTTATCACCGTTCCCGAAGGCACTACTATGGACAGGGCCAAGGAACTTTTGCATATGCATCGTATCGAAAAACTCCTCATTGTCGATTCCAGCGGTAATCTCAAAGGTATGATTACGGTCAAAGATATCATGAAACGTATTCAATATCCCCTGTCCTGCCAGGACGATCGCGGCCGATTGAGAGTCGGAGCCGCCGTCGGCGTTTCCAAAGATATGATCGAAAGAACCGCCGAACTCATCAAAGCGGGCGTCGATATTATCGCCGTCGATTCGTCTCATGGCCATTCTGAGGGCGTGCTCTCGGCAGTGGCAGCTTTGAAAAAAGAATTCCCCGATCTCGAACTTATCGGAGGTAACGTGGCTACCTACGAGGGCGCCAGGGACCTTATCTCCGCCGGTGTCGACGCGGTTAAGGTAGGGGTGGGACCAGGGTCCATCTGCACCACCAGAGTCGTCACAGGCGCCGGTATGCCCCAGATTACCGCCATTGTGGAATGCCGCAAGGCCTGCGAAGAAAAAAATATCCCGCTCATCGCCGATGGCGGAGTAAAATACTCAGGCGACGTGGCCAAAGCCCTCGCCGTAGGGGCCGATTCCGTCATGATAGGCTCTCTTTTCGCAGGTACCGAAGAATCTCCAGGCGAGGCCATTCTCTTCGAAGGACGATCATACAAAGTTTATCGCGGCATGGGCTCGATCGAATCCATGAGAAAAGGTTCCGCCGATAGGTATTTCCAGGATAACGAAGCCGGTAAACTGGTCCCCGAAGGCATCGTCGGAAGGGTTCCGTTTAAAGGCCCTCTGGCGGATTCGATATACCAGTTGGTCGGAGGCCTGAAAGCCGGAATGGGTATCTGCGGCGCCAAAGACCTGCCCACACTGAAGAAAACCGCGAAATTCATTCAAATTACCGGGGCCGGACTCCGGGAAAGCCATCCCCATGATGTTAAAATCATCAAGGAAGCCCCCAACTACAGAACCATGGATTAGACCCGTGGACCAATAACAAGCCGTTATATCGCAAGAAATTATGGGACTTGAGGAAAACCCCGATACTTTGTGAAATTTTGCACGAAAACCCCTTGACAATTTTAATAATTGAATTTAGTTTGATTATGAGATTCAGTTTCAGCGAATAGCGCTGAATCGAAACCGCTTAATGTCGGATAAGGGAACTTAAGTGATGTAGAATTCCGTTGTAAGTGGGGAATAAACGAAATATCCACCCGTTTTGTTCCGATAAGATATGTAAGAGGAATAAAACCTGGAAAGCCGGAAAGACCATATGCGTAAAGAGCAAGAAATCCTGACAGATTACCTGAAACATAAGGGACTCAAGCAAACATCGCAACGAGGAATTATCCTCGATATCTTTCTTTCCGCCGGCAGACATTTGGCCGCTGATGAACTTCATAATATGCTTCGCGATGAAAATCCCCGTATCGGTTTCTCCACCGTCTACAGAACTTTACGCCTTCTGACAGAGTGCGGCCTGGCCAGAGAGGTCAATTTCGGCGACGGCCGCGCCCGGTTCGAAAGAGCCCTGGATAAAAGCCAGCACGGGCACCTGATCTGCACCAAATGCGGTAAAGCCGAGGAGTTCACTATCGCCACCATGGAGAAATCAATCAAGCAGATCGCCGTAAAACTGGGATTCAAACCCGAAGGTCATCGTTTCGAGGTTTACGGCTTCTGTAAAAAGTGCCGGTAAAATTTTTTGAGATTATGATGATAATGAATGTCAATTTCACTCAATGCCGATAGAATCATTATGAGCAAAATTGCGATCAGAGAAAAAGGGAATATCGATATTCACCCGCCGGTCATTTTGGTCGGCAATCCCAACGTGGGAAAATCGGCGCTTTTCGGAGCGCTTTCGGGCCGATATGTCGAAGTCTCCAATTATCCCGGTACAACCGTCGATTTCTCCTCAGGATGGATGAAACTCGCGGATAAAAAAATCCGAATTTTCGATTCGCCCGGAGCCGATTCGCTTTCCCCGGTTTCCGAGGACGAGATCGTAACCCGCGATCTGCTTTTATCCTACCCCGATTCACCGGTTATCTGCGTCATCGATTCCAAAAATCTGCGTCGCGGACTGGTGTTGCTCTCACAGCTGGCTGAAATGAAAAGGATAACCGTGGTGGCCCTGAATATGGCCGACGAAGCTCGCGGCGCCGGTACTGTTATTGATATCGAACGCCTGTCAGAAATGTTGGAAATACCGGTAATTTCGACTATAGCCACCCAAAAAAGGGGCATAGATCAGCTCAAAAGCTTATTGCATTCTGCCGCGGTACCGAAACTCCCCATAGAGTTCGGTACCCAAATCACTGAAGCCGCCGCGGGTATCGAAAAAATACTTCATAACTCACCCGGATCCGCGCGGGGAATATCCCTGACCTGTATCAGCGGCGATAACGGCTTGCCCGAATCGATAACCCGGAAGCTTTCGGATAACGATCTGCGGAGCATCGAAAATATTAAATCACGTCTTCGAAATACTATGGCCGAACCGCCCGGATTTATTATCGCCAAGGCGAGAAACGAACAGGTAAAAAGCATTGTCGATAAGATAGTGACATTCAAAGGATCTCCCGGCCAGCGGATTTTGCGGAAAATAGGACAGCTGACTATCCATCATATCTACGGTATCCCGTTTTTGCTTCTGGCTCTTGTCGGTTTTTACTATTTTGTCGGAGTTTTCGGCGCTCAATTCCTGGTCGGTCTTCTCGAAGAAAACCTTTTCGGAAAAATACTCAACCCGTTTTTCGCCGGGATATTCGATCTTATCCCCGTGGAATTCATCAGGGATTTATTCGTAGGCCAATATGGTATTATCACTATGGCTATTACCTACGCCCTGGCTTTGATCCTGCCCATTGTGACCACATTCTTCCTGGCCTTCGGGGCTTTGGAGGATTCGGGATATCTCCCCAGGCTGGCATTCATGGTGGATCGGGTATTCAAAAAAATAGGGCTTAACGGCCGCGCGGTGCTGCCTATGATTCTCGGACTGGGGTGCGATACTATGGCGGTCCTGACAACCAGAATACTCTCGACCAAAAAAGAAAAACTCCTGGTCACCTTCCTTTTGACTCTGGCTGTTCCCTGCTCGGCCCAGCTGGGAGTTACCCTGGGAATCCTGGGATCGATTTCTCCCTGGGCCGTAACTATCTGGATCGGCGTGGTTATCGGAGTGCTCTTCCTGGTCGGCTATATCTCGTCCAAAATTATCCCCGGAAGATCATCCGATTTTATCCTCGAGATCCCGCCTTTGAGATTACCCCGGATCGAAAACGTCGTGGTCAAAACCCTCATGCGGCTGGAATGGTATCTCCGGGAAGCCGTTCCGCTTTTTGTCCTTGGTACTCTGATTCTTTTCCTGCTCGATAAGCTCGAGCTTCTGGCTTTGGTCGAGCGGGCATTCGCGCCTGTCGCTTCCGGTATTCTCGGTCTTCCGGAAAAATCGGCGGACGCTTTCATACTCGGATTTCTGCGAAGAGATTATGGGGCAGCCGGGTTCAAGATGATGTTCGATGACGGCGTTCTCGATCCTATCGGCGCTATCGTCGCCATGACTACCATAACGCTGTTCGTGCCGTGCATCGCCAATTTCTTTATCATCATAAAGGAGAGAGGCTTCAAAACTGCGCTCGGGATGGTTCTGTTTATTATCCCGTTCGCTATATTGGTCGGAGGGCTTCTGAACCTGACTTTGAGAGGAATCGGAATATGGTGGTAAATTGCCCTCTATGCGGATACCGCTTCGATTCCGCCCAGGCTGTATCCTGCAAAGGATGTCCTATAAACTCGGATTGCTCCAAAATCTGTTGTCCCAATTGCAGCTACGGCTGGGTAAATTCATCGTCGATAGTGGACTCTCTGCTGGGACTGTTCAAACAAGGTAAAAAAAATGGAAAACCATAAAGAACATACCATAGATGAATTTCTCGAAGCCCTGTATAAAGCGGGTGAGGACGGTCGTTTGCCGGTCGATATGAACAGTTTGAAACTGATCAATCCCCCTGACGAATCCGAACTGGAATCCTTGGTCAAGCGCGGCATGATTAAATCGGGAAATTCGGTTTTCGATCTGACCTCCAGCGGACAGACCGCCGCCGAGCTTTTGGTTCGACGGCATCGCCTGGCCGAAAGGCTGTTCTCCGAGATTCTGGAATTAGATGAATCCGGCCTGCATACCACCAGCTGTTCATTCGAGCATGTCCTCGATCCGGCCGTCACCGAATCGGTCTGCGCCATACTCGGGCATCCCCCGACCTGCCCTCACGGCAAGAGAATTCCTCCGGGCGATTGTTGCCGGGGCGTCCGTCGCAAAGTTTCCCCGATTGTCATCCCCCTGGTGGAATTTCCAGCCGGCAAGGAGGCCAAAATCGTTTTCATAACCACTCCGCATCACCAAAGACTGGCCAGGCTGGTCAATCTGGGAGTTGTTCCCGGCGGCAGATTTATGCTCATGCAGAAAAAACCGTCGTACCTGCTCAGACTCGGCTCCACCGAAGTGGCTATTGACGACTCCATAGCCTCCGAGATATTCGTCAGACAGATCTGATCCTCGGCTCCCGAAGCTTCAGCGATATCAACAGGGCGATAGACACAGTAACGAAGGCGGTCGCGAAAAGCCACTTGAGAGTAAACAGCTGGCTGAGCCATCCTCCCACGCCTGAAAATAATATCGTCGGCGCGATCAACGTATGCAGAAGCCCTATATAGAGCGGACGTCTTTGTTCCGGTGATATTTCCAGAAGATAATTCATAAAGCCCATTTCGCTTCCCGATTCTCCCATCCCCAAAAGAAAAAATACGGCCGAAAACATTTCAGGACCGACTTGAACAAAAAAACCGGCCAAAGCAATAGCCGGCGGCAGTACCTTAAGCAGAGTAGATAGAATTATGACCAGCCGGTTGGAGACATGGTTCGAAAGCCATCCCCAAAGCAGGTTGGCCCCAAGGTATCCGACCATCTGCACGGTCAGGTATATTCCGGCCATCCAGTCGGGCGCTCCCAATTTATCGATCGCGAAGATCACATAAAACGGTGTCGCCATAAAGGCCGTATTGACCCAGCCGCGCGTATAGATCAGCATCTTGAAATTTGCGTCATTCTTTATTATCCCCAACGCCGTCTTCAGCTGGATCCCGGCCGATTCTTTGGGCGGAGGGTCCTTATGCTCCGGTTCCTTCAAAAACGCGAATATCGATAATCCCAAAAGCATCAAAACCCAGGCGATAATACAGATATAGGCGAAATCGTAGGGGAACGGGTATGACGACATGATCTTTTTGATCGCCAGACCGCCTATCATCGCTAATATCCCTCCCGAAAACATCCTAAGCCCGAAAAAACTTCCCCGGCTGTTGACCGGAATAGTTTTCCCGACTACCTCCATGAACGCCACTCCGGCTATGCCCGATGACAGTGAAAATACCGCGAAAAATGAGGTAAAGGCGATCAGAAGCATAGTATAGTTATTCCGGAAAACGTAAATCGATGCGATCGCCGACGCGAACAGGGTCAATCGGAGTATGGTCAGACGGTTGTAAAAACCGAGCACCTTTCTCCGGTGGGTCAGAAATACCGCCGCGAATACCTGCGGGAAAAGCCAGCCGAACCATTCGGTATGCGATATTACCCCGATAACTATCTTCGATTCCGTCAGCTTCGAGAGAAATACCGGCAAAACTGTCGAACCGGCTATAAAAGCCAGGGCCGCCATGAAAAAAGTGCCGTTCAAGACTCCCAGAGTGAAATTCCGCTTGTAGTGAGGGTCGTTTCTCGGCATATGCGGAAAGATATCGTCTCCATGAGGCCGCCGCAAGGCCGATATTCGTCGAACGGAATCGCCCTGAATCGAATGCCCGCTTGAATATTGCCGCGGGATTTATTAATATGCTTACTAATTCGGGTTGTTCGTTCTGGTTATCGCAAGGATGCTGATTTGAAACCGGGTTCTCCAACCAAATTTGTTTTCGCCATATCAGCCGGGATGGCTTCCTTTATGAGTGCCGGATTTATTCTGCCGTCAACTGTCCTTTTCCTGGTAATAACGGCTTTTCTCCTATGGGGCGGACGGCTTCGCGGCTTAACCAGGGCTCTGTTTCTCTCCATTTCAATTTTCGCCTTTGTTTTCGTTCTCCACCTCTTTTCCCATTCAGGAGTGCCGATTTTCTCGCTTTGGATATTTAACGCCACCGCTGAGGGAGCCAGGTTCGGGCTTTTTTATGGGCTGAAGATCCTGGTTTTTGTTCCGGCAGCTCTCATCATCCTCCTATCCGTTAATCCGGCCGAACTGGTTCTGCCTATGGAAAAATTCGCCCGCAGTCTGGGGAAATTCGGAAAACCCGTTTCATCATTGGCCCTATCATTGGCCCTGGCCTTCCGTTTTCTGCCGGATCTGGCCCGACAAGGGAAAACCGCCGCTATGGCCCTCAGATCAAAAGGAATTGATTTTGAGGGAGGCTTGCTCCGACGGGGCAGATTCGCTGCCGCCCTGTTATCGTCGATATTCGTTAACGCCTTCAAAAAGGCCGAATCGGTCTCTCTGGCAATGGAAATCAAGGGGTATTCCTCCAGACATGAACGGGCCGTATTCCCTTCGGCGAAACTTTCGCTTGCCGGACTTGCTTTGCTGGTTATCTCCGCCGGAATGATATTTGCCGGATGGTGGTTTTGAATAAACGGAATATTCTCCTTCGCCTCGAATATCGAGGCGACGAATTCGATGGTTGGCAGATTCAGGCCAGGGGCAGAACCGTACAGGGGGAATTGAAAAAATGCCTTCAGAAGTTTCTCCGCGAAGACCCGGTTGTTACCGGGGCGGGCAGAACCGACGCCGGAGTTCACGCCCTGGCCCAATACGCTAATTTCACTACCGCCAATCCGATTAAAACAGGCGATATTATGCACAAACTGAACCGGATGCTTCCCGAAGATATTGTCGTTACCGGCTGCTCGACAGTTCCGCCGAAGTTCGATTCTCGACGATCGGCCATCGCCAGGAGTTACCGCTATCAGATTTCCGAGAGGTTGACAGCTGTAAACCGGGGTTTCTCATGGGTTATCGGACGAAAACTCGAGCTTTCCCGTCTGAACGATCTGGCGGCTATACTGAACAAATCGAGCCATTTCGGTAATTTTTGCAAAGTAAAATCAAGGAAATTCAGCAACGATTGTGTTATAATAAGATCGTCATGGTCCAGGTACGGCGGATTTCTCAGATTCGATATTTCCGCCGACAGGTTCTTGCACAATATGGTCAGACTCCTGGTCGGGACCATGGTCGCGGTGATCGACGGGAAAATGGAAACCGCGAAATTCGAGGCGCTTTTGAAAAATGAATTCGATGATAAAACAAAATTCATCGCCCCCGCCTGCGGATTGTTTCTGGCGGGAGTCGAGTACGAAGGGATAAATTTATGAAATTCTTTATCGACACGGGAAATCCGGGGGAAATTCAGGCCGCTAAGGATATGGGTGTCCTCGACGGAGTCACCACCAATCCGACCCTGCTCGCCAGGGAGAATAAGCCCTATAAGGAACTGCTGGCCGAGATCTGCCGCATAACCGATGGGCCGGTATCCGCCGAGGTAACCGCGGTCGATGCCGCCGGAATGTTCAAACAGGGGAAAGACCTGGCCAAAATCGCTGATAACATCGTCATCAAAGTCCCCATCATCAAGGACGGCGTCATAGCCATAAAAAAACTCACTTCCGAGGGAATTAAGGTTAATGTTACCCTCTGTTTTTCCTCCACGCAGGCTTTGATCGCGGCCAAAGCGGGTGCGACATTTATCTCGCCGTTCGTTGGCAGGCTCGATGATATCTCGACTTCCGGCATGCAGCTGATAGAAGAGATTATTACCATCTACGACAATTTCGGCTTCGAAACTGAGGTCCTGGTGGCCTCCGTGCGTCATTCCATGCATGTGGTCGAGGCCGCTCTCATGGGGGCTGATATCGTCACCATGCCCTTCAACGTCATAGAAAAACTCCTGAATCATCCGTTGACCGATATTGGTCTGAAAAAATTTCTGGATGACTGGGCAAAGGTTAAGAAATAATGATAGAGAGATACTCGTTACCTCAAATGACCGATCTCTGGTCCGACCAAAATAAATACGCCGTCTGGCTCAAAGTTGAAATAGCCGTCTGCCAGGCCAGAGCCGAAAGGGGAGAACTGCCATCCTCCATAGTCGATGCCATCAGGAAAAAGGCCGGATTCGATGTGGCCAGGATCGACCAGATCGAAGCTGAAGTCAATCATGATGTTATAGCATTCCTGACCAGCCTCGCGGAGCATGTCGGCGAGGAATCCAAGTATATCCATGTCGGTCTGACATCCTCCGACATTCTCGATACGTCGCTGGCTTACCTGATGAAACAGGCGGGCCTCGAAATTAAAACAAAAATGGAATCCGCCGCCGGTCTTTTGCGCGAAATGGCTTTCCGGTACAAGGATACTCCCTGTATCGGGCGGACCCACGGTGTTCATGCCGAACCGACTGTTTTCGGTCTGAAACTTGCCCTCTGGTATTCCGAGATGAGCCGCGGATTGAGCAGGCTCGATCGGGCCATAGAAGGGATCGCGGTAGGCAAACTCTCTGGAGCGGTCGGCAATTTCGCCAATATCGATCCTGAAATTGAAAAGTTGGTCTGCTCCAGGCTTGGGCTTGCTCCCGCGCCGGTTTCGACCCAGGTTATCCAGAGAGACAGGCATGCTTACTATCTCTCGGTATTGGCCATTATCGGCGGAACTATTGAGAAAATCGCCACCGAGATTCGCAATCTTCAAAGAACCGAGATCCTCGAGTTAGAGGAAGGTTTCGCTAAAGGGCAAAAAGGCTCTTCCGCTATGCCTCATAAGAAAAATCCGATCACCTGCGAGCGGCTGGCCGGCCTGGCTCGTATCCTCAGAGCCAACTCCATGGCCGCTATGGAGAATATGGCTCTCTGGCACGAAAGGGACATTACCCATTCGTCGGTGGAACGGGTCATTATCCCCGATTCCACTACTCTCTTGCACTACATGCTGGAAAAACTTATCGGCATACTGAAAAATCTCGAGATCAACGAAGACAACATGATGAAAAACCTTAAGCTGACCCGCGGATTGGTCTATTCCCAGAGAGTTCTTCTGGCCCTGACCGATAAGATGCCCAGCAGGGAAGAGGCCTATAAAATTGTCCAGACTCTGGCCATGCGCAGTTGGGAAAATAAATCCGATTTCAAAGATCTCTTGAAATCATCCTCCGAAGTTATGAAATACCTGAACCCGAAAGAGATTGACACCCTATTTGATATTTCCTACTATACTGGTCGTGCCGGAGAAATAATTAAGAGGGCTTGCGATTAATGACTAAAGAGGGTTTCTATTTCCCATTGCCATTCCTGGCGATCGCGTTGATATGCTTCATTCTCTTTCAAAGAATGATGAGCGTGAAATACGCCTATTTGGCCTCGTTTTTCTTCTTCCTGGCCATGATGGTTATGCTGTTCTTCAGGGATCCGGAAAGAAAAATCCCCACTGGCGAAAATCTGGTGCTGGCCCCGGCGGACGGCAGAATAATTAAAATAGAAAATTACGATAACGGCATCGCCCTTTCGATCTTCCTCTCGATCTTTAATGTTCACATCAACAGGGCTCCGGTATCCGGCACCGTAAAATCGGTAACCTTCCATCAAGGGAAATTCTTTTCGGCTTTCCGGGAGAACGCCTTTACGGAAAATCAGCGCAACGAGATAGAGTTCCAGACCGATTCCGGGATTGTCAGAATGCACCAGGTGACAGGTTCTATCGCCCGGCGTACCATTTTTAACCCCGTTCCCGGACAGGCTCTCAAGGCCGGCGACAGAGTCGGGCTTATCAGGTTTGGCAGCAGGGTCGATCTCTTTTTGCCCTCAGGTACCGCTGTCGATGTTGTTTTAAAGCAGAAAGTGGTGGCCGGCGAAACCATCCTCGGAAGGCTCTTATGAAAGATAGTATCAGGGGGATATTGCCGGGTATTTTCACTATGGGCAACCTGGCCTGCGGTTTTGCCGCCATTGTCATCGGGGGCGGAGCCCAGAATATCTTCGGACCCGAAAAGATCAGGATTATCAATGAGGCCGTCTGGCTCATAATCCTGGCCGCTTTCTTCGATTTTCTCGATGGACTGGTGGCCAGGTTTTCCAAGTCCGCCTCCAGATTCGGAGTTGAGCTCGATTCTTTGGCTGATATTGTTTCCTTTGGAATAGCCCCGGCCGTCCTTATCATTAATTTCTCCCTGATTACCAAAGGCAACTGGTCATGGATTCTGGCTTTCGCCTATATAATGGCCGCCAGTTTCAGGCTGGCCAGATTTAATATGACCGCCTCTATCGAAGGCAAATCCAATTTCCTCGGGCTTCCGGTGCCGTCCGCCGCCGTAACCATCCTTTCCTTCATCCTGTTCGCCACGGAAGTATGGGGAAATATCAGGTTCGAACGGTATTTCATTATTCTGATATTGACCACCTCTGTCCTTATGGTTACGACTATTGAATTCGAGTCCATGCCCAAATTCGATTTCTCCAGGCCAAGAAACCGCTTTAAGGTGTTGTTTTTGCTGATAGCCGGCGTTGGTTTGATGATAAACGCTTCACTGGTCATGTTCCCGTTGGCGCTTCTTTACATCGGGTATGGATTGATTAAAATGATGGTCATGATGTTCTTCGTCGTCAGCAAAGGACCCCGCGAAAAATCGGCGATCTCGGAAAGCAGGAAAAAGAAAATAGAAAATAAGGAATAAAATATGAAATTTCTGGCAAAGATAATTGTTTCGCTCAAAGAAGGCGTGCTCGATCCCCAGGGAGTTACTATTGGCCGGGCCCTGACCGATCTCGGTTTCGATTCCGTAGCCAGAGTAGGCACAGGGAAGATTTTCAGCCTGGAGATCGATGCCGAATCGGATGTCCGGGCCCGCGAAATAGCGTCAGATGCCGCCGCCAAACTGCTGGCCAATCCCGTTATTGAACGTTTCGATATCGAGGTCGCCAGATGAAAATCGGTATCGTCGTTTTCCCCGGTTCGAACTGCGATTATGACGCCTACCAGGCCTTCAAGCTTATCGAAGGGGTCGAGGTTAATTACCTCTGGCATGGCTCGGATAATCTCAATTCGAGCGATATCATTGTTCTGCCCGGAGGATTTTCTTACGGCGATTATCTTAGATCCGGCTCTATCGCCCGCTTTTCCAGGATCATGAAAAAAGTGGTTGATTTTGCTAACGGCGGAGGGTATGTCATCGGTATCTGCAACGGATTCCAGATTCTGCTCGAATCAGGACTTCTTCCCGGAGCCATGATGAAAAACTCCAATCTAAGGTTTGTCTGCCGCGAAGTGGTCTTGAGAGTCGAGAACAATAATACCAGGTTCACATCGGCAGCTTCGGTCGGGCAGTTGCTCAGAATGCCTGTGGCACACGGAGAGGGAAATTATTACGCCGATCCGGGCGTCATCTCCGAACTGGAACTAAGCGGCAGGGTAATTTTTCGCTATGTTAATCCCGATGGTGTGGTTACCGCCCAGGCCAACCCGAACGGCTCTATCAACTCGATCGCCGGTATTATCAACGAACGAGGCAATGTTATGGGCATGATGCCTCATCCGGAAAGGGCCTGCGAACTGATTCTCGGTTCGGCCGACGGTTTGAACATAGTCAAATCTCTTTGCGAAACAACGACTTAACGAGGGGAAAATGAAAAACAGGGAACTGACTTTTATTATTGTCGCTTTGGTTCTGGCTACCGTCCTGGGAGGGTTTTTAGGACAGCTGATCGGAGAATATCTGCCCGATGGAGCGGTCAAAACCTTGTTCCAAAATAATCTCGAAATAGGAATTGGCAAACGGGGTTTCACTGTCAATGAAATGCAGGAACCTGTTTATATCAATCTATATAGCGTCTCTTTGGCTTTCGGCTTTCTGATAAAGATAAATTTTGTTTCCGTTTTGATGGTCATATTGGTTATAATATATTTCAAGTGGTGGTACATTTAGACCAAGAGGCAAAAAATGAGTGAATTTACGTTAATTGCCATGCCCGGCGGCGGCGAACTGATCGTGATCCTGGTCATCGTATTGATTCTCTTCGGGGCTAAACGTATTCCGGAGATTGCCCAGGGATTGGGTAAGGGTATCAGGGAGTTCAAAAAATCCGTACGCGACGTTCAATCCGAGATCGATATCGACGCGCCGACAAAAAATAAAATAGAACAGCCCAAAAAGGACGATAGATCCGAGCCGGACAAAAACGATGGCTAAGCAGATTTTCGCCAAAGAGGATTTCGAAAAAATCGCGGCCTGTCTCGGAAATCCCGAAATTACCGATCTGCAGGATCATTTCAGATTCAAGCTGGTGGTACCCAGGGAAAAAAGGCAACTTTCGCTGGAAATATATCCTACCGCCAAACTAAGTGAGAACGCCGAAGGAGCCCTCGTTGTCGTATATACTCATAACTGCCATCTACAACTCCACAACTGCTCCGGATATGTTGTTTCAGAGGAACTCGGCGAAGTAACTTTCATCGCCGAATCACCGGGCAAAATCTCCGGGTTGGTTGTAGAACGGGAAGCGGGCTGCTCGTTATATACCAATGTCCAGCGCGGTTTGATATCCGATGATTTCACCAGGTTCGGAGTTGAAGTTATGCTTTCCGGCGTGGCCCTGTCTCTGGCCGAAAATATTCTCGATGATACGGAAGAGTAAACGGTTTGAAACCGCGTCCCCCAATACCGGCCATTGATAATGCCTTTATCACTTCACCGCAAAAAACAATATATGAATTAGGCGCGCGATTCCGCCGGATCGCTGAATTCGCTCCGATGATTTTCGAGTGGTGACAGGTGAAAAACGATAAATTTATTTACTGCGATAATATCAATACTACCTTCCCCGCGCCGGAAGTAATCGCCGCGCTCAACGATGTTCTCGGCGGCAGTTACGGCAACCCGTCTTCTCATGTGCACTCCGCCGGTATCAGGGCGGGGCTGATCATGGATCGGGCCAGACAGGATATCGCCGATTTTATCAGTTGCTCCGCGAATTCAATTATCTTTACCTCCGGGGCTACCGAATCCAACAACCTGGCCCTGTCCGGTTTCCTGAAGGTCAATTCCGGCCGCAAGCTGGTCATCTCCTCTATCGAGCATTTTTCTCTCCTGAACCAGGCGTCCCGATTGCGCGCCAACGGCGTCACGGTGGATATTATCGATGTCGACAACACCGGTCTGATCGATC
>JAHEDG010000003.1:65585-103324 GCA_024641335.1 Candidatus Zixiibacteriota bacterium
GACGCCCTGGAAAAATCGGTCGAATCATCGCCTGCTCTGGTTTCCATCTCTCCCGCTAACCCGGAAATAGGCACAATACAGGATATCGAAAAGATCTCAAAAATATGCGCAGAGCACAACGCCCTGCTTCATTGCGATTGTACCTCCGCCGCAGGATTAATGGAAATCGATCTGGCCAGGCTCAAAATCGATCTTTTAACTCTGTCGGGGCATAATCTTTATGGACCGATGGGAATCGGGGCGCTGTATGTCGCCGATCATATAGCCATCGGTTCTCTTTTCCAGGGAGGCAATCAGGAAAATGGAATCAGGCCGGGCACCGAGAACCTTCCGGGAATCGCCGGGATGGCCGCCGCCTGTAAAATCGCCAAAAACGATCTTCCCGCTCTTCAAACCAGACTTTCCAGAATGGGGGAGAGGCTTCGAACCGGACTCGAAAAATCTATCCCTTTCATCCATTTTACCGGGCATCAGAGGCAGCGTCTGCCCGGTCACGTATCTTTCTGGGTGGAGCATATAGAAGGGGAATCGATGCTTTTGCTGCTTTCCATGAAAGGTGTTATGGCCTCATCGGGATCGGCTTGCAGCTCCAACCTCAGGGCCAGGGACGAGTCCGGGCTTACCGCCTCCCACGTTCTCTCGGCCGTCGGGGTACCCTCGGATATTTGCGCGGGATCATTGACTTTTTCCCTCGGACGATATAATAATGATGAGGATATTGATTATCTGCTTTCGGTTCTGCCGGACGTAGTGGAAAAATTACTGGCTATGTCCCCCAGTTACGCCGATTTTAAGAAAGGAAGCGGCAATAAAGATGAATAATCCTTTTCCATATTCCGAGATCGTCATGGATCATTTTGCCAATCCCCGCAATATGGGGGATATGGATGATTACTCCTGTGTCGGTGATGTCGGCAATCCCACCTGCGGCGATATGATGCGGTTGTATCTCAAGATTGAAAACGGCGTCATAGTAGACGCCAAATTCAAGACTTTCGGATGCGGAGCCGCTATCGCCTCGTCATCGATGCTGACTGAAATGCTCAAAGGCCAGCCGCTCGAAGAAGCCTTGAAAATCTCCAACGAAGCTGTTGCCGAGGCTTTGGGAGGTCTTCCGCCGGCCAAGGTCCATTGTTCGGTTATGGCCGAGGAAGCTCTTAAGGCGGCCCTGGATAATTTCGAGGAAAAAAACGAATCCGGCATATAGATCTGTATTCTCACAGGAGGCCGGGAATGAAATTGACAATCAGATACTTATTTTAAGAAAAACGATGGAGGAAAAATGAAAAAACTATTTTTGATCGCCGTTCTGCTTCTGGGAATGTTGACCGCCGCCTGCAGCAAACAGAAAGCTCTGGATAATATCCTGGCCGATCCGGAAATGAAAAGCTACCTGTTGAAGCAGATGCTCGGCGACGAGAGCACCAGGGCGGAAATGGCCGATTCTATTCTGGCCGACGAAAATATTGTCACCGCTTATCTTTCAGGAATGGCCGAAATGGAGATTTCCAGGGGAGATCTCTTAAGCTATATCATGGCGGTCGATACCACTGGTGAATGGACTATCGGAAAACTATCCGAAAATCCGGAATTCAAAAAGATAATGAAACAGGCTGTCAGAAAATAAGTCAAACAGTTAGAATAATGAAGGCTGCCAGGCTGTCATATCGATAGCGGCGGCCTTTTTTATTTTGATGTTTTCTCGAATTCCATTATCGAAAACGCCCATATCAGCGCGGTCAGCCCGGTCAGCGCTATCGGAATCAGAGGCGTCTCGCCGAGATACGTTCCTATCCTGGTCAAATTGATCACCGGGATATTCAAATTATTTATCAGCCTCGACGTGTCGGATAAAAGAGGGCTGAAATTAATTTTCGAGACCGCCGCTATGAAATCGTCCCATCCGGCCAAAATCATCGCAATCGGGAGTATAGATACCGCCGCCGCCGCGTAACGAATTATCTTTTCCATACGCTGAGCCGGCGCGGAACTCTTTTCCGTTCGGCGGATTCGGACCATAACCGGATCGGTAAAATCTACAGCCACGCCAGTCGGTGATAAAAGCCTAAGCCCGCTTTCCAATTTCGGATCTAATTCGATCAGCGTCCGGCATACGGCGCATGAGTCCAAATGCGATACAACCGCATTCGATATAGCTGGATCTTCAGAGTCGGAAATCATCATCAGCATTATATCAGCGCAGCTATACGGCATGTTTATCCCACATTCTTTTAAGCTCATATTTCGCTCTATAAAGCCTGATCTTGACCGTTCCGATCGGGCAGGCCAGAACCTCGGCTATCTCCTCGTATTTCAAATCATCGTAATAATGAAGAATGACAACCGCGCGCAGATCCGGTTTTAGCATACCTATGAGTTTTTCCAGTGTCATTTTCAATGATCTGTTTTTATAGGTATCGTCTTTCGGCTCATGAACATTTTCTTCAAGCGCCTTACTCCTTGATTTCTCTCTGGAGATATGGGCCAAGGTGGTGTTATAGGCTATACGATAGAGCCAGGTTTTGAAGCTGGAATTGTGTTCGAATCGACGGATCCCCTTATACGCTCTTAGGAAAACTTCCTGGGAAATATCTCTGGCCGGTTCGTTCGTCCTGATCATCCCGAAGACCAGAGTGTAAACAAAATCCTCGTATTTCCGCACTAATATTCCGAACGATTCGGTATCGCCTTCTCTGACAGCCGCGATTATCGCGTCGTCCGAATCTACTACGTTGACTGCTTCGAAGCGAACGCTCGCGGGTCTCTTCGCGAAAGTGCCGGATAACGCCTGTGAAATCGATTCCTGTTTCATCGTTGGTCCTTTGACTTCTAATACGTGAAAATTGTTTCAAAAGATGCGAGGTATTTTGAAACAATATGATGACTATCCAGGTCTAAGAGCCAAAAAAGGAGGAATTATGTGGCAAGCAGATCCCAATTTCAACATCGTTTTGATCGTCGCCCTCGTATTCAGCGGTCTTATCGCGGTCCCCATCATGATAATTTCACTCATCTACCGCAATAGCCAGAAACGACGGGAAACCGAATTGATCAGAATGGCGATCGAGAAAGGGCAGCCGGTGCCGGTATTCCCCGCGGCATATCCGTCGAAATTCCGCAGTCTCAAAGCGGCCCTGGTTTGGATGGCAGTGGGTATCGGCTTGCCGCTTATGGTCGTCTTTGAGGAATTGAGCGGGTGGAGCGGAATAGCAATGGGCTTTATACCGTTCCTTGTCGGAGTCGCGCTGCTTATAGGTTGGCTGATCGAGAATAAAGCCGATGCAAAAAATAGCGCCGGCTCCTGACTCTATTTCTTATACCATTTGCCGAATTTAAACCAGATCAGGATGGCTATTCCCTTGAGCCCTGTGGAAATAGTGATAGCCCAGAATATACCGGCCGGACCCAGCCCCAGGGGGATCGCCAGATAATAAGCCAGAGGAATCCGAATCAAGGTACCCGGAATCGAAACGATCGTCGGGGGCAGCGTATGGCCGGCGCCGCTGAACGCTCCCCCGAAGGCGAATTCGAACCCCATGAATATCTGGGATACGGCCATGATCCTCAAATAATCTGCTCCGTACTTAATGACATCGATTTCATTGCTGAAAAGCGAGGCTATTTGTTCCGGGAGGAAAAAGAATATCGCGCTGAATGCTATTGTTACAATCGATAAAATACCAGCGCTCGTCCAAACCGCTTTTGCCGCGCGTTCCGGTGATTTCGCCCCCAGGTTCTGACCGACTATCGATGATATAGCCATATAAAAGCCAAAGCAGGTCATATAGGATATAGATTCCGCCCTGTTGCCCACCGGTATCGAGGCTATTGCCGAGGTCCCGAATTCCGACATTATTCTGGTCATGGCCAGATACACCAGCGAAAAATTGATACTCGAAAGCGATACCGGAGCCCCTATCCTGAACATTTTCCCTATAACGCTAAAATCGATTGGAAATAGTTTGCGGGGAATTATCCGGTAGGGAACCCGTCCCTTCTTAACAAAATACAATCCCAGTACCGTGCCCAAAATATGAGAGATAGCCGTGGCCACAGCCGCTCCGACCGTCTCCAGCCGGGGGAAAATCCATATCCCGTATATCAGCAGGATATCCAGGATTATATTCAGTACAACCGTGCTGACCATGATAATCATAGGAGTCTTGGTATCGCCAACCGATCGGAAAGTGGCCCAGATAACTTCGCCGATAAACATGGGGGGAACCGCCAAAAATATGATCTTCAGATAAACTGTGGCCATCGATTCCACTTCCGGCCCGAGATTCAACAGCCGCAGGATAATCCCTGAGAACGAAAAACCTATAACCGCCAATATCGACGAGAAAATTATGGAGAACCTGAATATACTCCTGGTCTTTTCGCCGGCCGTTTCTCCCTGGCCCGCGCCGATATCTCTCGATATGATCGCCACTGTACCGATCGAGAAAATATCCATCAACGAGAAAATCATCCAGATGATGAAACCAGCCGATCCCACCGCCGCCAACTCGGCGTTTCCCAGATGACCTACCAGGGCGGTATCTATGAAATTATTGGCTACGATGGCGAACATCGAAAGTACCGCGGGGAAAGCCAGAGCGAGTATATGCCCGTAAATCGAGCCTTTTGTCAGATCCCTTGCCATTATTGAACTATCTTGATTCTTATGATTAAAATCGCGTTTTGGATTCCAAAATCCGCCGGCTCCGGCTAATTATTGTAAAATTCGGAGACCGGCCTGAAACTTCTCCGGTGAACAGGGCAGGGTCCCAGACGGCCAAGGCTGGCTATATGCTCGCTGGTGGGATAACCTTTATGCCTGCGGAACCCATATCCCGGGTACTCTCTATCCAACTTCTCCATTATCTCGTCTCTGTGGACCTTGGCCAGTATAGACGCGGCCGAGATGGCCGGAATTTTGCCGTCCCCGCCGATCACAGCTTTTTGAGGATAACCAAGTCCGGGAATCTCCATTCGACCGTCCACCATTACCATGTCCGGTTCAATTTCAATTCGTAAAATCGCTTCCTTCATAGCCAGAAACGTGGCCTGCAGAATATTAATCCGGTCGACTACCTCCGGACCGATCACTCCGATACCCCAGCGGCTCGCTGAATCCAAAATTCGCTTGTTCATAGCCTCTCGCTTTTCCACCGACAGCTTTTTGGAATCATCCAATCCGGATATATCGAAATCGTCACAGAGTATTACCGCGGCCGCTACCACCGGCCCGGCCAATGGACCTCGCCCGGCCTCGTCGACCCCGCAAATAAAAGGCCCGGCAAATTGGCCGGGCCCTAATTTTAGCTTTTTAAGTCCGATCAGGAATCCCTTTTCTCGGCTATTCTGGCCTTCTTCCCCTTGACATCTCTAAGATAGTAAAGCTTGGAACGGCGAACACGCCCTTTTTTCAATACCTGTATCTTTTCCACGTTGGGAGAATGCAGCGGGAATACGCGTTCCACGCCGATACCGGCCGAAACCTTGCGTACTGTGAACGACGCTCCGATTCCTCCGCCTCTGCGCGAGATAACAATCCCCTGGAAAATCTGAATTCGCTCTTTGTCTCCCTCTTTGATTTTCACATGGACCTTGAGGGTATCGCCCGGACCGAACTCAGGCAGATCGTCTTTGAGGTACTTTCCCTCTAGAACTTCTATTTTTGACATTTCTCAGTCTCCGTCCTTTTCAAATCAGTTTCATATTCATCCAAAATATCATTCTCTTCTTTTGTCAGCGTTCGGTTACTAAATAGATCCGGCCGCCTGTTTCTGGTGCGGTGAAGGGCGTTCCCCAGCCGCCATCTGCGTATCTTCTCATGATGCCCGGAAAGCAATACTTCCGGCACCCTGCAACCGCCAAAATCCTCCGGACGGGTATACTCTGCCGGCCCGATTATCCCCGAATAATGAGAGTCCTCTTCGGCCGATCCGAAATCTTTCATGGTACCGGGCAAAAGCCGCAATATAGCGTCGGCTATTACCACCGCCGCGTATTCTCCTCCGGTCAGAATGTAATCTCCTATGGAGATCTCCCGGAGATTGCCCATCTCGACTACCCTTTGGTCGACTCCCTTATAATGGCCGCATACCATTACGATCCGCTCATACCCCGCGAATTCAATCGCGGTTTTCTGGGTGAATACCTCTCCGGCGGCGGAGGTGATCAAACGAAGCGCCCGGTTCTCCGGATCGATTTTCCCCAGCGCCTCCAATATCGGCTCCGGTTTCATAACCATACCGGGACCGCCCCCGTAAGGTACATCGTCCACTACGCTGTGTTTATCATAAGTGAAGCTCCGAAGATCATGAGTCTTGATCTCGAATAATTCACCGGCTTGTCCTCTGCCTATCAGGCTTTCGGAAAGCGGAGCCTCAACCATATTGGGGAATATCGTTATTATATCGATACGCATGCTTAAAATAAATCCTCTATCTTCTCGACCACAATTCGCCTGCTCTCGATATCAATCGATTTGACAAATGCCTTCACGAATGGAATCATAATCTCAGCTTTTTCCGTTCTCACATTCAAGATATCGTTCCCGGCGTTGCTGTCGACAAATGTCACAGTTCCGATCAACTCCCCGTCGGTATCGAAAACCTCCGCTCCCTCGATCTCGAAATGATAAAACTCCGATTTGTCTAATGGGGCGAGATTTTCCTTTTCCAAAAGAATCTCGCCGCCCCGCCAACTCGAGGCCGCTTCCTCGTCTTCGATTCCCTTGAGTTTTACTCCGACCCGGTTTTTGAGGAGCTTGATCTCTTCCACTTCGTACTCCCCGCTGCGGTCATCCTTTTGCAGGGTGACCTTGACTCCGGGTTTCAGACTTTCCGAGCTCGGACGATAGAGAACTGCCGCCAGTTCGCCTTTATAGCCGCGCAGCCCCCTGATGTATGCCACTGCGATTTTCATCAAATTGCCGGCGGCCTGGACTTCCCAGTCTCTAAACTTCCGGGTTATTCCAATATTTCCAGGAGAGCCCGTTTTCCTTTCTTGGCTGAAACCGCCGAAATTATTGTTCTGATAGCTTTGGCGGTCTGTCCTTTGCGTCCGATCACTTTTCCGAGATCTTCGTTAAAGACCCGCAATTCGTAAACAGTTGTTTTTTCGCCCTCTACTTCTGATACACTGACCGAGTCTGGATGATCAACCAACGCTCTCGCGATGAATTCGATGAACTCCTTCAAAATCTCCTCCTTGCTTGAGGTGGAATACGAGGTCCTTTACGCGCTCTGTTGCTCTGCCTTCTTCGCCTTTTTCTTCTTAATTCTCTCGGTAATCACGGATTTCAATTCCATACCCGAAATATCGCCCCCCGCTTTCCTGGTCGACCACTTATCCCACAGGCCGATCTCCTTGAAGAGCGAAGATACCGTATCGGAAACTTCAGCGCCGTTCTCCAGCCAGTAATACACCTTATCCTCGTTCAGAGATACCTTGGCCGGTTTTTCTATCGGATGATAAAATCCAAGCACCTCTATGAAACGGCCGTCGCGGGCGTTGCGCGAATCGGTCGCCACAAACCTGTAGAATGGACGCTTCTTGGCTCCCATCCGACGTAACCTGATTATTGCTGCCACTTATCCTCCTGCTCGCTTCGGATCTATCCGAAGTCGTTTATATCGGGAATCCTTTGGGCATTCCCATACGTGAAACATTTTTTATCATCTTCTGCATCCCGTGAAACTGCTTCAATAACTGGTTGACCTCCTGAACGCTCGTTCCCGAACCATCGGCGATCCTCTTGCGTCGGGAACCGTCTATTAGCGATGGCATCAGACGTTCTTTCCGGGTCATACTGTTTATTATAGCCTCGATCCTGCCTAACCCGGAATCGTCGACCTCCACGCCCTTCAACTGTTTATTTAAACCCGGAATCATATCCAAAAGGTTCTTAAGCGGGCCCATCTTTTTTAGCTGATGAAGCTGCGATAGAAAATCCTCGAACGTGAAACTCTCTTTTAAAAGCTTTTTCTCCAGCTTCCTGGCCGCTTCGAAGTCGACCGCTTCCTGCGCCTTTTCCACCAGGCTGACAATATCCCCCATGCCGAGAATCCGCGAGGCTACCCGGTCGGGATGAAACTCCTCCAGATCCGATAATTTCTCCCCGGTGCCGATGAACTTGATCGGGATACCCAATGCCGCCTTCAACGACATAGCCGCTCCGCCTCTGGCGTCGCCGTCCATCTTGGTCAGGACTCCGCCCGTGAGAGTGACCCGGGTGTGAAATTCAGATGCTACATTGAGCGCTTCCTGCCCGGTCATGGCGTCAGCCACAAACAAAATCTCATTGGGCGCGGATGCCTTCTTGACTTCCTGAAGTTCGTTCATCAATTCGTCGTCTATCTGCAGCCGCCCGGCAGTATCGATTATAACCGTATCAAGCATCTTCTCCCGAGCGTGGCGAATAGAGCCTGACGCTATCCCGGCCGCCGAATCATCCGATGCGAAAAACGAAATATTTAGCGATTCAGCTAATATCTGAAGCTGTTTCTTCGCAGCCGGACGATGAATATCCGCCGCCGCCAATAGGGGAGAATGACCCTTATTCCGCAGATACAAGGCCAGTTTTCCCGCCAATGTTGTCTTGCCGGATCCCTGCAGACCGGCCAGCAGAATTACCGTCGGAGGCGTACCGGACACAGATAGACCTTGGCGCGAACCGCCCAAAAGATCGACCATCCGGTCACGGACTATCTTCACCAATAACTGTCCAGGAGTGATCGATTTGGTCACCTCCCGCCCGATAGCATCGGCTTCCACGTCGGCGACGAACCCCTTAACTACCTTGTAGTTAACATCAGCCTCCAAAAGAGCCATGCGGATTTCGCGGGTCGCCTCCTTGATATTCTTCTCGGAGAGGAAACCACGGCCGGTGACTTTCTTGAAAATTCCGTCGAGTTTGTCGGTTATCTGCTCAAACATACTTTAACACTCATGATCTTCCGGGTCGGTCTCAAGGTCGGAAAATGGTAATATTCCACCCCTGGCCCGGAAAGGTCAAGCTATTATAATAATGATTTTCTCCGTTTACGCAACAACAATTTACGGGGAAATGGGGTGATCCCGGAGTCGTCAATCCGCTTAAGGCGAACTTCCTGACCATTCAAGCGCTGCTAAGAGAGCCGCCGGGAACCTATTCCTGGAAGCGCGCGTCAGGGAGGGATTCCGTAGATCGTAGCGGAAGTCATTGCGAGCGCCGGCGCGTCAGCGACCGGGACGAAGCAATCCTGCGTTTTCCACGTCACTCATATTTTTTATAATCCATTTTACATGACAGAAAGATAAGATTGCTTCGTCGTCCCGTTTTAGACGGGACCGCTCGCAATGACATGAATCCGATGTTTCAGCGAGGTCATTCGTTCCTCAAGTTAGGCCATATGGTTCGAATGAGTAACCTTATAATCGCCTGATTTGAAAATATAATTCCCCGCCACTATCACACTCGCTCCGGCCCCGACCGCGGTTTTCACTGTCTGATCGTTCAAGCCGCCGTCAACCTCGATCTCATATTTATAGCCGTTCTCTTCTTTCAACCGGGCTGCTTCCCTGATAGTCGGCACAGTCGCTTCGATAAACGATTGCCCCCCGAATCCGGGATAGACTGTCATCACTAACAGCATATCGAGCATATCGAGATAATCGCCGATCGAATCCAGCGGCGTATCCGGCTTGATACTGACTCCGAATCCGATATTGAAGCTCTTGACAATCTCGAAAAGCAGGGCTACCGGTGCGCTGACCTCGCAATGAACCGTGATATTATCCGCCCCGGCCCTGACAAAACGTTCGATGAATACCTGTGGATTATCTATCATCAGATGCACGTCGAGAGGGAGAGTCGTTATTTTTTTAAGCGCCGCGACTATATCCGGGCCATAGGTCAGATTCGGCACGAAGTGCCCGTCCATGATATCCACATGAATAAGATCGGCGCCCGCTTTCTCTATGGCTTTTATTTCGTCTCCGAAACGCAATATATCGGCTGAGAGTATGGATGGAGCGATTTTTATCCGGTTCATCGGCTATTCCAATATCGAGATGGTCAGATCGACCACGCTCCATTTTTTGACCAGGTCACCGACAGGTATCGATTGCCGAATGACCGTTTCCGGCAGGAGATTTTCGTTTACCTCGGAACCCGCTTCTCCGATCAGAAGAAAATTTTCCTCGGCCAGTATGACCGCCGTTTCCAGATCCATGCCGACGAAACTGGGAACAGTTACCATCTTATCCGTTTCCACCCTGTTGACAATAAGCTGAACCTCGGCGTTTAGCCTCATCACCGTTCCCTCGGAAGGCGACGAGCTCAATATCACACCGTCGGGTTTTTCCTGATCGGTGAACCAGACGATTCCGCCTGGCCGCAACCCCTCTTTCTCCAAAAGGAAACGGGCTTCTCTCAAGGAAAATCCCTCTAACACCGGGACCGTGGCCGATGCCGATCCTTTGCTGGTAGTCAGAATCACCCGGCGTCCCTTCTTGACAATAGCTCCGCCTTCAGGCCTTTGGTTAATTACTGTTCCCAATGGTCTTTCCGGGTCGAATTCCTCGCCCCCGGTAATAACTCCCAAACCCATGTCGTTCAGTCGTGCTTCCGCCGCTCGCAGCGACAGATCGATCACATCAGGTACTCTGGTCTCGGAACCCTCCTTCACAATTAGCGGCATTACGATAAAATCCACCAGAGCGGCCAGGATCACCATACCGACAATATAAACTCCCAGCGCGATTGACGATCCCAGGATATTTTCTCTATCCAGTTTGAAATTCATGTTTTATTCCTTAGTCTCGCGAAGCCTGCTCCACCGATTGCGTGCTTGTGCGGCCAGCTTCGATAAATGCCGGTATTCGACTTAAACGGCCGAAGAACCGGCGAGTTTCCATCCTCCAACCAAAAATCCGGATTAATCTTCAGAAATCCGGCGATAACTTCCTCGATCTCATCCGGTTCCGTGGTGCAGGTGGAATAAATCAGTACTCCGTCATCGGCCAGCCAGGTCGACGCTTTCTTCAGCATTTCCAATTGAATCCTCGAGAGATTGATAATATCACTTTCCTTTTTCGCCCAGCGAAGATCCGGATTGGACGATATCGTCCCCAACCCGCTGCACGGCACATCGAGAAGAATATACCGGAACTTCTCACCCGGTTCATATTGTAGGAGATCCTGCCGTATAATTTCAATGATTTTAAAACCTGTTCGGGAGATATTTTCTTCTATTTCCTTAATACGCTCGGAGTCGATCTCCACCGATACCACCCGGCTGCCGGGTCCTATCCTGTCGGCCAGGGCGATACTCTTGCCTCCGGGCGCGGAACAAAGATCCAGAACCGTCGATCCCGGCGGCGGATCGAGAAGTAGAGCAGCCAGTCCCTGCGATTCATCCTGGACATTTATAAGACCGTCGGCGAATGATCCTGATTTGATAATCGGTTGAGCGCCGGGCGATGAAATAAAATCAGGCAGATACCGTCCCTTTTCAGTCTCCAGCCCGTCGGCAGTCAGTCTCTTTATCAAATCGTTGACTTCGATTTTGCTTTCTAAAATTTTGAAATTGGCCTTAGGTCTTAGATTCATGGCCTTGAAAAGATCCTCGGTTTCCTCCAGTCCCAGCCTGCCAAGCCAGCGTCTGACCAGCCAATCCGGATATGAATAATAGTTGGATAGAAAACCGGCCGCGTCGGTGTGTCTGTCGGGAAAAACAACCTTGTTCGGCTCGCGAATATAAGATCGCAGCACAGCGTTGATAAAACCCGCCTCTCGTTTGGAAAACTGTTTGGCTGTCAGGCTGACAGTCTCGTCAACCGCGGCAAATTCAGGCACCCCGGAAAGCTCGGAAAGCTGATATATTCCCAGCCGCAAAGCCGCCAATATCCCCGGCTTTTGATTCCGCAGGGGAGCCTTGATAAAGCTCTTGATTATAAAATCGAGCCTTTTTCGAAACCGCACCGTTCCCAATGTCAATTCCCAGGCCAGCGATAAATCCCTGGCCGGCATTTCCGCAGGCATAAATCTTTTCAATATCAACCCAGGATTTTCTCCGGTTTGGTCATATTCCACCAGAGTACGCCAGGCAAGTTCGCGGGAATTGTTCTTCGCCCGGCTCAAACCAGATCCAGAGGTTCTATCTGACGGCCGCCGAATTTATTGAACTGGTTTTTTCTATGAATCATCAGAGATTTGACCGATTCGGGATTGACGCCCAGACCGAATATCAGGATCTCATCGGGCTTGATATGACCGTCAGGGGTCTGGCTGATATCCGCTTCCAGGAAATCATCCTTGAGCCTTAAATCCTCGATAAATTCCCCGGCTTCGACCTCTTTTATGTTATCATTCCGGGTCCTGATCACGGTCACCTGCTTATCGTCCAATAGTCTTTTGATAACACTCGAGCTGTACGGCGCGCAGTCGATAAACGGTATTTCGTAGCTTGCCAGGTTGAGTTGTTTCACCAGAGAAGCTGTATTGGAAAAGTAATGCTTATGTCCGGTGATTTTCATAGGATCGGGAAAAGCGCCGTTCAGGTTTCTGATGAACTCCTCGCGGTAAGGCTGCGAAAGCTGCAGATCGAAATACTCCGCCTCCGATGAAAACCCTAAAGGTAAAGGAGGGCCGAAAGAAACTTTCAGATGAGGATTGTAACCCTCGCTGAAGGCCACCGGAATTCCGCTTCTGCGGATACTCCGGAATATCGTCCTGATCATATCCAGATGAGATAGAAAACGAAGCTCCGGTCCGCGGGTGTAACGTACCCTGAGCTTGTAGGTGCCCCTGGGGGAAGCCGGATCTTTGGCCACCCTTTTTGTTCGACGGCCATAACCCGGATCGGCTGTGGGCGTCTTATCAGGGGCTTTCCTGTTATCGAACGTGGTCCTCGGAGGAATCCCCTCTTTGGATTTCATGTTGTCCTTTTTCAAAAATTTCTTTGAGATGCCTTTATCTATATGATCCCAGGGGAGAGGGCTGTTCTCGTCGAGCGCGGTCTGGTAAAAAGCCATATCGATCCCGCTATCGGTGAAAGCCTGGCTCCATTTGCCCATGTCGAACCATTCCGACCAGCCGTCCAGCCTGACTCCCTGCTCATAGGCCTTGTAGATAACGTCGCCCAGCCTCCTGTCGCCTCTTCCCAGGACGCTTTCCAGAATAGCCACATCGAGATTAGGATACTTGATGTTTATATTTGGCTTGTTGAGTCTCTTCTTGATTTTTTCGATTTTCTTTTTGATTTCTTCTTTGCCTTCCTGTTTCTCCCACTGCCAGGGAGTATGGCTCTTGGGATTGAAAGGGGAGATAGTGACATTGATTGTGAATTTTCCTCCACGCTGACGGGCGATATAGGCCGCTTTTCTCAAAATAGCGATTATCCCCTCGAGATCCTCTTCGGTTTCGCCCGGCAGTCCGATCATGAAATATAGTTTTAAAGTCTGCCATCCGGCGTCAACTGCCGACTGCACCGCCTCGAATATCCGTTCGTCGGTGATGTTTTTTCCCAACGCGTTTCTCAGACGTTCGGTCCCGGCTTCCGGCGCCAGGGTCAGGCCCGATTTCCGGGTGGCCGAGAGCGTATCCATGAGAGACGGCGTAATGGTTTCCGGTCTCAAAGACGGCAATCCCAGTCCGACCTTCTGCTCGATTAATCTCGGCATTATCCTGTTCAGCAATTCATCGATATTATCGAAATCGGTCGATGACAGCGAAAGCAGGGTTATATCGTCATAGCCTGTCTCTTTGAGCGACGAGAAAACCTGGCCGGTTATCGAATCAACCTCTCTTTGCCTGCGTGGACGGTACTGAAAACCAGCCTGGCAGAAACGGCATCCGCGAACACAGCCGCGCATTATCTCTATAGCCAGATGATCCTGGCTCGTTTCTATATAAGGCACCATCGGTTTCTCCGGATAATAATCGTCTTTAAGCTCTCCAACCGATTTCACCTTGATTTTTTCAGGCGTGTTGGGATTGAGCCTTTTCAATGACTCGAATCGCCCGTCGAGGCCGTATAGCGGCTCGTAAAACCTCGGCACATAAATTCCCTGTATAACCGCGAGCTTTTCAAGAAGCTGGTTTTTGGATAATCCGGCTTTTTTCGATTCGGAGATGGAGTCGATTATGCCGCATATATCCTCTTCGGCGTCACCGATAAAAAACGCGTCGATATAATCGGCAATCGGTTCGGGGTTCATCACCGACGGCCCTCCGGCAAGGATAATCGGATCATGTTCGGATCGCTCCCCGGAGCGCGCGGGGATGCCGGCCAGTTCGAGCATCGCTATAGCGGAGGCGTAAGTCATTTCGTAGGTCAAATGAAAACCGAGAATATCGAACTCCTTAAGCGGTGTGGATGATTCCAGGGAGAACAGGGGAATCTGCTTTTGCCGCATACGATCTTCCATATCCGGCCAGACCAAAAAGGCCCGTTCGGCTAAACAATCGGATTTCCGGTTGATCAGGTGATACAGGATTCTCATGCCCAGATAGGGCATTCCAATCTCGTACATTTCAGGGAAACATAGAGCTATTTTTGTCAAACTAGCGTCGTGCGGTTTGCTGATGGCATTTATCTCATTACCGGCGTAACGGGCCGGTTTGGTAACAAACGGTAGTACCTCTTTTTCAAGAGTATTCCAGAGCGGGTTTTTGTAGTTCAAACAGAGCCTGCCTTTATCCGATCGGGTCAGAAAAATCCAAAGAAATCATTTACCGCCCATGACTTAGGCCAAAAGCGGCTGTCGTTCGCCTGACGAATATAACGTTTTCCGCCGTCCATATCAACATTCTCATCGATAAATCGGCCGGCGTTTCGAACTGATTCTGGCTTACTCGTTATAATATCATCCGAAATCAGTCGACTAAAACAGGGGAAATCGAGGCTTTTTCGGAAGATTCTGAATAATCGGACAGTCTCTCTTTCAGGAACGATTGACAAAAACATCAGGTTTAGGTATAATTCAGGCTGATGTAAAACCAGGCTTGGTTCGAGTGGATCGGCTTTTGTGAATAAACCTCGTAAGCTAAGGGGGAATTTGTGGCTTTATCAAAAGGCGGATGGATAATCATCATACTGATAGTATTGGCTGTTATACTGGCAGGCACATTCATATCTAAATATAACTCGTTGGCTCGCATGGACGTATCTGTTGATAATGCCTGGGCGGAAATAGAGAATCATCTCAAGCGAAGAAGCGATCTTATTCCCAACCTGGTGGAGACAGTCAAAGGGTACGCCACGCATGAAAAAGAGCTTTTCGAGAACATCGCCAACGCCAGAGCGAAGCTGGCCGGCTCCGCGACCGTCCCTGGCAAGATAGGAGCCGCCAATGAGTTAAGCGGTTTCCTGGGACGTCTGTTGGCTATCGCGGAAAATTACCCTCAGCTCAAAGCCAACGAGAGTTTTTTAAAGCTCCAGGATGAACTGGCCGGAACCGAAAATCGGATAGCTGTTGCGAGAACCCGATATAATCAGGCTGTCAGGGAATTTAATACAACCATTCGGGTATTCCCGTCGAATATTGTCGCCGGGATTTTCGGTTACGAGAAGAAATCATTTTTCGAGGTTCCCGATTCGGAGAAAGAAGTACCGGCGGTCAAATTCTGATTTGATCCCGGTTATCTGATAATTTTCCTCTTGCTGAAGAGGGAAAAAATTTAATAGCAGGCCGGGCGGCCGCTTTATTCGGCTAAAACCGGATAGGGAGGAAAGTCCGAGCTTTCAAGGGCGAGGATGCCTCGTAACGCGAGGGGATTCGATTCGTAAGGGTCGGGTCACGGAAAGCGCCACAGAAAATATACCGCCCGCAAGGGTAAGGGTGAAATGGCGGTGTAAGAGACCACCGGGTCCCGCGAAAGCGGGATCGCATGGCAAGCCCCATCCGAAAGAAAGGCCAAATAGGAGGAGAGAGGCTGCCCGCCTCGCTTGATCCTCGGGTAGGCCGCTTGATCTTGATGGTGACATCGGGACCAGATAGATGGCCGCCGTCCCGTGGCGATCTTCGGATTGTTTCGGGATACAGAACTCGGCTTACAGGCCTGCTTTTAATTAGAGATTGTAGATATTGGAGAAATAAATGGAGCTGAAGTGGGTAGTTCAACCACAACAAGATTACGACCTTATTCGGAAATTAACGACTGAGCTGGATCTTCCGGATGTATCCGCTATAATATTAGCCTCCAGGGGTATTACCGATCCAGTGGAAGCCGGGAAATTCCTTAATCCTTCGCTAAGCGATCTTTTCGATCCTTTCGTTATATCTCAGATGGATAAAGCCATAGACCGGGTCATAAAGGCTTTGACTAATAATGAGAAAATTATGATCTACGGCGACTACGACGTCGACGGTATAACCAGTACTGCGGTTATGTTCATGGTTTTGAACCGTCTGGGAGCCAATGTCTCCTACTACCTGCCGAACAGGCTGGTGGAAGGATACGGGATCTCGGAGGACGGTTTGCAGGAAGCCGAAAAAAGGAAGATCGATCTTCTGATCTCGGTAGATTGCGGTATCACGGCTATAGAAGAGGTCCTGATCGCCAAGCGAAAAGGTATAGATACCATAATCACTGATCACCACGAGCCGGGGGACAGGCTGCCCGAGGCTGTGGCCATAGTCAATCCCAAGCTCGACGGTGAGAGCGGACCGGGTTTCGAACTCTCCGCGGTAGGAGTCGCCTACAAGTTCTCGCAGGCGCTGTATAGACGGTTGGGGCAGGATGAATCGATCCTCGAAGAGCATCTCGATCTGGTTGCCCTGGGTACGGCCGCGGATATAGTTCCGATGATAGGCGAGAACAGAATCCTGACCAAGTTCGGCCTGGACCAAATCGCCCGGACCACCAAGCCGGGGCTCAAGTCGCTGATTTTCGTTTCCGGGCTGATGGGCCAGAAAATCGGTACCGGCCAGGTTGTTTTTATACTGGCTCCCAGGATCAATGCCATCGGCCGGCTGGGCGACGCTCAGCAGGCTATAAAGCTCTTGACCACCAAAGACGAAACCCATGCCTCGCGTATCGCCAGAATACTCAACGCAGAAAACAAAAGACGAAAAGATATCGATGAACAAACCTTGAACGAAGCTTTGGAACAGATCGAAGAAAAGATCGATCCCGATAGAGACCGGGCCATCGTACTCTCGTCAAGAGGGTGGCATCAGGGGGTCATAGGGATCGTGGCGTCGAGGCTGGTAGAACGTTACCATCGGCCTACGGTTATGATCGCTATTGACGGCGAAGAGGGGAAAGGCTCGGCCCGTTCCATTCCTGGATTCCATCTTTATGAGGCGTTGAAGGAATGCGAATCCGATCTTATCCGCTACGGCGGCCATAAATACGCGGCCGGATTGTCTATCGCCCCGGAGAGAATAGAGTCGTTCAGAAAACGGCTCAACGAGGTCTCCACCAGAATGCTCTCCGACGAGGATTTGATCCCCAAGCTGAATATCGACGCTGAAATAGAGCTGGATACGATCAATGATAACCTGGTCGATCTTTTGGAAAGATTCGCTCCCTTCGGTCCGCAGAACATGAGGCCGGTATTTGTCAGCTACGGCTGTGAAATCATCGGAACCCCCCATATAGTCGGACGGAAGCATCTTAAGTTCAAGATCAGAAAAGGCGAGAATATTATCGATTGTATCGGTTTCAACCAGGGGGAGTTTTTGAAAAACCTGAATTACCGTCCTATGCTGGTCGATATCGCCTACTTGGTGGAGCATAATATCTGGAACGGGGTCAAACGGATTCAGATCCGCACCAAGGCTATCAGGCTTACCGGAAAATAATCTCGATATTTCTTTTTATAAATCGATATATTATATAGATCAATATTGTTCAATTCCCGGAAAAACTGACAATAAAGCTTCGGCTACCAAGAAAATCGCCATTCGGCGCCCCACGGCTTGCTATGGGATAATTTTGATAATGAACAGCTGTAGGTCAAGTTCCCCTGGAACTTGACTGCCCGGTATTCATCAAATCCCGGTGGGATTTGACCTATTTCAATAGGACTATCTTGAAATACATAGCGATATTATTCCCATTACCAAGCCAGAGATACCGAAAAAGACAGAACAGCCCAACGCCACGTAAGTAAACCAAAATACTTTTCGTGTATCGGCAATGTTCATCAAACGATAAACATCGCTTTTTAAATGCCATATTTCCTGATTTAATTGGATAGCATTTGTAGCCAGCTGATTGGCTGCTATCAATGAAAAAACTGTATGGCTCGTCGCGTCTTGGGCATCGATCTTATCTTGGGCATCGATCTTAAATTTTGGGTTATTAATGAAACTGCCCCATTTGACATTCCAGCTATTGTATGGATTTTCGATTTTTGCTTTGTATTCCTCTCTCAAATCCAAGATAATTACGTTATTCTTAAATGGCCAGATTTTTGAAAGATCAGTTGATTGCAGCCTAGAAAACATCTCCCTGATAGAATCTCTTATAGAATCGGAATCTTTGGCACATTCCATATATTCCGGACTTTCTTCTCTATTGATTCCACCTTTATAATCACGATTCTCTTCCATTTTTGCCTCGCCTTTTATGTACTTTCCAATAGAACGCAAATGCCCTTCTTTTCGAGAATAGTCTCAATTGTTTCTTGCGTCAAGATCTTATCACCAGCAGGCCCCCTCTTGCCCCGCCCGCCCAAATATCGTATATTCCCCCCATGTCAAACCACGCAAAAGGCAGGGGATAGGATGTCCGTACTGACCGAGTTCTACGCCGGGGATCTGTTGGCCCTGGCCAAAATCATCTCCCATGTGGAAAACCGCGGCCCGGAAACCGACCGGATCTTAGCCGAGATCTACCCCCGCACCGGAAAAGCCCTCTCCATAGGGATAACCGGGCCTCCGGGGGCCGGCAAATCAACAATAGACGATAAGCTTTGCGCTCTTTTCGCCGGCCGGGGGCAGACTGTCGGAGTTATCGCGGTCGATCCGACCTCCCCGTTTACAGGCGGCGCGCTTTTAGGCGACCGGATCAGGATGCAGGATTTAACCGCCAATAAGAATGTTTTCATCCGCAGTATGGCCAGCCGGGGGAGTACCGGCGGACTGGCGGTGGCCACTACCGAGGTTATCAAGGTCCTCGACGCTTTCGGCAAGGATATCATCCTGGTCGAGACGGTCGGGGTCGGGCAGGTCGAGCTCGACGTGGCCGAGGCTTGCGATATCACCGTGGTCGCGCTGGTGCCGGAATCGGGTGATTCCATCCAGGCCATGAAGGCCGGTCTGATGGAGATCGCCGATATTTTCTGCGTCAACAAGGCCGATCGGGACGGCTCCGGGCGAATCATATCCGAAATCAATATGATCCTCGATATCAAACGGGATAAGAAGAAGCGTGACTTCCCGGTTGTAGGCACGCAGGCAGTTAATAATCTCGGTATGGACGAGTTGTTGGAAAGAATCGATAAGGAACACGAGTATCTGAAGACGGGGGATAACTACGTGTCGCATCGCAAAAAAAAGATCCGTTACGATATTATGAAAACGGTGGAGCACCGTCTCAAGGCCAGGCTGGCAAAAGAAATCTTGTCGGAGCGGCGGCTTTCCGATTATATTGACTCTATATATGCCGGGCAGGGGAATCCATACGATCTGGCCCGGAACCTCGTGGACGATCTAAAGTGAGGGAGCGAATGAGTAAATCGATAGATAAGAAGAATAAAGTATCAGGCTATTCGAAATGGCTCGAGGAATACGAGAAATCGGGAACGTCGAAGGACAGGAAGTTCATGACGACCTCCTCGCGGCCGATCAAGCCGCTCTACACTCCGGAGGATGTGTCCGGTATAGATTTCGAGCGGGATATCGGTCAGCCGGGGCAATATCCATATACACGGGGAGTACACGCTTCCATGTACCGCAAGAAGATCTGGACTATGCGGCAGTTCTCCGGTTTCGGCGCTCCCAAGCAGACTAATGAACGGCTTCATTTTCTTTTGAGCCGGGGACAGATGGGACTTTCCGTAGCATTCGATCTGCCGACGCTCATGGGCTACGATTCCGATTCGCCCCGTTCGTTCGGCGAGGTCGGCGTATGCGGCGTAGCTGTGGATACGTTGAAGGATATGGAGACCATATTCGACGGTATCGATCTGGGCGCGATATCCACCTCTATGACCATCAATTGCACGTCGACCATACTGCTGGCCATGTATATCGCGGTGGCCGAGAAAAACGGGGTGCCGTCGAAGAAACTGACCGGCACATTGCAAAACGATATCCTGAAAGAATATATCGCCCAGAAAGAATGGATTTATCCGCCGGAACCGTCGATCCGTCTGATCACCGATATGATGGCCTTCTGCGCTGATAACGTGCCCAAATGGAATACGATTTCGATCTCCGGCTATCATATCCGCGAAGCCGGGGCGACCGCCGCGCAGGAATTAGCGTTCACATTGGCCGATGGTTTCGCCTATGTCGAGGCGGCCATCAAGGCTGGCATGGACGTCGACACGTTCGCGCCGAGACTTTCGCATTTTTTCAATTCGCATCTCGATTTCTTCGAGGAGATCGCCAAATATCGGGCTGCCCGGCGAATCTGGGCCCGTCATATGAAGGGAAAATACAAAGCTAAAGATCCCCGTTCCTGGCTGATGAGGTTTCATACGCAAACCGCGGGATGCTCCTTGACCGCCCAGCAGCCGGAGAACAACATTGTCCGCACCGCGATTCAGGCGCTGGCCGGAGTTCTCGGAGGGACTCAGTCTTTGCATACCAACTCAATGGATGAGACCTACGCCTTGCCGAGCGAGAAAGCGGTCAAGATCGCGCTTCGTACGCAGCAGCTTCTGGCTTTTGAGACAGGGACAGCCAATACGATCGATCCTTTGGCCGGTTCGTATTTCGTTGAATCGCTGACTAACGATCTGGAACGTGAGGCCGAGGAATATTTCAATGAGATCGAGAAACGGGGCGGCGTCCTGAAATGTATCGAGCAGGGATATTTCCAGCGCGAGATCGCCGAGGCGGCCTACAGGTATCAGAAAGAGATCGAGGCCAACGATAGGATTATTGTCGGTATCAACGATTTCACCGATAATGACGAGCAGGTGGAGATTCCCATTCTCAAGATAGACGAGCAGGTGGAGAAAGAGCAGATAGCGTCGCTAAATGAGGTCAAGGCTTCCCGCGACAATGACCGGGTCAAAACCACCTTAGCGGCCTTGAAGAAGGCGGCCCAGGACGGCACGAACCATATGCCCCCGCTGTTGGATTGCGTGAAGTGTTATACGACCGAGGAGGAGATCACCTCGGTCCTGACGGAGGTTTTCGGGACATATACGGAGCCGCCATTGATATAGGTATGGGTTAACCGCAGGTTTTTTTTACCGCATATTGATTTTCGCATATACGATTTTGTTGGTTCCCTGGCAAGCGCTTGGGAATCGGAGGAGCAATTGCAGATTTGTTATCAGTTCCCGGGGGAACTGTCATAGTATCGTTTAGTTTTTAATCCAATTTCTTTTACTTTATGTCCTCATTTTGTTGAGTGGGGGCGATCCCGGGATCTGAGTAATAATCCCACGCAAGGTAGTATCTGCCTTTCATAGTCCATACAGCGCCCCCCGGCGCGATAGAGATTACCGAAGCGGTTCCATACGGGCCCGCGGTACTTGGAAACAGCGGGGGTCCGAACAGGCAGCACACCTACAGAAGGAGATTAAGACGTCTTAGGTGTTTCCTTCAATTATTACTGCACAACAAAAATAATGCGTCAAGCACAGGGAACTGTCGCGGGTAGGCGGATGCTGGATCATCGGTCCTGCGTATCATGCAAATAAAAATCCCCCGGGAATCCGATGTTCCGCGGGGGATCGAGTAGTATTTGGAAAAATCCTTTTTTACGGTTGCGGAAGACAATCAGCGCAGGGGATAGGTCCGGCGCCGCCCTTGAAGTAAGCGACTCCATAAGTGATATCCAGACCGTTGAATGTGCAGCTGTTGTTGACATCACCGGCAACAAACCAGGTATTCCCGGGCGTGCATTCGCACTCGTATGGAGGAGCCGGTCCACCTTTCAGGTAGGCGACCGAATAGGTGATATCCAGTCCGTTGTAGGAGGTGCTGTTGTTGACATCACCGGGTACGTACTGGCAGCCACTGGGCGGAGGTCCGGCTCCGGTCGAGACCAGCTCGATAAAGCGTCCCGATCCGGTTGCCTTTTGTTCGATAATAGCGCCTGTGACAGGGTCGATTTCGAACACGCCGTTTCCGTTGGTAGCCAGCAAGTTACCATTACCAAGACGGTAAACACCGCGACCGCTTGACCATGGAACGGTGGAGATAATGCTGCCGTTGAGTTCGAAATCGGTTATCAGGGCCGCGGAGAATGAGGTATTCAGATAATCTCCCGGAGCTACGAGATCTATTTGGATCTGCTCTGGAAAATTGACACTGAATAGCTCCATTACAAAACTGCCGTCCGCGTTGTAAAGCCTGATATTGTCGGTAGTGCCCTGGATATCAGCCAGCAGAGCGCGGCCATCCGGCAAGAAGTAGATATCAAACGAATCTGTTCCGTCATTGATGAAATCGCTAAGGCGGTTATGTTCTCCGGCGAATCTGGCTACGTAATCGTCACCGCTGGTTACAAACAGGGTATCGTTGCGGAAATCAATTCCCCTGATATTGTTCAATCCATCTGTCCCGTCGGCATAGGTGGAGATATAATTACCTTCACGGTCATAGACGAATACAGCGTCCGCAACCTGGTCGGACACATAAATTTTACCGTCAGGCCCTGGAATAGCGCAGATGGGGGTTGAAAAATGAGTAGTATCGGTGAGAAATGTTCCGATGAGATTGCCGTTGGCCGGATCGTAGATTCCGATATCGTCCGCGGTGGAATTGGGGATAAGAAGGACATCAAAATCAGGCAGAGAGTCCAGGAGAATGGATGGCGGCGCGTCAGGCATGGCGGCGCTCCCGGATGAAATATCGTTTGTCAGCTCGATTCCCTGTTCTTCAAGTTGTGTTAAATCGGCAGCCCAAAGGGGCAAAGCCAGGATGAGCACCAGGGAGAGAACCAGGCTGACCTTATAATAGCCGTTGGTCATTGAAAAACCCTTTCATTTAAGGTTAAAAGTAATCTTTCTCGAAGCCTTTTGATAAGAAAAGAAGCCGGTCCGAACGCACTTATAATCGGTATTTCAAATAACTCTCCCCAGTTACAATATAAATATATATTGATTATCTGTCAAGTCAAGGTTTTTTGGATATAGATTTTTAAATCGACAGTTGACAAAAGGGATGACAATTATTAGAATAGGAACAGTTATGAGACTTATCAGACTGACAGTGAAAATTCTGCCCGTCATATTTATATTCCTGGGCTGTTCCTCCGGTGAGGATATTACCAACGCCCCTCCGAGCTATTTAAGGGGAGAGGTAGTTATCCGGAATGAATCGACTGTAGTGATACGGTTGATTGAATTTACGCAAATTCGGGGCGAGATCCGTCATTCGAACAATCTTAATATCCGGGTAGCCTCGGGGCACGGGTATACTCTTACCAACCGGATAGATTCAGGTGACTCAGATGAATTCCCCGGAGGCGATCTGGTTACTGTCAGGTTCGTATCGGAGGCCCGCGATCCTGGAAACCCCGACCGTCCATTGTTTGAGAATACGATAAGCCATCGGGTTAACGGGAATTCGACGATATATGTCAAATCCGGGGGCAGGTACGGAACAAGTCCATAGTATTTGGTTGTTTATTTTATAACAACCATAACGGAGCTTTGGGCCGTTTTTTATTTTGGTCTATTGCCATACTGGTCGTAAATGCTTATATTGGCGGTTTGTAAGAGTTCCTTAGGTGGGTCTAAATAGAAAGTTGCAAGGGACAATTATGGAGCGAAAATACCGAATATTATTGGCCAAGCCCGGTCTTGACGGCCACGACCGGGGAATAAAGGTTATAGCGGCGGCGTTGCGCGACGCCGGATTCGAAGTCATCTATACCGGACTTCGGCAGACCCCGGAACAGATAGTATCGGCGGCTGTTCAGGAGGATGTCGACGCCGTGGGGTTATCGATTCTTTCCGGGGCGCATATGACCTTGTTCCCGCTGGTGTTGGAGAATCTCAGGAAACAAGGAGCCGTCAATATTTTGCTTTTCGGCGGTGGGATAATCGCCAAAAGCGAAGAGAATGATCTTAAGAAAATGGGAGTAGGGGAGATCTTCACACCGGGAGCGTCAACGCAGGAAATTATCGACTATCTCAATCTGGCCCTGCCGAAGATCAAGAAAGACGAAAAGATTATTTGATATTTTCTTAACGGTTAACAGATAAAGCGAGGGATTATGTTTCGTTACAACGCAGATAACAGCCAGCAGGCGATAAGAGACCGTGTGGCCGCGTTCGCCAAGAAATACATCGAACCTGTCTCCAGGGATCTCGACCACCGGGATGATCCCGACCGTTTTGCCATGGATATGTACAAAACCCTGGGCAAAGAGGGATTTATCGGCATGAAGATGCCGAAGGAGTACGGCGGAAGCGGAGTATCATCGCTGGAATACACTACGCTGGTCGAGGAGCTTTGCTATTACGATCCGGCTGTCTGTCTTCTTGACGCTGTCGCGGAACTGGCGACCTATCCGATCTACACTTTCGGCACCGATGAGCAGAAGAAAAAATATGTGCCCAAATGCGCTTCCGGCGAACTTATTCCGGCTTTTGTATTGACCGAGCCGGATGCCGGTTCCGACGCCGTTAACCAGAAAACAACCGCCGTTCTCAATGGTGATCATTATGTAGTCAATGGCGAGAAGATTTTTATCATGCACGGCGACGTGGCCGATATATTGGTACTGTTTTTGAAGATCGAGGATGGCGACGGCAATGAAAAAGCGTCCCGTAAAATCTCGGCCCTGTTAGTCGAAGCCAGGAAAGACGGTAAACTTATTCCCGGCATCAAAGTATCGACATTGAAGAAGAAAATGGGAATGAGGGCCGCCACTACAGGCCGTCTCTGGTTCGATAATCTCAAGGTTCCCAAGGAGAACCTGCTCGGCGAAGTCGGCAAGGGTTTCAAGATCGCCATGAACACTCTCGACGGCGCCCGTGTAGGGGTGGCCGCGCAGGGGTTAGGTGTGGCTGAAAGGGCTTTGCAGGAATCGGTCGACTACGCCAAAAAGAGAATATGTTTTGGCCAGCCGATAGGTAAATTTCAGGCGATTCAATGGATGATCGCCGATATGGCCACTCAGATCGAGGCGGCCAGAGGTCTGGCTTACAGGGCATCTCAAATGCAGGATAAAGGAGAGAAATTCTCACTGGAAGCGGCCAAGGCGAAACTGTATTGTTCGGAAGTCGCCAAGTTCTGCGTTGATAAGGCTATGCAGATACACGCGGGTTACGGATATATCGGCGAATTTTCGATAATCGAAAAACTCTACCGCGACCAGAGGATTATGGAGATATACGAGGGGACATCCGAGGTTCAGCGGCTGGTAATAGCCGGCTCTTACTTAAGATAAAACTACCGGGGCCGAAAGGCCCCTTTTAAATAGCCGCCGATTTTAGAGGATCAGTTTATGCAAATAGGCGATAAACAGCTCCGTCCGATACTGGAAAACTATTTTCATCTCGACGGCGGGGCTATGTTCGGGGTTATCCCCAAGGTGATGTGGGGGAAGTTATACCAGTCCGATGAGAACAACATGATCCGGCTGGATCTTAATCCGCTTTTGATCCGGACAGAAGCGGAGAATATTATTGTGGATACCGGGTTCGGGGATGTGCTCAACGAAAAGCAGCGGAAGATTTATTCATTAGTCGGGCCGACCCGGTGGGATGATGAACTTAAAGCGGCCGGTCTGGAGGCAGAACAGATCACCTCGGTAATCCTGACTCACGCCCACGCGGATCATGCTATGGGAGCGTTGCGGCTGGGGCAGGACGGCAGGCCGGAGCTTCGTTTTCCGAAGGCCAGGATTTTCGTTCAGAAACGTGAATGGCAGGACGCCATGAACCCCAACGAACGAACCGCGGCGACTTATCTGGTGGATAATTTGAGGATCTTGGAGGAATCCGGGAAACTCGAGCCGCTCGATGGCGATACCGAGGTATTCAAGGGTATATCGGTGAAAGTTACCGGCGGGCATACACCCGGTTCACAGGCTGTAATTATCGACGGCGGCGGTCAGAGGGTTATTTACCCGGCCGATATAATGCCGTCAAGCGCCCATATCAGGGTGCCGTACGTGGCGGCTGTGGATCTCGACCCGTTAACCACCATGAAGGGCAAGCGCTGGCTGCATGAGCGGATGCTTAAAGACGACTGGATAATCGCGTTCGATCATGACATAGATATCAAGTTTGCCAGGTTCAAGGAAGGGGAAAAAGGGCGGGTCGAAGCGGTCAAGGTAGAGTAGGGATTTACTTTGTCATTCCCGTGGAAGCGGGAATCCAGAGGGAGGCCACGCACTGGATTCTCTACGAGCTGTAAGCCCAATCAAGTTGGGAATGACAAGGGTTGGAGATTTCTATTTAATGCGAAGCCGTGAGAGCCAGGTAACTTTATAAATGAAAAACCATTTAATTAAATTGTTGTTTTCCGTATTGTTTGTTGTTGTCTCTATTGCATGTGATTCACATGAAAACTACATATTGTTACAATCTGGGGACAATACGCAAATAGCTGAATTTAGTATGGGAAAGATGGAAGTTTATCAGAGTATGGCCATTGATACAATGGTATTGCTTCAGAAAATGAGAAGTTATGAATACTCTAACAGCGACTTTTCGAATATCATTATTGACGAGACGGTTAATCTGACTTGGGTGGTAAGGATAGATAAAGAATATCATGAACATGAAGATGAAGTAAATGTTTCGTTGTTTTTTGAGATCATACATGCTCAAATCACAAAATTATTCTATGTTGAAGCATGTCAAGGTGTCTGGTGCCGGGCATTGGAAACTGGACAAATTTGCGCTGCTAAAACCAAAAACGAAATAATTGAAATAAGGGCGGCCATAAGATCAATGGGATTCGCACTATCGAATATTATCAGATTCCCATATGAAGAAGGCCTTTACGATTATGATATTTATAGATTTATGAAGTTAGACCTGCAGTTTAGCCTTGACGAAAACGAGGAAATATTAAAATATCCCGGATGATAGTAAAATAACAGCGTCGGGTTGATAAAGGATTTTGTCCGCTCCCAAACCCGACCTACAGAATAGACAAGGGGTTTGATCTTGGAACTCGAAGAAAAACTAAAAAAACTAAAAGAGATGCGCGATGCCGCCAAGCTCGGCGGCGGGCAGCAACGGATCGACTCACAGCATAAAAAAGGGAAACTGACGGCCCGTGAACGGCTCGATCTTCTTCTTGACGACGGCTCGTTCGAAGAGTTCGATATGTTTGTCACCCACCGCACCAAGGAATTCGGGCTGGAGAACGAGAAATACTTAGGCGACGGCGTGGTGACCGGTTTCGGTACCATCGACGGCCGTCTGGTGTTCGTATTCTCGCAGGATTTCACGATTTTCGGGGGGACTCTTTCCGAGGCATTCGCGGAGAAGATCTGCAAGGTCATGGATATGGCCATGAAGGTCGGCGCTCCGGTTATCGGGCTTAACGATTCCGGCGGGGCCCGCATTCAGGAAGGGGTGGTATCGCTGGGAGGATACGCGGATATATTTCTTCGCAATACTCTGGCCTCGGGGGTGGTACCGCAGATTTCGGTAATCATGGGTCCGTGCGCTGGGGGCGCGGTATATTCTCCGGCCATCACCGATTTCACATTTATGGTGAAGAAGTCATCGTTTATGTTTGTCACCGGTCCGCATGTGGTCAAGACAGTCACGCATGAGGAAGTAACATTCGAGGATCTCGGCGGTGCCGATATTCACTCGTCGAGGTCGGGGGTCAGTCATTTCGCGTGCGAGAACGAGGCCGACGCTCTGTTGAAAGTCCGCAAGCTGGTCGATTTTCTGCCAGCGAACAACATGGAAGATCCGCCCGCGATAGAGCCATCTGACCCGATCGACCGTATTGATGAATCACTCAACTCCATTGTCCCGGATAATCCCAATAAGCCTTACGATATCAAAGATGTGATAATCCGGGTTGTAGACGGGGGCGATTTCTTAGAGGTTCATTCCGATTACGCCATGAATATTGTTGTTGGATTTGCCCGTCTCGGAGGCAAGCCTGTAGGCATTATAGCCAACCAGCCCGCGCATCTGGCCGGGGTGCTCGACATAGACAGCGCCATCAAGGGAGCGCGGTTTGTTCGTTTTTGCGATTGTTTTAATATCCCTTTAATAACTTTCGAGGATGTCCCGGGATTTTTACCGGGCGTGGCGCAGGAGCATGGGGGCATAATCAAACATGGCGCCAAACTGCTTTACGCTTACTGCGAGGCTACAGTGCCCAAGCTGACGGTTATCACCCGCAAGGCGTATGGCGGCGCCTATGATGTTATGTCGTCGAAGCATATACGCGGAGATATCAATTATGCCTGGCCGACCGCCGAGATAGCGGTTATGGGGCCCAAGGGAGCGGCGGAGATAATTTTCAAGAAGGAGATATCCGACGCCAAAGATCCGGAAGCCGCTTTGAAGGAGAAAGAGGAAGAGTATCGCCGTATGTTCGCGTCGCCATTTAAAGCGGCCGAGCGGGGGTATATAGACGATGTCATCATGCCGGAAAGCACCCGGCCCCGTCTGATCAGAGCGTTGCGAATGTTGGAAAATAAGCGCGATAAAAACCCGCCGAAAAAGCATGGGAATATTCCGCTGTAGGGGTTTGATTAATCGAACCCCTACAAATATTATCATAATATCATTATAAGTCGTAGATCAAATCCCTCCGGGATTTGACGTCTGGGGGAAACCGGGAATCCATCCCGCCGCGCTATGGCGAAGTGCCAGCCTGTAGCCGGGCGTCCCGAAGGGACCCCTGAGCTTCCCAAAGGATTTGTTCTGTCCTATCCCATCATTCCCATAAATCTCATGGCTGTGGCCGGGGAATGCCCCGAATAGTGATTGTTAAAATAGCCGTAGAAATCGTCGATGTTATCCTCCAAGGCATTTATCAGCTTTTTCCAGTCTTCCAGTTCCCGCGTCCGATCGGCCCGCTCACGCGAAAAATCATCGGGAATCAGATTGCGGTCGCCCAAAAATCGAACATACAAAGTCCTCGATGTCGCTACTTCCGGTTTGGGCATCCAGGGATGATCGAGAAGCGCCAGGCAGATTCCGGCTTCACGAAGAGAGTCGTAAAAACGGTCATCAAGCCATTTTTTATTGCGGATCTCAACTACAAAATCGAAATCAGCGGGAAGTATTTTCAGGAATTTATATAGATTATTCCCCATATCCGGTTTAAACGAATAGGGGAACTGCAAGAGCAATGGGCCCAGCTTCTCCTTCAATCCGGACATCGTATCGAGGAATTTGGCCAAAATATCCTCGACCCCGGTCAGATCGGATTCGTGGGTTATTTTTTTAGGGAATTTGGCCGCGAATTTGAAATGATTCGGCGTGGATTTACGCCATTTTTCGATAGTCGTTTTCGCGGGAACTCGATAAAAAGTGGAATCGATTTCAACTGTTCTGAATTTTTCCGCGTAGGCGGCCAGCATATCGACCGGTTTGATGTTCGAGGAGTAGAAGCTGCCGATCCAGTCTTTGTAGCTCCATCCGGATGTTCCGATTCTGATCATCAATATATATAAATAGCGATCGATCCGGTAAGTTCCCGGTCCGCAAAAAGTCGTTTATAGGACTCGCTTTATGCTTTTGCTTGACTATCTATAAATCCGTCCTAATATTAGCAGCAGCAGGCGGCCGATAGTAAAGCCCGAGGTTAAGAAGGAGAAGTCGAAGTGAAAATTGAGGATATGACAATCGAAGATGTCCTGGGGATGGCGATGAAGACCGAAGTCATGGGTCGGAAATTCTACCTGGGACTGACTGAAAAGGTGACTCATCCGGAAATCAAGCAGAAGATCCAGTCGCTGGCCGATGATGAGGAAAGACATGAAAAACTGGTTCACGAACTATATAAAAGCACTCTGGGCAGGGAACCGGGAGAGCTTCCCGAAAAAGGCGTGCCGGATATAGTTAAAGCTATCTCCGATATGAAGGTGGACGACAGATCGAAGCTTTTGGATGTTCTGGATATGGCTATAGAGGCCGAACGGTTGGCGGCCAAATTTTACGGCCGCGGGATTGTACTGACAGAGGATAATAAAACCAGAGCGATTTTCGAGGAACTCGAAAAAGAAGAGGACGGTCATTATAATATGTTGATTGCCGAGAAAGCGGCTATTTCAGGCGATTTATATTGGTTTTCTATGGGTGATTCATCAATCATGGAGGAATGATGAAAAAATGGGTATGCACTATATGCGGCTATGTTCACGAAGGGGATGAACCTCCCAAAGTATGCCCGGTTTGCAGCGCGCCGCGGCATGATTTCGAGGAGATACCATAGCGGCAAAACAAGCGGGCAGCATCCAATGGTTATTGAGGGCAATGGGTAAACTAAGATAGAGCAATAGGTTGAACGGTCGAAAGGAACAGCGATGAGTGCTGACGAAAAAGGCGAAGGCAGATTCGAATTGAAAGTGGATAGGAACACGTCGCCGGCCGAGGCGGCCAGACTGGCATTGGCGCAGGAGGTCAAGGCCAGGAAGTTTTATGAGGAATGCGCCAGAATTATGGAACATCCGGCGGCTAAGAAGATGTTCGAGTTCTTAGCTGATGAAGAAAGAAAGCACGAAGCTTTAATTCAGAAAGAGATCGACGAGCAGTTTTTGCAGGAGATGTAATGAGCTACCGAGCGGCGGTTTTGCCGGAGGAATATCGGGTTGCCGGCGAGGATAAGTTAGCCGGCAGAATCCTGGCCAGAAAGAAGGAGTTGGGGGAGAGGCTCCTGATTCTGACTCATCATTACCAGCGGGTCGAGATAGTCCGTTTCGGCGATGAAGTCGGGGATTCCTACGGTCTGGCCAAGATCGCGTCCAGGTCTCCCAAGGCTGAATATATAGTTTTTTGCGGGGTCAGGTTCATGGCCGAAGCGGCCGATATTTTAGGCCGTCCGGGGCAGAAAGTATTTCTTCCCAACGCCACGGCCGGATGTCCGATGGCCGATATGGCGCCGTCGGAAAAAGTATATAACGCCTGGGATGATATCGAGGAGAGAATCGGGAAAGGGCGGACTGTCCCGATTTCATATATGAACTCGTCGGCGGAGTTGAAGGCGTTTACCGGTATGAACGGCGGGCTGATCTGCACGTCGTCCAACGCGGACGCCGCATTCAAATGGTCGTACGAGCGGTTCGAGAAGCTCTTTTTCTTCCCAGATCAGCACCTCGGTCGGAACACCGCCAAGAAGTTCGGTATCCCGAAAGATGAGATAGCGCTTTATGATCCGAGGCAACCGTCGGGCGGGATTGACGATGCCAGGCTGGAAAAGGCCAGGGTGATTTTGTGGTATGGATTATGCCATGTTCATGCCAAATTCAGGCCGGACCATATAGATCAATGGCGGGCGAAAGATCCGTCAGTCAGGATAGTGGTACATCCCGAATGCGAAGAAGAGGTGGTCGACAGGGCTGACGCGGTTGGCTCGACGGCATTTATTGTCAATTATGTGGAATCGGCTCCGGCCGGTTCGACTATCGCCATCGGGACCGAGCTGAACCTGATTCACCGGCTGGCTCTGACTCATAAGGATAAAAATATCTACGAGCTTTCCGGGGATACCTGCCCGATGTGTTCTAATATGTTCAGGACGACGTTAGCGGATCTTTGCTTTACTCTGGAAAATCCCGATAAGGGGGAATTAGTAGTGGTACCGAACGAAATCAAGAGGGATGCCAAAACAGCGTTGGAAAGAATGCTCCATATCGGCAAATAGCGTAGTATAAAACAGATATACCGGCGGTATTATCAGCTCGTTATGGGAGGAACGGCTGGCTTGAATTCATCGGGAAGATGCCGATACAAAGATAAAGCGTTCGATAATAAGATCATATTGCAGGATCTATGGTCGAGCCGGTCCGGACAGAATATGGTCCGGGACAAATTCAACTAAATAAGGATTTAAAGTCGGGGGTTTATGCAATCGAAGAAATACAAGAGTTCTTACGGACTCGACAAGCATGGGATTTTTAACGTCGGCAGAGAATACTGGAATCTGCATACGTCATCGCTTTACGAAGAAGTAATCAAGCGCCGGGAAGGCAAGATAGCCCATCTCGGGCCGTTAGTTGTCCGTACCGGGCAATATACCGGCAGGGCGGCCAAGGATAAGTTTATAGTCGAGGAGCCGTTATCAAAAGACAAAATCTGGTGGGGCGATTCCAATCAACCGTTTACCACGGCCAAATTCGAACAGCTTTTTCACCGTTTGCTGGCATATCTTCAGGGGAAAGATCTTTTTATTCAGGATTGTTTCGCCGGCGCTGACGAGGATTATCGTCTGCCGATCAGAGTAATAACCGAAACCGCCTGGCACAGCCTTTTCGCCAGGAATATGTTCATTCAGGCTCCCATAGAGAGTCTGGAGGAGCATAAGCCGGAATTCACCGTTCTGCATGTCCCGCATTTCAGGGCTCTGCCGGAACTCGACGGCACCAAATCGGAGGCTTTCATTATACTCAGCCTGGAGAAAAAACTGGTTTTAATCGGCGGAACCAGCTACGCGGGGGAGATAAAAAAATCAATTTTTACGGTTTTGAACTATATTTTGCCGGAGAAGAATGTGCTCTCTATGCATTGTTCGGCTAACGCCGGCAAATCTGGGGATACCGCATTATTTTTCGGTCTTTCGGGCACAGGGAAGACAACGCTTTCGGCCGATCCGGAGAGACTGCTTATCGGGGATGACGAACATGGCTGGAGCGATAACGGAATTTTCAATTTCGAAGGCGGATGCTATGCCAAAGTTATCAGGCTTTCCAGGGAGCAGGAGCCGGAGATATTCGATACGACCAGGAAGTTCGGGACGATTCTGGAAAATGTCAGTATCGATCAATGGACTGGACGGCTCGATCTGGATGATGGAACATTAACCGAAAACACAAGGGCGGCCTATCCGCTCGGGCATATCCCCAATATTTACGCCGATTCGGTGGCCTCTCATCCGAAAAATATCATTATGCTGACAGCTGACGCTTTCGGCGTGCTGCCTCCTATATCCCGTCTTTCCGCGGCTCAGGCGATGTTCCATTTTATTTCGGGTTACACGGCCAAATTAGGAGGAACGGAGAAAGGGATGGGCAGTGAACCATCGGCTACGTTCTCGGCCTGCTTTGGCGCGCCGTTTATGGCTTTGCATCCTGTCAAATACGCTACGCTCCTGCAGGATAAGATATCAGGGAATAAAGTCAAATGCTGGTTGGTCAATACAGGCTGGACCGGGGGAGCGTATGGAGAAGGACAGCGGATGAATATCGCTCATACCAGGGCGATGGTCAAGGCGGCCATTAACGGATCTCTGGATAAGGTAGAGACCCAGACAGACCCCGTTTTCGGTATCGAGATTCCGAAGAGCTGTCCGGGAGTCCCGGCCGAGGTTCTCTGGCCCAAGAACACATGGAAAAACAAGAGCGATTTTGATAAGCAGGTAAAACGTCTGGCGGAACTATTTTCCAGGAATTTCAGTAAGTTCGCGGATATGGCATCTGATGAGGTCAAGCAGGCAGCCCCGAGGACCGATTAAACGGCAAATCTTTTTACCAGTAAGAATACCGGGGATCAAGGGAGAGGGCAGGAGACAATATGACGAAAGCGTTCGATACATTCAGGATAAAGGCCAGGCTGACCGGCGATCTGGCAGCGCTGGAGGAGTTGGCGTATAATCTGCGCTGGTCCTGGAATCCGGAGACGATAGATTTATTCCGGCGCCTGGATTCGGATCTTTGGAATTCCACCCGGCATAATCCGGTGAAAATGCTGGGGAATATTTCGCAGGAGAAATTAAGCCGAGCGGCCGGCGATGACGCTTTTATCGCTCTTTTGAACAGGGTTCATAAGGATCTGCTCGATTATTTCTCCAGTCCTAACTGGTTCGAGGCCAAGTACGGGAAATTCGAGTCTCCCAAGATCGCTTATTTCTCTATGGAATATGGTTTGACCGAATGCTTACCGATCTATTCCGGCGGACTGGGAGTGCTCTCGGCCGATCATTTGAAGGCGGCCAGCGATCTGGGTTTGCCGTTGGTAGGGATCGGGCTTCTTTACCAGCAGGGGTATTTCCAGCAATATTTAAACGCTGACGGCTGGCAACAGGAAAGATATCCTTTCAATGATTTCTATAATCTGCCCATCCGGTTGGAAACCGACGACAGCGGCAATCCGATATTAGCTGAAATACAATTTCCCGGCAGGATGGTATATTGCAGAATCTGGAGGGCTCAGGTCGGTCGGGTACCGTTGTATCTTCTGGATACAAATGTCCCGGAAAACAACGAAGCGGACCGCAAGATCACTTACCAGCTATACGGGGGAGACAAGGAAAACCGTCTCAAGCAGGAAATGGTGCTCGGTATAGGAGGGATGAGGGCGCTGCGCAGTCTCGGGCTTCATGTAAGAGTATGCCATATGAACGAAGGGCATGCCGCTTTTATGGCGTTCGAACGGATCAGGCATCGCAAAGAGAAGAATAATATGACTACCTATGAAGCGCTGCAGGTGGTTCAGAGCGGTACGATATTTACGACTCATACTCCAGTTCCGGCCGGTATCGATCAATTCGAACCATCGATGGTGGAACGATATCTCGGTCATTACCTGGCCAAGGCGGGAATCGGCAATAATGAATTTTTGGCCTTGGGCCGCAGGAATCCCGATGATAATACCGAGCTTTTTAATATGGCCCTTTTCGCGCTGCGAACCACGGCTTTCGCCAACGGAGTCAGCAGGCTGCATGGTCAGGTTTCCAGAAATATGTGGCACAGTATCTGGCCGAATATCCCTCCGGAAGAGGTCCCCATATCGCATATCACCAACGGGATTCATACCAGATCATGGATTTCGCACGAAATGCTGGAGTTGTTCTCCCGTTATTTAGGGCCGAACTGGAGCCGTAATCCTGTAGATCATACTGTTTGGCAAAGGGTGGAAGAGATCCCGGACGTGGAACTCTGGCGGGTTCATGAAAGACGTCGCGACCGTCTGATAGCCTTCACCAGAAAGCGTCTGGTGGAGCAGCTCAAAAGCCGGGGCGCGGGCTCATGGGAACTCGACGGGGCGCATGAGGTATTGAATCCGGAAGCGTTGACTATTGGGTTTGCCAGGAGATTCGCGACTTATAAAAGAGCGACTCTACTTTTGAAAGACCCGGAACGTTTAAAGAGGATTCTGACAAATCCCAAGCAGCCGATTCAGTTCATTTTCGCCGGCAAAGCGCATCCGCACGACAACGGAGGCAAAGAGCTAATCAAGGAACTCATTCATTTTACCCGCGATAACGGTATCCGCGGTCATTTTGTGTTTCTAGAAAATTACGATCTTAATGTGGCCCGTTATTTAGTTCAGGGCGTCGATGTCTGGCTGAACACGCCGCGCCGACCATTGGAGGCCAGCGGTACCAGCGGTATGAAGGTGATCCCCAACGGCGGTTTGAATTTGAGCGTGCTGGATGGCTGGTGGTGCGAAGGGTATTACCCAGAAACAGGATGGTCGATAGGGGCCGGCGAAAATTACAGCGACGCGGAGTATCAGGACGAAGTCGAAAGCAAGGCTTTATTCGATATTCTCGAAAACGAAATGATACCTCTTTATTACGAGCGCGGCCGCGATGATTTGCCGCGTAAGTGGATAGCCAAAATAAAAAGTTCCATGATGACTCTGGGTCCTAAATTTAACACTACCAGAATGGTCCAGGAGTACGCGGAGCAGTTTTATATGAAGGCCCACGCCAGCTGGAAGGATCTTTCGGCCGATGATTTTGCCAGGACCCGTAATCTGGCATCGTGGAAAAAATATATCCTCGATCACTGGAATAATGTGGAACTCACCGATGCTCGATCAGACCAGAAGGAAGGGGACGTGGGAATCGCGATTAAGATAGAGGCCGGTGTTCGTCTGGGAGGATTGAAACCCGAGGACGTAGCGGTGCAGATTTGCAGCGGTCCGATCGATCCGGATAATAATATCCCGGGGGGATCGGCGGAAAATATGAGCTGTAAGTCTAAAGCCGAAGACGGGACTTATTATTACGAGGGATTTATTCCCTGCAGCGAAAGCGGACTTTACGGTTATTCGATCAGGATATTGCCGTATCACGCGGACATGGTTGATCATTTCGGCCTGGATTTATTACGCTGGATTAACGAAAAAGTCAGGGAAAAACCGATACAAACTCAGCCGATATATCAGGCCTTGTGAAATAGATAAAAATATACTGCGACTGAAATATTTCCGCTGAAGTCGTTTCAAAATATGGTTAAAATATAGGATTAACCCTATATATATGGTCATGATCCAATAAAAATCTCCTATTAGTGTATTGCGATTTTCCGGATAGTAATTTGTATCCTCATGATATAAAACGAGTTTATGTTCCCAAATAGAAAACATCGGGATCGGCCGGGATTATGCTTAATATTGGTTGGATAAACTATATTTGCTCGATTTGGATGAACTTCTAATAAAGCAGTAAGGAGGCGCGATGAGTAAATGGCTAAAGGGTTTATCGATAGTCAGCAGTTTTGCGGTATTGGCGGCTATTTTAATAATTGCCGGCTGCTCGCAAAACTTGTCGTTGGAGCCGAATAGTCCTCAAACGTTGAGCCTTAACAAGGATCTTGCCTTATCCGGCTCCAGTTCCGATCCGCTAAGTTCTACAGTATCAGCGGAGAAGGATATCTCGGCCGATCTGGGCGGAACGATAGTCATCGACCGCGATGGTTATCGGCACGAGTTTACTGTTCAGGCTCTTTCTATCTCCGGCGATACGCATTTCACAGTTGTATCGTCAAAGGATAGAATAGGTCTGAAAGAAGCGGTAGTATTCGAATTCGGTCCTGATGGTTTGGTTTTTTCCACTCCGGCCGACCTGATATTCGAAATAGCCGAATTGAACGCCAAGGCGTCGTCGGCTAAGCTTTACTATTATGATCCGGGAACCGGGAAATGGGTTTATCAGGGTTCGAGCCTGATCGACGGTTCCGGGAAAGCGGTATTTCCGATTTCGCATTTCAGCAAGTACGCCATCAGCGATTGATCAAGGTATTCCAGGTAAGTTGTAAAGAAATCAGAATATTTTAATAGACAGGGTCGGCGGGGAGCCGGCCCTGTTTTTTTATTCGCCATGGCGGGTGGGGCGGGAAACGGGGCGGTCTCGAACAAGATGCATTATGTTTATATTCTTAAGAGCGAATTTGATGGCGGTTATTACTACGGTTCGACATCAGACCTGAACAAGCGAATCAGGGAGCATAATGCGGGGCAGGTAAAGTCAACGAAATCCCGCAGGCCATTGCGCCTGCATTACCATGAAGAATACGCCGCCAAAGGTGAAGCCCTGAATCGGGAGCGGTATTTCAAGAATCGCTCTGGTTACAAGTGGCTTAAGCGGCAGGCGATTATTTAATAGACCCAGCTGTTTTTCCGTTTCCATTTTAATTAAAACCTGCTATAATGGCCGACGGAGAGGTGCCGGAGCGGTCGCGCCGCATTGCCCTTTGGGCAAGCAGGCGTCCCTGCCCCTGACCCGGTAATAATAGATGGCGGGTG
>JAHEDG010000031.1 GCA_024641335.1 Candidatus Zixiibacteriota bacterium
GGCGGAAGCGCTACCATCAATGACGCTTATCTCCTGGCGGTCTTGCTTAAGGCCGGATCGCTGCCGGCCAATGTCGATATTCTGCAGAGTACCGTGGTGGGGCCGGCCCTGGGCCTGGATTCCATACATAAGGGCCAGACATCATCATTAATCGGCCTTTTGCTGGTTGTCTTTTTCATGGGAATATATTACAAGTTTTCAGGCGTGATCGCGGATATCGCTCTTCTTTTGAATATTCTCTTTGTAATGGCTTTCATGGTTCTACCGGGAGTCAATGCCACTCTGACCATGCCGGGCATCGCCGGAATAATTCTGACCGTGGGTATCACGGTCGATTCCAACGTGCTGATATTCGAGAGGATTCGGGAGGAGTTGCGAACAGGTAAGACGGTCCGGGCTTCCATCGACGCGGGCTACGACCGGGCGCTTCTGACCATCATCGACTCCCACGTAACCACCCTGATAACGGCGCTTTTCCTGTTCATCTTCGGATCGGGTCCGGTTCGGGGATTTGCCGTGACTTTGTCTGTGGGTGTGTTCTTATCGTTGTTCACCGCACTGTTTATCACCAAGGTGATATTCGATATGCGAAAGAAATACAAAGGCCTTTCCATTTAACGGGGTAGAGTTTTATGTTACGGATAATAAAAGAGACAAACATCGATTTTATAGGAAAACGGAACCTTGCGTTTATCTTCTCCGTACTTCTGTCTGCGTTGGGGATCGTGGCGTTCATAATGATTATTCTGGGGAAAGCCAACCTTGGTCTTGATTTCACCGGAGGCGCCGAGATTATAGGCAGTTTTGAAAAGCCGGTATCGGTTGACGAGGTGCGTAACGCTTTGGGAGAGATCGGTTTTGGGAAGGCCAAGATTCAGAGCATGGTGGGCGAGGGGTTTGTTAATTCGTTCATTATTCGGGTTCAGGGGAAGATCGAAAACGCGGTCGCCGAAACAACTTATACCGAGGACGGACGGCAGGTAGTTAATATGAAGGCAGTTGAGGGTGACGCGCTCGGAGATCTTCTGAAAAATGCTATCGCCGGTTATTTCAAGGACAATAAATTCACCCTGGATTCCACCAATAATATCAGCGGCAAGGTGGGGGAAAAACTAACCGCCGACGCTATCAAGGCGGTGATTTTCGCCCTGATCGGAATCATGATCTATATCTGGATCAGGTTCGATTTCCGTTTCGGAGTGGCCGCCACAATCGCCACCTTCCATGACGTTCTGGCTGTTTTGGGTATTTATTTCCTGCTCAACCGCGAGGTATCTCTTTTGGTGATTACCGCCCTTTTGACTCTGGCAGGGTATTCCCTGACCGATACTGTGGTCGTGTTCGATCGTATCAGGGAGAATCTGAAACAGTTCCGCAAACGAGGCGATTTCGGTTCCACAGTTAACTTGTCGATCAACGAAGTGCTTTCCAGAACCGCCATAACTTCAATAACTACAGTCATGGTGGTACTGGCCATCTTGTTTTTCGGCGGCGAAGTCTTATTTGATTTCGCCCTGGCTCTGACTCTAGGAATTATCATAGGTACATACAGTTCGGTTTTCGTGGCCAGTCCGATTATAGTAGAATGGGAAAAGCGTTCTCCCAGACGCGTAAAGTAAAATAGAAGTTTTTTGCTGCAATAAAAAAGCGGGATATTATTCCCGCTTTTTTATGTTGGAATTTTGAGGATATTACTTCAATAAGACCATTCTGGCGGTTTGCCGGGAGTCGGCGGTTTCGATCCGTCCGAAATATACTCCGCTGGGATACGCCGAAGCGTTCCATAAGATCCGATGTCGTCCGGCTTCTTTAACTCCGGAGAACAGGTCGGCGACCTGTCTTCCCATAAGATCGAAGACCGAGATAGTGATAGCCGATTGTTTCGGCAGATCGAAAGCCAAAACCGTCGAACCGTTGAACGGGTTCGGGTAATTTTCGGTAATTCCGAATGTTTTCGGCGGATCGATAGTTTCCGAATCGCGAACGTCTACCATGATGGTTCCCCCGCCGAAGATACCGATATCGGATCTCGGTTCACCCAGGCCGAGTCCGCATTCCAGCAGGCTGTCGGCCAGACTCGGATCGCCGGCGTCGATACAGGGAGAATCGTAGGGGTCGCCGCAGTAGGTCGACATAAGGTGGAAATCGCGGCCATCGGCGTTGCGGAAATATGGGTTGGCGTTGATATTGCCCGTGCCATCCCAGCCTCCTTCGACATCGCAATAGGTAATCGGAGGATTAGTGCTTATCAGCAGAAGCTGAGGGCCGTCGGGCGCGTAATTGCCCCAGATAATATTATTGACGATCTCCGGATAGGAAGCCAGTGATCTGATACCCCCGCCTGATTCGGCCTGATTTTTGTAGACGGCGTTATTTCTGATTATCGCGTCCGAATTATAGATACAGTTTATTCCTCCGCCTGTCCGCGCCGTGTTGCCGCTGATGATATTGTTCTTGATTTCCGGATTGGAAAATTCGATATTGATACCGCCTCCGTAATCGGATGTATTTTCGTGTATTAAATTATCATGAATCGATGGGCTTGATAAATAAAAGCAGGAGATTCCCCCGCCGCCGCCGGTGGTGATATTGCCAGAAATTATATTATAGCTTATTACCGGCTGGGAATACCATCCGCAGTAAATGCCGCCTCCCCTGATGGTCGATTGATTTTCTTTGATAATATTGTATGAGATAGTCGGACTGGAGTTCAGACAGCGAATTCCGCCGCCGGTATTTTTCGCCCCATTTCCATTTTGAATTGTAAAGCCGTATAATACTGCCGATTCGTTTTCCTGAGAATCGAACCAGATTACGGTTTCAGAACCGCTGCCGTCGATTATAGTCGATGACAAATATGATTTATCCTCGATGATGAGAAACAGCGAGGCCAGTACTATGTTTCGTCCGCTGAAATCTATGTTTTCGTAGTAAGTTCCGGGATCAACCAGAACCGTATCGCCATCGACCGAGGCCAGAATGCCGGCCTGGATCGAGGGGAAATCGTCCGGTATGGAGATTATGCGCGCGGTCGCAGGCAGAGCCGCGACAACCATGGCGATCATTATTATTGCAAATATCTTCATTAATTTCCCTCCGCAAAACAAATCAGTCCCGCTAACCCTAAGGGTATCGGTTCGCCGGTATGATCCATTACGGACGAAAAATTTCCTCGGAAAGCGTTTCGTTGAGTTGTGTAACGAGGGTCGTTCAGGAGTGTAACGAGACCGCGCAAAACGCGGTTTGTCTTACAACAATAATATAATTTGTTTCAGTTATACACAAAGATATGATTGATAATGTACTGTTATTCAACGTTTCATACGGAAACCAGGCATCGGGATATACCTGCAGCGTTTTGTGAGGATATAAGAATAAGCGATGGCGCAGTTATTCCGGCGGGCAATCGGCGCAGGGATTGCATTCGCCTATGGATCCTTTGAAATAGGCGACTCCATATGTAATATCCAGGCCATTGTACGAGCAGCTGGCGTTGACATCGCCGGCAACATACCATGTATCGCCCGGAACACATTCGCATTCATACGGCGGCGGCGGGCCGTTCTTGAAATAATTCACTCCGAAGGTGACGTCAAGGCCGTTGTAGCCGCCGCTGTTGTTGGCGTCGCCGATTACATACTGGCATCCCGGCGGCTGGCTGGCCTGGCCTCCTCCGCCGTAGGCTCCCATATCGGCGCGCGGTTGTCCCAACCCCCGAAGACAATCGGTATCCGAATCGAGGCTGTCGGGGTGGCCGGCATCTATGCAGGGGGAATCGTTCTGATCGCCGCATTGCACCGCTTCCAAATGAAAATCCCCGTTAAGAGAATCTCTGAATATGGGATAAATATTGATATTGCCGTCACCGCTCCAGCCGCCCAGGACATCCGAATAGGTCACGACTGTAGTGCTGTTCATTGAAAAAATTTCATTGTCTACAATAGCCGAGTTATTCCAGACAATGCTGTTGATTATGGTTACGGTCGAATAGCGGATAAAAAACCCGCCTCCATAGATCTGCGCCCAGTTGCCGGATACGGTGTTATTGCGGATTGAAGGCGATGAGTTCCAAAGGCAAAGACCGCCGCCGTATCCTCCCAGAGCCGTATTGCCCCTGATAACGTTATTGACTATCGATGGATTGGAATAATCGCAGTATATTCCGCCGCCCTCGCCTATTGGGTAATCCTCGACATTATTATCCAGAATTTCATTCCCCTTGATCAGAGGATGAGCGTGGAAGCAGTATATACCTCCGCCGTCTCCCGCTTCGTTGAGAATAATGGAATTGAATTCGATGGCCGGATTCGCGTTGTTATGGCAGAAAATCCCTCCTCCACCACCTCCAAACCAGATGCTGGATTCGTTTTCCGTGATTACGTTATTTGTTATCCACGGATTGGAACCGTTTCCGCAATAGATTCCTCCTCCGGCTCCCCCGGAACTGTCTTCGGCCATATTGAATCTGATTAGATTATGTGAAATTACAGGCGAAGCCCCATAGTTGCAGTGAATTCCCGCGCCGGTATCGGCCCGTCCGTACTGGATGGTAAAACCGGTAAGAAGGGCTGACGCGCTTTCGCCGGAGCTGAATGTTACCACCGTACCGGTATTCTCGCCGTCGATTACTGTCGAGGAAATATAGGATGTGTCACCGGTAGTAAGAAACAGGGATGCCAGGGTGATATCGCGGCCGTTGAAATTGATATGCTCAAAATAAGTATCGGGCTGCGCCAACACTGTGTCGCCGTCGGCCGATGAATCGATTCCCTGCTGTACCGAGGGGTAATCTGCCGGGATATTGATTATAGCGGCCAATGATATCCGGCCTGCTGTGATAACGGTGATAAGAAGAAGCGTGAGATATTTTTTCCTGTTCATTTTTCGGACCCTCTTGTTCGATTGAAAGAAGAGACATTTGTATACGTTTAACTGAATTAATAACAGTATTTTGATGTTTTTGGATCCAATTTTTACGAGTCGGGTTCACGATGACTGTATTTCGCCTCGCGTTTTCGAAGTTATGCCAGGCTCTGACTCGCGGTTAACATCTTAATAAAGCGCTGGGGGCGGGCATGCTCGACCTCAGCCATAATCTCATTTCAACAGCACCATCTTAATATCCTCCGACCGCGATCCCGCCTCCAGCCGGGCGAAATAACCCGCGAGGCCGTTGATGTCAGTTCGAATTGAAGCATAATTCAGGATTCTATTCTTAATCCTGACCGAGGCAGCGCTCCAATTGCTTCAATGAGAGAAAAAGGTAATCGGGCAGATTTTCTCATAATCATTCCTGGTATGATAGAAACCGAAAAAATACGTTTCTCAATTTACATTGAAATATATGCTGGTCCATCCACGATGTCAAGGAAATGGTGGCTTATTCTGGATCTATTTGCACATTCTAAGGATAGGCCTGATCTTTTTTTAGTTCAATTTTCTCTTGACCAAATAGTAATTAGTTCTATATTAATCAGCCAATCGGGCAGGAGTGCCTGAGTTTGTGAAATAAAGCACATTCAAGTTAAGAAGGAGCAGCCAGTGGCAGATGAAAAAATCCCCCGCCGTGACGCCATAAATTATCTTCTGGGCGCCGGTATAGGGGCTTTGGGGGCGGCGACTCTGTATCCCATAGCGCGGTATATTATCCCACCGCCCGCTTCGGGTTCGGGTACGTCATCCGTTTCCGCCGGTAAAGTGGGAGAGCTCAAACCGAACGAGGGAAAAATTTTCAAGTTCGGCAACGCCCCTGGGATTTTGATTCTCAAGCCGGGCGGTGACCCCGCCAGCGCTTTGAGTTACGCGGCCTTCACCGCGGTATGCACGCATCTAAACTGCACTGTTCAATACCGGACCGACATAAAGGAAATATGGTGCGCCTGTCATAACGGCCATTTTGATCTCAACGGCAAGGTCATCTCCGGTCCTCCTCCCGAAGCGCTCAGGGAATTCCGGGTAGCCATCAAGGGCGACGAAATATTTGTCTCCAGCGAGGAGGCTTGATCATGGCGGAGAAAAACGCGCTTTACAAGTGGTTTGACGAGCGGGTCGACCTGGTAAATCTCGAAAAATTCCTAAGACATAAAACTGTTCCGTACCACCGTCATTCTCTGTGGTACTATGTCGGAGGGATGTGCCTGTATCTTTTCATCGTTCAGGTGATCACCGGCATTTTACTGCTTCTATATTATAAGCCCACGGCCGAGGCCGCCTACGAATCGGTTCAGTATATAATGACCGAAGTGCCGTTCGGATGGCTGATAAGATCAATTCACTCCTATGCCGCCAATCTCTTTATCGGTTTTGTGTTTTTGCATATGTTCTCCGTGTTTTTGATGAAGGGTTACCGTAAGCCCAGGGAGATCACCTGGATCACCGGTGCCCTGCTCCTTTTCCTGGCCATGGGTTTCGGGTTTTCCGGGTATCTTCTGCCCTGGAACCAGTTAGCCTACCTGGCCACTAACGTGGGAACCAATTTCGCTGTTATGGTGCCTTTCGTCGGCAAATGGGTCCTGGAGTTTCTGCGCGGCGGTACGGAAGTAACCGGCGCCACGCTGACCAGATTTTTCGGATTTCATGTGGCGGTGCTGCCGGGCATAGCCACCGCGCTGTTGGGCGCCCATCTGCTCTTCGTGCAGCGTCAGGGGATGAGCGTTCCGATATCCATCGAGAAGGAGATAAACGCCGGCAAGGCCAAACGGCTGGAGATACCGTTTTTCCCCAATTTCCTCTACCGTGATGTAGTCGGCTGGAGCCTCGCTTTCGGTTTGATTATCCTGCTATCGTCGCTGTTCCCCTGGGAGCTGGGGGAGAAGGCCGATATCTTAAAACCGGCGCCTCCCCATGTCAAGCCGGAATGGTTTTTCGTGTTCATGTATCAGACTTTGAAATATGTTCCCAAGGCGGTAGGCGTATTCGGCTTCGCTATCGCCGGAGGTATCTGGGTTCTTCTGCCGTTTTTCGACAGCAAATCGAACCGGGGGGAATTCAACAGGCTTTATACCATAATAGGAATAGCGGCGGTCGTCTATATGGTCGTCTTTACCATAATCGGCTATGTGGCCCCGGGGGAATAAGATGAGAAATTTAACTGCAATTTTCCTGACCATACTCTTTGCTTCCATCGGCTCGGCCTCGGCCAGAGAATCGAGCTGTATCAGCTGCCATTTATCCCATGACTGGGTCGCAGATACAACCATCGCCGCGGACTTTATATCAGGTGATATCCATCGCAATATGGGGTTGGATTGCTCCGATTGCCATGGCGGCGATTCCCGGAAAGGATTCAAAGAGGGAGATCCCGAACTGGCCATGAATCCCGCCAGGGGGTATAAGGCCCCTCCGAATAGAGCCGGGATTCCGAATTTTTGCGCCCGATGCCATTCCGATATCGAGTACATGAAAAAATACAATCCCAAGCTGCCGACCGATCAGCTGAAACTTTACAGAACTTCTGTTCACGGCAAGCAGCTCTACGGAAAGAACGATACCAAAGTAGCCGTCTGCACCGATTGCCACGGCATACACAAAATACTGCCGTCCGGCGATTCCCGCAGCAAGGTCTATCACAATAACATCCCCGGGACTTGCAAAAGCTGTCACTCCGATCCCGGACATATGCGCGGATATAAATACAAGGGGAAACCGATCCCCACCGACCAGTTCGACGAATACTCGAAATCTATCCACGGAATTCTGGTTCTCGAAAAGGGAGACAATGCGGCGCCGTCATGCAACAACTGTCACGGCAATCACGGAGCGACACCGCCCAACCTGGCCTCGGTTTCGGCCGCCTGCGGCGAATGCCACGCCTCCAACCGCGATTTCTTCAATAACTCTCCTCATAAAGAAGCCTGGAAGGAGATGGGATATCCCGAGTGCGAGCAATGTCATGACAATCATTATATACATCCATCCAGCGACGAGATGCTGGGGGTGGCTGCCGGTTCGCTCTGCCTCGAATGTCACGATGATGACAGCAAGGGATATATGGCCGCGTCTCTGATGAAAGCATCGATCGATTCCTTAAAGGCAGCTCTGGAAATTTCCGAAGCGACCGTTCGGGAAGCCGAGGTCAAGGGAGTCGAAGGAGGGCAGGCCAGGTTTGATCTGGGAGCGGCCAAGGATAATCTGACCAGAGTCAGAGCGGTCGTTCATACTTTTGATCCGAAGCAGGTAACCGAGATAACATCGGCCGGAATTAAAACGGCAGAGGAAGTTCAACTTACCGCCAAAGCGGCGCTGGGAGATATAAAAACAAGACAGATCGGCCTGGGTGTATCGCTGATTTTCATTTTGTTCTTCGTGGTAGCGCTGTTGCGGAAAATCAGGCAGGTCGATAAGAAAACCGATTTTACCGTTGGTGATCACTAATAAAGGGAATCTTGAGTAAACCTATGGTTTTCCGATTCGCGGAAAGCCGGATTGGGACTGGTGGTGCTGGGAACGATATTTAAAAAACGGAATTACCCCAAATTGTTCAAGAAGCTGGGGCTAATTCTGGGCGGCCTGATTCTGCTGACAGTGATCATGGGTTTTATCACTCTGCAGATTACCAGCCGTCCCAAATTCTGCATAACCTGTCATTATATGCAGCCGTTTTATGACGCCTGGGAGACATCGTCGCATAAGGACATTCCCTGTTCCGAATGTCACTACCCTCCCGGTACAATGGAGAAATTAACCGGCAAGTTCCGGGATCTGAACCAGCTGGTAAAATATCTGACCAATACCTACAAACGATCCAAGCCGTGGGCCGAAATAGAGGACGCCTCCTGCCTGAAATCAGGATGCCATTCCACTCGAGGTCTCGAGGGAACAGGAAAGGTCCAGTTCGGCCGGGTGACATTCGACCATACTCCCCATCTGCGAGAAATGAGACGCGGCAAAAAACTCCGGTGTACCTCGTGCCACTCCCAGATTGTGCAGGGCGAACATATCACGGTCACTCAATCCACATGTATCCTATGTCATTTCAAGGAACTGGGACCGGATTCCCATATGTCGGATTGCGTTCTCTGCCATTCTCCGCCGGTAGCGGTGAAAGGGAGCGATACTCCCGTGCCGTATGATCACTCTATGGTGCTGGAGAAAAAGATCGATTGCCGGACATGTCACGGCTCCATGGTTGTGGGCGACGGCGCTGTGCCGAAGGATCGATGCTACAGCTGCCATTGGGACGACGAACGCAATTCCAAATATAGCGATTCCATACTGATGCACAGGATGCATATCACTGAAAATAAAATCGAATGCGAAAACTGCCATCTGGCTATGCAGCATAAAGCCCCGGAAAGATCGGCCCACCTGGCCGAAGACTGTTCCGGATGCCATAGCAAAACGCATCTGGGACAGGAAAATCTTTTCGCCGGTACCGGCGGATTCGGGGTTCACGATATGCCCAGCCCGATGTACGAATCCCGGATGAACTGCCAGAACTGCCATGTCTACCATTCGTCAGGAACGGAATATCAATCCAAGGGAGAGATCAATGTGGCCCGACCCGAATCCTGCGAGCCGTGCCACGGTTCGGGTTATGGCAGAATATTGAAACTCTGGCAGGATACCAGCGACAAGAAACTGCGGATTGTCGATTCGCTGATCAAACGGACCAGGAGCGAAATCGAAAGCTCCGGAATGAAAATTGCCGACAGAAAAAAAGCCGAGACGCTGGTAAACAGCGCCGAACATAACTATAGCCTGGTAAAGAACGGTTTGCCGATTCATAATATCAAGTACTCGGACGAGCTTCTGGGGGCCAGCTATAAATACCTGGTCGACGGTCTGGCGGCGGCAGGATCACAATATAAGCCGCCTATGCTGGCCGCGTCATCCACTCTGGTACCGTCAGAATGCGCCAACTGCCATACGGGTATCGAGGAGCGGAAAGTTTATGTATACGAACTCTCGTTCCTGCACGAAGACCATCTGGCCAGGGCTGGTTTGAAATGCGGAGTATGCCATTCCAATCAAAGACAACATGGAGAACTGATAGTCAGCAAGAACGACTGCATGAGCTGCCATCATTCCAAACCGAATTGCGATAACTGCCATAAGCTCCAGGCGGATCTTTTCAACGGGCAGGCCGGCTATATCGGGATAAACCAGCCGAATATCATGAAAGAAGCCGATCTGGAATGTGTCAGCTGTCACCTGGAAGACGGCAAAGTGAGCCGGCCCACCGGCGCTAAATGCGTCGAATGCCACGGCGCGGGTTATGACGATATGGAAACCGAATGGAAACTGACGGTCAAATCGTCGATTGAAAATCTGGAAATGTTATTGAAGAATATTTCGCATACCGGATTGACAGCGGATGATAAAAAATCCGTCGAAGACGCGGAGAATTTTATCAGGCTTATGAAGACCGACGGTTCCTGGGGCGTGCATAACGAGACCGAGATAATTTCGGCGCTCGACGAGTTGGAAAATAAAATCAAGGCCGTAGCCGACAGACAAACGGGTTAGAGATGTTTGATTATGATTAGCGGTAGAAGAAAATATTGGCAAATAAATTTAAAATGGATAACAATTAACAGATTTTAAGCGAGATGCCTATGTTACAGGAGATGATAATTTGAAAGCGCCCAAGTTCCCCCAGCAGGTGATAAGCCTGGCCATAATTTTCGCCATCTTGCTGGGCGGATTGATAGCGGCCAGGATCCTGCTTGTTCCGAAATCATTCGGCAAATACGGTCATTACAGGGCCGATGCCGCTGACGAGGTGGCTTCTCTGGATATCAAATACGCCGGGTATAAGGCCTGCCTGGAATGTCATGACGATATCTACGTCATCAAGGAAAAATCGAATCATCGCGGTTTATCCTGCGAAGTCTGCCATGGCGCGGCCGCCAAACATATCGAGGCCCCCGATGAATTCGTTCCTGACGCTCCCCGAGGACGAGGCTACTGTCCGTTGTGCCACGGCTATAACCCGTCGCGCCCCACCGGCTTCCCACAGATAATTACCCTGCAGCATAATCCCGGCAAACCATGCATGACCTGTCATAATCCTCATAATCCCCTCCTGCCGCATTCGCCGGAGGAGTGCAGCGCCTGCCATCGGGAGATCGCCAGTCAGAAGAGAGTATCGCATCATTCCTCGCTGCCCTGTGAAAAATGCCATACCGTACCGGCCAGACATACAACCGATCCCAGATCGGCCCTGCCCAAAAAGCCGACAACCAGGGAATTCTGCGGAGGTTGTCATGATAAAAACGCCGCCAGCCCGAAAGAGATACCCAGAATCGAACTGGCGTCGCACGGCGGACGATACCTTTGCTGGGAATGTCATTACCCGCATCACCCGGAGGCCAAATGAAAGAAAATAAATCAGAAAAACCGAATCGCAGAGAATTCCTGCTCTCATGCTCCAAAGCCATTCCCCTGACCGGGGCGCTGTTTTTCCCACTTTCAGCGGCCAGGCTGCTGCTGGCCCAGGAAAGCGGTGATTACGATCCAACCGTTCATAATTACGGTATGGGCATTGATATTCACAAATGTATCGGATGCGGCCGATGCGCCGCCGCCTGTAAAACAGAAAACAACGTGCCCCTGGAACCTCATTACTTCCGTACATGGGTGGAACGATATGTTCTGCCTTCGGAAGGAGAAGCCCTGGTAGACAGTCCAAACGGAGGTATCGATGGTTTCCCCGAGATGAACGAGGATATCGATACTCTCCGAAGTTTCTTTGTCCCCAAGCTGTGTAATCACTGCACCAACGCTCCCTGCGTGCAGGTCTGCCCTGTGGGAGCGACCTTTATCACCCGCGACGGCGTGGTGCTGGTAGATGAAAAATACTGCGTGGGCTGCCGTTATTGTATCCAGGCATGTCCCTACGGAGCCAGATTCCTTCATCCTGAAAAAAAGGTCGCCGATAAATGCACTTTCTGCTACCACCGTCTGGCCAAAGGCCTGCTGCCGGCCTGTGTGGAGGTTTGCCCGACTCAGGCCAGGGTTTTCGGCGAGGTGGGACAACAGAGCAGTCCCTTAAGACGATTCCTTCGCTTTAATGATGTTATAGTACTGAAATCCTCGCTTAATACTCTGCCCAAGGTATACTACGCCGGGGCCGACGGGGAGGTGAGATAGATATGGAATCTATGATAGCGTCGGCGGTAAGCGCTCTTCAGGATTTCACCGGGTATATATACCCCAATGAATACGAACTGCACTGGGAGCTCTTGATAGTCGTATATCCGTATCTTACCGGTCTCGTGGCCGGGGCTTTTATCCTGGCATCGCTGGAAAGAGTCTTCAATGTGAAAGAACTCCAGCCGGTTTACAGGCTTTCGCTGCTCTCCGCGCTGGCTTTTCTGTTTGTCGCCCCTCTGCCTCTTTTGGCCCACCTCGGACATCCGGAAAGATCGCTCGAAATGTTCCTGACTCCCCATACCAAATCAGCTATGGCCATGTTCGGGTTTGTTTATGCCTGGTATCTGATGGTCGTGCTGCTGCTGGAAATCTGGTTCGATTACCGAAAAAGCATGGTCATCTGGTCGAGAGAGAAAAAGGGAATGATGGGCTTTATCTACAGAATCCTGACCCTGGGAGCTACTGATATCTCCGAAAGTTCCTTGCGCTTCGACGATAAGGTCGGTAAAGCGATCACCATTATCGGTATTCCATCGGCCTTTTTGCTGCATGGCTATGTCGGCTTCATTTTCGGATCGATCAAAGCCAATCCCTGGTGGAGCAGCGTTCTGATGCCGATTGTTTTCCTGTTTTCGGCTATAGTTTCAGGCATCGCGCTGATTTTAGCCCTTTATATGATCACCACCATGTTCAGGTTCAAAGAGATCAGCATGCCGTGTCTGAACAAGCTGGCCGAGCTGTTGATTTACGCCATGATAGTCGATTTCTCCCTGGAGCTGCTGGATTTCATTCAAAGGCTGTACGAATCGGAGGAATCAATAAATATTCTCTCTCATATGATTTCCAGTCGGCTGTTTATCAGCTTGATTATTTCGCAGATTATTCTCGGTAGCCTGGTGCCAATGATTTCACTGATCTGGGCCCGGTTTGGCCGTCTACCCGTTGAAATGCGCAGAATAGTCTATTTCATTGCCGCTCTTCTGGTACAGGTGGGAATCTTCAGCACACGCTGGAACGTGGTCATCGGAGGCCAGCTGTTTTCCAAAAGCCTGAGAGGATTAACAGTCTACAAAATAGAGCTGTTCGGATTCGAGGGATTGCTGACCACCTGTTTCTTCCTTCTGCTTCCTTTTGCTATCCTCTATGTACTGACCAAATTGCTGCCACCGTGGATCATAGATGAAAAAGATATAAAACCGGCGGAAGCGCAGGTCTCGTAATCCATTATTTCAATATCTGATATCCCTTATTCCCCGCGCGGGAATAAGGGATGTTTTTTTCGGCCGACTACGCGAATACCGATTTTAAGTTGCTTATCAGAATTTTGGCGGTCGAATTTTTCCTTTCTTCCGGCTTCTTGAATATCGTGGATGGCTTCTTAACGTTCTTTATTCCCGGCAGATTAACTATATAGGTTATCTGCCCCAAATGATGCGTTTCGTGCATATAGCTGAACGCTAAGTTCTGGCCGACTGTTTCGAACTTCCCCCAGCTGGCCTTGTCCATCAGACCGGGATCGACATTTTTAAGCAAATGATCGGTCAACGACGATATTTTAGCCAGACGGGCTATCATTTCCTCCGGCGATGGATATACCGAGGAATTTCCCTGAGGATATGTTCCTCGCGCGAATAAATCGGCCAGGTTTCCCAAACGAGGTTCTCCTCCGAGGATCTCCACTATTTCGCCCCGGTTCACGATAATATGCCCGAGGAGCCACATAAGAGGATTGCCCCTCTTCTCCGGCCTTATAAAATAACTTTCGTCGGGAATGCCGGCTAACGACTTGATCAGGAATGACGAATTGAATTTAAGCAAATCCGAGAAGATTGTTATTGATTCCATTACATTCTCCCTGAATAAGGTTTCCCTCCGCCTTTAGTACCTATAAAGATCGTGCCGGACTGTTTCAAAAGTGAAACAAAAAGATAGAGCTGTTGTGTCACAAGAGGTTACGATTTACGCTTGAACCAAGAAAATCGGCATTCATCGTTCATTTAATGATCAGGATTGTGAAGATCGAACAATATCCCGATACAAAAAATATAGTTAAATATCTCCAGTATTGTGATAATTTTCACAAAATTCCCTTGCCGTTCCTGCCGATAGAACTTAATATGAAATCGAAATGAAGATTTCTGTAAATAGGAGAGCCTTGCCATGGATATAAGTATCGCCGCCGAAGAATATCATTACGAAAACAGAGTCGCCCTGACTCCGGCCGCCGTGAAATCGCTGTTTCGGTTCGGGCACAATGTCTTTATCGAGACCGGCGCGGGGAAGGGAGCCGGGTTTTCCGACGACATGTTCCGTGATGTCGGGGCCAGGATCGTCTTTTCCAAAGACGAAGCATTCATGAGAGGGAAAATTCTCCTGAAGATATTTCCTCCCACCGCCGAGGAATACAAGCTTCTCACCGAAAACCAGATAATCTTCTCGTTTTTACATCTGGTCGCGGCCCACAAAGAGGGTCTGGATACCCTCTTAGCCAAAAAAATTACCGCTGTCGGCCTGGAAGTAATCGAGGATCAAAGCGGCCGCCTCCCGGTTCTGACTCCCATGTCGGAACTGGCCGGCCAGATGTCCTTGCCGATTGCCAGTTATTATCTTTCCAATATCGGCGGCGGCCGAGGCGTGCTTCTCGGAGGGGCCGCCGGGATTCCGCCGGCCACTGTCATCGTTCTGGGAGCCGGCACCGCTGGCCTGAACGCGGTCCGGGCGGCCAACGGTTTGGGATGCCACGTGATTCTTTTCGATACCAGCCTCGACCGTCTGCGTTACGCCAACGATATTTTCGGACGGCAGTTGGTTACCTATCTGCCGTTTCGCTATAATCTGGAAAAAGTGATTCCGATAGCCGACGTGGTAATAGGCGCGATCCTCATTCATGGCGCGGAAACGCCCAAGCTGATTCCCGAAGAATTAGTGCGGAAGATGAAACCGGGCTCGGTGATAATCGATATTTCCATTGACCAGGGAGGATGCGTGGAAACATCCCGGCCCACGAATTGGGCGACTCCCTGCTACACTATGCATGAGGTGACCCATTTCTGTGTGCCCAATATGCCATCGAATGTCGGACGCACGGCAACCTATGCTCTGGCCAACGCTGTCCTGCCGTTTATCAGAATGGTGGCCGATAACGGCCCCGAAAAGGCTTTCGCCGACGATGTTGGTCTGGCCAAAGGTGTTTACACATTTGACGGCCATGTAACCAATGAACCGGTCGGCAAACGCTTTGACGTGAAAACCAGGAAACTGGCGGATCTGCTTAAGGGGGGGAAGACAGCGTGAACTGGATCGATCAATACCAGAGAAAGAGGACCACGGCCGAAACGGCCGTGGAATCCATCAAGTCGGGGGACAGGGTTTATATTCACCCCGGATGCTGCACTCCCCAGCATCTGGTTGACGCTATGGTGGCCCGCAAGAATGAACTTGAAAATGTCGAGGTCTGCCATGTCCTGACTCAGGGAAAAGCCGGTTATGTAGAGCCGGGGATGGAAGGCCATTTTCGGCATCGCTCGTTTTTCAGCGGGGCCAACGTGAGACAGGCGATTAATGACGGCCGGGCCGATCAGATGCATATATTTTTGGGCGAGATAGAGAACCTGTTTATCAGAGGCATCCTGCCTATCGATGTCGCTCTGATCCAGGTCAGTCCACCTGACGAGCATGGTTTTCTCTCCTACGGTGTCGGGGTGGATATCACCATGACCGCCGCTCAAACCGCCAAAACAGTCATCGCCCAGGTTAATCCTGAAATGCCCAGGGTGCACGGCGACTGTTTTATTCATCTTAGTAAGATTACCTATGTAGTAGAACATTCAACTCCGCTTCTGGAAATGCCCCAGGGAACTCCCGATGACGTATCATTGAAAATCGGCAGAATCATTGCCGAGAAAATCGAGGATGGTTCGACGCTGCAGATGGGTATCGGTTCCATTCCCGACGCTTTTCTGGCCGCCCTGGACGGCCGTCATGATATGGGGATTCACACGGAGATGTTTTCCGACGGCATCATTCCTCTGGTCGAAAGCGGGGTCATCAATAATTCCAAAAAGACTCTGCATCCCGGCAAAATCGTCTCGGCCTTTACTCTAGGCACCCAGAAGATATTCGATTTTTGCCACGATAATCCGTTCATAGAATTCCATCCCTGCAAATATACCAACGATCCGTTTATCATCGCCCAGAACGAGAAAATGATCTCCATCAACTCCGCGTTGGGAATCGATCTGACGGGACAGGTTTTCGCCGATTCCCTGGGATTCGATTTTTATTCAGGTTTCGGAGGCCAGGTTGATTTCGTCAGGGGAGCGGCCAAATCCAGGGGAGGGATGCCATTTATCGCTTTTCCGGCCACGGCCAGAAACGGTACGGTCTCGCGAATTTCGCCGTTTATGCCCCCGGGAACAGGGGTGACCACCACTCGCGCGGACGTTCACTGGATTGTGACTGAATACGGAGCGGCCTATCTTCATGGAAAATCGGTCAGGGAGAGGGTTAAGGAACTAATCGGGATCGCCGCCCCGCAATTCCACGATGAACTGACAAAATTCGCCGGCGAACATAAATGGATTTAGAGCCGTCGCGAGGTTAAGTCAAAGAGGGGCGGAATCATAGGACGGATAACCGATGGTCGCCGCCCCGGATAATTGATTCGATTTGTTCCTATAATAAACGTAGCGCAGCTTATGAAAATCATAATCCCGCTTTTAATGTCGATAAGCATAATATGAATAGCACTATGAAAAGACGGAGCGAATATGTTCCGCTGGAGATCTCGGGGGAAAAACTCGATTTTTTCGTCGCTGAACTTCGGGAAAAACTCCTCAACGAATTCTGGGCTTCTGTCCCCGAAGGCCGGGAAAAAGAAGAGATCAAGGCCCGGATAGAATTGAATATTTATGCCGCACTGGGACTCACCGAACGAAAGTAAACCGCGGTTTCTTTTGTAGAAACCAGACATCGTCCGAAAACACTTGCTTTTTATAAATCGCCCTATATCTTTCCCTTGTAGCGATTATTGATTCTTCGGGAAGAGAAGCGAATAAAACTACATTAATATATAAGTGTTCCAAAAAAGAGTTCTTTTGTAATCAGATATTCTCTCTAATGTCTTTTTTCCTAATGGAGGAATTTATCATGAAAAGGACAGCTACTCTGGTTCTAACCCTCACACTGCTGGTTGTTATTCCGGCCCAAGCCCAGGATATCATCTGGAGCCGCACCTATGGCTTTTCCGGAACCAGCGAACTCGGCCAGTGCGGAGCCGTGGTATCTGACGGCGGTTATATCATAGGGGGACTCTCCACGGCCTTCCCCAATGGCGATTTCTGGATGGTTCGTACCGATTCCGTGGGGGATACGATCTGGACCCGTAACTACGGCATGACCCGCTGGCAGTCCGCATTTTACGTAATTGAAACATCAAACGGCGGTTTCGCTATTTGCGGCGAGAACAGCGCGGCAGTCGGTGACGATCAAGTGTACATTGTCAGAATAGACGCCAATGGCGATACTCTCTGGACCCGTAATTTCGGAGCGGCCGGCAATCATGATAACGGCAAGGCTATAATAGAAACATCGGATCACGGTTTTCTGGCCCTGGGCAACGGTTACGACGGCAATACGGATCTATACATGATCAAACTCGACAGCCTGGGTACTTTACTCTGGTCGCGGCTCTACGGCGGCATCGGTTCGGAGGTTGGTTACGGAGTGGTGGAAATGCCCGACGGCGGTTTCGGGATCACCGGGTCTACCTCCACCGGATCGATCGGAGGTTCGGATCTGTGGCTATTGCGTACCGATTCTGTCGGAGATACGCTCTGGACAAGAAAATACGATTTCCACGCCGGACTGGATAGAGGCGACGGGATCGTACTGACAAACGATGGCGGATTCGCTATAGGCGGCAGAACATGGAACGGCACTTACGCCCAGCTTCTGGCTATGCGCACCGACTCTTTCGGCAACCTTATCTGGAGCGCTGAATTCGGGATTCCGGCTACCGGCGAGTTCGCCGAGTCGATCGATATGACTCCGGACGGAGGATTCGTAATAGGCGGCGGCAAGGGAACCTCATCTTTCGATTATTTCGTGGTCAGGCTTTCAGCCAATGGCGATTCGCTCTGGGCCGCGACCTATAACGGAACAGCCGGCGACTCGGATGACTGTTTCGAGATCAGGGTCGATTCCAACGGCGATATCATGGCCTTCGGCTACAGCGATATAGCCAACCCGGGATACGACACCGAATACTGGCTTTTGAAAATAGCCGACGGGGCAGCCCAGAGCGGATGCGATTATGTTGTCGGGGATGTCAATGGAAGCGATACCTACAACGGTCTGGATATTACCTATGGAGTGAGCTATTTTAAGGGAGGCGTCGCGCCGGTATATGAGTGCGAATGTCCTCCTCATGGAGCCTGGTTCGTATCCGGCGACGTTAACAGCAGCTGCTCCTATAACGGACTTGATATTACCTTTGGGGTCAGTTATTTCAAGGGCGGAACTGCCCCGACACCATGCCAGGACTGTCCTCCGGCCCGGTAAAGCCTGTTTTTAGCCATTCCGGCAAAACAAAAAAATCCAAAAAAGACTTGATCATGGATGATCAGGTCTTTGTGTTTTTATTGAGTTTTATTTCCGCCTTAGGCTGTCGTAAAGAAAGAAGAAATAACAATGTCCAGACTTATACGGTAATCATTCGGTTTTAAGATACCGGTGTCTACTATATTTGCTTCAATCATCCATGTACCGGAGGATTTACCCACCTCTCAGGAGGGGATCTACGCCGTTTCGGCAGGGGATACTTTACTTGTATCCAAGAGTATATATAGGAGGCGATTATGATCGACCGAATGGTCAGCCTAACAGGGGAAAAAGTTGATGAGACCGCGGTTAATGGTGCCGGGTAAACCGACATGACGATCGAATTTGCCGACAGCTTATCGATCGATCATTGTTGTTCGCGGGAAAACCAAACCGGCCCTGGTCTGGCTATCCTTTATGATTTCGTCTTTTCCAAAGGAGGGCCCCCTCCGATTTCATGCCCTGGTTGCTCTCCGACCGATTGATAAATCGGGTTTGGCATACCCGCGGTTTCATTATATACTGAAACTGACTATGCGGGCCGATATAAATTTCGAAATTTTAGAAGCTCAATCAGCTGAAAAGAAGACTATAGAAAACCTTCTTAGTCTATATCTTCACGATATGTCCCAGTTCGCGCCGTTTTTGAAAATCGGCTCCGACGGTCGGTTTCGCTACCAGAATATCGATCTGTACTGGGAGAATCACGGGCTTACGCCGTTTCTGATCAAAGCCGAAAACCGTCTGGCCGGGTTAATTCTGTTCAATTCATCACCCTATGTCCCTGACGAAATAGACTATGGAATTCACGAGTTTTTCATATTAGCGCGATTAAGACGTCGAGGCCTGGGCAAAGCGGTTCTGAAAAGATTGTTCGGGATGTTCCCCGGAAAATATTACGTTGCCCAGCTGACTTCCAATCAGCCGGCCATCGAGTTCTGGCATCGGGTATACGATAGTCTCGGAATTCGGTATGACGAGGCCGAAGAAACAGAGGCCGGGGTCAGGATACTGACACAGAGGTTTACGGTCTGAATTCCGGCCGGGACGGAGCAGTTGTTCAGGGCTTCAAAATTATCTTTCCGATCGAGCTGTTTTCCTCCATCATCCTGTGGGCCTCGGCGGCCTCATTCAGATCCAGGATACGGCCCATATGTGGGTTTATTTTCCCCTCGGCGATCAACCCTATTATCTCCTTCATTTCATCCTTTGTGCCCAGATAAAGTCCTTTGACGCTCAAATGCCTGAGGTAGGTCATGTGAATCGAGAATTCGGTCTCACGGCCGGTAATTATTCCGCAGAGAAGCATAGTTCCGCCCCGCTTGAGCATATCGAAGCTGATTCCGAAAGTCTTTGGCCCGACATAATCCAAAATCAGGTCGACTCCGAAAGGGGCGATTTTTTTTACTTCCGCCGGGATATCGTCGGTAAGACGGTTGAATACGTAATCGGCCCCCAGGTTTTTCATCATTTCCAATTTCTTATCCGAATTGCCTGTGGCGATGACCTCGGCTCCGATATGCTTGGCCAACTGGATGGCAATAGTGCCCAGGGCCCCCGATCCGCCCCAGATGAAAAAAGTCTGTCCGGCCTTTAATTTTCCGACTGTTTTAAGACCGTGCCAGGCTGTCAAACCGGAAACCGGCGTGACCGCAGCCCGCTCCGAAGATATATTATCCGGAAGACGAACCAAATTATCGGCCGGGACCGAGACATATTCGGCGTATCCTCCCGGAACATGCAGGCCGATATATTTCCAGTTCAGACAAAGATTCGGCTTTCCTTCCTTGCAAAGAAGGCATTGACCGCAGGTAATAATCGGGTACACGGCGACCCGGTCTCCAATGTCGGCCTGGGCAACTTCCCGGCCGATTTCCGCGACAGTGCCGATAATATCCGCTCCGGGAATATGAGGCATACTTACGCCGATCCCCGGGTAACCGTTTCGAACAACCTGGTCTATCCTGTTGACCCCGGCGGCCTCGATCCTGACTATTGCCTCTCCCGGTCTCGGTTTCGGTTCGGGAAAATCGGTAACATAGTTTAGTTTATTTATATCCCCGTGTTCGTTGATGACCACAGCTTTCATTCAAATCCTCTCTGTCAAAATCATATTTTGATCGCTCAACCCGTATATGCTCCGAGTAAGTTATGAAAATTGTACGGGAAAATCAAGCTTGAGAAAAACAGGCATTATAGCGAGACGGAAAGCCGATAAAGATAGGTAATTCAATACCGCTTTTTCCTGTTCAGGCTTTATTGCACGGTTGAGAGCTGCGGCGCGGGAAACGCCGTGGAGGCGAAAACATCGATCTTCACGACCTGCTTTTCATTGAGCTTCAATAAAAGAAATTGGGGACGTTTGATTTCATAGTCCGCCAACAGGATGTCGAAAGAACCGGTTATATGAAGAAGATCGCCCCTGGACTTCGCCTGCGTTTCCTCCGACTCTTGCTTATAAGTAACAGTCAGAACCACATTAATCGGCCTGGTGACACCGTGGACGGTGAAATTCCCCAGAACAGTTACCTCGACATCTTTATCATTCTCCAGACTCTTCATGGAGCTGTTCTCTATCTTAAGCAGTTCGAAAGTTGTCTTGGGGAATTTGCCCGTTTCCAGGTACTTGTCCCTCATATGCTCATCGCGCATGGCGATTCCGGTTTTCAGGCTGGGCAGATCTACCTCGAATCGGGCTTCCGGCGAATCGAAGATATCAGCCAGGTTAACCTTGACATAGCCGATGATTTCTCCGGTCTGTCCTACAATTGTCTCTAACGGCGCCGTGGACGTAAAAGTAATTACATCTCTGCCGGCGGTGTCATTTATGTTAAATGTTGTAATCTCCTGAGCGAATGAGACCGAAACTACCCAGAACAAAGCCGGAATGGCAATTAGATTCTTCATTGTCGACCTCCTGATTTTGACTTTGCTATCCATTATCATATATAGAATTAACACATCCTGACTCATTTCGGTTCCGAAGTCCTCATTAAAAGAATCTTGACTCCCGGGCATTTGTCTCTTAATCTAATATTCATGTCGAGAATTATTGTCGATCTGGAACCGCTTTATCGTCTTTATGACGGCGGTGATGTCCAACGGGCGCTCTTAAAACAGGCCATAGCCCTGGAGATCGCCGGGGCTGACGGTGTCTTCGTATATACAGGACCGTTCAGCCAGGCCCGAGCCAAAACCCTGGCTAATCTTAAAGCCAATTTGGGTATCACGCTGACCGTCAGAGTCGAATCCGACCAGGAATGGATAGAAACTCTCCTGGATATCAAACCATCCATGGTGGTATTCGGTTTGGACGGCTCCGATCAGGATAATCTGAAGGAAAATATCATCCGCGTGCAGGTGGCTAATATCCTGGCCGCCGTGGAGATCCCGCTGGATATCAATTCGGTCAAGCAGGCGGCCAGGCTGAAAGCCGATTATCTGATGCTCGATTGCCAACGTTACTGCGCCGTGGAATCCTTGAATGAGGAAATAGAGGAGTTGAATCTGATATCAAAGCTGGCCTCTTTGGGAGTCAAGCTGGCTATGGGGACAGCTGCCAAAGGGGATTTCAGCCGGCCGAAACTCAGAAAGCTGGCTCAAATGAGAACCATCGAGGAATATTTCGTCGGTCTTCCGCTGCTCTCCGAATCTCTGGTACGAGGCTATACCGATACATTGCAGGATATAAAAGCTGTCGCAGACCAGTCCCGGCATTAGAGTTCTCATTTAATTATTATATCCGATCAAAATAACCGCTTTCGAAATTAGCGGGAATATTTTTGAGACAAAAAAGTATAAAATGTTGTTATAAGTAATAATTAACAAGGGGTGACCGTTATGCTGACCGGAGTTCATTTCCTGCTGACCTATAAATGCACCAATGAATGCGATCATTGTTTTCTATACTGCTCCCCGGAAGCCGATGGCGTCTTCTCAATCGATAAAATCAAATCGGCCTTAAGGCAGATGAAGGATGTCGGCTCGATAAACTCGGCTTATTTCGAGGGAGGAGAGCCTTTCCTTTATTATCCTCTCCTGGTTGAATCGTTGAAAATGGCCAGGGCCGCCGGATTTTCGGTCGGTGTGGTTACCAACGCCTACTGGGCAGAATCTGAATCCGACGCTCTTTTATGGCTCGAGCCTCTGGTCGATATCGGAATCGCCGATCTTTCCGTCTCCGACGATATATTCCATAATCCGAACAATAACAATCGTCCGCGATGGGCGCTCGACGCGGCCGGAAAGCTCGGCATACCCAGCGGTTCCATCCGCATAGAAAAACCGGTGGTGAAAACATCGCCCGATAGTATGCTAAAAGGTTTACCGGTTCTCGGAGGGGAGGTCATATTCCGGGGCAGGGCTGTGGACAAGCTCCTGAACGGGCTGCCGAGACGTCATTACTCCGAATTCGATTCCTGCCCTCATGAGGATTTGAAGAACCCGTCCCGCGTGCACCTGGACCCCTTCGGCAATGTTCATATCTGCCAGGGGATGGTCATAGGCAATATCAATGATAAGTCTTTGAAGGATATAATGGACGAATACGAACCCGAAAACGATCCCGTTATCGGCTCGCTTTTAAAGGGAGGCCCGGCGGAGTTGGCCAGGCGGTTTAATTACGATATCACCTACGGTTTCGCGGATCATTGCCATCTCTGCTACGAGATTCGCCGGGTTCTGCAGACCCGTTTTCCTGATAGTTTACGTCCTGCACAGGTTTACGGATAGTTGCCGCTTGACGGTATTCGGCCTTAGCTTTCCCCCGAATTAGCTTGAAACCCCCGAATATTTTACGCATAATCGTGTATATACAATATCGGAGGATGGAGGCTCCTGATGTTCGAAAAAAGGCTTAAATCGTTTTCGTATGCCGCCGGAATGACTTTTCTGATCCTGATTTTAACGGTTATCCTGACATTCTGCTGGTATATGCTTTTGGATGCGGGCTATTTCGGCAATATCACGATTATATCGAGTATCGATACGGCCGATATAGCCGGCTATCTGCTCAATCTGAAACTGCTGACAATTTTCTTCGGAGCGCTGTTCCTGCTCAGTTATATCTGGCATAAGAAACTTACCGGATCCAGCTGTTAAGGCGCATAGTCAATTACTTTCCAGCGCCAACAGCTTTTTCTTGCGCCAGAGACCGCCGGCAAACCCGGTCAACTCTCCATTTTTTCCAATGACTCTATGGCACGGCACAACCACAGCAATAGGATTTTTGCCTATAGACGCGCCGACCGCCCTGGCCGCTTTCGGATTCCCGGTTTTTTCCGCGATCCATCCGTAATTCACTGTCCTGCCAAAAGGAATTCCGCTTAGTTTCTTCCAGACCGATCTCTGGAAATCGGTCCCGACAAGATCCAAAGGCAGATCGAATGACTTCAGCTTCCCCTGAAAGTAGAGGTTCAGCTGTTTTTCGACTTCCTTCAAAGTTTTGGTTTTCGTTCTGCCTGTTTCGGCGTTATAATGCCTGGCCAGGTTTTTGAGTATTGATTCCGGTTTCTTCGATCCCGCGAAATCGAGACGGCAGATTCTGTTTCCATGTTCCGCGACGATCATGTCTCCTAACGGAGTCTTGATCACATCGTAATTAATGACTCCTGACTTACGTTGATTTTCGGCCATGAAAGCCCTCCTTTAAAAATACTAATACTCAGTGATAAAATACGCGACCGCCATCGGAAAGCCAGAAAAAACGTTTGACCAAAGCGGTTATTTACCGATATTCTATAATAAGAAAGAAAAGGAAGGGAACATGAAAACTGGACTGATCTTAATATTCGGGTTGCTTTCGATTTCCATAACCGCTTGTGATAATAAGAGTTCCAACCCACCGACGGAGACCGCTCCGATCAGGGTGACCAATCCGGCCGCCGGCGCGATGATCGCCGATCCGATCACTGTCAGAGCCGCGGCGGGAAGCGGGTATGCCTTTATCAGGGTCGATTTTTATATCGACGGCGACTCGGTCTGGACCGATAATATCGCTCCTTATGAATACTATTGGGATGTCCTGAATTATGATTCCACCGCCGATCATACTATTCAGGCAGCGGGATATACCGCCGACAGCAGTTATACTTCCGCGCTGGTCACCGCCAGTGTTTCCATTACGCCGGGTTTATCATTCGTTTCGAGCTACCTGCCGAATTCTCAGCAGGCTCTGGGCGTGACTGTCTGGCAGAATCTGATGTTTATCTCTTCAGGAGATCCCGGCCTGGAGGTGATAGATATCAATGTGAAAACTGCGCCTATATACAGATCGCGGTTCGACAGTCCGGGCCAGGCCTACAAAGCAGATATCCAGTCTTCGACATTAAATGTGGTTATTGCCGATTGGGACGCCGGTATTTCGAGAGCTAATTTCGCCGATCCGGAATCCCTGGTTCAAAGGGGAGCGTTTGATACGCCCGGGCTGGCTAAGGATGTCGTCGCGTCGGGGAATTATCTTTATGTCGCCGATCAGGACGGTCTGGCCATTATCGACTGTTCGGATCCTTATATCCTGACCCCGCTGCAGAGAGTGGCCTTGCCGACAAGCGTTAACTATGTTGATATTCAGGGCTCGCTGGCCTTCGTGACCAACAGCGCCGATCTTCATATTATAAACGTCGCCAATCCGCTGTCTCCATCGGTTCTGACATCCTATAATACTCCGGGCTCGGCCCAGGCTGTAGCCGTGATCGATACCTTCGCCTTTGTCGCCGATGGCACCGAAGGTGTGCTGGCTCTGTCGGTTGCCGATCCTGCCAATCCCAGATATCTATCCAGATATATCGCCGGCGGGTCATCCGTCTCCACTGTCGATGTCGGAGATTCCACGGTCTTTGCGGGGACAGCGTCGGGCGGGATTTACGCCCTGGACTATGCTCAACCGGATACTCTCCGGCTGCTCGATGATTATAATACGGGTAACACCATCTGGCAGGTAAATTACGATTCACATTATTTATATGTGGCCACCAGTGGCAATGTCTATATTTTCAGGTTTGTCCGTTGAGTCACCCCCGCTTTGCGTCGGCCTGCCCTCTATAAATGAACGGATAAGATAAAATCGCTATATCCGCCATCGTCCGTCCGAGGCGAAATATTCCTTGCCATACCCGGGCATCTTCATTAATATTAAATTCAGTATTGCTTCGTTTCCATTCGCTCGGATTTTGATCGTAAGAGAAATGATGAAAAAGTCGATAGTAGGCGATCCATTACTTTGGCCCGGCCTGGTCTACGCCCCGATAAATATCTACGGCCTCTTATATGCCCTTGGCACGGTTTCGGGATCGATCGGTTTGCTTTTCGAGGAGTTTTCCCAAACAGATAATTTTGCCGTTTGCCGTCAGAAGACCGATAATGGGTGGGTCAGGGTCAAAGCGGCGCTGGCTTTACGGAGTTCCGAATATGCTCCGGGCGAGGAGGAAGCTGATCTCTTGATCTGTTGGTCAGATGATACCGGCGGAATCAACGGTCTGCCTGTGCTGGAGCTTTCCGGAGTGGCCGGAAATAATCCGTCCAAAAGCGCTGCTACCGCGATCGATGTCCGGGGTCTGGACAGTATCTTTGCCGAGGATCCATCGGAAGATCTGCTGGTTCGAGGAGAATCCCGGATAAAATTCGAGGATACCATCCGCCAGCTGGACGAACGGATAAAAAAAATAAGGAGCAGGCAGTAAAATAATCGCTTGCCTTTTAATTCGCTTTTGGCGATATTTTGTCAGTCTGCGACACTTTTCTTTTGTTCTTTAGCCATGCCGGTATCGGCAGGCATCGACTTGCAATCGATCTTTGAATTTGCTGCAGGACGATTATTGGGTTTTGATTTGAGATTCTATAACGTTTTAAATGGAGAACCAATATGCTGGGAAGACTAACGAATTCAGCGGTTTTATTGGTCGTCGCACTGGGCTTCTTTTTTGTATTAGCAATTACATCCGGGGCTTTCGCCCAGGACCCGGGCGTACCGGATTCGATGATTATCGGTAATTTGGACGGATCTCTCATCCTGGCCGGGTTGAACACCGAGATTGTAGTGCCGGTCTATATCCGTACCGACGATTCTGTGAACTTCGTGCATATTCCGGTGGGTACGGATGACGACTATATCAGCTCGCGCGATGGCGGGGTTTTCTATCCGCCCCTTTCGCTCTGGGATGACGTTAGCTTTTTAGCGCCTGATATCGACAATCCCAGCGTAGGGTATACCAGCCAGAGTATTCTGGGATTCGCTTATCTTTTCGATCCCAGAGATCCTCAGAATTTCCTGCTGACCAATGGTCAATGGGTGCATATCGCGGATTTCCATTTCACCTCCACCGATAACGTCGGTATTCTCGGAGATACAACCGATATTATCGAAGGCAATAATCCGGCCAATGGAAACCTGTATCTAGGCCTCTCCGACGGAACCTCCATAGTTTTTCCAGAGGTGGTCTGGGGAAAGATATATTTCCCTCCCAATACCCCTCCTGCATTCACCGAGCCGCTTGGCGGCACTTATGCTCTTAATGAGCAGTTCGGTATTTGTTTTAATGTCTCCGCTGCCGATGAAGACGATGATAACCTGGTCCTGACAGTGGATTTCGGACCTGACGATTATACCCTCGAGGAATTGATAAACGTACCGGGTGATGTCTCCTATGAATTCTGCTGGGTCCCGGCCGAAGGAACCGCCGGAAGTTATCCTCTGACTATTACGGTCAATGACGGCAACGGTGGAGTTGTTAATCTTAATATCGTATTTGAGGTTACCCCGACGGGGCTGGTTATCGCCAGCACATCGACCCTGCCCGGCACAGTTATTTCTCTTCCCATTTCGTTAAATAACGAAGGGGTATCATCGGCTGTCGGCGGTTTCGAAATTAATGTCAGCTGGAATCCGATCGCTATGGATCTGACCGGCGTTCTCAGAGCAGGACGGATCGGCGATTTCGAATATTTTCATGTTCATGAAAACGATCTGGACCAGGGAATAGCCAGAATAGTCGGCATAGCGGATATTAATAATGGAGATCGCACGCCTCCTCTTTCCCCCGGCACAGGACCGATTATCTATATGGATTTTGCCATTTCCAGCGACGAGGACCTGATAGGAGTCGAACTGCCGGTATCGTTCCTTTGCCTCGATCAGAGCGATAATACACTATCGGATTCCACCGGTTACCTTTTGGTCCATCCTGAGCTGACCGACGGCATTGTCGAAATTATCGGACCCGATGATGTTCTGACCGGCGATATTAATTTAAATGGTGTGCCCTACGAGGTGGCCGATGTGGTTCTTTTTGTAAATCACATCGTAAACCCCGACGGCTATCCCTTTAACCCCATTCAATTGGAAGCCTCGGATATTAACGCCGATGGTCTTCCGGCCACTGTCGCTGATCTGGTGCTGCTTATAAACATAGTTACAGGCGTCGTACTCCCCCCGAAATTGGAACCGGCAGACCATAACCTCCTGGTCAGAATTCAGCCCGATAACGGTAAAATCGAATTTCGGGCCGAAACCGATATCGAACTCGGAGCCGTTCTTATAAAGCTGGCCCATGAAACCGGGGCTGAGTTGCAACCGATTGCGAATGGTGAGTTGTCCATAGCCTACTATGACGATGGTGAGGTATTAGCCGTCTTGGCTTACCTCCCGGGCGGCGGCGGAATCGCGGCCGGAATGTCTGACCTGTTTTACATTAACGAATACAACGGCGAACTGCAGGTCTCGGAAATCTCGGCGGCGGACGGTTTCGGCAATTTGCTGAACTCGGTTTCAAGGCTCGAAGCCCCGATTCCATCTGAATATGAACTCTCCCAAAACTATCCTAACCCATTTAACGCCAACACGAAGATCAGTTTCGGCTTGCCTGAACCCGGCCAGATTCAGTTGGAAATATTCAACATCACGGGACAAAAAGTGGGCACACTTCTTGATGGTTACTTTGAAGCGGGTAGGTATGACCTTGTTTGGGATGGTACCGACTCTAATGGGCAAATTGTATCTTCGGGAGTGTATTTCTACCGGCTGCAAACCGGTACAGTTGCGAAAACCATGAAAATGACATTACTAAAATAGGATTTGAGGACGTAGCTTATGAGAAAGCAGGGGCTGCTGGCGATTTCAATTGCGGTAGCCCTGATGGTAGTGGGGGATGCATCGGGGCAGGATCCTGGATTTCAGGATTCCCTGATAATCGGTAATTTAGACGGTTCCATAATTCCGGCCAGCTTGAATCAGGAAGTTATTATTCCTGTTTGGGTTAAAACTGACGATTCGGTTACATTCGTTCATATTCCTGTGGCCACCGATAACGATTATATCGCGGGCCGATCGGGCGGGATTTTTTATCCACCGATGAGCCTGTGGGATGATATCAGATTTTTAGCTCCCGATTTTAACCAGCCCTTCCAGGGTTTTACAAATCAGAGTATTCTCGGATTCGCCTATCTCTCCAATCCCAGAGATCCGCAGAATTTTCTTCACACCAATTATCAGTGGGTCCATGTAGCCGATTTTACCATGCTTACAACCGCCGATTCAAGTGTTCTGGGAGAGACTACTACCTTTATAGAAGGTTACAATCCTGCCGTTGGAGATCAGGTTTGGATTTTGGTCGACGGTGTCACTCAGGTGTTTCCAGCGACCGTTTATCCTCGAATATTCTTCACCAATAATATGGAACCGGAATTTTCAGAACCGGGATCGGATCTGACCTTGAATATCAACACGGAGTTTCGGATTGAGTTTTTTGTGACCGTCTCCGACGCCGACGGCGATTCCATCGATCTTCAAGTCAGCTTTCCCGGAGCGAACTATAGTTTCACTACAATGGAAAGGGAGCCGGGGCATGTTCGAAGCCGTTTCCGCTGGACACCCGGTCGGGATGTGGACGGTCAATTCGTAGCGCTATTTACAGCCGATGACGGCCGCGGAGGAATTTCCCAGCTCCAGGTAACCTTGAATGTCACTCCGACAATTCTTCAAATCCCCGAAATTTTCGGATTTGGCGGCGAGATGATTCTGGTACCTGTCTATTTGAAGAACACAGGGATTACTTCATATGTCGGAGGCTTCGATTTGTTCGTAGGCTACGGCGAGGAGATGCTCGATTTTCGCCGGGTCATCAGGGCTCCCAGAATAAACAACTGGGAATATTTCAACTATTCCTTATGCGATTCTTCAAAAATCAGAATTGTCGGCCTGGCCGATATAAGCCATAGGGGCAACGGTCTTCCTCCGGGGGACGCTCCCATCGTTTTCCTGGAATTTCAGTTGTGCCCCGATGATATTTATATCGGACAGTATGATGATATCTTTTTCTTAAACGAGGATGAAAACGATAATACTATTACCGATACCACCGGCTATATCCTCATTCATCCCCGGCTGGACGACGGATATGTTTATAATATGGATCCGGACAGCGTGTTGATCGGCGATATCAATTTGAATTACATCCCCTGGGAGGTATCCGACGCGGTACTGCTGGCTAATCATTTTATCCGCCCGAATTCCTACCCCTTCAATCCTGCCCAGGTCAGGGCCTCGGATACCAACGGCGATGGAATTCCGAGAACATTGCCGGATCTGGTATTTCTTATCAATGTGTTAAACGGGACTATTCCTCCCCCGAGATTAGGAATCGGCGATTCGCATAAATCCGAAATAACCATCGTCCGCGGCCAGGCTAATCCCGACGGGTTTTCATTGCGATACGATTCGGCCATACCCGCTGGAGCGGTTTTGATTCGTTTGGATCACCGCGGCGGCTCTCTCGGCATTCCCCGTACACCCACCGATATGACTTTGATATACAATGATGATAACGGGGTTCTTTCGCTGCTGCTTTACGACCTTGGCGGAAATTATATTAATCCCGGTGAAACCTTGATAGAGTTTGACGAACCGTCGGCCGGGATTACTCCGGTATTCGCCGAGATTCAGGTTTCGGACAGGTATGGTTATTTTATGCTCGTCGGCGGTATCGATGAAGTCGGCAGACCCGAAACTTTCAGCCTGTACGGCGCTTATCCCAATCCGTTTAATTCTTCCGCGGCGATTAGATTTTATCTCCCCTCTCAATCTGATGTGGAGTTAACGATTTTTAACGTTCTTGGTCAGGTTGTAAAAACTGTTTATGATAAAAATGTCGCGGCTGGCGAGAACACGATTGTCTGGAATGGAGTTGCCGATGACGGCCGGGAGGTATCATCGGGAATCTATCTCTATAGTATAAGAGCCGGCGGGTCAGAGGCCAAATCCAGAATGGTACTGCTTAAGTAAACCACGGGGCTGAGGCCCCTTATTTTTTTGGCAGGATTGATACCTGTTTGGATACCAATTTGTCTTTTTAGTTGTTTGATTATTCTCTTGACAATCTAAGTAACGGAGGATTATTTTTGTAACGTTAGTTTCTTGCAAAAAAAATAATTTAAGAAAGTAACGGTAGAATAACTAATAAGATTTTACTGTTCAATGGAATGATAAGTATCGAATCGTATTATGTTATTCTGGTCAGAGTTGATAACAGGCAAGATATCGAATGAAATTTTACGGGGGTTTTTTTATGCGCAAGTCGATTTTGTTTTTAGGACTCTTTATAATGATCTGTTCGATAGCTTCGGCCCAGACGCCCGGCTATTTCTTGACTTTCGGCAATCCGGACGGCTCCGATATAGTAGTCAGTATCGACATGGATTTGGAGCTGCCGGTCTGGTATGCCAGCCCCGCGGGGAATTTGGCAGACTCGGTGAACTTCCTTCATATCGCCCTGGCCTGTAATGACAGCGTAATCAGCGGCCACAACGGCGGGTTTTTTATGTTCCCTCTTTCTAGTTGGGATGACGCTTCATTTCTGGGACCGTCGCAGGATAATAATCTCCCGGGTTACAGCTATGTCGGTATCCTCGGTTTTGCCGACCTGGGCGGTGGTCCCAACCCGTTCCTGAATACCAACGGAGACACCATTCAGATTGCGGCGTTCAGGATGCATACCGCCAATAATCTGAATTTTGTCGGCCATGGTCTCTGTCCGTTTGCCGATGGCGATCAGGGGGCTCCGAACGACGGGACCATCTTCGGCCTTCAGGACGGTGTTACCATAGTCAATCCGCAAACTACATACAGTTGCTTATATTTCAGCGAAAATCAGGACCCGGTCTGGACCGTTTTCCCAGAGGGGAACGTCGCGGCGGATAAGGGCATAGAAGTCTGTTTCGCGCTCGCGGGGGAAGATACCGATGATGATACCCTGACAATATCCGAAATAACTAACTACGGAACGGTAATCGAATATTCAGACCAGCCCGGTCAGGCTACAGCCATGTTCTGCGCTGCTTTCGACACTCCGGGCAATTATGTGGTGGAATTCGAGCTTAATGACGGCACTGTCGGTATTCCTCTTCAAGTCACGGTTGAAGTGACCCCTATAGGTCTGGTAATCGGCTGTCCGGGAGCTTTCCCCGGTATCGAGGTTTCCGTGCCTGTGCGGTTGGAAACCGCCTCATTCGAAACAGGCGGCTTCGAGATTCTGATCAGCTGGGATAATACCGCCCTGACATATTTGGGGATAGATCCGACCGAACGTATAGATCTTGGACGGGAATATTTCCATGTAAATCTTAACGACGGCTGCTCCAACTGCCCAGATATAAACCGGGCCAGGGTCGTCTGGATATCCGATATTAATAACGGACGGCCTCATGATCCGGCTCCTCCGGGTGATGATCCCATCTTTTACATCAGATTCGAGATCGAAGCGGATCTGCCGTTCGGAATGGTCATACCGGTGGAATTTATCACCGAGGATTATTCGGACAACGCCATCAGCGACCAAAGCGGATATCAGTTTATTCATCCTGACCTGACATCGGGGTGCGTTAGCTTGATCGATCCCAACACTTTCAAGGGCGATCCCAATATGAATTGCT
>JAHEDG010000004.1 GCA_024641335.1 Candidatus Zixiibacteriota bacterium
GCGACTGACGCTTGCCATGCCCCCCGGTCCACCAGGGAGCCAGCAATATCGAGGGAGTATGCCGCCGGATCAGTTCGGCCGCGATAAGCCTTGTTTCGTAACTATCCTGAAGACGGCAATCTCCCAAATCAAGATGGGCGGCGATCTCCGCCCCCATGATCGCGGCCGCTTCGGCGACCTCTTTTTTCCGGATCTCGACGTTTCCGCCGGTACCCATCTCTCCCTGAGTCAGTATGACCACCCCGATTTTATAACCCCGCTTTTTGAGCTTGATAATCAAGCCGCCGCAACCCACTTCTATATCATCCGGGTGAGCCCCGAACGCTAATAGATCAAATCTCTTGTTTTCGACTGATTGCATCTGATTTTTCCCCGATTCTGTTTTTGGATTCTCTACGTTTATCCGGTTTGATTGACACACTCTTGCCGGCCAAAATCATTTTTCCGGATAAACTACCGAATCTACTGATTTTTCATATAATCAAAAACCGCTTTCCTTCCGGCCCTGCTCTCGATCTCGAGCATCTTATTCAATCCGTTGGAATATACGCTGCTGCCTTCGGTCATATTGGCGGCGAAGCTGTCGTAGCCGTAATACCGGAGCGCGTAATAAGCGGTCCACTGGGCAAATCCCTCCCTATCGCTAAGACTCGCGTTGTTATCGCAATTTTCCGCCTGCCAGGCATGAGTAATCTCGTGAGCCAATACCCAGATCAGGTCTTTCTTGCGCAGTCCGTACCTAACATAAATGTAAAATTTATCACCGATGCGGTAAAAAAGCCCGTTAAGATCTTTATTGGAGCTTTTGCCTTTATCTTGAAGAAATTTCGAATCCCGAAGAGAGTAATCTATCGGATGCTTTATGGTCATACCCATATCCCCTTCGAGAAATCTCAAGGCCATATCCTTAACGGGAGTAACCGACTCCGGCTGGAATAAAGCCTCGCTCCGGCAATCGCCGCAAAGATTCAGGCCATCATCGAGTTTTGTCCCGCCCGGTCCCGATGGCGCCCCGCAATCGGCGCAGGCCTGGTATCGAGCCACACAGTTCGAACAGAATTTCCTGCTCTGATCCCCCTCGAAATAATTATAGTTCTTTAAGATTATTCCGCGGCAGCTGTAACAACGCTGCGCCCCGGCCACGCATCGATCGCACAGTCCCGAATTGCCGATCGCTTCCGATGACTTGACCGGAATCCCGCATTCCAGGCATCGCGGCGACTTACTCTCGCACGAAAGACAAATATCGATTCCCAGGTCAGGATAAGAGCTGTAACCCCCGGTAATAGCCCGGCCGCAAAGAGCGCATTTACCCAGCTTGATATAGCAGTCGGCGCAAAAACTGATCTCTCCCACCCTGATTGCTGATTTGGTCAGTTTGCCGCACCCGGAACAAACCGAATATCTCGAATAACAATCCGCGCAGTAAACGGTATTACCAGGTCCCGCATAGTATCCGCCCGACGATTCCCGGCCGCAAAGATCACAGACCACAGTAGCTCCGAACACGGCTCCGGTCAACAAAATCAGACCAATTATTATAAGATGATATCTAATTAGAATCCCGGGCTTCATGACGATCTCCGTTCAATCGGGGTCCGGCTCCAAAGCCAGGTTTCGGAGGTATTCCAGCGATTTCAAAAGCTCGGTCTCAGGGAATATTTCGAGCACTGTATCTACGCCAATTGTATTCAGGATATCGATATAAGCCGTCAGATTTACCCTGCCGCTGCCCAGGGTTTTGTGATCCCCGTTATCGCTGACATCATGAAGATGGGCCAGCCGTACATGCCTGATATTATCCTGAAAAAATTTGATTATTCTGGTTTTATCCTGCGCGGGAAGAAGCTCCGTATGTCCGATATCCCAGACCAGTCCCAAACCGTCATCCTCGGCGGTCCGGGCTATTACATCGAGAAACTGCGGCGGGACAGCGTGAGTATTCTCAAAACAGATTTTAATCCGCCCGGCGGCGTGATCCAAAGCTCTCTTGATCGAATCCTGAAAAAACCTGACATGCATATCCGGAAGCCGCTGCTCCATAAAAACAATCTTCCTCCGGGCGCTGGAATAAAACGCCAGTCGTCCCGGATGAAAGATATAATATTCCCCGCCCATATCCATGGCCAGATCGAGCATTTCGATATTCCGATCGATTCCGGCCCGGCGTATGCTTTCATGGCGGTTGAGCAGAGGGATATCCGACGGGCCGTGGAAACAAAGACCCACCCCTTTATCTTTGTAAAGCTCCGATATCGCCCGTCGTTTCTCTTCAGAGAATTTTTCAGGAAAATGCCGGGAGGAATCGAGACTGATCTGGACCAGCTCGAAACCGTACTCGAAAGCGAATTCCGGGAAACGCTCCAGACCGTTTTCCATGGCGAACCCGGCAAAACCCAAACGACCCTTAAGGATATTTTTTAGTTTCCGAGCTATGTCTTCCTCTCCTTCTTCTTAGCCGCCGGGAAAAGGATATTATTTAATATCAATCTATAGCCGGGAGAATGTTTATGCAGCTTCAGTTCGGTAGGCGGATCACCGATCATATGCTGGTAATCCTCCGGATCGTGGCCGCCCAGAAAAGTAAATGTACCCTTGCCGTAGTTCCCGTGAATATATTTGGCTTCATTTTTACCGGGAGTTTCGGCCAGGATCGTAACGCTCTTTTTCATCAAATCTTTATTAAATGCTGTACATTGTCCCCAAAATCCATTGACAATATCTGTATGGTTTTGATTCAGCATAGTGGGTATCGGATCCCACTTGGCCGAAAAATCGAAAAGAGAAAAATAATCGGCTTCGGCGGTCAGACCCCGGCCCCCCCTGGTGGGTGACGTGTCTATATTGGAATGTTCGTAAATCGAAGGGTTGGTGACCAGATCGAAATTCTCGAATGCGTATGTCCGGGAAAAATCCAGCTTCGATTTGTATTGAGGATCTATAGCGTCTCCGTCGAATTCCGACGGCACGATATCGGTATTCCACGCGGCCCTGGCGATATCGTAAGTATCGGTAGCCGAACACATGGCGAATAAAAATCCCCCTTCGGCCACATACTTGTCTATCGCTTCGGCCACCATCAATTTCAACCTGGAGACCTTGGAAAAACCGAGCTCCCGAGCAGTCGTCTCATTCAGGGCCTTATCCTGTTTATACCAGATTGTCTCTCTGTAGGCGGCGAAGAATTTGCCATACTGCCCGGTGAAATCCTCGTGATGCAAATGAATCCAGTCATACTCGGAAAGCCTGCCGGCCAGAACGTCGGGATCCCAGATAACGTCAAACGGTATCTCCGCGTATTCCAGCGCCAGGTTTACCGCGTCATCCCAGGGCTCATTCTTTCTGGATGGAGGAGCGTAAATGGCCACCTTGGGGGCTTTCTCCAGAAGAACGGTCTCCATATTGTTATCCTCGATGGTCTTCTTTATAGATGATTCGGCAGCGCCGTCGATGATTTTAAAAGAGACCCCTTTGAGCCGGCAGGCCTCCGCCAGTTGGGGAAGATCGTCGGCTAAAAACGAACCGCCCCGATAATTCAACAACCATTCCACCGTGGTGCCGTACTGCAGACACCAATACGCGATTCCATAAGCCTTAAGATGATCGGTCTGGGTCAAATCCATCGGTATAAGTATCTTTGACGCTTCAACCGGGGACGGATTGCCGGTCGCAATATATATTATAAGAAGAATCAGCGCTTTTCTCATCGTTTGTCCCTTTTCTTATCGTTTGATTAGTAAACGAGTTAAAGGCATCCCTTGTTCCATAACCACCCGAAACTCCAAAATAGCACCAAAAAAATAATAGCGAAAGGTTTTTATGGGAACCGGACGCCCCCGAAGAACGTTATTTATGATAGTTCTATGACATGATAACGATTTTGAGATTCATTGTTAGATTAAAATTCGATTACTTTGTTCTTTTTCAATAAACTGTCGAGGACACTCAACAAATCGACAACCTGATTCTGACTGGAAGCAACAGCGCTACAACGGATTGACTTCTTCGATCGACAACAGATTCGCATCAGCGCTATCCGATAAAGGCGGGACGACAAAACCCGCCTTTTTTTTTGGATTGAATTATTTGCGCAAGGTGATTTCGCCGGCCGCCAGGGTTCTGACCCCATCGCCGGTCCTGACCCGCAATCCGCCGTTTTCGTCAAAACCCAACGCCCGGCCCGCGTACTTTTTCTTACCCAGGCTGAAAGTGATCTCCCGACCGATCACCGCCGACCGTTTGACCAGTTCCGGGGCTATAAAACGTAATCCGTAACTGCAGAAATTTTTGTATGATTTTTCCAGATCCTGCAGCAGGCCTCGCAGAATATCTCCTCGGCTGTGAGTCTTCCCTGTTTCCACTGCCAGCGATGTCGCTTTCGACCGTAGGCGCAATGGAAAATCGCTTTTCGGCGTATTAACATTTATGCCGATACCGAGGATAACATACGATACTCTATCGAGTTCTGCCGACATCTCTACCAATATCCCGGCGATTTTCCTGTTCGACAATAAACAATCGTTGGGCCATTTGATCCTGATATCCGATCCGGAAATTTTATTAAGAGTCCTGCTTATGGAAAGCGCCGCTACCAGCGACAGGGCCGGCAGCCTGGAATAAGGTATCTTGGGACGAAGGATCAGGGAAAAATAAAGACCTGTGCCTGACGGCGAATGCCAGGATCGCCCCAAACGTCCCCGGCCTTTGGTCTGTTTCTCGGCAATCACCAGAGTCCCTTCGGGCGAACCGGACTCGGCCAGCCGCCGGGCAGTCTCATTGGTAGAGCCGATACTCTTAAATGAATGAATCTCCCTGCCTAAAGTCCCGGACTTAAGACCGCAATATATGATCGACGGCAGAATTTTATCTGGCAGGGAGTCGATGCTGTATTGCCGACCCGCTGAGATATCCACTCCTGATTCTTTCAGATGTTTGATAGCCTGCCTTAGATCTCTCTTCTCGATTTTCGTCAGCCTGGAGAGATGTGTAATGGTCAGGCTTTTCCCCTGGGATTCCAAAAGAACTCTCAGGATTTCGGCCTGAATATGATCGGATTCGCGTGCGGATATTTCGCTCAATCGATCACCATAAACGATAAATCCAGAACAGGGGCGGAGTGGGTGATCTTACCTATCGATATGCGGTCCACACCCGCGGCGGCTATTTTTCGAATATTCTTGAAGTTAATATTGCCAGAAGCTTCTAATACCACTTGGGGCGCAATTCCTTTGGCCAGCTTCACCGCCTTTTTCAAATCTGCCGGTTTAAAATTATCCAAAAGAATATAATCGGGATCATGGGCCAGCGCCTGTTTCAATTCAGTCCGGTTTCTTACTTCTACCTCAATTTTGGCCCCGGTCTTTTTACTGTGAATCGAGGCCGCCTTAAGCGCGCTGTCAATCCCTCCGGCGGCGGAAATATGATTCTCTTTAATAAGGTACATATCGTAAAGCCCCATACGGTGATTAGCCCCGCCGCCGTCTTTGACCGCCTTTTTCTCCCAGGCTCTCATGCCGGGCATGGTTTTTCTGGTATCCAGGATCACGGCGGGATAGCCGAGAATCGCTTCGGTGTAACGAGCGGTCAGCGTCGCCACTCCCGAAAGGTGCGAGATAATATTCATGGCGCTTCTTTCCCCTGTTAACAGGATATCGAGCGGCCCGACAACGCTGATTATCGTCTCCCCCGACGACACTCGCTGGCCATCCTTTTTGCCGGCCTTGAATTTGATTCCCGGCCGAAGAATCTCGAATACTTTTCTGAACGGGCCTGTGCCGGAAACAATTCCATCTTCCTTGGAGATCACAATTCCCTTTCCCATTCTTCCGCGGGGCACAAGGGCACGGGTAGTGATATCACCCGAGCCGATATCCTCGGCCAGGGCAAGTCTGATAATCTCGATATCTTTTTTCGAATAGCGCATGGCTCTAATTTAGCAGCGTCTATGACGATGTCAATTGGAATTATATTGACATAAAAATAAGAGGCTCTCATATTGTTATCGGAGGATATTATGGCTGTTTCCTTAAAAACCCCATGTACACAGGAACAGATGAGCGGGAAGATATGCTGGCTTAACGGGTTCGCCGAAGATCATATCCCCACCGAACTCCAGGACGATATCCTTATCTGCAAGGACTGTCCGACTTTCAAGGAAACCATCAATCGGGCGTTCGGCCGAAGAACCGCCGATCAAACCCTGGGCCGGACCATCGCCAGACTTCTAATGCTTGTATCGGAAAGAACTTACCGTCTTCAGGAAACAAGCATTGAACTTAAATCGAAAGTAGAAGAACTGGCCCTGATTAAGACCATTACCGAGGCTGTGGTCAAAACCACCGATATCCATAAAGCCCTGAAAATCATACTTACCGGGGTCACCTCCGGACGAGCTTTCGGTTTCAACCGCGCGGGCATATTCCTGGTCGATGAACGTCACGAATACCTCTTGGGCAAGCACGCTGTAGGGCCGAAGAACAAACAGGAAGCCCTGGAAATATGGAATAGGCTGACCGCCACGAGCCTCAATCAGCAAATCGAAAATATCCTCGACGAATCACCGGTGGAAACAGACTATCTACATAAAAGAGTCGAAAAAATCAAAATTCCTCTGACCGATGAGGCCAATATTTTTATTCGGGCGCTGGCCGAAGAAAATCCGCGAATCTTTCGAAAGGGGTTAATACCGTCAGAGCTCGAAAATACCATCCGAGCCTATTTTGATTTTAATGAATTTGTGATAATACCTCTCAAGGCCGAGGGTCCATCCCTGGGACTCCTGGTGGCCGATAACTACTACTCCGGCCAGCCGATCACCGAATCGACCATCGACGCTCTTTATACGCTGGCCGTGGCCTGTACCACGCTTTTGGAAAATACGCTCCTGCACAGCCAGCTTTCCTTACGATTGAAGGAACTCGAGCAGGTCAACCGGCTTTTGAGGGAAAATCAAAATTATCTTATCCGGACAGAAAGACTGGCCGATATCGGCAAGCTGGCCACAACCGTCGCCCATGAATTCAGAACCCCGCTTGTAACCATCGGCGGATTCGCCAGGAGGATGCTTCGAACGATCAAACCCGGCAATTCCGGGGGCCGGGAACTTAAAATCATCGCCTCGGAGGTCGACCGTCTGGAAATGATTACCGGGGAACTGCTGGAATACTCCAGGCAGGTCAAGCTCGATCTTAAACCACGCAATCTCAACGATCTTGTCCGGCATTCTCTTGATTTAATGGAAGGGCAGCTGACATCCGGCGGAATAAAACTAAAAACAAAATTCAGCCGCGATAACATATATTCCCGTCTCGACGACCGTCGGTTCAGCCAGGTAATTTTCAATATCGTCGGCAACGCGATCGAAGCCATGAATCGCGGTGGTATGCTGACTGTCAGCACCAGGCTCGATAACGATTTCGTTATTCTGGAAATCTCTGATAATGGGTGCGGGATCGATGTTGACGATAAAAGCCAGCTGTTCAATCTCTTCTTCACCACCAAATCCCGGGGATCCGGCTTGGGACTGCCTATTTCGAAAAAAATCGTCGAAGACCACGGAGGATACATTAAGCTGGAATCTTCAGCGGGAGAGGGAGCTTGCTTTTCGCTGTTTTTCCCCCGGTTTATTGAAACAAAGGAGAACGCCGCTGAATAGAAAGACAGACAGGCGAATAATACGCAAAATGAAATCAACTGAGGAAGCGGGGGTACTATGTCGTCGATATTAGTGGTGGAAGATGAACGGCATTTGCTGGATCTTTATACCAGCGAATTCCAGGATATCGGTTTCTCGGTCAGATCGGCGGTTACCGGAAAGGAAGCCATCGAGAGCGTAAAAATACAGCGGCCCGATATAGTAATTCTGGATATCATGCTGGAGGATATGGAAGGGCTGGAAGTACTCAACGAAATTAAAGCCCTCGATAAATCGATCCCCGTTATTCTCAATTCGGCCTATTCGATTTATAAATCCGATTTCACCAGTTGGATGGCTGATGATTATATCGTCAAATCATCAGATCTGACAGAGCTGATAGACAAAGTCAAATCCATTACCGGCATAAGCAGCTTAAATTAGGCAGTTAATCCAAATGCTGTTCCGCAGGCCGAAAACAAGAAAGCCCCGTCAGGTTCGACGGGGCTTTTCACTTAGCTTTATTTGGCTTTATTTAAGCAGAGTCATCCGCTTGGTTTCCCCGCGGCCGTCGGCGGAAATGCTATAGAAATATACGCCGCTGGCGGTCTCCTCTCCCCGGCTATCGAACCCGTTCCATATAGCCTGATGTTCGCCCGCTTCCTGATACTCACTGATCAATGTCCTGACCAGTCTGCCGGTCAGATCATAGATCGATACTCTGACGTCCGTCGAAATCGGGAGACTGTAAGTTATCGCGGTGGTGGCGTTAAACGGATTGGGATAGTTGGCCAGGGAGAAAAATCTCTCGGGTACTCTGCCATTCTCGATATCGTCATCAATCGGCGTCTGTTGAACAGTCCCTCCGGAAATGACAAAGAGCTTTCCGCCGCCGCTGTAAAGCATCTGCTGCCCGGCGATGATATCGTCAAAACCGTCTCCATTGACGTCCTTTATCGGCCTGACCGTGAATATCTTGGCATCGGTAGGACACTCCCAAACAAGGCCTCCGGATGCGCCGTTGATGAGATAAACGCTTCCGTTGAAACATCCGGCCACTACTTCTTTGATGCCGTCGCCGGTGACATCGAACGCCCAGTATACCGCCCAGACATCGTCGCCCGTATAATATGTCCAGAGCTCCGAACCGTCGGCCCCGGAAAGAGCGGCTACGAAATTACCCCATGAGGCGACCAGAACGTCTTCGAGACCGTCGTTATTAAGATCTTCGCAAACCACTATTTTCATGATCGCGTACCCGACGGATGTGCTCCAAAGCACCTGGCCGTTGCCGCTGGAATGACCGGAAAGAGCCATAATCATATTTCCGTTGTACCAGGTACCGGCAACCACATCATTGTAGCCGTCGTTATTGATATCGCTGATTCTATCCACAGACCAGACCGAGGCACCCGTGGGATGCGCCCAGAGCACCAACGGATAGCCCTGTGAGGCTCCGGATATGCAGTATACTCTGTCTTCGCCCGCATCGCCCCCGCCTAGTATGGCATCGGGATAGTTATCGTCGTTGACATCATCGATAGCTACTGTGGTATAAATGACATCTCCCGCCTGTTTTCTCCAGATCAGATCGCCGGTGGCGCCGTCCAGACAATAACCGGCGTTCGATTCCGAACCTGCGCCGGCAATGACTTCGGGTATATTGTCGCCGTTGAGATCCCCTAAGGTGTTAACGCTGTATATCCAGCCGGACGGAGGATGTTCGTAAGTGTCGTAGGTCCAGATAGTTTCTCCGGTGGCTCCGTCTATCGAAAAGATCGAGCGGCTGCCCCAGGCAGTGCCCAAAAGCAAATCGCCTATGCCGTTGCCGTTGATATCATCAATAGCCGTCAGGCAATCATCTCCGTAACCGCCCGAGCTGGACGGTCCTCCGACGGGTCTGGCCGACCATAAAAGCTGACCATCCAGATTCCCCGAACCGGAAAGGCAAATCAGGTTATCGCCCTGAGCCCCGGCGTCAAAAGCCTCGGCCACTACTTCGGGAAAACCATCACCATTGAGATCATCGAAAGCGGTACAGCAAACAACGTTTTCGATACATTGATAGCTCCAGATAATTTCTCCCGGCTCGAAGGCCGGAGCGCCGGCGGCTGTAGCCGGCAACGCTCGGGTGGGATTCGTCGGATCGTTGGAGGTAATCGTAAAAACACAATCGTAGCTGATCGCGTCAATCGGGGAGAAACGGATTCTGAACAAGACCAGCGAGTTGGGGGTAATTGTCACCGGCAACGCGGGATTAATCAGGGAGAACGAGAAATCCGGACACTCCAGATCGGTAATCATCAGATTTTCATCCCCCGCGTTTCCTATCCTGAAAGTGCGCTGATTTTCTCCTCCGGCTGATATATAGCCGAAATGAAGAGTATCGACATCTATATTTATTTCGGGCGATGCCGCCACCACGGCAGTCAGAAGCAAAAATATTACTAAAACCTTCATTCCTTATCCTCCGCTAAAAAAACCAGACACCATCCATTATGCCAGCTTTCTCGTCCCTCATCAATCACCATCAATCCAACAAGTTTAACAATATAAACAGTTCCCCTATTTCAAGTAAATCATCTTTTTAGCCTTTATTTCAATATCAGAAATAATCCTATAGAAGTAAATACCGCTTCTTATTTCATTTCCGTTGAGATCTTTGCCATCCCAAACGACCTTTTCGCTATCCCCGGGTTCATCACCCCGGAAATTAATTTGTCTGACCAAACGTCCGGTTATGTCATAAATCCCCAAAGTGCCTTTTTCTCCGGCCGGCAAATTTACCGGGATAACAGTATGAGAATTGAACGGATTCGGATAATTCTGACCGAGAGAGATATATTCCGGCCTGGTCAAATCGCGGTCCATGCCAGTTTGAGCATCTATCGTAAATGACCGGGCTTGCGAATAGGGCCCCCAGCCGTTGGAGTTGCCGCCTTTTACGCGCCAGAAATAAACCGAATCGGGCAATGATGAATCTATAGCGTAAATCGTATCGGCAACGGTTGAATCGGCGACGATAAGATCGGTAAACTCGCTGTCGTAGCCAAGTTCCAAAAGATAGTAATCTGCCAGATCGGACGGATTCCAGATAAATGAGATCAAGTTATCGGCCAAAATAGTATCGGCCGGAGGATAGCTTTGTCGGGGAGCCGGAGGACGGGGATGCAGCGGACTAAGCAGTACGTCGACTTCGGTTGGCCCGGAATTTACAACTCCCACATTATAAACTGTTTTGGAGATATAGTCGTTTATAATAAAACGCAAAGTATAGCTTCCCTGGGCCAAAAGCCTACGGTAACGTCCAAATTCGGGTCGGGAAAGACGAGGATTAATATCAGCGTTGATATGCTGCAATACTTGAACTTCAGCCTCCAACGGCTCCATAGTAACCGAATCCCTGATTACCCCGGTTATACCGGCGCCCAGGGATCGTTCCAGAAGATAATACTGGCTGGGAAGATGAGCCGCCACAATACTGTCTACCAGGGCGGGGTCCTGAATAGTCGTATCAGAAATTTCCACGGAGAAGGCAGCTGTGCCGAAATTACCATAAAAATAAGTCTTGAAATCCCCCTTATTGACCAGAGCCCGGCGGGCGGTATAGGTACCTGTGGAGGAATCATCGGGGATAGCCTGAATTAGGGAGGCATATGATTGGCAGATGGAACTCATCAGAACTTCGTCCGGACTCATGCCGTGACCGCCGACGTTGCCGTACCAATACCAGGGATAGTAAGCGACATTGGGCCGTCCGTAACTGGGAGAATGATAGTCCAGGGCAACCAAAGGCCTGTATTTCCACGCAAAATCGGCCATAGCCATATTCTCGGATTGGGTAAAAGGCGCGGTTCCTTTGTACATCAATGATTCCGGAGTATTGGCGCCTATTTCGTTGTCGATACTCCAGCCGAAATCATAATTGCGGTTGTTATCTACACCGTCATGATAATCAAAAAAACCGTTATGGTCATTATCGCATTTATTCTTGCGCCATTCGGTATTACCGGCCTCGACAGTCAGATGCCCCTCCGGGTTGATGAACGGCACGCAGAATATCTCCAGGCTGTTGATATAGTCGATAATCCGGGAGTCCCCGTTATTATACTTTTCGATAATATCCTGGACAAACCACATAACCACTTCGACTCCAAGGACCTCGTCGGCATGAACCCCGCCGCAATAGAAAATCGCCGGTTCATCCTCATCGATCCCGACATTATCGGATATCTTGAACCGCAGCATCGGGATAGAATCACGGGTGGAGTAGCCCATGGTATCCAATTTACATATTTGCGAATTATCCCTTTGGATGTCCGCCAGCGTTTGAACCGCGTCGGCATACCTGGTATATCTGGCCGGAAGCTGGGCCCGACCTATGGAAAAAAGCAGCAATGAAATCAAAAGAGGCGATACAATCCTGCTAAACGGCATTTAAGACTCCTTCTGTTTTGTCATTCCGGCCGTCATTACTTGCCTCAATATAACACAAGATTCGAATTCGTCAACAAAAAAAGAGATTCGCGAAAGTCATATCGCATTGTCACGCAATGCGTTACATTTTCATTTAGCGCGAATCTCTTTTTCTGGGTAAACCGATTTCGAATTCTCGGATTTACTTCAGTAATGTCATCCTTTTTGTTTCAGCCCCCTGGGGCCAAGATAACCTGTAAAAATAAACTCCGGAGGGTATATCCCCGGCGTTCCAGATAACTTTGTGCGAACCAGCCTGTAATTCATTGTCTACCAACGTAGTAATCTTCTGGCCCAAAACATTGAAGATCTCCAGTTGGACATTCCCGGCTGACGGAATCGAAAACTCGATGGCAGCGGAAGCGTTAAATGGATTGGGATAGCTTTGAGCCAGCGAAAAACCGCGCGCCAGTTTGCTTTCATCTTCAGTACCGGTGAAATACATAGAGCCGGTAGTAAATTTGAGCGCCCTTCCGTTGGTGATATTCGCGGCCCCGGCAGCATAGTTGTTGTTGAAAATATAACCGATTCCGTCCCGTCTATCCGGAGAGCAGATGCCAGCCGACATGGAATAGGGGCTGGAAACCGAATTGTACTGGAATAGTATCTCATTATCGCCGGTCAATGTCGGCCAGGCGGTCAGATCGAGGAAGATGATTTCGAAGGTCTGATACCTGAATACATCTTCGTCATAAGCGTTATTCCAGCCGACAATAAACCGTCCGTTATCGACATCGTGATAATAGTAAATCCTCAATCCGCTTTGTTTGAAATCATCCCAGAACGCGGCCACCATTCCGGGGGCGTTCTGCGGCGCCGGAATAGGAGTATTATACCAGGCGTTCCAGTCTGTCCCTCCGAGGGCCACAAAACCATTATCACAAATGGTCAACCGCTCGAACTCCTCGCCGTAATATGATACTGTAAAGGGTAGAGTGATCAGCCTGACCTCATCATCCCCTATCTGCACATATTGCCAGTTCTGGGTATCGATCGGTATCCAGTCGAACTCCGGATGATAGGTATAGGAGGTATCGGTATTGTCGAAGCAGTAATACCCGTAGTCGTCGGGCCCGATCGGATCGTGGCTGGAAATCTCGCCAACCGGCAGACTGAATGCGGTAGTGACTACCTGAGGGCCGATTCCGGTCAACTCCAGGGTGAAGTTGATAACATGACCTACATAGATAAAGTCGTCAGCCCGCAAGATAAAGGTATTGTTTTGGTTATCGAATGACTCGCCGGGAGGACAGTTACCGAAAGCCGCCAGAGAATCCATGATCGTTACCTGGTCGTCGGATGTTCTTAGAATTCCCGCGCCGCTTTCTATTCCCAGATCCCCGATATTCGAAAGAGAAATTCTCAGCTCGCAAATTTCGCCCGGATCAATCCTTCCGTCGCCGGCATCGATAACAGTAACGCTGTCGACAGAAAATTCAGCCGCTTCCACATTCTCGTGGATAATGGCGTTCCAGCTATGTCCTTCGTTGTCGGTTATGACCAGTATCAAACCGCTCCTGGCCATATTGGCCGCGTCGGGATGAACATTCACCAGATAAGGTTGATTGCTGGTCCCCACTCCTTCCGGAGCTATATCTCCGAAACCGGCGGAGTCTCTCATGACTTCGATATACTCGTTGTTACTGGAAAGAACCGCGGTAACATTATGAGCGGTCTCCGTTAGTCCGTAATTTTTCAGTTCCAGAGAGAGTTCTATTGTTTCCGACGGATTCAGAACGCTGTTACCGTTGCCCGACGATTCCCCACTGGCGTCATCGTCGATAATATGCGACAGATACCCTATGGTAACGCTGTTGCTGTAATATTCCGCGGATCCTTCATAAGGAATATATCCGGGAGCTACCGCGGTTACCCGCATACTCCCTTCGGTCAGGGCAGTAGCGTCAAAATGAATCTCACCGTTGGCGGCCGTGAATCCTCCGTCATAAATTTCCTCGCCCTTCCAGATATTGACATAAGCTCTTTCGAGAGGACTGCCCAGCCCGTCGGTTACTGTCACGTCGAAATGATTCTGCCCCATTTCAACCGAATCGGGGTGATCCGCTATCATCTGCATGGGAATATCTTTCCAGCAATTCAGTTCCGGATCGCCCAAGATATTATAGCTGTTGAAATACAGCTCCACCTGTCCGTTAACTCCCCGATCGCTGGGGAACGAGTAATAGAGATTCATTTTGCCCATGAGTAATCCCTGAGCCAGAGTGGTCGATCCTTCGTAAAACCAACCCCAGTAGATACCGGCGTCGATCGAGTTGGTCCAAACTGTGTGAGCATAATGATTGGTATTGCCCATAAAACCGGCCCCGCCCTTATTGGCGGATCTGATCCAGGTTTCTCCGAAACATTCCGGAGTCCAGCCATCGTTGAAATCGCCGGTTCCGCAGACAATAGATGTCATGATCGGATACCTGGGACCGTTGGAAAGCTGCGAAATACTCGAGGAAACGAACCGGGGATATGTCCAGCCGGTGGCGTCGCCGTAGCCTCTATAATTCACGAAAGAGACGCCGCTGTTGATGCTGGAAATTACCCGTGACGCCGGAATATTTCCACTGCTATCGAACATCGTGTCGACAAAAGTATACCCGTTGTTCATCATAAACTCGCGGCAGAGCATCTTGGTAATTCGAGGGCTGACAAAATAGCCGTCGTCTCCCCCTGATGATACAGAGGCCCGGTGATACCATTCGGTATCCCCCATGTAGGGAGTTCTTTCATAGGCGAACAACTTGGCAATATACTGATTCAGGTGGGTGACGCTGTAAACCGAGATTCGTCCTATGAGGACTTCGGGGAAATAGTCATTGCCTTCGATAAATGTGTAATAGTTATCCGATTCGATATCTCCCGAACCGTGCGGATTGGAATAATTGCGGGTGGGGATACCGTAGTTGTTAGGCATGGTCACGTCACCCACAATGGCGATGTAATCCGGTTTCACGTCACAGGTATCGAATAACGCGACTATATAATTTTTAATATTGACATAAGTCGGATTAGAACCGATATCGCCTTTGGCGATCAAACGGACGCTAAAGCCTCTGGTCTTGTTCCATTCGATCAGCGGATCAAGATACTCGAGATAAGCGTCGGGGTAGATTATCCAGTAGGCTCCCCGGGTAATCTCGATCGGATCGAAAACCAGCGGATTATCGAGGATAGATTTGTATATGGGGGAGAAAGCTTCGGAGATCTTACCGTCGTAACGGGTCATTTTGGAGCCCGAATGAGTTATTTCTATCTCTATATTGTCGTAAACCAGGAGAGTCGAATTTTCAGGGTCGTACCTTACCGGCGATATCGTTACCGAATACAATCTTAAATCTCTCATTATCCCGGCGTTCTCACCGACGACCAGATTAGCCTGAAAATTCATGGAAAAATCGTTGTCGGAACTGCGGTAGGAAGCTAAAGCCTCATCGTCCGCCGGCGCCAGATTGAATCTTTCGAATTCCTTATAACTCGAACCGAGGATCTTAACTGTCGGCTCGGAATCGAACGGGACGGCGATAATCCGGGTAATGGTCGGCAGAAGAACGTCTTGCGGCCCGAGGTAAGCTCCTCTCGACATTTCGAAATCGTCCGGAAGAGATACCGAATATTCGATTTCGCCGTTAACAGCGTTCTGCTCATATTTCAATTCGGCCAAATCTATGCTCAGTATTGTGCGGCCTGGTTCCTGAACAGACACCGTTACGCCGGAATTTCCAGCATTGAGAATAAGGGCCTCTTTTTCGGCTCCCAGAGCCGTCGAGCATAAAAAGAACAAACCTGCCGCTAATGCGCGAAAATTCATCGAGATAACCTCCTGGTATTGATTCTTAGAGAAACAAACAGCCCGCCATACCCCATTTTAATTTATTAACATAAAATCTTCATCATCCGTTCCCGGCATATTGCCGGGGTTCGGCTGTCTAATCAACATGACCAGCATAAATATAATTAAATGACCGAATAATGCTAACTGTTTTTTTAATTGGACTAATTGCTCCATGTCATTGATGACTTCCCATAATTTGTGCTAATTATTCATTAGCGGAATGATCAAGTGATAATGGTCTTGCGAATACGTATTGTACTAAGCGGAAGGATCGCCAAAAATACCTAACGGTCTGAAAAACCTGCGGCAGTCGATGATCTCGGCGATCTCCTTCTTCCCTTTAGGTCTGACTATCGCCAGGGGATGACGATAGACATTTACACCGTTCGGAGCCGCCTTCTGCGGTGAGAGACGTTTATTATAATCCCTGTCCCTGATGGCGAAAGTCCAGTAGTCTCCGGGAGTGAGATCGATATTCTTGTCCGGGGAATGAAACGTAGCCTTGATCCCTCTTCCCAGATCATATACTTTTTCCGGAATCAGCGATTGGCTGTATCCCGACCATCGTCTTAACCGCGGAGCCAGTTCGAGTTTCGGCCCCGATTTCCCGGCGATCTTCATGCGGGTCAACAGGGGATGAATTGTCGAATCGAGAGTGATAGTCAGGCCTGTCTCGTCCTGGGTAAGCTCGACAATTCTGGCCATCTGGCCCCCCTGACGATGAAGCTCCGTGATGATATTCGAGATTTCCACCCAGTCTCCGGTATTAAGGGATTCGCCGGTAACCGCCTCGGACTCCTCCACGATCATGGTGTTATCCCCCGCGATCTTCAATATAGGTACGATTGTGGCGGCGTTTTCGTCGGACCACTTGAACCCCTCGCTGAATCCGCCGTTGGATACCGCCCCCCGATGCAGCTCCAATCTGAGGTGAAGATTGCCCGGAATCAACCCGCCGCTGACATCAACCTCACCGAAATTTATCGGAATCTGCCTTGACGACTGATCAATCTTGATAGTCAGCGAAAGAGAATTGGAGGAGAGTCTATCCTTTATGTAATGATATGCGTCGGACGGCGACTCGATATTTTCGCAGGCTATGGCCTTCACCTGCCCGACCAGCTTGCCTCGCAGCGAGGTATCCGGTCCGCCCAAGGCAGGTTCCCGAACAATCTCATCATCGATATAGTTCACGCTTCTGACCCAGATTTCCATATAAATCATTATATCGCCGTGAGCTTCGGGAATCTCCGGCTCAGGGTAATCAGGCTGGGTTCTGAAAGTCATCTCTTTTTCGATAACATAAGGATATCCGCCGAGATATACCAGGCCGTTCCCGATTGAAAAATCAATTACCCCGGCCGGACCGGTTGTAAAAGAGGAGATCCCGCAGGCGCTCGAGTTGTCGTCGGTTATTTCGTTGGCCGATAAAGGAATAGCGAATTCTCCGAGGATATCTCTGGTCAGACGGCGAAAATTCTCCCGCCAGATATCGGACTGTTCATTCCAGTCCGAATCGAGATCGACTCGTCCCTGCTGCTTGTATACACCGATATAGTTTTTAGCGCTGTCGAATGTAAATCTGGTAAAATCGCCTTTCATGTTTCTCCTTTACATATTGGAGTCATGCCAGGGGTCGTTACCGCCTGAATTGCCGCCGTTTTCTTTATCACCGCGGAACAGTTCCGTCAAGAAATAATCAGCCCGTCTCTCGTATTATGGACCGAATACTATACGGAAATGAGAATGCTTCAGAATGTTATGATTCAATTCGCAATGAAGTTTCCTTTTGAAATTGAATTCAGTCAACAACTTGCCAATATTTTGATCATTATCCGGCGGTTTTTGGTATCGAAAGGAAACATTGATATTCGCTTGAAATCAAGCATTATAACAGACATGGACTTATGATAATCGATATTATTCAACCGATAATTCGGGCCTTGACTACTCGCGTACAGCCGATGCAGATTCAGCCGAATAGTTTAATTAGACGGCGATCCGGCTACCGGAGTATCGGCCTCTAATATTACGGAAAGGTATTGGAAAATGGAAATAATAAAAGAAGTCTCGATAAAAACGGATATCAGCGAACTCTGGGGCTATCTAATAAACAGGAAAATTCTCGAAGAAGCCTGGGGCCAACGGGTAAAAGCCGATTTCAAGAAAAACGGGTATATTCAGTTCCCGGATTCCGGCCAAACCTGGAAAATCACCGAGATGGAGCGTGATGAAGTACTTTCATTCAGCAATAAAATCGCCGCCTCAACTCTATTGACATCCTGCCGTCTGATCGCCAGAGGAAAAAGGACTATTCTTAAAGTCACGATCAGCGGCTGGGAAAACATCGAGCAGGAAATCTCCCGCAAGGAAATCCCGAAAATATCCATGGAGTGGGAAAAACGTCTGAATAATTTCAAAAAGACGGTTGAAAAGGCAATAAAAAGCTCTTCGGGATCCGTCAGGTGAATATAACGATATAACGCCATCAAGCTTAAATTCATTAGATCCTATATCACCATATGAATCCGCAGGATATTTCGGCCCCCTGGCTCCCTCCTTAACTGACCCTGCTTCCCCGGTTGAGGCTGAATAGAGCCCTCAGCATCGACATAATAGATCTATTATCGCCAATTTAGCGGAACAAATCGGACACTGATCACTGTTTGAACAGTAATGTTATGGTGTTATTCGAGCTTGACAATTACGGTGATATTTTTATATTTAGGCAAAAGTCCGACCCCCCCCCCGGGAGGTCTTTCCAAGGAAATTTAGGCCGAAAGGTAGCTTCAATACACATTCGACGCCTTACGATAGGGATCTGAGCGTTTTCGAACGCCCCGAGCTTTCCCGATCTTAATTTCAGGCCATTATTTATGGAGAGGAAAATGATTGCCAGTTTGAAAGCTGTTAAAACAGAGTTTATTTACGCCCCTATGCTCATTCTCGCCTTAGGTATTCTAATTCTTATGGCCGGTTGCGGCGACGAAAAAGTCATTGTCAGGTATAGGGATATACCAGCGCCCATAGACTTAAGCTATCCGCCGGCGGATACATTCCTGACAATAAGCAATCCTACATTTTCATGGCATCCCGGCGAATCGGCAGTTCTCTACCAGCTTCAGGTTTCATCATCTCCTACTTTTATAAGCAAAAGTATAGATGTCACTACGCAGGATTCGTCCTACACTACTATTTCCAATCTGATCAACGGCAGTTATTTTTGGAGGGTTCGCGGACAGAATATTGACGGAGTCCGGGGTGACTGGTCTGATGCCGATATCAGAACCTTTTTCAAAAGCGACTATGTAAATTATATCGGGTTGGTTTCCACTACCAGGACAATCGGTATTCCGCAGGACCTTTTCATACGCGGAGACACGGCCTATATCGCCGACGGACAGGCCGATCTGACTATAATCGACATTTCCGATAAGGCCGCGCCGTTTATCTTAAAAAATATCGACACTATCGACGATGACTTTGCCAAGAGCGTTTATATAGCGCCGACTGACACTTTCCCGTACGCCTTCGTGGCCGACATGGATGGCAAGGTCCAGATGATCAACACCGCGGATACAACCATGCTTTTCAACAGTTCCATAGGGACTCAGAACCTCGAGGAAGTAACCGGATATTATATTCAGGATACTCTCTATATATTCACCGTGAGATCGAGATCCGGGTTCAATCTGGCCGGTATGACAATCTATCAGATTGTTTACGACCCCCTGCCCCGCTCCGGCGATTTTTATATAGTTAATCCTATCGATACGCCGGCTGACGCCAATGGAGTGGATATTCAGGGAAATTACGCTTTTATTGCCTGCAGCATTTCCGGGCTGGCCATAGTCGATATCAGCGATATTTACAATCCGTTCGGGCTAACGTTCTTTGAGCTGGACGGATCATCTTTAGCGGTGGATGTGGAAGGGGATTACGCTTACATAGCCGCTGATCGGGCCGGTTTTTATGCGATCAATGTAAGCGATCCGTCTAACCCCGTAATCTCTGCCCAGGTAAATACTTCGGGCAGGTCGAAGGATATTCATGTGGCCGGGAATTTCGCGTTCATAGCCGATGGTTCGAGCGGCTTGAAAGTTATCGATATATCGGTTCCGGATTCGGCGCATTTCGTGGCCGCTTATACCACTCCTTACGCTTATGGAGTCTGGGCGGACGAGAACTATATATATCTTTGCGATAGAGACGAGGGCCTGATGATTTTCGAGAACCGGACCTCGCGATAGAAAGATTGATATTCTATGATAATAGTTAATCGTTAACACATCTGGAGGAACCATGAAAGACATGCTACGACTTTCGTTGGCCGCATCATTGACGCTTCTTCTCGCTTTCGCGGGAATCGCCATGGCCGCCGAATCGATCCGAGTCGTTTCGGACATCGAAAACGAAACAGCCGTTTTCAGTGTCGGAAAAACGGTATCGGCCGACGCGGCTATCAGCCTCGATCTGCCGGCCGTCGGGATATCGACCGTCACTCTCGACGGAACCGAATACGACGAAATCCAGCTTCCGGCCGCCGAACATTTGTTCGCCGGTGAGACAGCTGAAGACGGTCAGCCGAATATGCCGATTCTCACCACCAACCTGGCTATACCCGACCGAGCCGGGATCGAGTACACGGTGGAATATTCAGGATTTGACGTTATCGATAATATCGATATAGCGCCGTCGCAGCCGGCCACACTCGAATCCGGCGAGAATCTTCCGGCATTTACTATAGATACGCGGACATATTCAAGCGACAAATTTTATCCGGGAGATCTGGCCGAGGTTCATGATCCGGTTATTATGAGAGATTTGAGAATGGTTCAGGTATCAATGTACCCGGTGCAGTATAACCCGGTCACCCGCCAGCTGCGAGTATACCGTGATCTTTCGGTATCTGTTTCCTATACATCGGAAAACGCGGTCAATCCCAAAACCGTCCATCATCAATATCTCTCCGACGGTTTCTATCCGATTTATCGTTCCACCGTATCGAATTTCGACGAGTTTTTCTCAACCACAGAGGTTCGCCGCGGCGGTTATCTGATAATCGCCAAGGACGCTTTTATCGACACTCTGAGAGCCTTGGCAGACTGGAAGCACAGAAAAGGATACACTGTCTATATCACGCCGACTACGGAGATTGTTCCCGGAGGAAGCCCTTCCCAGAGTCAGGTTTACAATTATATCAGAACCGCGTATCAAACATGGGAAACTCCTCCGGAATACGTGATGATCGTGGGCGACGAAAGCGGCAGCTACAGTATCCCCGATTACCCTTACGGCAGCTACGCGTCCGACCATCCGTATTCAATGGTAGAAGGTTCGGATTACCTTCCCGATCTGTTTGTCAGCCGATTCTCGGTCGCCAGTATGGCTCAATTGAGAGTGGCTCTGGCCAAAGTAATGGACTATGAGACGAATCCTTATATGGACGATCTCAACTACTGGCGCAGGGGATTATCGGTCGCCGGAAACGTTATTGCCACGACGCCGAGAACGACGGTACTCTGGGTACGGCAGCTTCTTCTTCAAAACGGCTTTACCCATGTCGACACGTCATTCAGATGGAGTTCGGGAGAAACCGACCCCTACCTGCTGGGATATTTCAACAGCGGACCATGCCTGATCAGCTACAGGGGCTGGGCCGGATCATCAGGATGGTATTCGCCGTCCTTTAATACCGGCAACCTGGCTCAGATTCAAAATCACAACAAAATCGGGGTCATGGCATCTCTGGTATGCGGTACAGGCGATTTTGCCAGCAGCGAATGTTTCGGGGAGATGTGGCTTCGCATGGGATCCTCAACTACGATTTACAAGGGCGGGCCCGCCTTCTATGGAGTTACCGATCACAGCACCCATACCAGGTGGAACAACCCTATTATGACCGGATACTACTGGGGAATTTTTTCGGAGGAGATCTACCATTTCGCCGCCGCGGCGGTCAGAGGCAAGATCCAGCAGTATAACACATTCCCGCGGTATGCCGGCCCCGGCGGGTATGTCGAGCAGTATTTCCATACCTACAATATGCTCGGCGATCCGGAACTGGAAATCAGAACCGCGGTACCCAGCAGGCTGAGCGCCACCTACCCCTCTTCTCTCAATCTCGGAATAAATCACATTGAGATAAATGTAACCCATGAACTGGATCAACCGGTTGAAGGGGCTTTTGTCACCCTGGTTAAACATTCGGGAGACGAAGAAGAAGTCTTCGCAGTGGGGAAAACCGACGCCGCCGGCAACATAGCTTTGTCGTTTGACGCCACTACGACCGGCGAGATGTTCGTTACAGTATCGGGCCGCAATTTCATCCCCCATCAGGGTTCGGTCTCCATTGTCGACGGCGAAATAGCGGTCGGTTACGATTCGCATAGTATCGATGACGATAACAGCGGGTATTCATCGGGCAACGGCGACGGCATAGCCGATCCCGGAGAGACTATCGAGCTGACAGTCGATCTCAAGAATTTCGGCACCAGCGGAACCGCTTATAACGTAACCACCTCCCTGGAATCAATGGATAGCGATCTTATTTCGGTATTTGATTCCGACAGGAGTTACGGCGATATCGCTCCGGGCCAGATAGTTTCATCAGAATTTCCATTCGTTATAAAGATCGATAACCGCGCTCAGGAAGGCGATATCGCTCGTTTGAAGCTTTCGGTCACCGATACCAACGGAGATTCGTGGTACTCGGTAATCGAGATCTCGATCGAGTCGGCCAAATTCAAGGTGACTACTGTAGGTTTCCCCGGCGGCAATGGCCGTCTCGATCCGGGCGAAACGATTGAAATGGTACTGACTATCCAGAATATCGGCTCTATAGACGCGGCCGGGGTCAGCGGATATGTAACCACCGATGACGATTACACTACTGTGACAGCCGGCTCCTCATCCTTCGGCGATATACCGGTTGACGGTTCGGCCAATAACATGAACTATCCTTTCGTTGTCACCTGCGACGCGTCGACGTTCGAGGGAAGACAGGTCGGATTGCTTCTTCATACCACGCTGTCGAACGGAGCCGAATCGGTTGTGCCGTTCTTCACTACGATCGGCAGCCTGCAGGCCAATGATCCGACAGGGCCGGACGCTTACGGCTATTATATGTTCGACAACACCGATACCGATTATTCGCCTGCCCCGACCTACGAATGGGTCGAATGTGTTCCCGGGCTGGGCGGCAGCGGCACCCGTATTTCCTTCTCAAACAGCGATGATTATTCGGTAATAATCTCTTTCCCGTTCGACTTCGTTTATTACGGTGATGTAACCCGTGATGTCATAGTCAGCACCAACGGTTTTATCGCTCTGGATACCGCTGTCTACGATATGGGCGGCAACCGCTGGTACAATTTCTTCAACTGGCCGATCCCCGATCCGGCCAACGGCCGCGGACAGATTTCGCCGTTCTGGGACGATCTCAGTTATACAGGCAGCACCTACGGCGTTTATTATTGGTATGACGAGGATAATCATCGTTTCATAATCGAATGGTACCACATGACTCAACGAAACACCAGCGCCACCGAAACCTTCGAGATGATTATCACCGATCCGGCCTATTACCCCACCCTGACCGGCGATTCCGAAATTCAATACCTTTACAACGCTATAATCAATAACGATAGCGGGGAGAACTATTCTTCGGTAGGTTTCGAGAGTTTCGACGAGAAGAGGGGATTGGAATACACTTACGATAACACCTACACTCCGGGCGCCGCTACTCTGGCCAACGGACGCGCCGTAAAGATCACCACCAATACGGGCAGAGGGGCGGTCGGCGGCATGGTCGATCTCAGCAACTTCGGGTTTAACCAGAATGTTGTCGTATCCTCTTCGACTGGGCAGCATCGTCTAACCCCCCAATCGGGCGCCTACTGGATCAAAAACGTCCCTCCGGGGGAAGTCAGTATTTCGGCTGAGATCAACGGTTATTTCCCGATGACAATCGACGGAGTAACGGTTACCGCCGATCTGACCACCGACAATATCGATTTCGACATGACCAGGTGTCCTGTAATCACCGACCTGCAGGCTTCGCAGGGTCTGGGCGACCGGATAGAGCTGGGCTGGACCGCTGTGGATCACGCCGATCTGGCGGGATACAATATCTTCCGTTCGCTTTGGGAGAACGGCGATTACGTTAAGCTGAACACGGATCCTGTTACGGGAACCAGTTACACCGATTCCGAAATTCCCGACAACGATATCTACTGGTACTACGTTACAGCCGTATTCTCAGGCGATTTCGGCGCCGCCGAATCGTTCGCCTCGAACAAGGCGGCCGGATCGACAGGCATTATGACCGATATCGATAACGGGTCGGTTTCTATTCCCGATAAATTCTTCCTCTCGCAGAACTATCCGAATCCTTTTAACCCGACAACGACCATCTCCTATGGTCTGCCCACTGGGTCTGACGTAAAGATCGAGATTTATAATGTTCTCGGGCAGAATGTCCGGAACCTGATGGACGAGTACCAGACTGCCGGATATAAATCTATTGTCTGGGACGGTGAGGATTTCACGGGCAGCAAGGTATCATCGGGCATCTATTTCTATACTATCAAAGCCGGGGATTATCAGGCTTCCAGGAAGATGCTCATGATCAAATAAGATCTGATTCAATTTAGATCTGACAATAAAAAACCCGGCCGACGCCGGGTTTTTTATTTCCTGATTTTCTTCAGGGATTAAGTTTCGAAATACCGGCCACGCCGCCTTTATTTCAACAATACCGCTTTTCTCGAATCGACATGATCGCCGCTTCTAAGAGCGATAAAATAAACGCTGGACGGCAGTTGGGAAGCGTCGAGATGAACATTATGTTCTCCAGCTTTCGCCAAACCGTCGGCGACTACTATTACTTCCCGACCGAGTATATCGTAAAGGCCGATCCTGATATATGAATCTTCGGGCAGATCATAGGTGATGACCGTAAAGGCGTTGAAGGGGTTGGGGTAGATCGATGAGATGAGCGGCTTGCCGGGCAGGTTTAATCCGATATTATCGTTCAGGCCGGTAGCAAAATCGCTTTCCCACCAGGTGATTTTATCGGCCCGTTCGGCGGCCGCTACGATATCGACATCTCCGTCATTATCGAGATCGGCCGGAACGGCGGCCCTGGCTTTGGAGAAATTTCTGGTCAGATCATGTCTTTCGAAGCTGAAATTGCCCAGGTTTTCCCACCAGGTGATCGCGCTATCGCGCCAGGCGGCTCCGGCGACATCGAGATCGCCGTCGTTATCGATATCGGCCGATTTGATATTCCAGCAGCCGTAAAAATATTCGTCCACAGTTTGCAATGAAAAATTCTGGGTGCCGTCGTTAACAAAGCAATAGACCTTGTGATGCCAGAGATCGTTGGTGAGTATATCGAGATCGTTATCGCCATCAAAATCGACAAGATCGAGGGAGGTGGCAAAACAACTGTCGACATGGGAAATCATGTGGCGAATAAAAACCTGATCGCCGATATTTTCGAACCAGCTGACCTCCTCATAGGCCGCTCCGGCAACCACATCCATATCGCCGTCTCTATCCAGATCGACTCCGGCAACAGAATAGGGATAACGGAAATTCGAGGCTACCCAGTGCTGGGTGAAACCCCGGTTGCCGTCGTTTTCCCACCAGGAGACTTCATGCCCCCAATTGGACACACCCAGCAGGTCTATATCGTTATCGCCGTCAATATCGACAGCATCGACCGCGTAGGCGTTCTCGAAAAAATCGATGATCAGGTGTTCGGTGAAATTTTGTGCGCCATCATTTTCCCACCAGCTTATTATTCCATCATAACTGTAACCCTCGCCGGCTCCGACCACGTCCATATCGCCGTCGCTGTCAATATCCGAGACTACGACGCATCTTCCGCCCTGAAAGTCGGGGTCTATTATATGTTTGGTGAAGTTCTGAGAGCCATCATTTTCATACCAGGCGACATCGTCAGCATCCTTGGAACATCCGACCACGTCCATATCGCCGTCGATATCCAAATCGGCCACAGTTATGCCCCAGGCGCCGTCAAAGGAAGCATCGATATCATGTTCAATCCAGTTGATCTGGGCGGCAACCGGGGATACACATACGATGAGTATCAGAGTCACAAACCAAGCTATAGCAGTTGTTTTCACTTAACACCTCTCATTTGAAAATGAAACCATGAAACCCTCTAAAGCGGGTTTCTATTATAAGTTAAGTTATCCTCTGATATTGTCAAGAGTGAACTGAACCTCCGGCGCAACCGAGCAACGGCCGGTTTCGCGGGATCGAATCATGCCGGACAATATCATGATATAAAACAGATTTTGGTCATATATCGTTCCGTTATATATGAGTGATGGGTCGGACAGTATCTTTCGCTTTAGTTGAGCCTTTAATGGCAGTAATTTTCACCGCCGGGCCGGAATAATCAGGATTTAGATATTCTCCTTGATATCCTTTCCCGATACCGTTATCTACAGTTTGACATTAATCTGGAATTAATCGGGGATGGAGGAATAAGATAATGACCGGTAACAACAACATTAACGCCCCCAAATGGGAAATAGAATCGATTTTTCCGGGCGGATCAAAATCCGGCGAATTTGCCGAATTCAGAAAGAAAATCGTAACCGATCTGGCGGCCGCGGCGATTAGCCTGGAGAAGCTTCCGGCCAATCTTGACACTAAGGGGATTTCGGATTGGGAAAACTGGATTCTGGAGCTTCAACGGCTTTACGAGCATCTTCATCTGGCCGGGGCATTCACAGGATGTCTGACCAGTCAGGATGTGAACGATGATGAAGCGCACAGAATGGAATCGGAAATCGATGAGTATTATTCGAGATGGAGCATGATGAGAGCATCGCTGGAATCGTTTTCCATAAGACAGACGGATGGGGACTGGAAGAAGCTGCTCAATGGCAACGGCTTGAAGGCTATCGGCTTTTATCTTGACGAAATGCGCAATAATGCCCGAAAAAAAATGCCCGAGGAAATGGAGAAACTTACTTTAGAGCTGGCGGTTAACGGTTACCATTCCTGGAACAGGCTCTATGATAAGATGGCCGGTGATCTGCGGGTTGAGATCGAGCAGGACGGCAAGAAGACTCTGATATCGATGGGGCAGAACGCTGCCAGAATGTCCGAGCCCGATAGAGAGACTCGTCGTGACGCTTTTCATAAAATGGAGAAAGCATGGGAAACCCAGGCCAATCTGGCCGCCATGGCTCTTAATTTTCAGGCCGGGTTCAGACTTTCGGTTTATAAAAGACGGGGCTGGGATTCGCCGTTGTACGAGGCTTTACTCAATGGCCGTATAAAACGTGAAACTCTTAACGCTATGTGGTCGGCTATTTCCAACGGCCGTGGCAAGCTAACCGACTATATCAGGGCCAAATCGAAGTACCTGGGAATCGAGAAAATCCGCTGGTATGATCAGACCGCCCCTGTGGGCAAATCGGCGCGAAAAATCCCTTATCCCGAAGCCGCCGATTTTATCTGCGAACATATCGGCAGTTTTTCCGAAGAGATGGGGAAATTCACCAGAATGGCAATAGATAAGCATTGGATCGAAGCGGAAGACCGTTCAGGCAAAGCCGCCGGGGGCTGGTGTTCGAGGGTGCCGATCAGAAAGGAATCCCGTATATTCATGACCTATACCGGCAATTTCGACGGGCTGGGAACATTGGCCCACGAGTTGGGACATGCTTACCACGGATATGTATTACGGGACGAGCAACCGCTTGCCCAGACTTATCCAATGAACCTGGCGGAAACCGCGTCGATCTTCAACGAATTGAGAGTTACCGACGCCGCCTTCGAGGTTTCCGATGATCCCGACGAAAAGCTGATGCTTCTGGATCAAAAGCTCCAGAGCGCATTTGGTTATTATACCAATATTTTTGCGCGCTTTCTTTTCGATACCCATTTTTATAATGAACGCGGCCATGGGATGTTGAGCAAGGATCGACTTTCACAAATAATGAAGGAAGCCCAGAAAGAGGCCTTTATGGGGCTTTTGGACGAGGAGGACGGTTATCATCCTTTGTTCTGGGCATCAAAACTGCACTTTTTCATCACCGGATCGCCGTTCTATAATTTCCCCTACACATTCGGCTATCTTTTCGCCAGCGGAGTCTATGATCGGGCTGTCAAAGAGGGATCGGGATTCGCCAAAAATTACCGCGACCTCCTGGCCGACACAGGCAGGATGACAACCGAAGAAGTGGCGATGAAACATTTGGGCGCGGACCTGACCAAAGAGGATTTTTGGACGGATGCGGTCACCAGATCGCTGGTTGATGTCGATTTATTCGTAAAACTCTGCGGCAAGTGATTTCAAAACAACCCCGCCCGGAATCTTACCAAAGTAATCCGGGCGGGCTGGTATTCGATTTATATTTTATATTTCAGGTTCCGGCATACCGTAATTTCCCCATTCCTCTTTCGATGGTCCGAACGCCCCAGGGACCTTCAACCCGGCCTGCCTCATCAAAACTGTCATCTGCCCCCTGTGATGGACCTGATGTTCGATCAAAATTCTGAGGGTCACTCCCCGTTTCCACTGACTGCCATATAGGTCGTCCGATTTTTCCAAAGTTTCATCATTCCACTTTTTCGTAACTTCCTCGATCAATGAGGCGGCTGCATGATTATACTGGCGTAAAATCTCGGCGGCACTCTCCGGGGCCGGATCCTTCTCCGATGGCCCTTCGGGGCTGAGCCCCGTTCTGGACATCATTTCCGGAATCGTCTGGGTGATATGCCAGGCTATCCGCCCCATCGTGCGATGACCATCGGCTACATATTGTTTCAATGATTCATCGGTAAGCGCGGCGAATGTTATCCGCGTAGCTTTCGCGTCGGCGTCCCAAGCGTCGCGGAAATGTTCTATTTTCGAGAACATAATCAATCTCCCTGTTTAAACCTCGTTTACAAATCATTATGCGGAAATCGCGGTCTTCGGGCAAGCAAAAAAGCCTCCCGGCAAGTCGAGATTGCTTCGGGTCGAAGACCCGCGCGGGACGATATCCGGCCGGCCGGATGAATTTCCCGGATCGTTGGTAATACCATCGCGCAATTATCGGATCGGAATATTTGCATATGGACACCGCGGGGATATCGTCACGCGGCTCCCGACCGGAGGTCGGGAGCAAGCAATCTCGATCCGCCAGTTGTCAGGATAAAATCAACTTCGAAGAGCATTTGTTTTACCAGGGCCGGATAAACGAAGAGTCATTTAACGTGAATTAATATTCCGATGAGAAAAAAACGGACAATTGTCCCGCTGGGTTTTGGCGAGGCTTCGAAATATAAAGATATCATTTACAAGATATCAACGGAATATGAGATTCCGCCATCGATAATTGCCGGGATCGGTTCCAGGGAATCGGGATGGGGGCTAAGACTCAGACCGCCGGGACCGAGCGGGACAGGGGATTTCGTTGAACGGTCATTCCCGCGCGGGCTTCGCAAGGGACCATTGCCTCCCGATGGATTAGGCTTCGGGCGTGGCTTGATGCAGATCGATTTCGACTATCACCAGTTCGCCCGTAAAGGCAACTGGCAGGATCCGGCTGAAAATATTTCATACGGGGTCAGTCTTTTGAAGAAATATATAAAATATCTCAGCCGATATTCCGATTCTCGTCGCGCGGGTATAGCCGCTTATAACGCCGGGCCGGGGATGGTTTCCCGGGCTATTAAGAAAGGGATCGATCCGGATTATTATACATCGGGCGGAGATTACTCAATCGACATACTTAAGCGCGCAGAATTCTTCAAATCAAGAGGATGGGTTTAGGGACGAGACCCCGATCTTTGCCTCGTCCCAATTTGTTTCGGTAAAGTATTAATCAATACGGCGCCGGCCAACGGGCTCCCATACCGGGACCCAACAGAATGGCGTTAATCAAAAGTCTTCTGGAACCGTGGAAATACGAACGAAGGAAAGGATGAGAGGCGAACAGAATAATCTGCCCTTTTCCTTTTCCTTCTCTTGTGCAATAAGCGGTATTCGCCCACCTGTTTTTGGCCTCCGGCCAAACCAGGCCGGAAAGCCTGATACTATTTTCATCGCTGAATCGGGCAACTGTTTTAACCGGTGATTTGGCCAGATAAGCGTTGCCGGTATACACTATGACCGGCAGCCTCTCTCCCAATCCGAACGATAGCCATTCTGTGGTATCAATCAGACATTCGAATATAGTTCCCTGCGGCGAGAAATTCCTCGCGAAATCATCGGCTCTCTTCAAATCATCTTTGGATAACTCGACCTCACCATCTTCTTTTTTCGCCTCGGCAGTTTTTCGTTTGGCATTTTCCCAGACCATCAGGCTGTCAATTATTACATTATCAGCCGCTTTCTCCAGCTTTAGGGCATACTCATACTCGTCGAGTTTATCCAATGACTGGTTTTTCAGACGGACTTGAGAAAACCCCGATGAACTATCGGCGCAGAAACCAGCGGCCTGGTCCATCGCTATTAATGTGCCTCCATCCTCGACCCATTTTCTAAAATTGGAGATACCGCCGTCGCCAAGAATCGATTTCAGCATTCCTGGACCGCCCCAGATCGACGGCATAATCAGGACGTTATATTTGTTAAGATCTGAATTTCCGGCCCTGGTGATATCTATCGATGCCAGCCGTAAACCATACTCGCGGTCGAGCATATGCCAAAGCGAGCCATAATCGGAAAAATCTATTCCCTGCCCCGCCAGCATGGCTATCCTGGGTTCGGTCAGAAGACGGAACTCGCTGCCGCCCAGATCGGGGCCGTCCGCCGCCAATGCCGTATTTATCCCGGTAACATCAACCCGGTATTTCTCCGACAATCCTTTCAGGATATCTTTGAGATCGTCAGGGTTTTCCTTAATTACAAAGAGGAAACTTCCCCGACTGAAGCTGGGGCCATCGACCGTAACTGGCTTTACGGATGTTCTTATTTTCAAACCGGCGGCTAAAGCGTCAGCCAAAAAACAGGTGGCCGCGTCGTCCTTGTAATCAACCATATAACCATAAGCGGGATCATCCCCCTTGACTACGCCGGAACGTTCGGCTATCTCGGTGATCTTCGACGATTTGACATTAGCCCGGCTTCGGCAAAAATAGCTGTCCAGCCCGAAAGCCAAAGGCATCGACCAGGCGGAGACATCATAGGTCCTCGATCCCCAGCCCTTCTCTATGGAACGACGCTCCTCATAGAGCGCCTTATTGGTCATCCTGATATCATAATCCAACAGCACCTGAATCAGGTATCTTGACGGCTGCGCCAGATCTATGATGTAGCTGCCAGGATTGAATTTTACTGACGATACCTTGCCATGTTCATTATACAAGCCGGATACGCTGAAGCCGGTTTCCGCCCGTCTGACCTCGATTCCCTGCATAAGCAGGGTCTCCACGAATTTGTCGACCCTGGAGGGGTTTTGTGAAGGGTCGACTATAAAAGACTCGCCCAGAGAATTATCTTTGTTATCGATCGCCCTCTGCCTGTGTTCGACATAGCTTTTTAATAATCCCTGCCTGTTTATCGAGGCAGTCTTCAAATTGGCCAGGGTACTGACAAAATGATGATGTACCGATTCGGCGTAGGTCAGGATCTCCCCGTTTTTCTGCTTGACCATAGAACCATCGACTCCGGCCTGTTCATACAGTATACCGACCATTCCAAGAAAACCGCCCCAGGCCGACATGTAGCCTGGAAACCATTCTTCGTTCCAGTCACGGGTGAAATAGCTCCATCCGTACCTGTCGAACGCCCTGGCCTGGTCCGAGGCGAATATATCCCACCACTTGCGAAGATCCTTGCCCCAGTAGGGATTGAACGGTTCTCTCGGAGGTGAGAAAAGATAAGTGTCCATCGGTCCCATCTCGTGCGAATCGATCATCAGCTGAGGATGCCATTCTACGCAGACCGCGATTTTCCCCCTCGTTTCAGGATGCACCAGAGTAAAGGCGTCACGGTTGAGATCGATGAAATAGTGATTCCCCCGTCCCCACGGCCAGGCGCCGGTATGCTGCAGACTCTGCAAATCATAGCTGGGCACATTTCCGGCAAACTGCCTTAACTGCACCAGGAAGCGTTCCCGGCCGTCCGGATTCTGCATCGGATCAATCAGAATTATCAGATTATTCAGAAGATCCAATGTCCCCGGATCGATGCCAGCTGCCAGTTGATAGGCCACAGCTAAAGCGGCGTCGGTGGACGATATCTCGTCGCCATGAATGCCGTAACCGGCCCAGACAACCGCCGGAAGATCCGCTATCATCCTGCTTGTATTATCTCCTTTGCCCATTGTCCGGGGATCGGCCAGTTTATCATGAAACCGCTTAATATCCTCTATCCGCGACTGATTGGATTCCGATGTAATGACCAGGTAATATAGCTCATGCCCTTCAAAGGTTTCTCCGTACTTATAATATTCAACCCTGGGAGATGATTCCGACAAAAGTTTGATATACCCGGCCACCGCGGCATGACCGGCTGGTTGTGAACCCAGAGGAAATCCCAGAAAATCGGATGGTTTCGGAACCAACTGATCATATTTATCGCTCGTAAAAAACGGTCCTGACGGCGACGACGCGGGATCGCCCTGGGCCCGAAGGGAACCAGCGACAATAAAGATCGCCAGAGCTGTGGCGATAACAGTATAAAAAACGCGCGAATTTTTCATAGAACCTCCATATTTTGTTTAGATCATGATATGAGTAATCCGGGTTGACCGCAACCGCAAAATCGCGGGAGACTCAACGGAGCCGGATCGCCCGTTCCCGTTCCAGATGATCCCGCCGTTCCCTGTAAAGCTGCGCTATCTGCGCTCCGACAAGAAAAATCACCGACGAGTAATAAATCCAGAAAGTAATAACCGCGAAAAGCATGTAGGTGCCGTATATACGTTTCAGGGAAGCGAAGTTGGTAATATAATATCCGAATATCTCTTTGGCCGCGGCCCACATGACCGCCGCCCAGAACGCTCCCAGAGCTGGAATTTTCAAACCGAGCCGCTTATGCGGTATCAGAGTGTACAGAACAAAAAATAAAATAAATATAGTGGCGAAAGAACCGACGAAAAAGAGCTTGCGCTGAATATCGCCCAATCTGAATACATTCAAAACAGTTATCTTCTCCGCCGAGTCTTTCAAAACCTCCAGGGTCGGGAAAATAGCCGTGGACAAAATAACAAATACTATAACCAGCAAGACCATGCCGACATCCTTGAGTTTGCCCATATAAACTCTTTTGGGACCGCCGGTAATGAAGATCCGGTCGAGGCTGGTTCTCATGCCGCTGAAAAGTCCGCTGGCGGCGAAAAAGAGACCCACCCCGCCTATGTAACCGGCGATCTCCTTATAAGCGATAACCTCATCGGCCCTGGAATGAAGAATCCTCTTGACGGCGTTGGAATATTTCAGATAAGGGATCATCGTATCGATAAATAGATCCAACTGCTGATTGACCGCCTGCGACTCGAGTAAATGACCGAGCAGATAGATGACTATAAGAACAAACGGCACTATGCAGGTGATCAGAGAAAAGGCCAGCCCTCCGCCAAACAGGAAAATATGATTCTCTCCCACCCGTTCGTAAAGCCCACCGAAATAATGCCGCAGAAAATCCCTGCTTCTTTCCCAGTAAAACCGCGACGACAGGTTATCGCTCGGAATCATATTCGAGACCTCGGTATGTTTTCATATACCGGGTATATTACGCGCGGATGTTTGATAAACAAAGAACATTCTTCGAACTCAAGTTGTGTATTTGAAAATCATTCTCATTTAGGGAACCTGCCTCTATCCCGTCTTTGTTATTAAATTAAACAGGAGGTATTATGACAGACCTTTTAAATCGGATCGAATCGATCGAGAAAGATATAGCGGAAAAGAGAAAGAATCTGCTCGAGCTTAAGCGGAGTATTCCTCCGGTAAAAGTGCAGAATTACGAATTTCGCGCTAATAATGACCGGTCAGTCAAGCTCTCAAAGCTTTTCCTCGGACACAGTGAGCTTATGATAATACACAATATGGGAAAGGGTTGCCCCTATTGCACATTATGGGCCGATGGACTCAATGGAATGATTCATCACCTGGAAAACAGAACCGGATTAGCGCTGATCTCTCCCGATGATCCGGCGATTCAGAGAGAATTTGCGTCTGGCCGGGGCTGGCGGTTTAGCATAATATCCGGCACAGGATCGAGTTTCAGCAAAGATATGGGATTTGAAAAATCGGATGGCGAATATATGCCGGGCGTTCTGACTTTCAAGAAAGACAGCGCCGGAAAACTCTACCGGACAGGAATGGATTTTTTCGGACCGCACGATAATTATTGCGCCCTGTGGCATCTGTTCGATCTATTGCCCGATGGTATCAATAATTGGGAGCCAAAATTCAGTTATTAAACCGATAAGCTGTAAATTAAAACTCTTCAAAGGAGAATAATCATGCCGAAAGTAGTCCATTTCGAGATTAGTGTCGATGATCCCGAGCGGGCGGCCGAATTCTACAAAAAAGTATTCGGATGGAAGATCGAAAAGTGGGACGGTCCCCAGGAATACTGGCTTCTCAATACCGGCGAAGAAGGCGAACCGGGCATCGGCGGCGGTATGATGAAGCGAAAGGACGGCTGGTCGGGAACCTACAATACTATCCAGGTCGATTCGGTGGATAATTATCTGACCAAAATTACCGCTGCCGGCGGAGAAATCGCTGTCCCCAAAATGGCTATACCAGGAGTCGGATACATGGCCTATTTCAAGGATACCGAAGGAATTATATCGGGAGTCATGCAGATGGACCCTGAAACCAGGTAAATCAAATCTATCCCCAAACCTCGAAAAATTGCCATCGCCAGCCGGCAACAGCGGCGATGGCGATTCTTTTTCTGCGATGAAATATAGGTTGTTCCCGATTTTTATTACCGCTATAATCAATAACAGCGGCCGTTGAATATCGACCGTAGGAATGTCTCGAAACTAAACTTTAAGCCACGGGAGAAACGGAATGAATGAGCCGTTGAGCTGGCCCCAATACTTCATGTCCCTTGCGCTGGTCGCCTCGTTGAAATCCAAAGACCAATCCACGCAGGTCGGGGCGGTCATTATTGACAATAAAAGCCGTAAAATTGTCAGCTCCGGCTACAATGGTTTTCCCCGTTATCTCGATGACAACCGGATACCGCAGACCAGACCGGAAAAATATTTTTATGTAGTTCACGCGGAACTCAACGCCATCCTTCATGCCCAGCGCGATCTGACCGACTGCACTATGTATGTCACGGTATTCCCATGCTCCGAGTGCATGAAAGCGGTAATTCAGACAGGCTTGAAAAATATCGTCTATCTTAACGATCTTTCCGGCGGCGACTGGGATGAATCCAAAAAAGCCACTATGAAACTGACCGATCTGGCCGGAATCAAAATAGAGCGGTTCGCGGAGAATAATGAAATCATCGATTTTTTACGATCCAAAGTCAATATACGGAAAAGCTGAATTACCCTTGTCACCGGGCGTAAGGGATATTAATTCTCTCCCTGGCCGCTATTTAGAAAAGTGATAATTTTACATATTTTTTCGGATGCTTCCTGATATCGATCATCAGGCTGTCAAGAGAATCCAGAGTGGAAAACAGCTTTGTATAGACCTCGTCGTTATTGACCATTTGGCCCAATGTCCCCTGGCCGGAATCCATTTTTTCCAGAATCCTCGTCATCAGGGTAAGCAGACTGTCGGTGTGATCGTAAATTTCGTTTTCGGTAGCTAATTTCCCGAGGCTTCCCTGTCCGCCGTTGATATTGGTCATGAACAGCGCTGACTGATCGAGCAGAGCGGTCAGTCGATCATAAAAAACAGGATCATTGATAAATTCCGCGAAGGAACCGTCACCCTTTTGAATCTTTCTGGTGATATCTGTCCAGAGTACCAGGAGAGAATCGAGATTGGTGTACATCCTGGGATCGTTGATGACCTGCGCCAGGGTACCGTCCCCGTGGTTTATTTTCCAGGTTATCTCTTTGGCGTTTTGGGCGGTTAGTTTCACATCCGTAAGCATGTCGCCGCTTTCAGAGATTATATCGTCGATCTGGTAAGCCTCGATTGTGGCCACATATTCTCCCTGAACCAATTGAACCTGTTCGGGCGAACCGACCGAGATATCGACAGTCCTGTCTCCCAAAAGCCCTTTACTTCCCAGTCTGGCGATAGAATCTTTTTTTATTCTGGGAAAACTTTTCGCTTCGACCGACATGGAGACAATTACGAATTTATCTTCGCCGTCGGGAGAGAAACCTATTTTATCAACTGCCCCCACTTTCACACCACCCAGGCGAACCGGGGCTCCGATTGTCAATCCTTCTACATTGGCGAATTTGGCTTTGAGCTCGTATTTCTCCTTGAAAAAACCTTCTTCGCCGCCGATTACAAAAAACGCGCTGAAAATAATGATAAAACCCAAGGCTATCAGGGCGCCGACCCTGATCTCTTTGCCCACGTTACTTTTCATGATATCAAACCGCCTTTCCGCCGGACCGGAATGTCCTGACAAACTCCAACTGGCTTTGTTCGAACTCGTCCCAGGTTCCTTCGAAATAAATTTCTCCCTCTTTCAGCAAGACGATCTTCTGAGCCACGAATGAGGCGCTCTCCAGATCGTGAGTGACTACGATAACAGTCGAGCCGGTATGCTCCTGAACTCTTTTTATAAGCTCGTTAATGGTCTGTGCCGTGATCGGATCCAGGCCTGTGGTCGGCTCATCGAAAAAGATATAATCCGGTTCGGTGACCATCGCCCTGGCCAGGGCGATTCTTTTTTGCATTCCGCCGGAGAGCTCCGACGGCAGCAGCGCTTCGGTCCCCGACATCTCGACAAAACTGAGTTTTTCCTCGACTCTCAACCGGATATCCATTTCGCTCATTTTGGTATGTTCGCGCAGAGAGTAGGCCACGTTTTCGAAAACCGTCATGGAATCGAACAGCGCCGATCCCTGGAAAAGCATGCCCATTCTGCGCCGAATATCCATCATCTGGGATTCGGAAAAATCGGTGGTATCGATACCATCCACCAGTATCCGGCCGGAATCCAGGGGCATAAGACGCAGGATCAGTTTTAGCAGCACGCTTTTGCCTGTGCCGGACCGTCCCAATACTACCGTGGTTTTGCCATTTTCGAACACGACATCGAGTCGTTTGAGCACCGTCTTATCGCCGAAGTCTTTGGAAAGCTCAAAGATCTCTATCATAACGGCCCCGAAATAAGGAAAAAGATCTTGGTCATTACAAAGTTAAAAACAAATATCGAAATAGACGACAGAACGACCGATAAAGTGGTCGAGCTGCCCACTCCTTTAGTGCCGCCGGTGGTGCTCATCCCCAGGAAGCAGCCGATGGTTCCGATCAGCCCGGCGAATACGACAGGCTTGATCAATCCCGATACCAGATCGTCCATGAGAAGAGCTTCCAGCACCGTGGTTTTATATAGCTCATAACCGACATTAAGATTGGCGGTAGCGATAAGCAATCCTCCCAATATACCCAGAACATCGGCCACCGCCACCAGAAGCGGCATCATGATCAATAGCGCGACTATGCGGGTGAGAACCAGTTTTTTGTACGGATCGGTGGCCATAGCCCGCATGGCGTCGATTTGATCGGTCACCTTCATCGAGCCTAATTCGGCTGTGATACCGGCTCCGACTCTGCCGGCCACGACCAAGGCTGTGAGAACCGGCCCGAGTTCCCGTACCAGTGAGAGCGCCACCACTGTGCCGATATACGATTTGGCCCCAAACCTGCTCATCTCCATACCAGTCTGAAAAGCCATGACCATACCGGTAAAAATCCCGGTCAGAGAGACGATGGATAGAGATCTGTATCCTATCTGGTAGAGCTGTTCCAGAACTTCATTGAAATAGTATGGCCCCCGCGCGGCCGCCTTAATTACTGTCCCTAAAAACATGGCGTACTTATAAAGATGTGTCAGGAATTCGCCGGCCTTCGTCTCTATCAGAATATCGTAAATCTTCATAACTTCATCAGCCTCGGCATCTGGCCGGGGCGGTCTATATATACTATATTCTCAAGTATCGCCATACAATATTTTACTCTTGTAAAGGATATTAATCCAAAAAATAGAACCGGATTGCAATCGATTTCGCCGATAACCGTTTGGAATTACTTTTTATGGAAGTTATCCAGACTAAAGCCCCCGGAGCCGTTGCTTAAAATCATAAGAAGACCGCCGGTGATAGCGGCATTTTTCATGAAGCTGGATAATTGACTGCCGTATTTAACTGCTTCCACAGCCCAGAAGTTATGAAAGATAAGTGTCACGGGAACGATAAAGATAACTAAAAGAGCCGCTCCGATTCTGGCTCTATAACCGGCCAGCACCGATAACGCTCCGGTAAGCTCGAATACGATGGCCATAAACAGGAAGAAACCGACCGCTATCATGCCGTGCGATTCCATATTAGCCGCTGTTTTGGACCAATTGCCGATTTTTGAGAATCCGCTTCTAAAAAAGATCGAGCTCAACAAAAGCCGTCCGATCAAGGCGGCAAATCTGTTGGTATTTTCCAGCATAATCCGATCCTTATAAGGTTTTATGAGTAGCGTCGCAATACGGGGCATTGGCGGTCCGTTTGCATTGGCAGTACGAGCGCAATTTCTCCTCGACAACTTCGAACTCCAGAGGCGTAAATTCCGTCCCGACATGAGAATCGTCGCAGAACGGCTGGTTTTTCGAACGTCCGCACCTGCACCAGAGATATTTCCCGGGCTTCAATGTCAGCTTGATAGAAGCTTTGGCGGCGATATTCGGTTCGCTCATACTTTTCCTCCCGATTGATGTTCGCGGTCGCGGTTCGGACAGAATCTTTGTACCGCCCGATGACGTTCTGCTCGATCAAACTACCGTTCACAACAGTCGGTTCCTCGGATCTCGATATATCGGATAGAATATAAAAAGAGCTTTTGATCTTTTTCAAAATTACTATGAATCGGAGAGATGTTTGCCCATGCTTATATGATCTTCGATATTGTAGCCGAGTTTTTTGTAGAATTCCACTACACCGGTATTCGACGAGCGGACTTGCAGATTCAGCTTGGTACACCCTTTTTTTATCAGCTCCGATTCCACCTGTTTCATCAGGGCTTCACCAACCCCCTTTCGTCGATGTTCGGGGCTTACGGCTACATAATAGACCCATCCCCGATGACCGTCAAAACCGGCCATCGCGGTACCGATTACGCGCGAATCAGTCTCGGCCACCAGGAACATTTCCGGCTGTATCTTCAGCTTGCGCTCGATATCCTTTTCGGGGATATTCCAAGGCGGATTATTCGGGAATACTTCCCGCCAAAGATCGGCGACCGCTGTTTTGTCGTTGTCTTGGAAGGGACGAATCCTCATACTTTCGGAATTCATCGGCACACCGCCCGATACAGCTATTTATCTTCCGGGGTCGGATTATCGTTGCCGATATCGACCAGAACCTTCCAGGAGCCGTCGGCCTGTTTTTTCCAGACATTCAGGTATTTCCCGTGGGCTTGCTGGTCTACGCCATCTTTATCCTTCCAGGAAAGAACGGACACTCCCCAGGTCCAGCCCATATCGCCGGAGGAGGAGACCTCTCCGTCCATCGGAGACCAGCCCAATGTGTATTTCCCTTTGGATTTGCTCATTCCCTCGTAGATGGAATCTCGGCCGATTACCGGGTATCTGCCTTCTGGCATCTGCATGGCGTTCTGGTCTAAGTACATATTGAAGGCGTCCGCCGCGCCGACTTCGAGCGAATTCGCGGCAAAATCCCTGTCGGTCTGAAGAAGATTTTCCTTTTCGGCCGCGATATCGACTTTTGTCTCGCAGGAGAAAACCATAAAAGCTATGGAAGCGATAACCGCCGCGAATTTCAGTTTTATCATCATTCCCGTCCTGATTTTGGTTTATTATCAAATTGGCCGTTTAATCTTTCACTAAAAACCGATTGACCGCTTTGACCGCGACTTTGAATATGGGAGATAATTCGCGATCCTCGCAAGATGTTATTTATCAATAAAGGCGGGACAGCCTCTTCAAGAAGGCAATCCCGCGCCGGACTAATCGAAGGGAATTCTAAAAATACAAAGAGATGCCGAGTCTGACGCTCGCCGGAGAGAATACCAGGCTGTTCGTTTCCGAGCTGGATGATGATTTCTGTGGGGTATTGTTATGGATTGTGGATTTCATCCACTGATAATAAAGCGACGATCCATATTCGGCCAGGAAGCTGATATTCTTAACCGCGAACCACTCGACCCCGGCGATGCCTGACATTCCGGCGCTTAGAGATTTATTTTCATCATTCCTCGTGCTGATCGCGCCCGTGCTCAGGGTGATTCTCTCGGATTCGTAACTCGTGCGTTGATACCGAAAATTGGGACCCGCGCCCCAGAAAAAGTGGATCGGAGATTTTAATGAGGTGTATCTGATATACTGTATATCAAAACCGGATGACGCCCAGAAATTGCTGTTGTTTTCGCTCGTGAAGCTGGAATCGTTCGGCTGTTGATATGTACTATGGGTGTCGTTTCCAGATGAGCTGACATATATATCGACTCCGAGTCTGATCGCGGTCTTATCGGAAATATGCTTTTTGCCTGAAAAAGCCAGTCCTTTAAAGGCCGATAGGGAAAAATTATCGGAAATTTGAAACTGCAAAGACGATGACCCGTCATAAAGCGAATTTTCACCATTAAGTGTCGGCTGACTATCGGCCTGCGAGAAGGCAACGGAATACAGCAAGGCTGCTCCCAAAAAAGCGGCCGCCCCGGTTCTTAATAGTCCTGATTGAATGATCGATCTCATTTTCTTCTCCCTGTAAACTGGTTTAATCTTCACGCTTTCTATAGAATAATCGAGATTCCCAGGCTGACCGGACCCGATCTGATCATGAATGAGTTTCCGTTTGCTTTTTGAGAATATTCGCTCTCGAGATATGAAGAACTGAAGACGGTTTCATATTCCGATCGATTCCAACTATAATCGAACGAGGCCATGCATTCGGCATAAAAGCTCGCCCTGGAAAATACCCTCCATTCAACTCCGACAAAGGCGTTCGTTCCTATATTCCAAATATTCCAAAAATCTCGCCTCGATTGACTTCGCGATATCGTCGAGCCTATCCTGTTTTGTGAATCGGCATAGCTGTTATCCCGGAGCCTGAAACGAACAAATGGCCCGGCACCGTAAACGGCCCGGAAATCAGCATTACCTGAACTGCGCCTTAAATAAGCCATGCTTAGGGAAAGTCGGTTAACGCTATAGTCTAGATCATAACGGGTTATTGCCGTATCCTGATAAAAGAAGATAGAACTTTCGCCGTCGATCCAGTCCAATCTGCTTGAATATTCCAAACCAAGACGAAGCGCCGATTTTTCCGAAACATCTCGCTGAAGCGCTATGGTCGCCTCGCTAAAAGGCCTTAGGCTGAATTTCGAACCGATCCCGAATTGAATCGCCCAAGGGCCTATATCCGATTTGGCCGTCGCGGTTTCAGGAGGGTCAAGATTGTCGGCCAATACAGGGGAAACGCCAGGAAATAACGCTATACCGGCAGACAAGACAATCAGGCTCATTCGCCTGACCAAAAATAGAAACAGCATCTATCCTCCTTCGGTTTATAGTTGACTATCCAATAATGTTCGGAATTTAAGATCACTCGGTACGCCTCGAGTAAAATCCAGTCATGATATCTCTGTTATAAAGCAGGCTGCTGCCATCCGCATGAAACATTCGCGATGCCGATCGAGGTGTCGTTAATTCCGTTTAGACATAATCAACAATCATGCCGGAGCGTTGGCGAGCTCAACTGCTTATATCCTATCAGCTTAGGATTACGCTTGAATTTACTGTCGAATCCCGGACGCACTATAATAGTTCATCGATGACCTGAAATTGTGCGGCAATGATACCGCCTGTTATAACAAGAGACAAATTCACGTTGACCGCCTGATACTATCCAGGAATCTCGATCGTAAGGTATCACTCATCAGAGCTTTTTTCATCGGCGGCAGCTTCAAGAATCCGCCGACCAGCCCGCGCATAAACGTATGCCCGGCGTTTTGCGGATTATTAAAGATAAGATTTTGCAGCGAGCCTCGTTCCAGCGCGGAGAGGATTACTTTCTCGAACGTATCGGCCGGATGCAGGACCCGCTGTTCGCGTTTGATCAGCTTCATCGATTCGGTCGAGCAATCCAGGGCGCAGACTCCACAGCCCATACATATTGAATCGTCGACAATCGGGCCGCTACCAGGCTTCATCTTTATGGCGTTTACGGGGCAGATCTCGGCGCAGTCGCCGCATTCGGCGCAGGTTTCGGTGTTGCTTCTGGCGATGAAGCTCGATGTAACGATGGCGTTGGCATAGCCGAAGCTGCTGACTCCCAAAAGGACATTGCAGCAGCACCCGCAACAAAAGCAGATGAAACCTACATTCTTTTGAACATTATCGGCGTTGAGCACCAGGCGAAGTTCTCTCGACCGGGCCAGGTTTTCCAGCATTTGGGATTTTTCCACCTCTTCGGCGAATCCGTGGCGGATCATGTAATCGGCGGCGGAATCGAACGAGGCGCACATGCTTAACGGGGCATGGCATTGACGGTTCTCGGCGTGCAGCTTTTCGTGACGACAAGAACAGATCCCGACCGCGAACTTTTGGGTATTCTCTATAATAGCCGTGGCTTTCTCGTAATCGAGGACCTCGACATACTCCGACATATCTATGGTCTCTTCATGGGGTATCGTTCGAAGAGGCATCACTTTCTCACCATGACCGAGATTGGCTTTATAGAACGAATTCTTATCCTGCAGGTAATCGTGAAAAAGCCTGGCCCACTCCTTAGTATTCAATTCCCCCCGGGTTCTCATCATGGTGAATTCGAATATGCCGATGACCAGCGGCGAAACGGTGTAGCGAAACCCCTTGCCATACCAGGCGTCGATCATCAGGCCTTTGTCGCAGAGGCGGTCGAGCAGGTTCTTCAGCTTCGCCGACTCGATCCCGGTAACCCGCTGAATATACTTGAGCGTATTGAGGCCGTAGGGCATTTTGACAATCAGATCGGCTTCGTCTTCGGTATAGAGCTCTTTCAGGATGGAGTGGAACGCGCTGTTCCACGGAGTCCGGGCGCCCAGATTGTCGATTTTTTTGCCCAGCTTCTTATATATATCCTTGCCGACCATGTGTCCCATAGCTCACCTCGCGAACCAGAGATTATTACAGGCAATTCCGTTCATCGATACTAATTACATGATAAATATAGAGATTCGGATTTAGGTTGTCATCAGATATTATGGCCGACAGACCACCTTAGCAGATTCTATCGATTATTTTCCGGCAAACGATTGCTGATCTCGAAAACGTTACCTCACCAACGCCATACGTTTGATGATGACATTATCGCCGGAGGTCAATCTATAGAAATATGAACCGCTGGAAACATCCCGGCCGCCAATATTCACTCCGTTCCAGACGAATGAGTGTTCGCCGCCTTCCAACGCGCCGTCGATCAGACGATTCACCAGCCGTCCGCGGATATCAAATATATCCAAACGGGCATGAGCGGTTTCAGGCATATAGACTTTTATCCGAGTCGATGAATTGAACGGGTTGGGGTAAGCCTGATACAACTCGACCGTTCCCGGCCTGGGAGGCTCTCCGTCGACGGATGTCATATTGAGTATATCCTCGAGGGCGATTATAAAACCGGTCATCTCTTCCATAGTGCCGGTGGAAACCCTGATATGATGGGTCATACCCCATCCGGTTCGAACATAAAATCCTCTGGTTGCCAGGGCACCGCGCACGCCTTCAGCGTAAGAGCCGACATTAACCATAAAAAAACTGGCTTCCGAATGAATATAACTCAGATTCATCCGATCAAACTCTCCGAAGCAGTAGCTTTTGGCCTGATTGGCCAGAGCGATCGTATCGCTTCTGTGTTGTATGCTGCGCAAGGCCTCTTTAGCCGCTTCCAGCGACGAGCGGGATACCATGCAGATCATTCTATAACCCATCATCGTATTCATGATTTCATTGTATCCGACCGCGTAACCGATACGCGCCCCCGCCAGACCGTAGACTTTGCTAAAAGTTTTGATGACTACCACTTTCTTACCGGATCTGACCAGTTCGACAGCCGACGGATAATCGGGTGTGGAGATATAGTCGTAGTAGGCTTCGTCGATTATGGTAACTACATGGGATGGCAGATCGTCGACAAAAGCAGAGAGATCGCCCGGATCGATTACGGTAGCCGTCGGATTATTGGGATTGGTGATACAGACCGCGGTGGTATTGTTGTCTACCCTGCCCATCATAGCGTCGAGATCGACTTTGTGGTCGCTGCCGAGGTTGGCATACCGAACTGACGAGCCGTATAATTCGGCGTCAGCCGCGAACTGGCCGTAAGACGGGCTGGGAACAACCACGTTGGAGCCCGGTCCGCATAATATCATAGCGCAAAAGCGTAATAGCTGGGTAGCCCCGGAACCACAGAGAATCCGACCGGAGGAAACGTCATGATACGCCGATAGGCGGGCCACCAGCGAATCGGAGAACCAGTCGGAATATCGATGAGCCATCGAGGCTTCGGCCTCCATCGCTTCAATGACCGACGACGCCGGCCCCAGCGGGTTTTCATTGAAACATAACCGGCCGACATAATCGGTGATAATATCCTGCCCAGGGAATGTGTCGGCAATCGCTTTTCGGTCAAAACCGATTAATGATAAAGCCGCCGCCCCGGTAATCGTATTTATGAAGTTTCGACGGGATAGATCGTTAGAATCGTTATCCATAACCGACTCCTTGGAAGTTTCAGGGCCGTTTCGTAAACTACACTAGTTATAAGAAACCTATTTTTTGTATTTTGTCAAGATCCATTCGAGCTTCATCGGATAAACAGGCAGCAAAGCATACCATAAGCATTTAACATATTGGCAGTTATGCCTTTTCCCTGGAGGGAGCCGGCTATTTACCGCGGAAAAATCAATGTAATATCTGTAAAACCATCCATTTTTTGCTTTTGTTTTCGGGATTTTATCCTATTTTGATCATGGAGCGAATAGGTGTCAATTGTTTTATCAGATTCGCTCATTATATTTATGAATAAGTGGATTTTAGCTTAATATGGAGGAATCGATGAGAAAAGCGGCTAACAGGATCACCTTGGCGGGAATATTAATTGGCGCGTTTTTCATATCCGCGTCTGCCGATCAAACCGTGCGGTTTTCCGATATCAAATCCGGCACGGCCATACTTAACCAGGACCGGAACGGTCTTACCATAGCTGTCGATATAGGCTCTATTGAATTTCGCTCGCTGATTATTCCCGATGGAGAATTCACGGCCGTCGGCATCGATGGTTTTGCCCGCTCTCAGAGGATCGGGGAGCCGAATCTGCCTATGATCAATAAGACTTTGACCATACCATTGGGATGCGAATTAAGCGCGGAAGTTCTGGAATTTGAGATAGAAGAGATCGATCTGGCCGATTACGGCCTGACCTCCCCTATAGTTCCGGTTCAGCCGTCGCTCTCCAAATCGGAGAACCCCGGCTCCGTACCTTTCGAATATAACCGGGCGATATACAACCAAAACGGCTATTACGGTCTCCCCCTGACGGAAACGTCGGAGATAGGTATTATGAGAGCTTTAAAACTGGGAGAAATCTCTGTGGCCCCGGTTGAATATAATCCTGAGTCGAACAGTCTGCGTGTATATAAGAGGATGGTGATCCGGGTCAACTATCTTCATCCGGATTGGTCCGCCACTACGGAAGCCCGCATTCGCTATTTCTCCCCGTTTTACGAGCCGGTATATGATCAGATTTTCAATTATGAACCTCTTCCCCCCACCATACTCGACGACCTGGTGACCTACCCGGTTAAATATGTGATTATAGCCGACCGTATGTTTGAAGCCCAATTGCAGCCGTTCATCGCCTGGAAGGTGAAAAAGGGATTTCAGGTGATAACCGGGTATACCGACGATATCGGCGGTTCCAACACCGCCATCAAGGCGTATATCAGGGGACTCTATGAAAACAGCAATCCTCCCGATGATCCCGCGCCGTCCTTCGTGCTGTTAGTAGGGGACCATCAACAGATCCCAGCGTTTGATTATTCCGATCATATTTCCGATCTCGATTTCTGCGAATTCACCGGCGATCATAATCCGGAAATATATTACGGCCGGTTCTCCGCGCAGAATACGTCGCAATTGCAGCCTCAGATAGATAAGACTCTCGAATATGAGCAGTATCTGATGCCCGATCCGTCATATCTGGGCAATGTCACCATGATCGCAGGAGTGGATCCCACCTACGCTCCGACTCACGGCAACGGCCAGATAAACTATGGAACTAATATTTATTTTAATTCGGAGCACGGCTTATATTCAAACACATGGCTCTACCCGGCATCGAATGATCCGGGCGCGGCGGCGGCTATCAGGGCGACTGTCAACCAGGGCGTAGGATTCATCAACTATACCGCCCATGGCTCTCATGACGGCTGGGCCAATCCCGAATTCAGTTCCTCCCAGGTCGGGGCATTGACCAATGTCCATAAATACACGACAGCCGTCGGCAACTGCTGTCTGACCTGCACATTCGGAACGGATTATTCGACACCGTGCGCCGGAGAGGTCTGGCTTCAATCCGCCGACAAAGGAGCGGTTGGTTATATCGGCGGCTCCAACTCATCCTATTGGGATGAGGATTATTATTGGGGAGTCGGCTACGGGCCCATCATGGGCCAGGGACCGTCTTACGAGCAAACCGGGCTGGGAGCGTACGACGGCGTGTTTCATGACCACGCCGAACCAGTCAGCCAGCGCTACGTGGTCAATGACGCCCTGGTCTTTTGCGGAAACATGGCAGTACAGGAATCCGGCAGCAGCTTGATAAACTACTACTGGGAAATATATCATCTTATGGGCGATCCATCGGTCTCGACATACCTCGGAGTTCCGACAGCCAACACTGTTCAGCAACCCGAAACCATAGTCCTGGGCGCCAACACAGTTCATATATCCGCCGATCCGGCTTCATATATAGGACTCTCCAAGAACGGCGTGTTTCACGGCGGCGCCTATGTAGATGAATCCGGAGTTGTAGATATGTCCATTACGCCGTTCGATGTTCCCGGCACGGCGGATATAGTGATTACCGGACAGAATAAAGAACCATATGTATCCACCATTCAGGTCATCGCGCCGTCAGGACCGTATGTTATTTTCGATTCCAGCGCGGTTAATGACTCCGTAGGCAATAACAACAACTTGATCGATTTCGGAGAAGCAATCCTTCTGGATGTTCAGCTTATGAATGTCGGTCCGGATACCGCCTTTGGGGTCTTCGCCTTGCTTACGACCGAAGACGAATATGTTACTATTACCGATAGTGTTGAGGTATACGGAACGATCGCGGGGGATTTAGCCTTTGTCAATATCGAGAACGCTTATGGTTTTGATGTCGCTGTCGGCGTTCCGGACAGACACAGCATTTCGTTTTCTCTCACTGTAAGCGACGCTAACGATGAGACCTGGGGTTCCAATTTCACTTTGCAGGCTCATGCCCCGGTGATCAATTTTGTCGAACTCTCCATTGACGACAACTCCGGCAACGGCAACGGCATATTCGAAGCGGGCGAGACCGCCGAGATGACCGTTACGCTGATCAACTCAGGCTCATCATCGGCCTCTTCAGTAACAGGCGTCTTATCTTCCAATGATGAATATGTAACTATTTCCGACGCCAATGGTTCGTTCGGCGATCTGGACTCGAACGGCGGCCGCGGCGACAACTCAACCGATGTTTATATCATTACCGCTCACAACGATTATCCTCCCGGACATTCGGTACTGTTCGGCCTGGCTCTGCAATCCGTAGACGGATATGCGCAAAACCTGCAGTTCATTCTCAGAGCCGTCGAATCGTTTGAATATGACGATGGCGGCTGGGTCGGCGATGGCAGCTGGCAATGGGGCGAGCCGGGGTCGGGCCCCGGTTCGGCGTATGACGGCACCAAAGTATGGGCGACAAACCTGACCGAGGAATATCCCGACAACGCGGATGACAGACTCTATACGAAATATTTAACAGTAGAAGATTCCACCGCCTCTATCGGTTTCTACCATTGGTACAGCTTCGAATCCGGATGGGACGGCGGCAATCTATGCGTCTCCTCCGACGCCGGGGCCAGCTGGGAGATTATTGTTCCGGAAGGCGGCTATCCCGATCAGGATATTATCGGATTGGATAACGAACCCGGCTTTTCCAGCGAATCCGGAGGCTGGATGGAATCATCATTTTCATTGGCCGATTACGAGGGCATGGCAATCAGGCTAAGATTCCGTATGGGGTCTGATGGATCGGTTACGGATGACGGGTGGTACATCGACGCGGTAAATATTACCGGGGTCAGAACATGGAGCGCCGATTCCGCCGAACTGTCTGTCTCTCCTATTTCATTTAATATCACTCTCGATCACGGAAATTCCACTCAGAGCCCCCTGACAATCTCCAACAACGGCAGCGGACTACTTGTTTATGGAATAACGCCGATTACCATCGGTACTTTAACGGAATCCCACGACGAACTTCCGGCCATTCGTAGGGACGATGGCGGCAAACATATTTTTCATGAAAGAACAGGGGAGTTTTTAACAGTTACCTATGACGGGCCGAAAACCGAGGAATCGGACGGGGAAACCGGCCCGCCGACAATAACTGATTTCGGCGGTCCTGACGAATTCGGATATATGTGGATCGATTCGAATGAGCCGCAGGGTCCGGATTTCGAATGGGTGGATATATCGGTGATCGGCCAACCATTGACTTTTGGCGACGATCAAAACCAGGGACCGTTCGATATGGGCTTTAGCATGCCTTTCTACAACAATTATTTCGGCTCAATCCGAATTTGCTCCAACGGATGGCTTTCCTTCACTTCCTCTGCCACCAACTTTTCCAATAGCCCTATCCCGGGCAGTTCCGATCCGAACAATCTCATAGCGCCGTTCTGGGATGATTTGAATCCGTCAAATGGCGGTTCCATCTATTTTTATACCAATAGTACAGACAGCGCCATAGTCGAATACTCCAATATTCCTCGTTTCGCCGGCGGCGGGTCATTGACATTTGAGGTGATCCTTACTTCAGGTGGAGATATCACATTCCAGTATCTCTCGATGGAGGCGGATCTATCCTCATGTACTGTCGGAATAGAGAACGGTGACGGTTCTATCGGGCTTCAGGCGGTATACGACGGCACCTACGTGGAAAACAATCTCGCCACTATATTCAAGCTCCCGGCTTTCTGGCTATTCCCGGAATTTTCAGGCGGATACGCTTTGCCCGGCCAATCGGTTGATTTAGATATCACGTTCGACGCTACCGAGCTCAATGACGGCCGATATACCGGTTACCTTAGAATAAACTCCAACGATCCTGATAATCCGGTTTATGCCGTCTACTGCACCCTGACCGTCGGAGAACTGGTCGATATCGACGATATCGCCGGTAATATACCATCCGCCTTCAGTCTGAATCAGAACTATCCCAATCCGTTCAACCCATCTACGTCAATACAATACGCGCTGCCTGAACAATCTCATGTCACTATTATCATCTACGATATTCTCGGCAGACAGGTCGAGAGATTGATGGACCGGGTTCAACCGGCCGGTTATTACGATCTGGTCTGGAACGCCTCCGATAAGCGTTCCGGCGTTTACTTCGCCAGGCTGGAAACGGAAAGCCATACCGGAACGATAAAAATGGTATTGCTGAAGTAAAAGTTCAATCAATAAAAATCAAAGGCGGCTTTCTAAGGCCGCCTTTTTTAATTCTATTCTAATCTATCCGGCTACCACCAGACCTGCAGGCCGTCCTCTATAGTGAATATTCGTTCCTCTTTGTCGGAATCGATTTCCACTAACCAATATAACGATCCGGTCGGGACATTTTCGAAGTTCAGCGGTTTGTCTTCGGCGGTCGATTTCCCCGATGATTGCCAGCCATCATCGAAATAAAAGAGTTCGTATTCTTTACCGGAGTTGAAATATGCCCTGGCGACGCCATCGGTGGAGATCTCCTGTTTCCGTTTTGTGGTGGATGTCAGGGTCAGGGTGGTCGGCAGGTTGTCTTCGGGACGCAATTCCCGCTCGTGGCCGTCGGGATCGAGAATAAAGGGCCTGCCCCAGGGGACGATCTTTTCGTCAAGATAAAGCGCCGGAAGATAAGCGATATCCCGTCCCATATCGGTGAATACGGCTTTGCCGGCTTCGATCCTGCCCCAGTGTATCGGCTGCCATTCGCCGGAATTGAACACGCAGAGATAGGCTATATCCACCGAATCGGGAATCTCTTGTTCAAATCCGATGGTCACATCGCAGGCATCGACATAGTCTGCGGTAACGTCAGCATAGCTTCTCCCGGCCAGCCAGCGAGGGACTTTCTCCTGTTTTCGTTTTTGAAAAATCAAATTTTCTTTCTGTTTGCCGAAGGTCTTGCGATATACTTTAGCCAGCTTGTTGGCCAGACGGTATTCCCCGGGATTAGCCTCGGCTCCCATGAACGGCACGACTTTGCCGTCGGGCGTAACGATAGCGTTCCAGGCGTGATTATTTCCTGAATTCGCCCAGTAGGGAGTATAATCGCTGGTCACCGGCAGACCGTTGGCCCGCAGCGCGTAGATGGTCACGTTGGTCATATCCTCGCATCGTCCCAATCCGTTGTTGAGCATCTCCGAGAGTCCCTGATCGGTGGGATGATAATAGAAGCGCGGATTGAATGTAAACCAGGTCATAACATCGTTATTGATAAGCTTGGTCGCCTCGATCGGGTCGGCCGGGTCGGTCATACGGGAATCGAATCCGGCATATTTTGTCAGGAACATCGAGCGCCATTCCTCCAGAGGCTCGTTGCTTCCGCGGTACGGAAGGATATATTCGCAAAAAGTCTGAAATGAAAAACGTTTCGCCCATGGTTTTCCGCGCCATGCTTTGAAAGCGTTATCGATCTGATCGATTAAGAATCCCGAGGTAATAGCGTCCCAATCATCAACGGTCTCCTGTTTATCGAAATCGAGCGGTCCATACCGCGATTCCAGCGTATCGAAAGCAGCCAGTAAAGCGTCGAAATCGGGGTAATCGAGCACGTTAAATTCGATCTCGCTGCCCAGGGTATCTTTCAGCGCGTAGGTCACGCAGCTGTGTCCTTCCATGTTGCCGATCAGGTAACAGGCCGCCTGGTATTTGAGGGTATCGGGATCTGATTTATAGTGGTTCAGAGTTTTCTCCAGCTCGACCCGGTTGGTGCCCGCTTTTTCCAGTATCTCGTTTACTTCCGGAGGGAAGGTCGAATCTCCGGCGATGATAATATTAAACGGGAGTATCACGGCCGTGATAAGGGACGCCGCGAATCTTGTTTTACCGATCATAAATCCTCCGCTTGAGAGCAACCTATATCTTCGCCTCGATGCCGACACCGGCCCGCACCGCTTTATCATAAACCAGTTTCGCGGTAGCGGCATCCTGAATGGCCAGACCGTTCGATTTGAAAAGAGTGATCTCGCTATCGCCTGCTCTACCCGGTTTTTTTCCTGTTATAATTTCACCGAGCTCGGCATACATATGCGATTTATTTATAGCCCCCTCCTGTATGGGGATCATGATATCTCCCGCCTCCTTCAGACAGGCCTCGTATGAGTCGGCGACAAATTTCGACCGTTTGATAATAGCTGTATCCAGCTCGCGGGCGTTGGGGGTGTGCGATCCGATTCCGTTGATATGAGTTCCCTCTCGCGCCTTCGAGCCGTCGAAAATGGGGGTGGACGACGACGTGGCGGTACAGATGATATCGCATTGGGCTAATATCTGATCGGCCGAGGTTGCCTTGGCGATCTCGATATCGAGCTTTGGCCCCATCTCGGCGATGAACGATTTGATCGCCTCATCGGAGATATCGTAGACGAACGCTTTGGAAAGCTCCCTCGCCTCGGCTGTCGCCCAGAGCTGCATCTTCGCCTGAACCCCGGCGCCGAAAATACCGGCGATCTGCCGTTTATCATCGCGAGCCAGGTATTTGGCGGCGACACCGCTGGCCGCGCCGGTACGTACGGCAGTCAGGTAGCCGCCGTCCATGATACAGATAACGTCTCCCGTGGCCGGGTCCTGCAGAAGCACCTTACCGATGGTTGTGGGCATATTGTGTTGTTTGGGGTTGTTCTTGTAAACCGTCACTACCTTGCAGGCCAACGCTCCCGAATCTTTGAGATAAGCGGGCATATAGAGCGCCAGACCGTCGGGCGGTGTGATATTTATCCGAAGCGGTAAAACCGCGGTGCCGTTGGCTAATTCTGCGAACGCTTTTTCCACCGCCTCCATGCAGTCTTTCATTTCGAGGACATTTATGACATCTTCCCGGGAAAGCAACAAGGGCATCGTTTCCTCCTTTATCCGAACAGATTACACCATACCCAGAACATTTAAGACAGTATATCGCCGGGGATCGGGCGAGGCAAGGGGTTTTACGGAGATTAGGGTCTTATAGCAATTGCCGGGATTTTTCCTGCGATTACGTATGAGCCGGTCCCGGATCGCATACCCGAACCGGCCCTACCTTCGAGGATTACTTCAATAGAGTAACCGCTTTTGACTCAACGAAATCACCGGCTTTTAGTTTGTATAAATAGACGCCGGAAGTAACACCGGAGGCGTTCCAAACAACTTCGTGATATCCGGCAGGTCTTGACTCGTTAAGAATTGTCTCGATTTTCTGACCTGAGAGATTGAATATTTCTATTTCTACATATGAATCCAGCGGAAGCGCGAATTCTATTATTGTTTGAGAATTAAAGGGGTTAGGATATGCGGAATTCAAAGCGAATGCTTTAGGTATCTCCTCATTAGGAGAAGATTGCTTGGGAATCTTCGGGTCCGGTTCCTCCGGGACAACAACGGTAATAGTAACGAACGGAGGTCTCTCGGATTCAGCGTATTGATTAAAGGCAACCACTGTATAATCGGCATCGTCAACCCAATATGCGATCGGACCGGGATGCGGCGTTGAAAATTCAATTTCTTCATATTGGTTATTCAGCGAAGGTAGAGACGCTATAAGGACCCAATCCGGCTCTATGCCATGAACCATTCGATATACAGCATACCCGTCTATTTCGTTTGTTGGACTGGGATTCCAGGTAATCAAGGGATGAAACGTTGGAGAGGGTGATACAGAGAGATTACTTGGAGGTTGCTGTGTGCCATCGGCCAGAATAGTAAATGCGAATTCGCAGTCCTGCCAGTGGTTTGGATACCAACCGAGATATGTTAAAGGCGGCCAAGCCCGAAAGCGCCAGACCTCATAAACGTAGGTACGCAGAGTCGCGCCATTTTGGTCGGAAGAGACGACTTCACATCTGCGAATTCCGTAATTAGGATCGGATGCCGACCAGCCATGCGTAAGACAATCTATGCCCCATACTACAGGCGTTGAAGTGATTGGGTCAAGCAAAGGTGGCTGGCAATCACAATCCAGATAGTTGAGATCGTAGAGAACTTCGTACCGTTTCACAATATAATTCCAATGGTCGGGAAGAACCCGCGTTCCCGAAAATCGCCATTCTTGCCCCGGCGGGTCAGGATTAGCAAGGTACGGCATGGATCCCGCAGCAGTACATGTATAAATTCTGTTAGGTCGACTAATGAAATCCAATGCGGCCCCGGCATTCACTCGACCATAACCCGTTAGGTTGTCGTAACCCGATGGCGGTATGTCGACCGCAGTATTAACGATAACGTATCTAAAATTGCTGCCGAACGCCGGAAGCTGGTTGTAAAAATCGAGGAGTCCTACTAAACCGCTGACATGAGGTGCGGCAAAAGACGTGCCCCCATCGTAGTTATAAGTGTTGCCAAAACTGGTGGAATAAATCTCGTGAACTGAATTTCCTTCCAGAGCAGTGCCGCCGGGCGCTACTACATCCAGGCCTTCGCCCGTACTGGAGAAATTGCTTTTTAAGTTTCTGTCTGTGAAGGCCCCTACGCTCAGAACCCAGTCACCGGGATAAGATGCCGGAAATAACGGCGTATCGTTAGCCTGATTTCCCCGGGCGGCGACGACCAGATGCCCCATATCATGAGCGATGCCGAATTCCTGATGCACTAAACTCTGGAAATCGAGCGATCCCCAACTGTTATTCAGAACATCCGCGCCGCCATTTTGAATGGCATCAATCACCGAGTTGTAAATGTGAACTTCATCATAAGTATGGATGTCTTTTGAGTAAATCTAAGAATTCCAGGTAACCCCGGCTATACCTTGCGCATTGTTCCCTTGCGCCGCCGCAATTCCGGTTACGAAAGTACCATGGCTGCTGAAATATTCACCCGGGCCATCGCCCGCAAGCCGGTCGGCATATTCAATATGTCCCTGCACTCCGTTGTCTATGATTCCTATTACTGTTGAGGCGTCGCCCTGAGTAAGATCCCATGCTTCCGGCGCATCGATATCAGCGTCAGGAACGCTTCCCTGATTCTGCCCGGTGTTATGCATGCCCCACTGTAGCGAAAAAGAGCTGTCATCCGGTTCGAACGCCAACTGGCCGGTACCGTTTTTGTCAGAGAAATATACGTCCGGGTAGTCCTTGAGCTTCTCGTTAAGGGCATCTCTTTTCGCGGGATCGGCCAGATAAATTCTGTAGATTCTATCCAGCCGGGCTTGCCTGGCGAACAATTGCGGAAATCTACTTGACTGAATAATAGTATCGGCCGGATTGAAATCCGGAAAGGCGACTGTTATAATCTCGGCGCTGCAGCAAAGAAGCGTCGCTTTCAACGAGTCCGGATTGAAAGTAACTTGACTTACCTGCGCCGATAAAGCGCCCTTAGGCATCTCTACAACGTTTTCCGCAAACATGGTGATCACTTCATGGTCGTATGCGTCCGCGAGCAATTGAGGAGAAGTGCCAAAGAATAGGGCGATTGCGAGTAGAATTGATCCGCTATTCATGTTTCCTCCTTCAGCATAGTCTTTTTAGAAGGTTAGCTGAGTGATCGCGGTGCCGTCCCAGTTCATTATCCATAATCTTCCATTATCCTTACGCGTGTCTGTAAATACGATTTTCTGGCCATCCGGCGAGAAGTTCGGCCGCAAGCCGAATCTACGAAGCTGTGTTGTCTGCTCACTGCCAGGTTCAAGGGTCCAGATGCTTTCAGCATCGCCATACTCTTGAGCGTGAAAAATAATTCTGCCCGTAAGAATGTGCATTCTTGGAGCAGGGCTGTGCCATGAAATCTGCGGCAGGGAACACATAACGCGTATGAAATTCCTCGCAGTATCGGTCATACAGATAGCGCCAAGAGGTAGCGCCCAATCCAGGTTGATATATACAAGGCTGTCCGCTAGCGCCCAGTCGACCGCCATTCCATAGGGCATCACCATTCTATAATTCCCGTTGTCGGGATCCATAATGTAGACACCAGCTTCATCACCCAGATGTTTTGAAAATGCGATATGACCGCCGCCCGGCGACCAGACAGGTCCCCAGTATTCTCCGCTCGGAGTCAGGGTATCCACCTGACCACCGGGATATGAGAGCTTCACCAGTCTCCCGCCGGAGTTCGCTACCAGCCACATTCCGCCTTGCGTCCAGTCTATTCCAAATGTAAACTCGCTTCTGTAAAACAGCCGTTTTCCCGTCCCGTCCGGGCTAATGATATATATTCCCGACGAATCGGGATCGTCAGAAAATGGAAAACGATCATGGATATAAGCGATAAGGTCGTGATGTGCCGACCAGACGGCGTAATAGTCTATCGTTGTGGTTAGCGGAAACTGATTCGGCTTCGAGGGATTATCGCCGCAGGCCAAATACGGCAGGGAAATATTATAATGACCAACAGAGAGAGGGTACCGATATTTCGGAAAGATAAACAACCTATATATCGTTGCCCAGGATAATTCTTATTACTCATATAAGACCCCCGGAGCAATACACTCTTATTCTAACAAGCCCAATATAAACTTCCTCTATCCATTGTCAATTTAAAAACAGATTAATCCCTTACCTCCGCCCCTTATGCACGAGTATATATTCCCTGGCCAACGCGCCGATTTCGGCGGCCGATTCCTCGGAGAGATGCACATTTTGCAGTTCTTCCTCGCTGACGTCGGAGCTTTTCTCATATGTAGCCTCTAATATCGCCAGGTCGGCGCCGGCGGCCATTTCGCGAAGCGTCTCGCAATCGCCGGTATCGCCACTGATAACCACCGTTTCGCCGCCACTGGAGACTCTGTATCCCATCGCCGGTATCGGAGCCAGAACCGATGCCCCCTCGATGCTCCCGCAATGAACCACCGGGAAGGCTTCGATAGACATTCCCCCGATCTCGAATTTCTCACCCGGATTCGCCTCGCGAGAGATGACCGTAAAAGGTATGGTCTCTCCGTAAATTTCGATGAAACTTTCAATTACCGCTTTAACTTCAGCGCACCCCCGGGGCCTGATAACCGGCAGATCATCTTTCCTTCCGATCATCCGCAAAAATCCCAGAATCGAATGAAGTCCGCCCATGTGATCGAAATGGCCGTGGGTGAAGAAGATTCCGCCGAGATTATCCCTGTTGAGCCTGTTGGCCCGGATATCCCGCAGCGCCCCATCGCCCGCGTCGATCAGGATAGCCCGGTCATCATTCTCGATCCAGATATGCTGGGCGATACCGGCCCGCGAATGCAGGACTATGACATCGTGCTTATCGCCCGTCCATCGTTGAAACCCGTCGTTCATATCTCTCAAAACCGCTCTCCTTTCCCTTTCGAAACCTTATTATAGGCTGGAATCATATTACCCGAAAGCAAAAAGACTGAAACCGAATAACGGAAACTCCGTAATCAAACCAGAGGCTTTGATAATCGGCAGGAGGAAAAATTATGCGAAATATGATTATTGTTCCGGTGGTTCTTCTGGCATTGCTCTCGACAGCTTTCGCGGCCGGTGACGAATGCCGCGTTATTTCGAGTGGTGATAAATACGATTGCTGTATCGACGATTATAATCTCAGAATACGCGACGGCAACGTGATTCTTATCGCGGACGACGGCCGCCGCACCAGGATCAAGATCACCGATGATTACAAGCTGTATATCGACGGGGAATTGATAGAAACCGACGACGAGCAGAAAGAGATGATAAGAGAATACCGAGATAAGATTATCAAACTTCATGAGGATACCAGGAAGATCGCCATGGATGGGGCCAGGCTGGGCGCTCAGGGAGCCGGACTGGGTATTAAAGCGGTAGCATCGGTGATCAACCTCTTAAGCCCCAATTACGACAGCGACGATCTCGAACGGGAAATGGAATACGAAGCCCAAAAGATCGAGGCCAAAGCTGACGAACTGGAACGTCAGGCCGAGGAGCTGGAAAGACAGGCCGACGATCTCGAGACTCTCCAGAGAAAGCTGGAAAAAGAATTCCGCTGGCTGGAGAAGAAATCACGGCTGTAAGTTAGATTATTGAGATAGCCAGAACGGGGGGAAGGATCAATCCCCCCGTTGTTTTTTATATTCCAATAAACGCTTGAAATAATCGTCATTAGCCGGGTCCTCGTTGACTGCCTGCTGAATCATGCTTACGGCTTCGTCGATATTCCCTCTTTCATAGCAGATCTGTCCCAGAGTATTGAGAATCTTCCCTTTGAATTTTCCGGGCTGCGATTTATTCATAGCCTTGCGGGCCAGAGATTCGGCCTCCACTAAATTGATTTTTCTTTCCAGGCACCAATCGGCAAAGCGATAATACTTATCGGGATTATTCTCCCAGCCAGCTCCCAGGGATGTTTTTTTTATCCTCAAGGCGGAGGTCGTATCCGATTTGCCATAAAGCGCCAGATCGGCCTCGAAATCCGCCCGGTAGCCGGTTAATTTTTTATCGCGGCTGGTAGAAACCGCATCCAGACCGGCTCGCAGGTATTTCTCGATTCTATCGGTTTCCTCCTTACGGCGGGCTACTCCGCTGAATATCCGGGCAGCTTTGATAATATTCGAACTGCTTTTTCTCCCGGAGAAAATAACACTGTCGGCCGCGCTGATCAAAGCCTCGAATTCTATCTTGTCGTTCCAGACAGCGTTAGCCGTGTTCTCGAAAATCTCATATGAATAATCGATATTCGGCCGGTTGGAGAGCTTACCGGCCTGACGGTAATAGTCGACCGCGTTCAGATAATCTCCGGTATCGGCGCTGTATTCGGCCATGAAGTAGGCGTCTTTGAAACTCGGATCGGTTTTGAGTCTTTTCTTTCGCTTTTCGACCGTGGTCAGATCGGCGGCGGCTTTTCGAAAAGATGTCAGAAACCTATCGGCCTGTGAAAAACCTGTCCAACGGCCGATGACACTTGCGGAACTATCGGTTAGAATAAAGACCGGGAAATATGATCCGACTTTATACAGTTTTTCCAGGTCTATCCCCTCCCCTTCCAATACATTAATGGGGATATGGATCACCGTTTGGAAGGCTTCCTTAATTTTGGTATTGGTTTCCGCCTCACGGGCGGCCGCCTGACAGTATTCTCAGTCTTCTCGAAAAAACTCGATCAGAATCGGTTTACCCTGCCGGGCGGATAATTTCTTAGCTTCATTTAATGTCGTGGGAGTTTGGGCCAATGCCCCCCCGGCCGAAACGAGTATAGCCGACAACGCGATAAAATTTCTGATTTTCAAAATCGACCTTCCCTTTTGAGTTTCCCGCCGCATAATCGGCAGCCTCTTAATATTATACGATTCACATTCGACCCATGAAACAAAAAAAGGAAATATTCGCGAATATCTCCGCATTCCTATCCGCCGCAACGGGATATGGAGATCAAAGGTAATCCGGCCTGTGATAATCGGGCAGGATATCGAGATCCGGGCAGATAGGAGCTTAATTTCCTTGATAATACCGGCAGGCTTTTTTACATTGAGCGTTCCATAAAAGGGGACTACCCGCGCGATTAAAACCGCTCTTTGTACAGGAGGATCAGTGAAATACGTACCCGAGCCCTTCAAAATAAAAACAGTCGAACCTATCAGGATGACCACTAAAGAATATCGGCAAAAGGCGATCAAGGAAGCCGGATTTAATACTTTCCTATTACGAAGCGAGGATGTTTTTATAGATCTTTTAACCGACAGCGGCACCAGCGCCATGAGTGACGCGCAATGGGCCGCGCTGCAGATGGGTGATGAAGCCTACGCCGGCAGCCGGAATTTCTATGATCTCGAAGATACCATCCGCGATGTATACGGCTATAAATATTTCGTACCCACTCACCAGGGGCGGGCGGCCGAGCATATTATGTCCAAATTGCTGATAAAACCGGGCGATTTCGTGCCCGGCAATATGTATTTCACGACCACCCGGCTGCATCAGGAAATGGCTGGAGGGAAATTCGTAGATGTTATTACAGACGAGGCCCACGATCCGGATAATCCGCATCCGTTTAAGGGAAATGTGGATCTCAATAAGATGCAAAAGTTAGTCGACGAGGTCGGAGCGGATAAAATCCCCTATATCAGCTACGAGACCTGCGTAAATATGGCTGGAGGCCAGCCGATCTCGATAGGCAACCTGAGGGAGCTTCGGAAATTCTGCGATAAATACGATATCCCTATAATGCTCGATAACACACGCACGGTGGAAAACGCCTACTTCATTCAGAAGCGGGAGAAAGGTTACGCCGGTAAATCAATAAAAGAAATAGTCAGGGAGATCTGCTCTTATACCGATGGCTGCACCTGCTCGGCCAAGAAGGACGGTTTGGTAAATATCGGCGGTTTTCTGGCCATGAACGACGAGGAGTTCTTTATCAACGCCAAGGCGCAGGTGGTGATTTACGAAGGATTGCACACCTACGGCGGTATGACCGGACGCGATATGGCCGCCCTTGCCCAGGGTATCCGGGAATCGGTGGCCAATGACGACTATATCAGGTACCGGGTAGAACAAACCAACTACCTCGGCGAAGTTTTAACCGATGCCGGTATCCCGCATGTCACTCCTCACGGGGGGCACGCCATTTTCCTCGACGCCAAAAAGTTCCTGCCCCATATCGATCAGGAGCAGTTTCCGGCACAGGCGTTGGCATCGGCTATCTATGTTGAGACAGGTGTCAGAGCGATGGAACGGGGCAATGTCTCCGCCGGACGAAATCAGGAAACCGGTCAGAACTTCAAGCCGAAGCTGGAACTGGTTCGGCTGACTATCCCCAGAAGAGTATATACTCAAAGCCATCTCGATTACGCCGCCGAGGGGATCATAAACCTGTATAAAAATAAAAATGAAATAAAGGGATTGAAGTTCGTTTTCGAACCAAAAGTACTGCGCTTTTTCCAGGCCAGGTTCGAACCCGCTTAGGATTTTATAAGTATATTCATTTAAAGACTCAAGCCGCCGATCCGGCGGTTTTGTTTAGCGGATGAGTATTAGTTTCCTCGTTTGCGAGTGCTGTTCTGATTCCAATTTGCTAAAATATACTCCGCTGGCATGATTGCCGGCGTCGAATAATACCGAATAATCCCCGGGACCCTGAATACCGTTTACGAGGCTGGCTATTTCCCGTCCCATAAGATCGTAAATTTTGAGCGTCACCATTCCCTTATTTGGCAGAGTATATGAAATCATCGTTTCAGCATTGAAGGGATTGGGATAATTCCGCGCCAAATAAAAATCACGCGGCCCGCCAGGATTTCGGCCTGTGACGCCTACGTTGCCGTTTTTGAAACGAACATCCATGCTGTCTATCGTGGAATTCCCATATTCGTCGCGGGCTTCGATAAATATTCGGTAGTCGCCGTCGGTGTAATTATCTGTGTGGAAGGCCAGTTGCTTCTCGGAAAGTTCGATCAGCGAGTCGCCGTTATTGTTGGTCATAATGTGGTAATAATCGCGCCGCGTATTCATCCAATCGGAGGGAATCAGGATATTATCCCGTTTATAGATTACCGTGGCCCATTCGATAAACGGGTCGACCGAATAGAAGTTATATGCGTGATTCAGTATTTGTCCCAGCGTTCGGGGGAATACCGTATCGCCGGTGGCGACGCCGACTACCCAGTAATATGTCTCGAAGGCCGGTTGTTCCCATTCGGAATCGCCGACCAAATCCCTGATTTTAGCGATAATATCTATATCCCCGTAAAGGCTGTCCGAGTTCTGGTAGACGCTGGTTTCGTTACCGCAGAAAGCGAATTTCGAATTTTCGAAAACGTCATCGAAAACGGGAGGGATCGTATCCGTATCCGGCCGAAGCGAAAGCAGAGGATTGTAGTTTATCCCCCACTCGTTATCGTCGTAATGCCAGACCAGCCCGTAATCTCTGATTTCCACAAAATGGATATGTCCCCAATCGGAATACCATTGGACTATATCACCGAGGTAATCATAGATCGCGACCGTGTCCCCGACGTCGAACTGAATCGAGCTTTGGACCAAATGAGCATAGAGCCAGCCGTTGGAAAACCCAAACGACTGTTCCGGGCTGATAGCGATTCGCCAGTAGGAACTTCCGCCAAGAGTAAGCACGCACTTAACCACGCCGCCGCAAACCGCGTAAACCGGCTCGCCGATGGGGGTTATCAGATCCAATCCCTGATGAAGGTAAGAACTACCGTTGTATGCCATATGCTGCTCGTAATAATTCCAGACTGTGCATACACTATCATATGGCTCGAACGGCCAGGGTATCGGATCGTAGGTCAGGAACGAATCATCGGGCTGTTGGGGTCTTTTACGAACGGGAATCGCCTTTCGCGATTCAGTTCGCTCCATGATAATATTTCCGATATAATCGTACTCCCTCAGGATTCCTCTGGAACTCGTATTATCCCGATAGTGAATACCGGTCAATATCAGGCCATTGTTTGCGGCCAGATCACGATATGAAAGAGGACCAGAAAGAGTATCGGCGAAAAGCAGTACGCCATCGGCCAGGGAAAAGACTTTCAGATGTCTTTTATCGACCGCCGCGATGAATTTATTATCCGGCGATATTTCGAGGCCTCGCGTATGGAAATAATCTGTCTGAATTTCTTTTGCCAATCGATTTCCAGTATATATTAGGATTTTATTTTCAACAGCCACGGCTACGAGATCGCTGTCGGCCGAGATATCGAATTGAAAACCTTTTCGGAGAAGATCGCTTTTCCCTTCCAGCAAAGAGATGATATGCAAGTTAGCGGTCGTGCCTACCCCGAACTTATTGCCGTCGGGCGAGAATCCGAAAAGAGCCGCGCCGGCGAATTTCCCGGAGTAAATAGCCTGCCCGGATTTCGAGTAAATGTTTACAGTCAATTCGTTTCGAAAATGATAAGTGTGGTCCAGAAATGCGGTGATACCCGAATCGGAGATATAAAGATCGGAGCCGGGCGCCTTTTTCAGCTGATAGAGGAGCTGGTCGTTTTCGTAAAATCGGAAATTCGCCAATTCCCGGATCTCATCGCCCGCCGCGATAATATCGAACCGGCAGGAGTAGATACCGTTCTCGGAAACAAATCCGCCGTCGGCGATGGAGGGATGGCGGATGAATTTCCCGTTGAACGATACGGAGATACCGCCGAAACCCGGCCGCGACGCGTAATTCCCAATGGCTGATACGGGTAAAGCCGACAAAACGGCGATGGTTAAAAGGAAGAGAATCCTGATTATCTTCGACATTTGAATCTCCATCATAAGATAGCGGATATTCCGATATTGGCAACATTTATATGGAGCGTTGTTTAATTTTGTTAATCTTATTGGTCTGTTGTCCGGTTGACTTTGCGGGCGCTCCCATATAAATTCAGATTGAGAAGCTATGATAATCTACACCGATAACACCGAGTCCGCCGATAAATTTCTCCCACGCGATAATCTTGCCTGGAACCCGATAGGCAATACGGTCGACCATGACGTTATACCGCTGATCTACAGGTTATTCGAGAATAAGCCTGTTCACTCGACAATTATAAGATCCGATTCATCTTTCGGACATCTTTTTATCGCCCGGCATTCCTCTGAATCACAATACGATATATTGATAGACCTAAGACGGGAAAATATTTCCCTGCCTCACGGGGTTATTTGTCTGGCCGAGAGGGGAGATCGATTCCACGGTTACAAAGGTCGACGATGGGAGTCGCCGCCGGGGAATATTTATCTTTCGGTCTATTTCGCGCCGCGCAAACCGGTGGAGAATTTCAGATTCGGCTTTACTGTTTTAGCGGCGGTAACGGTTATTGATGTTATCGACAGGCTGCCGGGATTTGAGGGTCGGGCAGGAATAAAATGGGTCAACGATATTCTCGTGGAAGGCTCCAAGGTCTGCGGCGTTTTGGCTTATACCATTTCCGAAGGGGATCTTTTGACCGGGGCGGTAATAGGAATCGGCCTTAATGTTAATACCACGCCCAAGATCGAATCTACTCCATTTGTGCCGAGCGCCGGCAGTTTGCGCGATTTTTCTCCCGATAACCGTGAGATTCCTCTGGAAATTGTCCTTGAATATATGATTGAATCTCTTGACGAAAACTACCGGATCCTCGAGCAGGGAGACGTCGGACAGCTTTTGGAGCTTTACCGGAAACGGTCGCTGATAATCGGCCGCGAAGTGGTGGTGTGCGAGGATAATCCCGGGCCGGAAATAGTGGAAACGGTGTCCGGAGTGGTGGCAGCGATCGGTGACCATCTCGAACTTTATCTGGAAGGGGAAACGAAACCGGTCACCCGTGGCAGATTGATTATGAAATAATGAATTGATCCTTGCATATCCCGATAAAGCCGATTATAATATTTCTCATGAGTTGGCGTCGTAACTACCTCGGCGCTGTTGATGTTGGCGTCGGACCCGCTGCCGCGGAACGGCGCTAAGGGAGAACGTAATTGAAATGGCTTGAGAAGTTCTTTTATGCCTCGGCGACTGCCGCGGTATTTTTATTGTCTTTTCGGGAGCGTGGATGAACATATCGGGCCGAGTCTCCTCAATAATTGTTGAAGGTCTTAAAGGAGATAAAATGACATTTAATCAAAAGCAAAAAGAACAGCGATCTTTCACTCGACCGACCTGGCGAATTCCGGCTCTACGGAGGGGATATGATAACTAAAGAAGAAGCCCTGCGATATCACAGCATGGGACGCAAGGGCAAGATAGAAGTTAATTCCACGAAACCGTGCCTGACCCAGCTCGATCTATCACTGGCTTACACTCCGGGAGTCGCCTATCCCTGTCTGGAAATAGAAAAGAACCCTGACGCCGCCTTCGAGTATACATCCCGGGCCAACCTGGTGGCGGTTATCACCAACGGCACCGCGGTTCTGGGGCTGGGGAATATCGGCGCGCTGGCCGGCAAACCGGTCATGGAAGGCAAAGGAGTACTCTTCAAACGGTTCGCCGATGTGGACGTATTCGATCTGGAAATAGACACCGAGGATGTCGATGAATTCATTAACATCGTCAAGAAGCTGGAGCCGACCTTCGGCGGGATAAATCTCGAGGATATCAAAGCCCCGGAGTGTTTTTACATCGAGGAAGCTTTGAAAAAATCCATGGATATCCCGGTATTCCACGACGATCAGCACGGCACGGCAATCATCTCGGGAGCGGCCCTTATCAACGGCTGCGAGGTTACCGGAAAAAATATCGCCGATATCTCGGTGGTTTTTAACGGAGCCGGGGCCGCCGGAATCGCCTGCGCCAGACACTACCTGAACCTGGGTGTAAAACGGGAGAATATAATTCTCTGCGACTCCAAGGGCGTTGTCTATAAAGGCCGGGAGGATGGCATGAACAAATTCAAGGAAGAATTCGCGGCCGATACCAAAGCGCGCACCCTGGCCCAGGCCATGAAGGGGGCCGATGTCTTCTGCGGCGTCTCCATCGCCAACGTGGTTACCCAGGATATGGTACGATCGATGAATAAATCTCCCATGATCTTCGCTATGGCCAATCCCGATCCCGAAATTACTTATCCCGACGCCAAAGCGGCGCGCAAGGATGTAATTATGGCTACCGGCCGCTCCGATTATCCCAATCAGGTTAATAATGTCCTGGGATTTCCGTTCATTTTCCGAGGGGCGCTCGACGTTCGAGCCACCGCTATCAACGAAGAAATGAAAGTCGCCGCTACCATGGCTTTGGCCAATCTGGCTAAAGAACCTGTTCCCGAATCGGTTTCCACGGCTTATGGAGGGGTTTCCCTGAGCTTCGGGCCGGAATATATCATTCCCAAGCCTTTCGACTACAGGGTGCTTCTATGGGAATCTAAAGCGGTTGCCGAGGCAGCCATGAAATCGGGGGTAGCCCGAATTCAAATCGATCCCGAAGTATATCTGACCAAGCTGGAATCTCATCTGGGCAGAGCCAGAGCGATCATGCGCAAGGTTATCGATTCGGCCAGGGTAAATCCCAAGAAAATCGTCTTTCCCGAAGGAGAAAACAAGAAAATCCTGCGGGCCGCGGAGTCGATCTATAAAGATAAAATCGGCAAACCAATTCTCCTGGGAGATATCCAGCTGATCAATGATCATGCCCGCGAGTTGGATGTCGACCTCGAGGGAATCGAGCTTATCGATCCCAAACGCTCGGATAAATCGCACAGCTATGCCGAGGAACTGCACAAACTTCGCCAGCGCAAAGGGATGACCATGCTCGAATCGCTGGTTGATCCTCTGTATTATGGTCTTATGATGGTACACCTGGGCGACGCCGATGCTTTTGTTTCCGGGGCCACCATGCATTACCCGGAAGTACTTCGTCCGGTTCTACAGGTTTTCCCGTCTAAGAATCCGACCGAAAGGATAGCCGGAATGAACCTGGTGCTGCTTAAAGACAAGGTCATGTTTTTCGCCGATACAACGGTCAACCTCGACCCGACCGCCGAACAACTGGCCAAGATAACTATCGCCTGCGCCAGACAGGTTCGCTGGCTGGGAATCGAACCCAGGGCCGCATTGCTTTCGTACAGTAATTTCGGTTCGGTTCGAGGCGATCTTTCCGCCAAGATGCAAAAAGCGGTCAGGTTAATACATGAGATGGACCCGACGCTCGAAGTCGACGGCGAGATGCAGGCCGATACCGCGGTTACGCCGGAAATCCTGCAAAAGATATATCCATTTTCGGATTTGAAAAGCAGGGCGAATCTTCTGATTTTCCCGGATCTGCAATCCGGTAATATAGCCTACAAACTGGTGCAGAGATTGGGAGGGGCGGAGATAATCGGGCCGCTTTTGGTTGGAATGGAAAAACCGGTTCAGATTCTTCAGGTCGGCTCTTATACCGTTCGGGATATCATCCATCTGGCCGCCTACGCCGCCATGGAGGCCGAGGGAAAATTCCAAGAGGAGCTTTTTCAGTCCGCGGCTCATGTCCCGGCCGACTGAACTGTTTAGAGGACAATATTGTACAACGGCCCCCGAAGCGTTACGCGGCGGGGGCTTTTATTATTAGAAATCTGCACGATAAATACGGCCGACGTCTCACCATTTGCCCCGGATCTTATTTCAGGATCAAATTCGGGGCAAATCCGCAAAAAGCCATCCTATTGAAAAACGAATATAGCCTTGATAATCGATCGGTATAATATTATCATCACTGCATGGTGACGGGAATCGCCGGGATAAAACCAGCGATAGGATTTTTAGCGAACGCCGTCTTTTCGTCAGGCGGTAATATTACGGGAGAACTCTCTATGGAATCGCACAGCCTTTTGATGGTTTGCGCCTCGGCTTTCGCCGCGGTTTTTTTATTGCTCGGACTTCTGGCGATGGTTATGAGGCTCATCATTGTTGTTTTTCCTGAAGAAATAAACGGGACAGACACAGCGATATTCGCCGCGGTGGGTACAGCGGCGGTCAGAGTTTATCCCGGCAGAAAAATATCAAAGATCGAGGAGATAAAATGATATTCACTAAGAATCCCAAAGAGATAAGGGTGATGTTTACTCCCTTCCGTGACGGACTGCAAAGTTCTTTCGGCGGAAAGGTTCGGCTTCAGGATTTTCTTCCGGCGGTCAAAGCCTCTGCCGAGGCCGGTATCCGGCATTTCGAGTTCGGAGGCGGAGCGCGTTACCAGGCCCCCTATTTTTACCTGGGAGAAGATCCCTTCGATGACATGAAACGAATCAGGGAGACAGTCGGGCCGGACGCCGATCTGCAGATTCTCACCAGGTCAGTCTCCGGGGTCACCCTGACAACTCAATCTTTGGAAGGACTGACATTACAGGCCCGGATGATGAAAGAAAACGGCACCACCTGGGATCGAAATTTCGATTATATGAACGATGTGGAGAATCTCATCAAGACCGGCAAACCGATCATCGATTCGGGCATGCATCATCAGGTATGTATCGCGCTGATGGGGCTGCCGTTTAAATCAGACAAGGTACATACGCCTGAATTTTATATCGATATCGGTAAACGTCTCCTGGACAGCGGCATGAAGATAGACAGTATCTGCCTCAAGGACGCCAGCGGGACAACCGACCCGAATACTGTCTATAGGACCGCTCTCGGCCTGAAAAAAATCATGCCTCCGGAGATGATTCTGTGGATGCACACTCATGATACCGCCAGCACCGCGGTGGCCTGCTACATGGCCGGAATCGCGGGCGGTGTGGACGGTATCGATTTATCGGTCAGACCTTTGGCCAGCGGCACGGTCCAGCCCGATGTCAGATCGATGGCCCATGCGCTAAAAGACACCGGGTATTCCCTGGAAATCGATCCGAAGAAGATGCCCGCTATCGAAAATCTCCTCACCGATCTGATGAAAGACTACGATTTCAATCCTGCCACTACCACCGCCGACGCCAGGGTGCTGGGGTTTCCGATGCCCGGAGGAGCGATCGGCCCTAATGTCCACATGATGGTCAAGGCCGGAATAATCGAAAGATACGGCGATGTCCTCTCGGAGTTCCCTATTGTGGTGGAAGCCGGAGGCGCCTGGACAAGTGTCACCCCGGGAAGCCAGCAGTACTGGCTCCAGGCTTTCAATAACGTTCTGTACGGGCGATGGAAGAGAATTGACGCCGGATACGGCAAGGCTGTCCTTGGCTATTTCGGCAAGACTCCGCTCCCGCCCGATCCGAACGTGGTCAGGATAGCGTCGGAACAACTTAATCTGCCGGTCTTTGAAGGCGATCCCCTGGAAGCCGCTCCGAAAAATATCGATACCGCGAGAAAGGCTTTGGCTGAACGGAATTTGCCGGTCAGCGATCACAATATCTTCCTGGTGCTGGCCTCAATGGTACCTGATAAAAAGATGGAATTGAACGAGGGAATCCGGCTGCTTTCGGGCACGGCCAAAATCGATATCCCGTTGAAAAAAGCGGAGCCCTTTCCGGCGGTTTCCCCGGCGCCATCGGCCGCTCCCGCGATATCGACCCCGTCCGGACCGGTAACATCAAAATGCGTGGTAGTGGAAAACGGTAAAACGAGAACTTTCACAGTAACCCTCGAACCGCTCTCCGCGATGGGAACATCATCCGGGGAAACCCGGGAGGTTTCGGTCTCATCCAACGGTACGCCGGTTTATTCGACTTTCGCAGGATTTGTCGAGGTTGTCGACATCATGGTTAAGGTCGGCGAGACGGTAAGCAAGGGGCATGTCATCGCCGCGGTCGAGGCGATGAAAGCCAAACACGAAATCAAGGCTTCCCGCGACGGCGTCATCTCGGCCATCCATGTCAAGATCGGCGACGAGATAGATAACTCCAAACCGATCCTGACCATTTCATAAGAGGCCTTGAGAATGACGACTTTTTTAGAACTGCTGAACCAATCCGGCTTCGCCAATCTCGTCTGGGGAAACTGGCTGATGTTCGTCGTAGCCGGGACATTGATTTACCTGGCCATAGTCAAATACTACGAACCTCTTTTGCTTATACCGATAGGTTTCGGCGCCATAATGGCCAATCTGCCGTTGGCCGATATGGGATCTTACGGCAACGGGATAATGGCCCTGATTTATAACAGCGGTATCAAAACCGAGCTTTTGCCTCCGGTGATCTTCCTCGGCGTGGGAGTGCTCACTGATTTCCGTCCTCTCCTCGGACGGCCTATAACTTTCCTGCTGGGGGCGGCTGCCCAACTCGGTATTTTCGTAGCCGCTATAGGAGCCGCTTATATCCTGGGATTTACATTCAAGGAGGCCGCCAGTATCGGCATTATCGGCGGGGCTGACGGCCCCACATCGATCTTCCTGGCCAGCCAGCTGGCTCCCCATCTGCTTGGACCGATAGCGGTGGCCGCTTATAGTTATATGTCTTTGGTTCCGATTATTCAGCCTCCCATCATGCGGATGCTGACCAGCAAAAAAGAGCGGGCCATAGATATGCCCCAGGCCAGACCGGTTTCCAAAACAGCCGCCATCCTGTTTCCCATAGTCACCGGGATTATCGCTTCTCTGGCAATACCGTCGAGCGCGCCACTTATTGGCATGCTGATGTTTGGCAACCTGCTTCGGGAATGCGGGGTCACCGAAAGATTACGCAAAACAGCCGGAGGATCGCTCATAGATATCGTCACAATATTTCTGGGACTGGCTGTGGGAGCCACCATGGCCGCCGATCATTTCCTGACTATGGATACGCTCAAAGTTCTCGTCCTCGGAGCTGTGGCGTTCTCCTTCAGCACAGCCGGCGGAGTAATTTTCGCGAAATTTCTGAATCTCTTTTTGAAGAAAAAGATCAATCCCTGTATCGGCGCGGCCGGAGTTTCCGCTGTACCTATGGCCGCCAGAGTAGTGCAGAAATTCGTCTCCGACGAAACCGACGGCGATGTCAATCCGCTCATGCCCGCTATGGGCCCCAACGTGGCGGGGGTTATCGGCTCGGCGGTGGCCGCGGGAGTATTTTTGACTCTGCTGAGGTAGGGCATTTACAGAAGATTTTCTATAGGTCAATCAAGTCTGGGCAGTTCGCTGTTGGTATCGGGAAAGGATCCCCGGCAGCGCCGAAAAGAAATTTATATAGGGAAATCACGGCTGGAAAAACAGGATAAGCCTGGCCGGAATCTGATCCTCTTTTCTATTTATCCCTCGCGAACCAGACCCCGAGCAGCACCAATCCCCCTCCGAAAGCGGTATATATTCCGAACGATTCTCCGAGGTAGGGTACCGCCAGAGCGGTCGTAGCCAACGGTTCGAGATATAAGTAAATACCCGCCCTGGCCGCGCCAATCCGGGAAACACCCTTCTGCCAAAACCAGTGTCCCAGAGCCATACCGAATACACCGAGAAACAAAAGCGCCAGTATTACATCCCTAGGCAATCGGGTGAATTCCCCCCAATCCGAACTGAACACCATAATGCCCAAAACAAGGGCCGCTGACGGTATTATCATTGCGGTTATCACTGAGAGAGGATTTTGTTTTCTGGAAATATCCCTGATGACAATCGTATATAGGGCCCAGGTATGGGCCGAGGCCAAAACCAGCCAATCCCCTGTCGACGATAGCCATTTGAATTCTGTTATATGCCCCTTGGAAATAAGCAGGATTATCCCGATGGTCGCCGTGATGATACCGATTATCGCCCGGCGGTCGATTTTTTCCTTAAGTATCAGGAAAGCCATTACAGCCATAACAAGCGGGGTAACGGCGATGATCCAGCCGGTATTGGTGGCCGACGTGTATTTTATGCCCGTGATTTGTACGTAGAAATGAAGCGCGATGACTATCGATCCGGCCATAAGAGATTTCCAGTCTCCCCGAAAATCGAGTCTGGCTTTTTTGGTCAGGATAATTCCGAAAAGTACCGGCAGGGCTATCAGAAAGCGAAGCCCCATTAACTCCAACGGGGTCATATAATCGAGGCAGATTTTAGTTGCCACGAATGTCCATCCCCAGATAACCGCGGTAAAGCCCAGCAAAATCCCGGGGGGTATCTGTTTATACCGAGATAATTTAGGCAAATTCGAAGCCTTTGTTCTGAGCTGACCGCCTAAGTAAAAACAAATTCATATCGCCGTCTTATAGCCTTCTGGAAACAGGATGTCAAGATCCAAGACTTTATTCCCAAGCCTGAAAATCGATAACGGGACTATCCCATCAATTTCAGCGGGATAATCGGGACTGCCAACTCTATTAATCACCCCGGAATAAAAGTTATTGATAGATATAATATTACGGCAACACCGCTATTCCAACGGCTTTCGACTCGGCAAAATAAATCCTCAAAACGAACCTGAAACATTTCCGTTTGTTCTTACGCAACTGTCTTTGTATTAAAAAGATACAAAAGGCCAAAACCGATAAAATTCGGGTTTAACCTTCCGATAAGAAACCATAATAATAGACTAAAAGATAATTCTCCGGCTATGACCATGGAAGACCAATGAAGATAATTGGAAAAGGTCTGCAAGGACCGCCGATCGATGATTCGTTTATCCGGGACCTGGTAAAACTCGGACGCCTGTCGCCGTTAATACATTTGGGATTAATGGGTATAGTATTTTTTTTATTGAATCCGCTATTGCCATTTAAGAACCTGTTTATCTGGCTTGGCTGTATCGGCTCGATTAGTATTATGAGAGTATTTTTCCAAATTCCTGCGTTTATCAAACGTTTCGCCCCGAGAACTTATTTCTCGATTTTTCTGGTATTGACATTATTGCAGGCGGTAAGCTGGAGTATAGGGATAATAATCCTGCCGGATACTATCCCGGAAATTTATCATGTATTTTTGTTTTTCCTGGCTGGAGGGATGGCGGCCGGCGCGGTAGCCAGTTTGAATATATCGATTGTTCTCTATTTATCTTATTCTGTATCTATAATGGCCCCTATCATAGTTCATCAGTCTTTACAGGGAGATCAATATTCTCTGGCGGTGGCTACGGCAACCGCCATCTTTCTTTTGGCTATGATTTTAGCGGCTGTTAATTCCAACAGTAATTATAAGAGACTGTATAAAACAAAAGCGGCCGTAAACAAACAATCCGCGTTTATTCGGAGTATCTACAGCGCCGCCCGGGATATATCTTTTATCACCTGCGGGCTGAAGGACCATAAGTATTTGATCGAATCTTTCAGTCCGGGGGCCGAAAACATATTCGGGATCAGAAGCGGGGATATTGTAGGCAGGCCTTTGAGCGATATGCTATCAAAGGAATCATATGCGAAATGGGAATCTCGGCTATCAGAAGTAAAAGATAAAACAATCGCTGTCAAAGGCGAAATGAATCTGCCGTCATATAGCGGCGACGAGATTCATATAGTCTATTCGATTTATCCATTGCTGGAGGAAGATCATAAAATCTATGAGATTCTGATTATCTGCCAGGATGTTACCGAACAGAAAAAGGCCGAGGAGAAGATTAATGTTCTGGCCAAATTCTACGCCCAAAATCCGGATCCTGTTCTCCGTATCTCTTATAATGGTGAAGTAGTATCAGCCAATGAAGCCGGCAAGTTCCTCGTCGAATTATGGAACAGTCAGGACGGAGACAGCCTGAAGGCTCCCGATCATATCGCGGCTATTGTAGATTTCGTTCTTAAAACCGGCGCCCGCAAGGATCTCGAAATCGATCTGGGAAACCAGGTATTCTCCATGGTCTTTTCTCCCGCGGTCAGCGACGATTATGTCAATGTCTATGGCCATGATGTAACCGAGCGGATCAGGGTTCAGGAAGAACTTCGGGAATCTGAGAAAAAATTCAGGCATATAATCGAATCATCCCCTATGGGGATGTATATATTCACTCTGGAATCAGGTGATCGAATGATTTTAACCGATGTTAATCCGGCGGCGGATAGTATTCTCGGATTCAGTCATCAGCCGTTGATCGGCAAGACGATGGAAGAGGCGTTTCCAGGGCTGACTGAGACCGATGTTCCGACACACTGCCGTCGGGCCGCCCGGACCGGTATAAGCTGGCAAACCGATCAGATGACTTATAGAGATGAGAGAATAGACAGCACTTTCGAAATATATGTTTTCCAGACCGAGCCCGGCAAGATAGCGGTAAAGTTTCTGGATATTTCCGATAGAAAACAGGCTGAACAGGCGCTTCGAAATTCCAGGCAAATGCTCCAATCGGTGCTCGATACTATTCCGGTTAGAGTTTTCTGGAAAGATCTCGATCTTAACTATCTGGGATGCAACCAGTTATTCGCCGGCGACGCCGGATTGAATTCTCCGGAGGAGATTATCGGAAAAAACGACTACCAGCTTGCCTGGAGAGCACAGGCAGAATTGTACCGGCAGAACGACTTCGAGGTCATTCAAACCGAAATGCCGAAGCTTGACTATGAAGAACCTCAAACCGGTCCCGATGGCCTTGAGCTATGGCTGCGTACCAGCAAGATCCTCCTTCGCGATCCCGACGGCCGGAAAATAGGCATACTTGGCACCTATGATGATATCACCAGTAAAAAAATAGCTGATCAGCTTGTTCGCCAATCGGAGGAAAAATACAGAACCCTGGTCGAAAGCATGAACGACGGATTGGCCATAGCGGATCTGAACGAGAATATCATATTTGTCAACAAGGCCGCCTGCGAGATATTCGGATACTCGCGGGAAGAGCTGATCGGTATGAATTTCAGCCAGATAGTACTGAAAGAAGACTTAAGCATAATCTATGAAGGAACCAACAAGCGGCTCGGCAAACAGAGCAGCCGTTATGAAATAAGGATCTGCAGGAGCGACGGTGAAACCCGGAGCATTATAGTTTCCGCCGCCCCTCTTACCGACAACGATGGAATTGTACAGGGGTCATTCGGGATATTCGCGGATATATCCGATCTCAAAAAAGCCGAAAAGGAAAAATCGGAATTAAGAGATCAGCTGGCCCGCGCCCAGAGAATGGAATCTCTCGGAGTGCTGGCCGGAGGCGTGGCTCACGATTTGAATAACATCCTCGGGCCTTTGGTTGCATATCCGGAACTAATCAACTTGAAATTGCCTCCCGACAGCCCGATTAAAACCGATATCGCCAGAATCGAGAAATCGGCCAAACGGGCCGCTGACGTGGTTCAGGACCTCCTGACAATGGCCCGGCGGGGACGGTATGATCTGAAGGCACTCGACTTGAACGAGCTGATTGTCTCCTACCTGCAGTCGGCGGATTTCATCGACTTAAAATCGAAAAGCGGTCAGATCGATATCGAAACGGATCTTTCCGATTCTCTTCCGCGAGCATACGGCTCCGCCCCTCATCTTTCCAAAATAATAATGAACCTGGTGATTAACGCCATGGAAGCTATGCCTTCCGGGGGAAATCTGTATATCAGCACCATAAAGAGATTCATTAACAAGCTATCAGGCGGATTCGATCAAATCGAAACCGGCGAATATATCATCATGAGTGTTCGCGATACCGGCTACGGGATAGAACAGGCCGACCTGAAACACTTGTTCGAACCGTTCTACACAAAAAAGAAACTGGGCAGAAGCGGAAGCGGGCTCGGTCTGGCAATAGTATACGGAGTGATCAAAGATCATAACGGGTATATCGACGTAAGAAGCCGGGTAAACAGCGGAAGCGAGTTTACTGTCTATCTCCCTGTGGTCAAATTAGATTCTCCCAAAGGAGAAAATGTCATTATAGATATACGCGGAAGCGAGACTATTATGGTTGTCGATGACATAGAGGAACAAAGAGAGCTGGCCCGAGCTATACTTTCGAGCCTCGGATACAGGGTGGAGACCGCGGCCTGCGGCCGGGAAGCTGTCAAACGTTTGAAAGCGAAACCTGCCGACGTAGTTGTTTTAGATATGATTATGGAAGACGATTTTGACGGTTTGGATACATACAGGGAAATAATTAAATTCAATCCGGGACAAAAGGCTATCATCGCCAGCGGTTTCTCCGAAACCGACCGAGTCAGGGAAGCCGAGAAGCTTGGCGTGGGAAAATACGTCCGGAAACCGTATAATATGCAAATCCTGGGCCGGGCTATCAGAGAGGTAATTCAAGGCGCCATGCCGGTGAACATTCTATAAACAAACAAAAAATCCGTATTCTCCGAATATAAACTATTACTTTTCAGGAGTATATCTCCAATAAATTAGGGCTGATAGCGCCCATATTTGATTTTATAGGGTTGACGGAACAGTATTTTTGTATATTGTTTACGTCCTGTAGGGCCTCCGGCGCCGATGATCCGGATATTCAATTGAATGTATTTCTTAAAATATGGTGATTTGAAATCACAGGAATAAACCTAATGAGAATTCGCTCCAGACTCCTTTTAATCTACGGTATCATGATCGCCTCTCTTCTGTTTGTAGGAGTTTATAGTATTCGGGCTGTTCTTGAATGGAGCGGGGCAGCGAAGGACCTCTCTGTTATTCACGATCAAAGCCTGAGATCCGGATATCTTCAGGTCAATATGTACCGTCAGATCAACTATGCTTTGGATTATCTGCACGGGGACAACAGAGCGGACGCCGAATTCTGGAAAATGCAGAAGAGGGCTGAAACTTTATTGGAGGAGCTAAAATCCAGCGCTCAGGATACGGTCGAACAGGATCATATCGTGGGACTGGAGGAAACCCAGTACGAGCTTGTCTGGGTAACCGAGAGGATTTTCGAAGCCAGCACGAATAGGACTGATAATAATAATATGTCCGAGAACAGAGATCGATTGCGGGAAATCGGCGACGAGACCGCCGATGATGTCGCCGCTCTGAATTATTTCTACAAATCCGAGGAGGACAAGAAACTTTCCCAGGCCACGAAAGCGGGCGGGTTCGCCACACTTGTAATCGGCATCTCGGCGCTGGTGGCTGTTCTTCAGTTTATTATTCTGGTCGTATTTCTCCAAAAATGGCTGGTTCGTCCCATTGTTGTTTTCAACGAAGCGGCCGGAACTATCAGCGGCGGGAATCTCGATACCCGGATTGATATGGCTGGCGATAACGAATGGGCCGATCTGGCCGGCGCGATCAATCGCATGGCGTTGTCCTTAAAAATATTCCAGGAAAAATTAGCCGCCAGCGAACGGTTGGCCGCGGTCGGAGAAATCGCCGCTTACGCCGCCCACAATATTCGTAATCCCCTGGCCGGTATCAGGGCCGCCGCTCAGGTCATGCAAAGCGATAAATCGATGTCGTCCGACGAACTCTCAGAATCCCTCACTGATATTATAGGTACAATAGACCGTCTGGACGCCTGGCTTAAGAAGCTGCTCGAATTCGCCAGGCCGCTGGAAATCGAACCGGCCGAAATCAGGATTAATCAGCTGGTATCAGAGGCGGTGACGCTGGCCGGCAAATCATTCGGAAACAAACCGGTGGAATTATCGTTAGGCCTGGGAGAAAACCTCCCGCTCTTTACAGGAGATCCTGTTCTTATCGAGCAGGCTCTCGTGGCTATAACCGCCAACGCTTTCGAAGCGATAGAATTCGAAGGTTCCATTACCGTGAAAACAGAATTCTCTGGCGATAGCAAAAGACAAGGTTCGATTCAAATAATAATTGCCGATGACGGCGCCGGTGTCTCCGAGAACCTGAAACCCAAGCTGTTCCGGGCTTTCATGACCAGTAAAAAAGGAGGAACCGGATTGGGGCTTGCCCAGGCAAAAAAAATCGTCGATTTGCACGGCGGCAGAATCGATCTCGAAAGCTATCAAGACAAAGGAACCACTGTTACTATTAATCTCCCGGTTCGGCCGACAATCCGAACAGGATTAGAGACCGGCTAAACGACAGGAATAAAAAGATGGCGCAGATTCTGATCATCGAAGATGAAGTTTTATTAGCCAAATCGCTGGCCCGCTCGCTCATGAGCCGGGGGCATGATTGTGTGACCGCCGGAAACGCCGAAGAGGGACTTCGCCATCTCGAGCGGATATCCACCGATATAGTACTGATAGATCTTCAACTCCCCGGAATCTCCGGATTCGAGGCAATGAAAACCATTCGCCGCATCGAACCCAATATCGCGGTCATCGTTATTACCGCCTACGGCACTATGGCTTCGGCCGTGGAAGCCATGCGTTCAGGCGCCAGCGATTTTCTCCGCAAACCAATAGATACCGAGGAGCTGGCCCTGGCCGTCGATCGGGCGGTAGCCAGCGCCCGTCTTAAACATACGGTCTCCTATTATCACAATAAGGAAGCCGAGAAAACGGTTCAGGACGAGTTGATCTGCAACTCCGAATTGATGAAGAAAGCCACCCTGGTTTTGGAAAAAGTCATCGGTATGGATCTTCCCGGATCATCGGACTGCCCGCCCGTGCTTATTCTGGGGGAAACAGGTACCGGCAAGGATCTGCTGGCCAGAATTATTCACTATAACAGCAAATTCGCGGAACAACCGTTTGTCGAGGTCAACTGCTCCGGACTTCCCAGGGGGCTCGAGGAAGCCGAGCTTTTCGGCTACGAAAAAGGGGCCTTCACCGGAGCCCAGAGATCAAAACGGGGTTTGTTCGAGGCGGCCGACGGGGGAACTATCTTCCTCAACGAAATAGGCGACCTTAACCCCGAAGCACAGGTTAAAATCCTCCAGGCTATCGAGAATCGCCAGCTTCGCCACGTGGGAGGCCTTAGAGATATAGCCATAGATGTCAGAGTTATCGCTGCCACCAATCGGAACCTCAAAGACAAGAAATTATTCCGCGAGGATTTATACCACAGGCTGAATCATCTGCGAATCGAACTTCCCCCTCTCCGCGATCGTCATGAGGATATCCTTCCACTGGCCAGGCTCTTTTTGAAAAAATTCTGTGTCAAGTATAACGTGGAAAAAACATTAAACCAGGATGCAGAGAAGGCTCTGATAGAATACAGCTGGCCGGGAAACGTCAGGGAATTGAATCAACTTATAGAGCGGGTCACCTTCCTAACCACTGAAAATATCATCGGTCCGGATGATCTGAATCTTCCCCCAACCGCGAAACCCGCTGTCCAGCTTGCCCGACAAAGCAGGCTCGAAATCGAATTCCCGGCCGAAGGGATCTATTTGGATACAATTGAGAAGGAGGTTCTCCTTCAGGCACTGAAATCAACCAACGGCAATATAAGCGATGCCGCGCGGAAATTAGGAATAGGTCGAGAGGCGATGAGGTATAGAATAAAGAAACATGGAATAGCCAAAATCATAAAATTGATCGGCTAAATAAACCTATTGGTTGATTTGAACCATTCGGGTCGGCCGGATGCGCTTTTTCATCTTCTGTAGATATTGCAACTCGTTATAAATCAACATTCTGGAAATACGGTAAAATTGGCATGCTATTTGTATTAGTAACTGTGGGCATTGATGATTAGATGGTTTTAAAGCAGACAACGTCGCCCAGGACTTTTTTCCACGGAAGTATAGACGTTATCGCTATCTATCCGCGACGTTAATCTAGAATGCTGGTTAACACCAGGAAGGATTTGTAATGACTATCTTTAGTATGGGAAGCGAGGGGGACGGGAAAAATTCACCGCGGAGAGATACTCCTTTATCCGGCCCTCTTGGCGGGAAAAAAATATGCGTAGTGGGAGCTGGCTTTGTCGGCACCGTTGCCGCCGCGGGGTTCGCCAAATTCGGCCATGAAGTTATCTGTGTGGAAAAAGACCCGGCCAGGGTCGCCGAGTTGAGCCGGGGGAAGGTTCCATTTTTCGAACGGGACCTCGAGGAGCTGCTAAAAAGCAGTCTGGCCGGCGGGCGGTTGACCTTTACATCCAATCTCGAAAAGGCTGTTGACGGAAGCAAAGCGGTTTTCCTGACTGTAGGAACCCCTTCGGCCAACGGCGGCCGGGCCGATATCTCCGCTCTTAAAGATATTATATCCGTCCTTTCAAAATGTCTGTCTCCGGGGCAGATAGTGGTAATCAAGAGCACTGTACCGGTCGGAACTGCCGGTTCTCTTAAGATAATTCTGGAACAGAACGGCTCCGGGACCAGGGGCGTGGAGATAATTAACAACCCGGAATTCCTTCGTGAGGGTAACGCCGTTTTCGATTTTTTCAATCCTCACAGAATCGTCATCGGAGGCGATTCTCATGACGCTATCGAGACTGTCGCCCATATATATCGCATGGGTATGACCAGGCATGTCCCGATAATCACTACCAACAACGAAACCGCGGAGATGATCAAATACGCTTCCAATGTCTATCTGGCCACCAAGGTCGGGTTCGTAAACGAGCTGGCCAGACTTTGCGATGGTGTCGGCGTTAACGCCGTGGAGGTCGCCAGGGTCATGGGAATGGACCCTCGAATCGGCCAGGAATTTCTCAATCCCGGTCCGGGCTGGGGCGGTTCCTGTCTCCCCAAAGATCTTATGGAGTTTTTGGGATTGGCCGACTCCTTAGGTATCTCCCTTGTGATCCCCAGGGCGGTGCATGACGCCAACCAGAAACAATTCGATCATGTCGCTCAAAAAGTTAAAGATCTGCTGGGAACTCTGGAGAAAAAACGTATCGGGGTTCTCGGTCTGACCTTCAAGGCCGATACCAGCGATCTGCGTGATTCCCCGTCAATTCCCATATTGAAAATACTGATGGAAAAAGGCGCCGAGATCATGGCCTTCGATCCGGCCGCGGGCGATGACCTTGCGGCAGTTCTGCCCGGTATTAATCGAGTCAATACTCCGTACGAAAGCGCTGACGGCTCCGATTGTATCCTAATTCTCACGGAATGGTCAGAGTTCCAGCTTCTGGACTGGAAACGGATGGGTGACAACATGAGGACACGCAATATTGTGGACACCAGGAATATTCTGGCTCCGGAGCTGGTTAAAAAATACGGATTCGACTATTCCAGCATGGGACAGATATAAGAGGATAAAATGACAATTCCAGATGATGACCCTTTGAATTCCCATTTCGATTCCGAATTCGCGGGCGCTTCGAAAAACGCGGCTTTACAGCCGCGATATTCCGGATCCGGAAAAGGTATCAGGGTAATGATGTATATGCACGATACCCTGGGTCTGGGACGACTGAGGAGACATCTGAAAATCGCCCGCGCCCTCAAATCGGCTTACCCCGATCTCGGTATTATGCTGGTTTCGGGCTCGCCGCAAGCAGAAGAATTCAACTTGCCGACCGGAGTCGAATTAATTCGGCTGCCCTCATTGAGAAAAACAGGAGACGGCCGGTACGAGGCTCGTCTGACCGGCCTTTCCACCGAAGAGACCATCCAGAAACGCCTGGAGATCCTGATTAACGCCGTTGGCGCCTACTCCCCTCATATTTTTATAGCCGACCACTCCCATCTTAGCATGAACAGCGAGATAATCCCCTGCCTGGAATATCTCAGGGAAAAATTTCCCCGATGCCGGAGGATACTGGGGATGAGAGGTATCATCGACGAACCGTCGAAAGTGATCCGTTCCTGGGAAGAGCAGAAAATCTACGACGTTTTGCGGGATTTATATGATCATATCTTTATCTATACGACTCCCATTTTCTATAATCCGATGTCGGCTTATCGACTTACCGACGATATCCGGAGAAAAGTTTATTTCTGCGGCTGTGTCGTAGATCAGGACGACGCCGATTCTGTATCAGCCTCAGGAAACTTGACATCGAGCGGCGGTGAAAAACTCGTAATGGTCACCATCGGCGGCGGTGAATACTGGGGGGAAATAGTCATAGGCAATTTCCTGAAAGCTCTCAGAAATAACATTGCCGATCTGACCTTCAAAAGCCTTGTACTGACCGGGCCTTTCATTCCCGACGATCTCTGGAAGAAATTCAATAATGATTCTCTGGGACTGCCGGTAGAAATTATAAAATTCACGCCGGATACCAGACCTTATCTCAAGCAAAGCAGCCTGGTGGTATCCACCGGTGGATATAATACAGTTACAGATATACTGGCCCATGCCAGCAGAGCTATTATCATACCCAGAATTAAATACCGGACGGAACAGCTTATCCGCGCCCAAAGACTCAGCTATCTCGGTTTGGTGAAACTCGTGCATCCGGACAATGTCACTCCTGAGAGTATTTACCAGAACATTATAGATTCTCTCGAGGAAACATCCGAGCCGCTGGTCGTAGCTCGAAGCAGAGGAGAACTTCAGCTCAACGGCACCCGGCACGTTGTCAAAATCCTGGGCGGAATGTTCGCCGAATTCGAGAATTTTAAGGAGATATCGTCATGACAGATTCGGCCAGCGGCTTAAAAGTCGGATATATAGTGAAAATGTACCCTCGTCTTTCCGAGACATTTATCCTTAATGAGATGTTGGAACTAGAACGGAAGGGCGTCGAACTGGTACTATTCTCCATTAAGAAACCGAACGAGGGACGGTTCCATCCCGGGGTCTCAGGACTCAAAGCGAAAGTATATTATCTTGAAGATCTCGAACCGAAAAAGTGGGGGTCATGGCTTGGCGAAGTCTGGCCATCTCTGGCTCCTTATCGGCGGCAGTTCTGGGAACTTATGGAAGAATCTTTAGCCGCTCGTGATAACAGCGGATTGGACCTGATCACCTCAGCCGCCTGGGTCGCGGCCAGGGCAGAGGAATTCGATCTGTGCCATCTGCATTCCCACTTCGCCAGTCTGCCCAGCACGGTCGCCTACCTGGCTCACCGAATAACCGGTATCCCGTTTAGTTTCACGGCTCATGCCAAAGATATTTTCGTTTACGATATGCGGGAGCATCTTCTGGATAAAAAACTCCGAGCCGCCGATTTTGTGGTAACGGTTACAAATTATAACTATCGATACCTGACAGACAAGGCGCCGGATCTCGACCCCGATATTATTAAAGTAATTTATAACGGCGTAGATATCGAGAATCTCAACCCCGGCGGGGAGGTCAGGCGGGAGGAGAATCTGATACTCGGAGTGGGGCGGCTGGTTCCCAAAAAAGGATTCGATACCCTTCTGAAAGCCTGCGGCCTGCTTAAGAAAAAGGGCATCCCTTTCCGGTGCCTGATCGCCGGTGACGGACAGGAAGCGGCCAATCTGACCGAGCAACGAAGAGAACTCGGCCTCGACGATGAAATTTCCTTTCCCGGACCGAAAACTCATGACGAAATTGTCGACCTGATGCACAATGCGTCGATCATGTGCCTGCCTTGCACCGTGGATAAGGACGGCAATCAGGATGCTTTGCCAACTGTACTTTTAGAGGCTCTGGCCTGCGGTCTTCCGGTTGTCTCCACAACTGTTTCCGGAATACCTGAGATCATAGACTCGGGTATTAACGGCCTTTTGGTCAGGCCTGAAGATCCGGAATCGCTGGCCGCCGAACTGGAAAAATTGCTGAAATCGAGAGAATTGCGCGACAAATTCGCCCATGCCGGCCGGCAAAAAGCTATCCAGAAATTCGATCTGAAAATAAACGCTGATACTTTATTGAAGCTATATATGAAGAACGCGGATCGGACAGCTTCCAAACAGACTATCATCTCCGCTATACCCGGGGTGTCGAAGAAATGAGAATCGCCTTATGAAAATCCTCTATCTTTGCGCTGATTCCGGTATACCATTTTGGGGAACCAAAGGCGGTTCTATTCATATGCGCGAATTCGTAGGGGCGCTCGATGATGCCGGAAGCGAGGTAACTGTGATAGCCAACTCGCGTGACAGGCAGGCTTCGGATAACTCCATAAAAGTCATTGACCTGCCGGATCCCCAGACAGAACAATTGCTATCCATGACCAGCGAGTTGACCGACGATCACAAAATCAATTCAGAGCTGAGAGACTACTTCCGAAACGGCCGGATCGAGAATATGCTCTTTAATTTGAATAACGATATCTGTTTCGACCTGATTTACGAACGTTATTCCCTTTTCAGCATTGCCGGGCTTAGATTCGCCCGCAAAACAGGGATCCCGTTTGTTCTCGAGGTAAATTCTCCGCTGATTCTTGAAGCTTCGAGGTACCGGCGGCTGGTATTTTCGGAGTTGGCCGAAGCTGTAGAGAAATATTTATTCGGTTACGCCGATCATATTATCGCGGTCTCCGATGAAATGCGGGATTATATACTCAAAGCGGCTCCCGACGCCAAAGTTACCGTTGTTCCCAACGGTGTTCGTGTTGAACATTTCAGGGCGGAAGATTCGGGCCAATCTTCATCAGAACACTCTGGCGATTTCGTGATCGGTTTTGTAGGCAACCTCCGACCCTGGCACGGCGTGGAGATCCTTATCGATTCATTTGCCCTTATGTCCCGAACAAACCAAAACTGCCGATTATTGATTATCGGCAAGGGCGGCCGCCTGGCCGAACAGCTGGAAAAGAAATGCGGCGAACTGGGTTTGGATGACAAAGTGGAATTCACCGGGGCCGTAGACTATGATAAGATCCCCCCGTTTCTGCGCCGGGCGGACGTTCTGACCGCTCCTTACCCTGATATCCCGGGTTTCTATTTTTCGGCCTTGAAAATATTCGAATATATGGCTGCCGGGAAAGCCATTGTCGCTTCCGAAATCGGGCAGATTTCACAGATTCTGACCCATGAAAAAACAGCACTGATTGTCCCTCCCGGCGATATCCGGGCGCTGGCCAACGCTCTCACCCGTCTGCTGAAAGATAAAAAGCTGAGAAATGAGCTCGGACGGACTGCGTTGCTGGAAGCAAGAACCATGCATACTTGGAAACAACGGCTGCAGACGGTTACCGGTTTATTCGAAGATCTGATTACAGAAAAAAAAGGGAAAGATATATGAAAATAAAATACTCTCTCCCACAAATAGATTTCAAAAGCCTGCGAAGGGTGGTCAAACATTTCGGCGGCCACCTCGAGCCGTTCAAGTCCAAACTGGCGTTAAGCGTAGTAACTTTGCTGGGAGTCTCGGCCATGACTCTGCTGCGCCCCTGGCCGCTTAAAATAGTGTTCGATTTCATGCTGACTCCGCAGGCCAAAATGGCCAAAAAACCGTTTCTGGCGCCGTTAGCGCGATGGGACTCTCTGAATGTCGTATTACTGGCTGCCGGCATGGTTTTGGCGGTCGCCATAATAGGCGGGCTGTTGAGCTATGCGCAGGAGATTCTAACTAAAACGGTCGGCCACGGAGTAACCGCCTCAATCAGGCTCCAGTTATTTTCCCATGTGCAAAGACTGCCGCAATCATATCATGATTTTCGCGAAACAGGGGAACTTCTTACCAGGCTGACCGGGGATATTAATCTTCTTCAAGATCTGTTGGCCGAGACATTCGTAAATTTCACAGGACAGATGGTCTTGATAATCGGCATGCTGGTAATAGCTTTTACGCTCGATTGGCAGCTGGCGCTCTTGATATTGATGATCATGCCTCTATTCGTATTTGCCGCATTGCGATTCTCCAGGCAGTTAAAAAGCGCCGCCGGCAGCCAGCGAGAAAAATACGGCCGTATGGTGGCTTCCATGGAGGAGACTCTGTCCGGTATCAGTCAGGTGAAAGTTTTCGCCCAGGAAAAAGAGCGGGATAAGCTGGTGGGAAAATCAGTCAGCCGGGATTTCAAAGCGGGTTTGAAAGCGACAAAAATCGCCGCCCATTATTCGCGGGTGGTCGAAATTATCACCGCCATCGGCACCGCACTGGTACTGCTGGTGGGGGCTCGCAAAGCATTTGCCGGAGAAATATCTCCCGGCGATTTGATTGTTTTCGTAACCTATCTCAGAGGTATTTATCGCCCAGTGCAGGTGATCGCCAGACTTTCCGCCAAGACCGCCAAGGCAGTCATTCGGGGCGAAAAAATCATGGAAATACTCGAACTGGAACCGGAAATCAGCGATCGCGCTGACGCTGTATCCGCGAAAAACATCAAAGGAGATATAAGGTTTATAAAAACAGTATTCTCCTATATTAATAAGGAGCCGATCCTGAATGAACTTTCCTGTACCATACCCCAGGGCAAAACATCAGTTCTGATCGGCCCTACCGGCGCCGGTAAATCGACCCTGGCCAAACTGCTTCTTCGCCTTTATGAACATCAACGAGGCTCCATAGTTATCGATGGTCGTGAGATTTCCTCTTATAAAGTGCTCAGCCTGCGAAAAAGAATAACCAGCCTGACACAGGATACTTTCCTCTTCCGGACCAGTATCAGAGATAATATCGGTTTCGGCCGCAAAAAAGCCTCGCCGGCGGAAATAGAGGAAGCCGCCAGACTGGTCGGCGCCGACGAGTTCATTCGGAAATTACCCAATGGTTACGATACGCTGGTCGGAGAAGGGGGCCTGACTCTTTCCGGCGGTCAACGTCAGAGAATCAGCTTCGCCCGAGCGGCTCTGCGCAATTCTCCCATTATGATATTCGATGAGCCGGCCACCGGCCTCGATATACACTCGGAAAGAGAAGCCAAGGAAGCGTTGAGAGGTCTGAAACAGGATAGAACTCTGCTCATCATTACGCACCGCCTGAACTTTCTCGATCTGGCCGAATGGGCCATATTCATCAGGGACGGCAGACTGGTTGAGGAAGGAATACCGTCGGAGCTTTTGGAAAACAAAAAAGAGTTTTACAAGTTTGTCGGGGAAGAAGCAGGCGACCACGGGCATTACGACGGGCTCGACAGTAGAATTATCGAAGGTATCGATGAATAGAAATCGGTTCTTATTAATCGGCAAGGACAAAATACACCGATGAATGATCAGGACAGATCTGAAATCCTGAATTTCGAAGAGGATATTCCGCGGGACAATCTCTTGCCGGCGCTGACCACTTTTCTGGTTCCCCGCACCATAGCCCTTCTGATCGCCTCCCGCCTGAGAAACTACCCCGGCGAAATCAGGGAATGCGGAATAAACTATATGAGATATAAACCAGGAACAAATTGTATCGTTGCCTATCGGCTCGAGGGCACAACGGAATTTGTCAAGGGAGCATCCGAAATATTATTCTATGCCAAAATCTATACGAAGGAAGATTATCTCATCGCCGCCGAAAAAGCTCGGACCCATCGCTGGGTGCCGATGACTTACATCGATCCTGTTATTTTCATGCCGGAGTTCAATACTATCCTATATATGTTTCCCAACGATTGCCTGATGGAAGGGCTTCGGCTGCTCTCCAATCCCAAGAAAATTCAAAGACTGCTTTATGAACATTACGATAAATTCCCTGAAAACCAGTGGCGGATTTCAGATAGAAAACTGAAGCTCTCCACCGCACGCCATAAACCCGAACGAAGAGTGGTCATGCGCTGCGATTCGAAAGCTACTAATATCGATGACGGACGGCGTGAAACGGTAAGTGTATATTTGAGAACTTATGCCGATGATCGCGGGCGGGATATCTACTCTTTGCAGGATCGTCTTTACCAGCTGGCGGCAAAGGCCGATAAGTTTAAAATCCCCAAACCAATAGCCTATTTGCCGGAGCGAAAACTTTTCATGATGGAATCGCTGTCCGGCCGGCAGCTTCTGGATGAGTTGCTCGGTAATAACGGCGTCGAAGCAGTTCGACTGACCGCACAGGCGCTGGCCTATTTAAACCGTGCCGATACAGCCGGAATTCAGGTAAAGCGGATAGAAACATATCTCGACGAGGCCGTCGCTACGGTCGATATGCTTCGGCATATCACCCCGGAAACTCAAGCCGAGGCCGGTGAATGTCTCTATATGCTTCTAAGTTACAGGTATCTCGGGGAAAATCCTCTCCCCGGTTTTGTTCACGGCGATTTTTATTACGGCCAGGTGCTGAGCGAAGATAGCCGCGTGGGAATAATCGATTTTGACCGCTCCCATTCCGGCGATGTTACCGCAGATATAGGTAATTTCTGCGCCCACCTGAAACTTCTGCGTATCGAAGGCCGCCTTAAAGAAGACGGAAAATTAGAGCGGAATTTTCGTGACGCCTACCGCGATACGTCTCGGCTCGATATCGAGAGTGAAAGAATAAATTTCTGGACCGCTTTCGGCCTTTTCCAGCTATCGGTCGGGCCGTTTCGCAGACTGGAACCGGGTTGGCGCCAGATGATAAGGGAGATATTGCTCGAATGCCGGAAAATCCTGCGGTCATAATCAGCGGCGATTATAGCCGTTTTAAAATAGCCACAGATCCCGAGTTGATGAAAATTCGATTTCAGGATTCTCTCGGCCGGATCGGGATGGATAAACCGCTGTTCGATCAGTTCTGGGTTACACGGGTGATACCACGCGATAATAATCAATTCGCCATTCAGTATGAGTCTCTCTGGAGGAAAAAAAGAACCTTGTTCTTCGGGCTTTTGCTCGGATCTGAAGAGGCGATTCCCGATTATGTCCGATCGGACAATCGCGAGGTCATATATTATGATGATCTCAAACTGGCAGCGCCTATATACCCGTTCGATCCGAAGTTGAAGCAGTTGCAATCCCTGTGCGGCCCGAAGGCGGTTGGAATACTCGAAGCCATCAGGCCTTTGCTCGGTTTTGATAAATTCGACATGAAAATCGTCGATATCGAGACCCTCGGCTATCGCGTCGAGAAAAGAGCTGTTCTCAGATACAACCTGGAATTCACACCCAGGCACAGACCCCGATCGGAAAAATTCCCTCTGATCGCTAAGATCATGTCGGGGAGAAATTTATCGAAATTCGAAAGTTCAACACGCCGTCTGCTCAATAACGGATTCGATAAGCTCACCGACGGCTATCATACAGTCCCGGATATTTATTATATAGACAACAATATCAATGTAGTCTTCATGGAAAACGTCCCCGGAAAATCGTTGCATTTTTTGCATGACAGTGCTATATTTAGGCGTGCTTGTATTGCCGCGGCGAATATTCTTCGCAAGCTGCACTCGATAAACGCAGAAGGACTGAAAAGCTATACGATCGCTGATGAATTGGGCGGGCTTCAGAGTAAAGTAGATCTGGCGGCAGGCATGTTTCCGGAGTTGGCCGCGGATTACGCCGCGACGTTCGACAGGCTGAATCGGGCCTCATCGTCGATTAACGACAAGGAAAATACAGTTACAGTGCATCGCGATTTTTATGACAAGCAGGTGATCTACTCTGAAAATCGGGTCACCCTTTTGGATTTCGACAACCTGGCTTGCGGCGACGCCGCAATCGATTGCGGGAATTTTCTGGCTCACCTGACTCTTCGGGTTCTGCAGTCGCCGGAAAATACCAAAAATCTCAACCTTGGTAAAGCCGAGTTCTGCCAGGCTTATCCCATAGCCGAATCAGAACTAAAAAAACGGGTTTATTGGTGGCAGGCGGCAACTTTGCTTCGCCTTTCAGTGTTATATTTGTTACGCCCTCGATGGCGCACGGTAGCCCCAACGCTTTTGAGGGATGCATTGGAGTTATTGAAATAAGAACAAAACAGATATTGGAGGAGTTAATGCCCGAACCGAAGCTGCGGCGCGTATTTAGTCGATTCCCGATTCGAATCACCTCGGTTTTAGCGCTATATTTGATGACATTACCCGACTCCGCAAACTGCGGCCAGCCGGAGTATATGAAGCTGGATTTTGAACAAATTCCCGCTGTCGAGATCAAGGGTCATTGGGATACGACCGGCGCTTTTGTTGCCACCGACATCTCCCAGCTGCCCAAACCTCGCAGGCCAAAACTGAGAGGCCCGATTCAGGGAATCAATAAGAATGGCGGTTTTATAGTCATGTACGGAATAACGATCGAAATCGATGAAGATACCCAGTTTCCCGGCGCCGATTCCGGAATATCGTCGTTAAAAATCGGGCAGAGAGTAGAGGTAAGCTGCAAGGTCAGGGATAAGATATGGGAAGCCAAAAAAATCAGTATCGGCGATATTAAAGACAGCGATAAAATCAAGGGAACCATAACAAATTTTTCCATAGACGGCGTGGCTCCGGATACCATCGAAATTTCAGGTCTGATAATTATTCTCAATGAGAAAACCGACGTTGACGATCCTACCGGTTTTATCAATCCCAGGGAGACAGATCTTTTCAAGGATCTTGTTTTTTCTAATTCCTTATACAGTATTCGTGACGATAATTCCGGCAGAACATTAAAAATTACAACCGATTACCGTCAGACAATTAAAAGCGAGCAGGAATACGATCTATACGATCTTTTTCCGTCAGATTACCGGGACGCCGAACCTGATCTCCGACTCGAATCGGCCGGATTCTGGAATCAGAGTTTGAGATCATTTTTTCAGCTCCGTCTGAGAAAAAGAATCATCATAGATAACGAAAGGGTACCCGAACCTTCGAGTAAATTCGATCCCGATATATCTCAGCTATACATTCTGGCCACCAACCTGGGAGTGACGGGTCTGACCGCCCAAATAGGACGTCAGGATTTCGATGAGCCTCGTGAATGGCTCTTCGATGAATACCTTGACGCCCTCAGAGTGTACTATTATGGCCGAGAACCGCTGGTATTGGAAACCGCCTATATTCATTCGTCATTTTCTATTAGCGATCAGTATAATACATGGACAGATCTTTTCGCCCAGGCACGCTGGTATCTCAATAAAAAGAGTTTTATAAGAAGCTATATTTTGAAAAGAAGCGACAGTGACATAACCCGAAAAAGAGAACCTGTATACTATGGAATTGGGTATTCGGGGCATATTATACCCATGATCGATTCCTGGGCTGAATTTTCGGTCCTGCGCGGACACGATAAAGGCAAAACTCAAAAGGCCGATGCTCTGGATTTGGGCATTGTATTGTCCGCTAAAAACGTCAAGTTCTTTCCATCGATAACCGCGGCATATGCCCGGGGCTCTGGCGATAAAACCGGCGGCGACAACATCAGCAATGATTACCGGCAAACCGGATACCAGGATAACACCAGCGATTTCGCCGGATTTAAATCGGTGCAGTATTATGGCGAAGTCCTGGACCCGGAACTCTGCAATTTGAAAATCACCACCCTGGGAGCGGGAGTAAGACCGTTATCCAACGCTTCAGTTGAACTGATTTACCACAAATACACTCAACAATACCCCGACAATAAAATCAGGGGGAATCTGGTCGATCCTCCGGCTCGTCCCAATGGTATCAGCGATCAGATAGGTTCGGAGGTCGATATCATACTGGGCTTCTCCAGGCTCTGGAATCATCTCCATATTGCCTGGATAACCGGGATCTTCACCCCGGGAAAAGCCTTCGCCCCTTTTCTGGAAACAGCGGTGACAAATAAGCTTAACCTGAAAATCGTGTTGTGAGGATTATGCATCCGCGATCGGCATCCCGATACCTTATATTTCTGGCGATCCTTGGTTCTTTAATCGCGGCCAGAGTTTACGGCAAAGATCTGTTGATTGCCTGTGTCCTGGGATATGTATTTGATCCCAACGGCGGTCCCGTGGCCGGCGCCGATCTCGATTTTGACAACGCCATAACCGGCGAACGGTTGCTTACTCCAGGCGATAATACCAACATGAGCGGATTTTATACCGTTTGCGTGCCTAACGGAGTTTATAATATCTCTTACGCCCCTCCTCCCGGTTCGCATCTCCTCGGACAATGGAGATATAATGAGTCGCTCTTCAATTCCAATCCTCAAATCGATATAACTCTCGATTTCGGAAAAGTACTCTGGGGGACAGTCAGAAGCCCGGACGGTCTGGGTATCGGCATGGTCGATCTGGACGCCGACAATATCTCCACTGGGGTCAGGATCTTTACCCCCAACGATAATTCCGCCGACACTACGGGGGCATTCTGGATAGTGGTTCCTTCAGGTGATTATCGAATCAGATTCCAGCATTTGCTTAGCGGAAGCCGCTGGCGGCCGTTACAGATTGATTCGCTGGCTGTTTTTGCCGATACAGAATTAAATGTTATTCTCTCTTCGGGAATGTTTTTCAGCGGATATGTTACGGATACAAATGGACAGGCTATTGAAAATATCAGCGTCGATTTCAGAAACATGAATACTGGCGAAAAAATTTACCTGGGCGCCAACAAAACCGATACGGCGGGCTTTTACAATATTGTAGTCCCCACCGGTCTTTTCCAGCTGCGCTATGTCCCTCCTCCGGGAAGCCGATACATAGGCCTGGCCATAGACAGCGTGGCTATCGATACCGATCTGGTTCGCGATCAGACTCTTCAATCTGGCTGGCTGATATCGTCCTTTGTGCATGATTCCACCGGCAATCCGCTGGAATTGGCCGATCTCGATATTATTCAGGAAAGCACAGGGATAAAATTATTCACCCCCAACGATAAAACCGATAGTCTGGGTATGGCGACTATATCCCTATTGCCGGATACCTACACTATCAGAGTACAGCCTCCTCCGGGCTCGATATACGACCGGCTGGTGGTTACAGGAGCTGCCATAAACAGCGATACGAGCTTTGATTTCACCCTGCCGGAAGTTCCCAAGGTCAATCTTTCCGGCAGGATAACCGACTCGTCAGGCGCCGGCCTGCCGAATATAGAATTGAATTTTTCAGATACTCTTACCGGATCGAAAGTTTTCATTCCCGATAATCTGACCGACTCATCCGGCTATTACCATGTTTTCGCCCCTATCGGCAGTTTCGATATAGTATTTTCACCGCCGCGCGGCAGCGGATACGTCGGAGCGGATTTGGGAACCGTGCTTATCGTACAGGATACGATCTGGGATGATATAGTTTTGGAGCGGGGTTATATTTTTTCCGCCCTGGTAGTCAATTTAGCCGGAATGCCCCTGGAAAATATCGATCTGGATTTCATATCGGAGAGCTCCGGGAATACCATATTTACTCCGCACGATAACACCGATATTTTCGGCACTGCAGATGTCACTGTACCGCGGGATATTTATTCGATCGATCTCACACCCACGCAGGGAAGCGCATTCGACCAGCGGCGGCTGACAGGTTTTCAAATTACTTCGGATACGTCAATAACGCTGTTTCTTTTTAAAACAGGATCCGCGCTGCCGGGAGATTTCGACCTCAAACAAAATTATCCAAATCCTTTTAACGGCATAACTACGATTTCATATAACCTGTTTATCGCCGGCGACGTTTCGATTATAATATACAACGTCCTCGGCCAGCGCGTCAGAACCTTTTATCCGGGAGTGCAGCCTCCCGGAAATTACCTGACTCCCTGGGACGGTACCGACAATAACGGCCAACCCGTGGCCAGCGGCTTGTATTTTTACAAACTGCGGGCTTCACGGGAGTCCAAAACCCATAACATGATATTGGTGAGATAGCATCATAGAGAAAATACCATCCGAGGAGAGAAACATGTTGAAAATCGACATCGGAAAATTACCGTTTCTGCTGATCGTGTTAACTTTTTTAGCGCTGCCGATTGCCGCATCTGCCCTTACTATTTCAGGGACGATCAGAGACAATAATTCGGCCCTTCTGCCGAACGTGGCGATACAGATGTACAGCGCCGACGGAAATATTATCGGCATTTACAAAGATACCACCGATGCCGCGGGATTCTACAGTATCAGCGCGGTTGACCCGGGCATTTATGATATAAGCTTCAGGCCAAGAACTTCCACCGGCCTTATCCCGGTATATATGGAAAATATCACTATTAATTCCGATATGACCCTTAACCTGACTTTACAGGCCGGCAATTATCTTAGCGGAACCGTAACGGACTTTCAGGGTAACGGCATACTCGATGTCGATCTTAACGTGTACGATTCGACCGGATATAAACTCTTCACTCCCAGCGACAATACCGACGATACCGGTTTTTATGAAATCGTTCTTCCATCCGGGACATTTACCATAGCTTACAGGTACAGAGGCAGCATACAAAATCCGAGATATGTTCCTGTCGAATTGATTGGTGTACTTGTCAGCGGCGATACTACTGTGGATGTCACTCTCGTAAACGGCTATTTCATTTCCGGCACCGTCAGAAATCCCAATAATGCCCCGGTTGTCGACGCCGATCTTGACGCCCGGGATGTCGTCACCGGCCTAAAGGTTTACACGCCTAACGATAATACCGATATCAACGGCAACTATCAAATGCTGGTACCCGCGGGAACGTACGAGGTTAATGTCGCCCCGCTGCCGATCAATCGTCTGCTGCCGGCGATCGTATATAATTTTGTTGTTTCCAACGATGCTGCGCTCGATTTCAATCTGTTGTGGGGATATCTGCTTTCGGGAACCGTACGGAATCCCGACGGCACGGCGATTTTTAACGCCCAAATAGATATTACCGACGCGTCAACCGGCTTCGATCTGTTTACTCCATGGAATAACAGTGATTCCGCCGGCTTCTACCAGGTAGTAGTCCCGACCGGCCTTTTCAATATCGATTTCAATCCGCCGGTGGGAACCCCTCCCTATACCGCCTGTCTTCGCATGCATAATCAGAATATTACCGGTGATCTTGTTATCAATCCCACCGTTCCATGGGGAATATTACTTTCGGGACTGGTGAGAAATCAATCCGCTCAAGGGATATTAAATGTCGATATCGATATAATTAATCCGTCCAACAGCGAAAGCCTTCCTCTGGTAGGCGATCATACCGATATCAACGGTTACTTCGCTACCGCGGTGGCTCCCGGAACCTACCATATAGAAATCGAGCCCTCCAAAGCAAGGCGTCTGACAGCGAAAAAATTGTACGACCAGCTGCTAAACAGCGATACCTATATTCCCGCTACCCTGGATACCGGGATGGTAGTCAACGGGTTGGTTTCCGATTCCGACGGCGCGCCCTTCCACCACGTTCATGCCTCTGCGTATATTAACTCATCCGGATTCGAGATCTATACGCCCGGTAATTCCACCGATTCTCTCGGACTATATACTATTCTGATCCCGCCCGAGAACTATAATCTTGTTTACCGTCCGGATACGTCGTACGGGATACCCGATACCGTTCGCATTACTAATATTCCGGTAGCGCACGATACCACTATCAATATTCAATTCCAGGCGTCCGAACCGGATACTATCCCCCCGGTTGTGGCCGTACTTTCCCCCAATGGTGGCGAGGAATGGGCCGCATATTCCCAACAACTGATTTCCTGGAACGCTACAGACAATATCAACGTGACATCTATCAGTATTTTTCTTTCCACTACCGGCCCCGGAGGACCATTTTCCCAAATAGCGGCCGGTGAAGGCAACGACGGACTGTTCACATGGACGGTTAACCCGACCGAGACTACCAACGCTTATATCAGGATTATCGCTTATGACGGCAGCTCCAACAGCGCGGAGGATATCTCCAACGCCGCGTTTACTATATATATCGCTCAATCCAGCTGCGATTACGCTGTCGGCGACGTCAACCAGTCGGGCGGTTTCAATGGACTCGATGTTGTTTACTCGGTCAACTATTTCAAGGGAGGGGCTGTACCGCCATACTCCTGCGAATGTACTCCCGGCAACACATGGTTCGTAACCGGCGATGTCAACGGTTCGTGCACCTATAATGGACTCGATGTCACTTATATGGTCGGATTCCTCAAAGGGGGACCCGGAATGATTCCATGCGGAGCCTGCCCCCCCGCCGGATAAAGACTCGCAAACACGGATTTAAAGCCGAAGCCCGACGAGGAAATCTCCGCGCCGGGCTTTTAATCTTCCCCGCGACAATCGAATTCCGTTGACTTAATGAGTTTGTTGAATAATATCTTCTCCGGTTGCCGCGATCAACTGAACCGGGGGATATTCAAGGTAAAATAAATCGATGAGAAAAGAAACCAGAGTCCTGTTTATCTACCGAACGGAAACCAAAATACGCGAATATATCGAAGAGAAGCTGGTCGCTTATCCCGAAGTTCGATTGGTATTCCCATCAGATTACGAGCCTGATACGCTGATGAAGCTCGCTCCTGATATCGACATCATGATCGGGTGGAAACCGACTATTGATCTACTGAAATCCGCAAAACAACTGGTTCTTTTCATGGGTCCCGGCGCGGGGGCCCAACATCTGGTAGAGTTGTTCCGCAAACTGAACCAGACCAGATCTATATGCCTGTGCAATAATCACGGTAACAGCTATGCGGTCGCCCAGCATACCGTAGCCATGCTCCTGACCCTGACAAACAAGATTATATCTCATCACAACCGCATGGCCGCGGGAGAATGGCAGGTTAATGATGATACGATTTGCTCCGATATTCTAAGAGATCGAAAAATCGGTTTTCTCGGTTATGGGGCGATCAACCGCAACGTTCATCGCTTTCTCGCCGGATTCGATCTGCGGTTCGCCGCCGTAAAACGTGACTGGAGGGTTTCATATCAGACTCCGCCCACTCCTATCGAGAAATACGAATTAAAAAATCTGAGTGACTTTTTAACCGCGATCGATATTTTGATTATCGCAGTCCCGCTGACCTCGAAAACAAAAGGCTTGATAGGCGGGAAAGAATTGGAGCTTTTGGGCCCCGATGGTTTGTTGGTCAATGTCGCCAGAGGGGCCGTTATCGACGAGAAAAGCCTGTACAATTCATTAAGCAGGAAAACCATCGCCGGAGCCGCTATCGACGTCTGGTACGAATATCGACCGGAACCGGATAGCGAGGGACGGAAGTACCCGACAAAATTCCCATTTCATCGGCTGAATAATATCCTGCTTTCTCCCCACAGAGCGGCATCTCCATTCGACACTCCGGAACATTGGGACGATATAATTGAAAATATAATCCGGTTCGCCAAAGGTGGATCTGACTTTCTCAATGTCATGAGCCTGGAACATGAATATTAAGCTTCTCTCCCCGGCTGTCAGACCTGGAACCTTCGGGAACATCGCCTGAAAATTTATCAGACAATAAAATAAGCCGGAGTCTTCAAAGTCTCCGGCCTTTCGATATCGCGCCAGGAATGTCGTGCTTTCTTCCCTCAAATTATATCCAAAAGCACAGTCTCGACGGAATAACCTGATGTTAAGCGGCGCCTAAAGTCTTTTCTCCCGGTTCCCATTCGACCTGACATCTTTCACCGGTTTGCAGAGCGGCCAACGAACGTAAAATTTCTTTGACGGAGCGTCCGGTATCCATATCAGAGACAACCATCCAACGGATTATTCCCTCGGGATCGATAATATAGGTTCCGCGCAACGCGGTTCCGTCGTCATGCAATACGTTGTAATCGATTGATGTCTTCCTGGTAATATCGGATAGAAGCGGATAGGTCAACTCTCCCAACTCTCCTTCGATCCAGGCTTTATGCGAATTGACCGAATCGACCGAGGCGCCGAAAACCTTACCGTTAAGTTTCTCAAAATCACCATTACGCCTTGAAAACTCCCTAATCTCAGTCGGGCAAATAAAGGTAAAATCGAGCGGGTAGAAAAAGAGCACGATCCACTTACCTTTATGATCGGAAAGGGAAAATTCCTTAAACTCACCTTTGAAAACACCTTTCATCGTAAAATCGGGGGCTTTCATTCCTACGCGTAAACTCATTAATCCTCCTGTTAGTTGTTTTGACACTTCTCACATATTCCGGTGAATTGAATACTCTTGGCTATTAATTTTCGTCCGTCCTCAGGCAGATCGGGGATTTGAAATGATTCCAGATCATCCGGTTCTATATCCTCCACACTCTTACAATCCAGACAGACAAAATGGATATGCGACGACATATCACCGTCATAGCGGACATGATCCGAAAGCGGGTTCAATTTCCGCGCCACTCCGAGTCTGCTCAAAACTTCAAGATTGTTGTAAACGGTAGCCAATGAAAGTGTAGGATAGTTATCCTTCAAAATCCTGTATATGGCTTCCGGCGAAGGATGCTCCCTCGACGAAATGAGAGCTTTGTAAATCTCAATTCTCTGCTGAGTCAAAGGAACACCCTCCGACCGGCAAAGTTCTATTAACTCTCTTACTTTCATCGTGACATCCATTAGCCCTCCAGTAATATTTACAAAACGATAATATTTATAAAAGAGTTCCCTGGATGGCAAAAAACATCATATTTTAATCTAAGCGACATTCTTTCAATAGGTTACTATATTAGGCGGTAATGATCTACTCGGTTATGCTGTTTCTCAAATTACCCCTACACAATCTTCGGCCTTGGGAAAAATGCTAATCATTAGAATAACAGGCCGCTCTTCGTGCCGATATACACAGGTTGACAAATCACCCGGCCGTTTATATCTTCACAATCGTATCATAAAATCGGTAGAATTGAAAAATCGAGGGAGCGATAGATGAATGATTCTAAACAAAAATCACTGGATGTCCTGAGTACCGGAATAAACGCCGAATTAGCCGCTTATGTTTTCTACAAAAGAGCGGCTGAAAAAGTGGATAATACGGAGATATCCGAGATGCTTCAAAAGCTGGCCGGAGAAGAAAAAGACCACTACTGGCTTTTGGAAAGAGAATACGATAGCATGATCCGCTCCGAAAAATGGGTAACCTATAATGATTTAATGCGCAAGAACGGTCTTCCGGAGATTCCGGAGGAGATGGCCGATGTCCATAAGAGGCGGCTGGAACGGCTCGAGGCGACCGATAATATTCTCGAGATCCTGAATATGGCCCTGGAACTCGAGCAAAAAGCATATGATTATTATAAGGGGCAGATAGAGAAATTCGAAGATCCCGCGGCAAAGGAGATGCTGACCTTCCTATCCAAATTCGAACTCGGGCATGTCAATGTCATCTCCAACTGGATTAAGAAACTCTAATCGAATAACCGATCTTATTTCAAATAATCATTAGAGGACCCGTCACAAAGCGGGTTCTTTTTTTAAATGGGGATAATCAGGAAAATGATAACATCCCAAACGGCATGGGAGATAATCCCCGGCCACAAGGAACCAAACTTCTTATAGATCCAGCCCCAGAAAAGACCGCAGATCAAGGCCGCCATAAACAGGATAAAATTCCCGGCCCAAAGGTGAACGGCTCCATAGAGTAAGGCTCCGGCAATCCATCCGATATTGGCCCCGAATCTATCGCTTAAAACTCTCTGCACCATCCCCCGCCAGAATATCTCCTCGGCCGGCCCTATCCAGAAAAAGAGCAAAAGTCCGATCTTCCAGCTTTCCAATTGCTCTCTGTTGGCATAGATCGATTCTATCTGTCCCGAGGCGAAATCGAAGAGAAGCTTGGCAAAATAATCTCCTAACCAGAAAATGACATATAAGACAGCGGCAAAGGCCAATCCGGCGGCTATATGGAAAAGCTCGAGACGGAATATTTCTCTTCTCTTATTTCCGGCAAAGAATACGGACCATACAGCCAGGATACCTGATGCCGAGGTCATTCCCCACCAGAAATTAACAGCCTGCAGGTCGAATAGAATATACCAGAACAGGGCGGCCGCGGCCGCCCCGATGATCAAGGAGCGCAGATTTTTTGAATCAGACAATGAACTTGCTCAAGACGAAAGATACAGTTAACAGCAATCCGAACAGAAAATGAAATTGCGCCGTTTGAACATCCACCAACGCCAGCGACCGATCGGTTTTCATTGTTTTTGGGGTTATCATTTTCATCAGTTTCATAGCTGCCGGCAGGGTCAGGAAGACTATCAGCGCCCACGGGGAAACGATCCCGGCGATAACCATTGCCGCCACCGACAGGTAGGAGCCGATCAGCAGAAAATAATAGACCAGCGCCGCGAAAACCCGTCCTCCGAGAATCGAGGCGGTTTTGATTCCGGCTTTGGAATCATCTTCGATATCCCTGAAATCGTTGGCGTGCAAAATGGCCGCTACCAGAAAACCGATCGGCAGACTCACCCAGATAACATGCCAGGAGAATGTCAGTCCCTGCGCCAGGTACCCTCCCAAAACCATCAGAGGGCCCATCATGATGAATACCCAGGGATCGCCGAGAGCTTTATACTTGATGCCGATAGGATCGGCAGTATAAAAAACTCCCCCGATAAGTCCCAGTATCCCTAATATCAGGATCGGGGTTCCGGCCAGATAGACCAGCCACAAACCGAGAGCTATTCCGATTAGCCAGAGCACTATGCTTCCGGTCAGTATCTGTTTTGGGGTCATCAGGCCGAATGGCAGAATTTTGGATGATCCATAAGTATCTTTTGTATCCACTCCCTTGATAAAATCGAAATAATCGGAGATCAGGTTGGTGGCGGCGTGATAGATAACACCGGCTAAGAGCACGATGATAAAAATTCCCCAGTTGAAACCGGTTTCCATCTCGCGCCAGGCCAGGAACGATCCCACCAAGACCGGAACCGCCGAGGCGGTAAATGAAAATGGTCTAATGGCCTGAAACCATAAGGCCGGCTTTGATTTTTGTTCAGTCATATTAAACCTCCAGGTTGTCGGCGCCAAGCGCTGTTTTAAAGGCGTTATACGCGTTATCATCAAATAGAACCAGACCGACAATCTTTAGCGAATTCGAATCACCAAGGAATTTTCGCGCGGCCTCGATCATTATTCCGGCGGCTTCGTTCAACGGAAATCCTCCGACCCCTGTCCCCAGAGCCGGGAAATCTATGGAAACCAGATTCAGTTCTTCGGCTCTTTGCAGGGAGTTATAAGTGGCCATCCAGATCTTGTTCTCGTCGGTTCTAAGATCCTGTCCCATTACCGCGGCATGGATAACATATTTACTGGGAAGCGTTCCGGCGGTAGTGATCACGGCCTCTCCGACTTGAATAGGCCCTTGAGCCACGGCCTCATCTTCAATCTTTTGTCCACCCCGCTGTTTTATCGCTCCGGCCACTCCGGCGCCCATCCATAAGCGATTATTGGCGGCGTTGACTATGGCATCGGCTGTCGATTCCGTGATGTCTCCCCTGGTTATTTTAATGAATCTGTTGGCCATTTTAGAGCTCGTCGAAATTTCCGATACTTTCACTCGTCAGTCTTTTTCAGAGCGTGAAGATAGCCGCCTATCCTTTCCGGCGCAAGTTTTTTTCGAAAAGTAAACTACCGCCAGACCTATTGCCGTACCATAGACCGCGCCTGCCAGAACATCGGATGGATAATGAACTCCGAGATATACCCGGCCGACAGCTACCAGAACAGCCACAGTATAAAGATAATATCGGGTTCTTTTGTAGAACGAGCCTATCACAAAGGCCAACCCGAAAAAATTGGCGGCATGCGACGATGGAAAGCTATACAGGCCGCCGCAGCCGGCAATAGTCCGAACCCATTCGAGCGCTGGGTCGCGGCAGGGACGGATTCGTCCGACCAGGGGTTTGATAATTCTATATATTGTCGGGTCTATTATAAGCGTCGCCAATACCGCCAGCAGCACCATCCATCGTCCCCTGGGACCGCCTTTCCAGACAAGGGATACCGCGACCATGATTGCCGGCCAGCGCCAGATATTGAAATCACAGATCCATGTAAAGAGATGATCGAATAGCGGCAAGGCGATGGTGATATTGAAAAATTTCAGGATCGCGAGATCAACTGGCAAGGTGGCCTCCATTTTTCCAGATAATACGCGGTATTATAATATTTAACAAGCCCGAATCATAAATAGGAATATGCCGGAATTATCTCTTGACCTCCGCCGATATCTGCGCCTATAAGCGTTTATCAGTTTGATGATGATTTTGCGGGAGCAACCGAGATGAAACCGGCGATAATTAAAAGAAATATCGGGAAAGAATTCTATACCGACGAACGGTGTTTTATCATAGAAGCCGTGAATTTCCCCGACGATGAGATCATGTCGATAGCCGAGGCCAGAGTCGAACCGGGAGTGACTACCTCCTGGCACTATCTCGATGGCATCGATGAACGATATCTGATCATATCTGGCCGGGGCAGGATGGAGATCGGTAAATCGTCTCCGGTCATGGTAAGCTCCGGCGACGTAGTCATGATACCGGCCGGGGCGGCGCAGAGGATCACCAATACAGGCGGCGCGGATCTTGTATTCTTTTGTATCTGCACCCCCGGATTTACCACCGAGCGGTATCGTAATATGGAAAAAACCTGATCGCCCGGCGGCGGCCCGTCGAGGTTATCTCATAGATTATCAGCGGAACCTTGTTTATTTTTCGTCTGTCCGGGAATTGGCCGTGATCGATTGAATAAGAGCTTCCACCTCTTCGAGATCGGGTATTCCTCTTCGGCCTCCCAGCCTGGTGCATTTCAAGGCCGCGGCGGCCGAGGCGAATTTCAGAATTTGCGGGATTTCCCATCCGTTGGTCAGGCCGTAGATATAGGCGCCGTGAAAAACGTCGCCAGCGCCGGTCGTGTCTACAACGTCAACCTTAAAGGCTTCATGCTGGAACAGTTCTCCATCGGCTGTGGCGGCTACGCACCCTTTGTGTCCGGATGTAATTACCACAGATTTGAATCCCATGTGAGCCAGATTCAGGGCGGCTTTTCCGGGATCCAGTTCCTGGGTGAATTCCATAGAGAACCTGTTGGAGGCCACCAGATGGTCCACGTGCGAGAGTAAATCACCGATATTTTTCCTCTGCGATCCGGCGTCGAGAATGACCTCTCCTCCGGCCTTTTTCACCAGGATAGCCGCTGTTTTCGAAGAGTCCGGTTCGCGGCCGTCGATAAGCAGAAATTTGGCCTTTTGAATAAGTCCGATATTCAACTCGTCCGGGGCCATCACCGACGATTCGGTGCGGTCGAGAATCACGGTTCTTTTTCCGGTTTCACCGTCGACTATAACGAATGCCCGTGGTGTCCTGGAGTCGGCATCGAGTATCAACCCCTTGATATTCACTCCGAATCGGGCCAGTTCGTCTTTGATCAGTTTGCCTTCATGGTCCTGTCCGCATTTCCCCAGGAAGGCCGTGGAGACACCGAACTTGGCCAGCACACAAAGAGCGGTGGGAACAGGTCCTCCCCCCTGTCGGGAAAACCCAGAGGCGTCGACTTTATCGTCGAGACGAGGATATTTATCCACCAAATATGAATAGTCCATGGCGCAAAGGCCCAGACCGACGCACATTACTTTACCTGAACCGGATCTGACCATTAGTAGCTTCCGTTAATTTATCTCTGAATAATTTATATTTCGACGATCTGATATCCACTATAAAAGTCACGTCCTCTCCGTATTGCGAATCCTTCAGTTCAGCCGAGAAAGTATTGATGATATTATGGGCGACACTGACGAAATCGAAACTGACGGAGAATTTCAGCTCCTGCGAGACGTATTTTTTTTCAGCTTCGGTCGCTTTCAGAAGATCCTGCGCCAGTTTGCCGTAGGAGCGCATCAGTCCGCCGGTGCCGAGCTTGGTCCCTCCGAAATATCTGGTGACTACAAGGCTGACGTTGGAGATATTTCGTCCTTCGATCGCTTTGAGAATTGGCCGTCCGGCCGTACCCGACGGTTCGCCGTCATCGTTAAAACGGTATCTGGCTACTCTTCCATGTCCGGTTTTCCATGCCCAGCAGTTGTGGGTGGCGTCGTGATATTCCTTTTTCATTTCGGCAATAAAGGCGACCGCCTCTTCCTCGCTATTGACCGGCTGGGCCGTGGCGATAAATCTGCTGTCTTCGACCTTCTCCTCCATCCGCACCCGTTCCTTGATCTGCAGGAAGGCGTCGCTTTGCATCTTACCCTTCATCCCGAACTCCCTCTCCAAACTGCTCGATCAACCTGACCACCCTGCTCTTATAGATCATGGCGAATAAATCCCCTCGAGCGGGGTCAAACCGCCTGTAATCCGATTCTATCGTCCTGTAGATATCCAAAGCGTCCCCGCGGGAAACAGTGCGGCTTTTTATAAGACCGCTAAGGACATCGATTTTTCTACGGGCCTCGATATATTCCGACCCGTAACCTTTTCTATCATACTTTGAAAAAACAATTATCATTCAGACTAGGTATTTTAATATTTCGTCAACAGAATCGACATCATTAATAATAACTCCGGGATACTCCCCGATTGTTTCATCATTCAGGGTTCCGTCCGGCACGCCATAAAAAAGCGGCCTGGCCTGTTTCAAGGCATATCCGGCCGTTCGAAGTTCGCCCCTGGTATCGACATTGGTTTCGACCACGATTACCGCGCGGGAAAGAGCCGAGATCAGCCGGTTGCGAAGGACCAGTCTCGATTTGCCCACAGGCTTGTATGGAGAATACTCGGAGATTATAAGCCCTTTTTTCATGATAGACTCGGCCAGAGGTACATTTTCCGCCGGATATATTTCCATAATACCGCATCCCAGCACCGCGATGGTACGGCCGTTTTCCTTTATGGCTCCGAGGTGAGCGGCGCCGTCTATCCCTAAAGCCAGGCCTGAAATAATCCCAAACCCCCGCCTGACAAGCTCTCTGGCCAGATCCACGGCCAGGCGGATTCCCGCCTGAGTGGGCCGGGTAGTACCGACCATAGCGATATATTCCTGGTCCCAGGCATCTATGTCCCCCTTATAGTATAATACTGGAGGAGGATCGTCTATTTTCCTCAGAATTTCGGGGTAATCATGGTCAAGATAGGTAGTTACCCCGATACCATCGGATTCGTAGCTTTTCAGCCTTGACGCGAAGACATTCACATTATCGAGAGATTCTTTCAGCCTGGCGATGCCTTTCTCTCCCAAACGGGGAATATCCTCG